>CAIKNP010000016.1 GCA_903828785.1 uncultured Actinomycetes bacterium | reverse complement strand
TTCGCCACCCAGGTGACGAACCGCCTCCACGAGCGGTGCCGCGGCAATAAGAGATTCCTTGTTCGCGAGGGCCAGCCGCTTGCCCGCTTCGAGGGTGGCCAGCGTCACCGGCAGCCCCGCGAAGCCCACCACTGCATTGACCACCACGTCGGCGTCGCGCGAGAGTTGGGCCAATCCTTCGGGCCCGGTCACGATGTGCACACTCTCGGGCACCATGGCCGCCAAGCCTGCTCGTTCGATCTCGCTGGGCACCGCCACGGCAGTGACGCGGAACTCGGCCACGACAGCGGCCAGGGCTTCGAGGTTCTTTCCACCAGCGACGGCGACCAGCTCAAAATGTTCCGGCGTTGCTCTGATGACTTCGAGCGTCTGTTGTCCGATGGAGCCGGTCACTCCCATAATCGCTACGCGACGAAGTGCCGACATAACTAGTGCATCTGAAGGACGTGCGCGAGGTAGTAGCCGCACGGGAGGGCGAAGAGCAGGCCGTCGATACGGTCAATCAGACCGCCGTGGCCCGGCAACGAGGTGCCGAGATCCTTAACCCCAATGGAGCGTTTCAGCATTGATTCAAAGAGGTCGCCCATAGGTACCACCACCGACAGCACGACAGCGAATACCAAGGCGTGAGGAAGGGTCCACGGGCTAATCAAGGGCACGATGGCGAAGCCCACCAGGATCGTCACCAGGGTCCCTCCGACCAGGCCCTCAATCGTCTTGTTCGGTGAAAGGACCTTGTTGAGCGGTCGGCGGCCGAAGGTGCGACCGGTGAAGAGCGCGCCGCTGTCGTTAGCGACGGTCAAAATCATCACGCCCAAGAGGTAGGCCAATCCGTGTCGGTCCGCGAAGGTCACCGGGGAGATGAGGGCAATGGCGAATGAGCCGAGGACGCCCACCCACACCACCACGAAGAAGGTCAGCCCGAGTCCGTCCACCACGTCAACGTGACGCGCCGCGTTGAGGTACCAAAGAAAGCCAACGATCAGCAAAAGCACCAGCACGAAGGCTGCGGCCGACGGACCTTGGTTGTACACGCTGACGAGAAGTACCGCCGTCGCCACGAGTCCCAAGATGGTGGCGGGTTGCGCACCGACGCTGCGAAATCCGGCGTAGACCTCGGCGCTGGCCATAACGAGGACTACCAGTATCAAGCCAAAGACGAACCACGTCCCGAGCAGAAAAATGATTACGACGAGGGCACCCAAAGCGAGACCAGTCATCGTGGCGGTAGAGACCGAGCGGCTGCTGGCGCGGGTGGCACGACCCGCCAGCGGATTCGCTAAGAGGTTACGACGGGTGCGGTACTCGCGTCGGGGCTCGGGCCGCGGCGTCTCGTCTAAGACCGCCACCGCCTCTTCCTCGGGAGCGACGATGTTCCAACCATCCTCGGGCGTAGCGTCGGCGTGGAGCAAACTCGCGTCAAACTGATCCTCGTGGGCCACCCAGTCGGCTTCGCCTTCGCGCCAAGCGGGGGCGGGAATGGCGGCCCAGGGGTCGATGGGGGCGGCGGCCTCGCGGGCGACGACAATCGGCACTTGTCCAGTGGGCGCCTCCGTCCAGTGTGGCAGGGAGGTCGTGGGGTCCGCGCTGGCCGGCGAATCCGCGAGGTCGCCCGCCATGGTGGCCCCCGAGATCGTCACCCGGGAGTCGGCTGCGGACACCACGGGCAATTCGCCCGTCGGCTCTTCCAGGAAGCCGTCGTCAGACTTCAAGGAGCTCCTGCTCTTTCGCCCCGAGCAGTTGATCCACGACGGCGACTTCGTCGGCGGTCATCTTGTCCAGGACTTTCTCCAGACGCTCCACTTCGTCCTTCGAGAGCCCGTGGTCCTTCTCGAGGGCTTCGATTTCTTGGCGGGCGTGGCGACGCACGCCCCGCAGGGCCACCTTGCCATCCTCGGCCTTGGCCTTGACAATTTTCACGAAGGACTTGCGGCGCTCTTCGGTCAAGGTGGGAAAGGACAGTCGAATGATGACGCCGTCGTTCGAAGGGTTTAGACCGAGGTCGGCGTTGCTAATAGCCTTCTCAATCGCCGTCATGGAGCCCTTGTCGAAGGGCGAGACAATCAATAAGCGGGGTTCGGGAACCGAGAAGTTCGCCAGCTGTTTCAGCGGCGTCTCTGAACCGTAATAGTCGACCAGAATGTTCTCCACCAAGGCCGATGACGCCCGACCGGTACGCACATTAGCGAATTCGGCCTTGAGGTGGTCGATAGCCTTTTGCATACGCTCGCGCGCATCCTCAAGGGTTAGTTCTACGAGTTCGTCATTTTCCATTAGTGCACCAGCGTACCCACAGCGTGCCCGTCCAGTGCACGTCCGAGGTTCCCAGGCAACATTAAGTCGAAGACGCGCAAGGGCAGGTGATTGTCCTTGCAGAAGGTGATAGCGGTCATATCCATGACCCGCAAATCCTTGGCGATTACTTCATCAAAGGAAAGTTCGTCGTATTTTGTCGCCTGGGGATTCTTTCGAGGATCCTCGCTGTACACCCCATCCACGCCGCCGTGGGTGCCCTTGAGCACAATGTCAGCCTCAATTTCGGCGGCCCGCTGGGCGGCGGGTGTGTCGGTGGTGAAATAGGGATTACCCATTCCGGCGGCAAAAATGACCACGCGCCCCTTTTCGAGGTGGCGAACGGCACGACGACGGATGTAGGGCTCGGCAACTTGGTCCATGTTGATTGCCGACATCACGCGAGTCTGACGTCCGTGCGCTTCAATGGCGTCTTGCAGGGCGAGGGCGTTAATGACCGTACCCAGCATGCCCATGAGGTCGGAGCTCGCCCGGTTCATGCCCGCCATGGCTCCCGTGGCGCCTCGCCAAATATTGCCACCCCCAACCACCACGGCCAACTCGAGGTTGCCGCGCGCGACGGCGCTGGAAATCTCGGTGGCGAGGAAGTCGACAGTATTAGCGTCGATGGTCTGGTCGCTGGCGGAGGAAGCGAGCGCCTCCCCCGACAGCTTGAGCACGACGCGACGGGGCAACTCAGTTACCAATGACGGCCTGGGCGTAGGCGCTGATAGACGCCTTGCCAAGGAACTGGGCAACACTCTGCTTCTCGTCCTTGACGTAGGACTGTTCGTTCAGGACACGCTCCTTGAACCAGCCGTTCAAGCGACCCTCGATGATCTTCGGCAAGGCGGCTTCGGGCTTACCTTCATTCAGCGAAATCTGGGTGACCGTCTGGCGCTCGGCCTCAACGTCTGCTTCGGGCACTTCGTCACGGTTGAGGTAACTGGGCTTGGCGAAGGCAATGTGCACCGCGACTTCGTGGGCCAACTCCTCGTCGCCATCCTTCAACACTACCGCCACGGCGTTGACGCCACGCCCCGACTGTTGGTGGATGTAGGTGTCGACGACTTCGCCCTCACCGGCTTCGAGTCGGTAGACGCGCCCCACGGAAATGTTTTCCTTCAGCGTGGTCAACATTGTCTCGATCTCACCCTGGAATTCGGCGACGGCCTCGACACCCTTGGCCGCCACGCGAGCAGCCATCTCATCGACGAGCGCAGTGAATTGGTCCGACTTCGCGACGAAGTCCGTCTCGCAACGCATTTCGACAATCGCAGCCACGTTGCCGTCGCGCACGACGGCCACGGCGCCCTCACCAGCTTCACGGTCGGCGCGCTTGGCGGCGGACGCCAAACCCTGCACGCGCAGCCACTTAGTAGCTTCTTCCATGTTGCCGTCGTTGGCCTCGAGGGCCTTCTTGGCGTCCATCATGCCTACACCAGTCGCCTGGCGCAGGGTCATTACATCCTTAGCGGTGATAGCCATCGGCCTTCTCCTCTTACTCGTAGTTGGGGGGTACTGCGATTACGCGTTCGTCGTCGCCGTAGCGGGACGGTTCTGACGAATGAAGCGACCTTCGGTAACGGCGTCAGCGATCAGGCGACTGAGCAGCGCCACCGAACGAATGGCGTCGTCGTTGCCGGGAATGACGAAGTCAATAACGTCGGGGTCACAGTTGGTGTCAACCACCGCCACGACGGGCAGGCCAAGCTTGCGCGCCTCGGTGACGGCGATGTGCTCCTTCTTCGTGTCGATCACGAAGATGGCGTCGGGAACGCGGGGTAGGTCGGCGATGCCGCTGAGGTTACGGTCCAACTTCTCCAATTCGCGGCTGTGACGAAGGGCTTCGCGCTTGGGCATGCCTTCGAAGTCGCCGTTGGCTTGCATGATGCGAAGTTCCTTCATGCGCTTAACGCGACCGGCCACGGTGGCGAAGTTGGTCAACATGCCACCCAACCAGCGCTGGTTGACGTAGGGCATACCGCAGGCCTCGGCGTAGTCCTTGACCACGCCCTGGGTCTGCTTCTTGGTACTGACGAAAAGAATGATGCCGTCCTTGGCCGAAAGGTCTCGGACGTAGGTGTAACCGGCTTCGATGCCGGCGAGGGTCTTGCGCAGGTCAACGAGGTAGATGCCGTTGCGCTCACCCAGGATGAAGCGGCGCATTTTGGGGTTCCAGCGACGAGTCTGGTGACCGAAGTGGACGCTGGAGTCCAGCAGTTCTTGCAGTGTGACGAGAGCCATTATGACTATTCCTTTTCTGTACGGTTAAGAGCCACGCAGTGCACCGTTGCCGGCGACCGCACTGAACTGCGTGGCGGTTCATGCTCCCCCACCGTGGTGGAGCCCGATAAGTCTAGTTGACGCACTACGGGGACCGCTACCGCCTAGCCGCGGGGATGCGTCGTTCGGTGAATCGCCTGCAATCGAGCCTTTGAAACGTGGGTGTAGAGCTGGGTGGTGGTCAGGCTTTCGTGGCCCAAAAGCTCCTGCACGACGCGCAGATCCGCACCTCCCTCGAGGAGGTGCGTGGCGTAGGTGTGGCGAAGGGCGTGGGGGTGCACGTGACCACTGAGTACCCGTTTATCGAGCAAGCGACGAACGTCACGGGCACCCAAGGTGGCGCCGCGCTTATTGAAGAACAGTGCGTCCACTGGTGATGACGCGGTCATAACGAGCCCACGTCCCAGGTCGCGCCAGCAACGAATTGCCTCAAGACCCTGCTCGTGCAGAGGCACGATCCGCTCCTTGCGCCCTTTTCCGATTACCCGAATGACGCCCTCTCTCCAGTCAATGGAAGCCAGGGTGAGGCTGCAGAGTTCGCTGACGCGCAATCCGGCGCCGTAGAGAATCTCGCAAACGGCGCGGTCGCGCAAGGCCCAGGGGTCATCCCCCCACGGCGCCTCTAACAACGCATCGAGTTGCTCTCGCACCACGATGCTGGGCAAGGCCGTATGGGGCTGGGGGGCGGACACTCGAGCGGTGGGGTCGCTCGCGAGCAATTGTCGCTCCACGGCCCAGCGAAAGTAGTGACGCAAGGAGGCGCGCCGACGAGCAACCGAGGAGCGCTCGTCACCGCGGGTGTGCATCATCGCCAAATAGGCCCGCAAGACCCGGCGGCTCACGTCCGGCGGGCTCGTCACCCCCTGCGTGGCCGCCCAATCGACGAAGTCATTCATATCCGCGTTGTAGGCCCGCTGGGTCGTCACGGCCCGGTCGAGGGCCCGAAGCGAGGTAGCAAAGTCTTCACGTTGCCAGGGGTCAACGGAAGCGTCGCGAGAGGAGCGAATTGCCATAGGCCCAGACTAGGTTCAGCGGGCGGGCCGGGGCTCGATTTAGGCCAGCACGCTGGGACGAGTCACGGGGGCGGCGCTCCAGAGGTGCTCGAGGTCGTAGTACTCACGAGCCGCGTCGACGAAGACGTGGATAATGACGTCGCCGTAGTCGAGCGCCACCCATTCAGCCAATGCGAGGCCTTCCACTCGCATGGGCTGCACGTCGAGAGCGAGGGTAATTTGCCGCTCGATTTCTTCGGCGATGGCCCGTACCTGGCGATCATTGCGGCCCGAAGTGACCAGTAGGGCGTCGAAGCTCTCTTGGAGTTCTCGAAGATCCAAAATCACCGTGTCGCGGGCGAGCTTTTCGTCGGCCCCGACTACCGCGGCCTCCAGTAGGGCCCGAGTGAAAAATGGTTGTGGTTCGCGCAGTTCGCGATCGGTCAACGCATCCTCACTCAGTGGCTCACTCCTAGTAGAAGAACTGCGGTGAAAAAGGGAATCGCCAAGATGATGGTCGCCAGGATTCCCGAACGCTGACGGGACTTTCGAATTTCAGCTCTCGACAGGGGTGCTCGCTCCACGAGAGTCAACGACGTGACACTGTGCTCGGAGAGGTCGAAAGCGCGAACTGCCATTAGCGAAAGATTACCCCAGGTCGGGGTGCAATAGCGAGACTATTTCGGGTGGAACTGCCGCGGGCAAGGACTCGCTATCGAGGCTTCGTACTTCGGTGGAAGAAAGGTCCACCGGCGGCATAGTGATCTCGTAACACAAAAAATGTGGCGGAAAAGCAATGGGTGAGCCGGGTCGCGGAAAAATTCCCACTTTCACGAGGTCGGCCAGAGCCCGGGCTTCGTGCCACTGTTCAATTTCCTCGGCGACGTCGGCCCCAATGAGCACATCGACACTGAGGGCGTCAAGCAAGAGTTCGCGGACGGTATCGATCGTGTACGAAGGACCAGCGCGGCGCAGTTCTCGGTCACTGACCTCCACCAGCGGAATCTCTCCAAAGGCCGCTTGCGCGAGAGCCAGCCGCTCCGGGGCCGGCCGCACGTCACGCTGAGCGGTCTTTCGGTAGGGATCGCCAGCCACGGTGACCTCAATGCGATCAAAACGCCCCGTAGCCGCCGCCGCGCGCAGGGCGGCCACGTGTCCGAGGTGCGGCGGATCGAAGGTTCCTCCGAAGAGTCCAATGCGGGGACGTGGCACTTCGTCAGCCTAGGGCGCGGGGAGCGAAAGCCTTCGCCCAGTAAAGTAGAGCTATGAACCCCCCTTCCGAATGGCGCAGCGACTCGTGGCGAGAACGCCCCATCACCCAAGGCGTGACGTGGCCCGACCCCGCCCACCTCGCCGCCGTTGAGGCGGAACTGGCCGGCAAACCGCCTCTGGTCTTCGCTGGCGAAGCGCGCCGACTCCAGGCCCACCTCGCCGACGCCGTAGCGGGTCGAGCCTTTGTATTGCAGGCTGGGGACTGTGCCGAGAGCTTCGCCGAAGGCGCGGCCGACTTTATCCGGGACAAACTAAAGGTTATTTTGCAGATGGCCGTGGCCCTCACCTACGCCGGTGGTGTCCCGGTCATCAAGGTGGGCCGCATCGCGGGGCAGTTTGCCAAACCCCGCAGCGAGAGTTTTGAAGAGCGCGACGGCCTTCGATTGGACGCCTTCCGTGGCCACATCGTCAACGGCGAGGCCTTCACCGCCGAGGAACGTCGACCCAATCCCGACCGCTTGCTCCAGGCCTACCACCAGAGCGTGGCTACCCTCAACCTTCTGCGAGCCTTCACGACGGGTGGCTTCGCCTCCCTGACCCGCGTCCACGCGTGGAACCAGGAGTTCGTCACGAACTCCCCCGAGGGCAAGCGCTACGAACTCTTGGCCGACGACATCGAACGAGCGATGACCTTCATGCGCTCCTGCGGTATTGACTTAGCCGACGACCACGCCCTGCAGGCCGTGGACTTCTACACTTCGCACGAGGCGCTCATCCTCCCCTACGAGCAAGCGCTGACTCGCCGCGACTCTCTCACCGGCGACTTCTACGACTGCTCGGCCCACATGCTGTGGATCGGTGACCGTACGCGCCAGATAGACGGCGCCCACGTGGAATTCTTGCGTGGTGTCGCCAATCCCCTGGGTCTCAAGGTTGGCCCCACGACCACGGTCGAAGGACTGCGTCGCCTGGTGGCGGTTCTCAACCCCAACAACGTCCCGGGTCGGCTCACCCTCATTTCGCGCATGGGGCGTGACCGGATCAATGAGTCGCTCCCGCCGCTCATTGAAGCCCTGCGCGAAGATGGTTCGCAGGTGCTGTGGACCTGCGACCCCATGCACGGCAACACCTACAAGGCAGCGGGGGGGCAAAAGACCCGCCACTTTGACGACGTTATTGTCGAGGTGAGTCAATTCTTCGCGGTTCACCAATCGCTGGGCACCTGGCCGGGTGGGCTGCACATCGAACTCACGGGTGACAACGTCACCGAATGCCTCGGTGGTGGTTCGGGTCTCGAAGAAAGTGACCTCACGACCAACTACACGAGCATTTGTGATCCTCGACTGAACGCAACGCAGAGCCTCGACATGGCCTTTCTGGTGGCGGAATTGCTTCAGCGAACGGCGACGTCGGGCGCGCGGTCGTTGTAACGAAGGAGCCGCACCTCGCCCCGCTCAAACTCGAGTTCGCTCATTGAGCAATGCTCGGTACGCAGTTGTAAACGCTCACCCGCCGCGGATCCCATGGCGAGTTTCATCGCCTGTTCGATGACGCCACCGTGCGTGGCCACAATGACCCGCTGCCCGGGGTGCGCCTGCGCCACTTTCCACAGGGCGTCGCGCACGCGCTCGAACATTCCCGACCACGACTCACCACCGGGCGAGAAGGGCAAGGTGGGGTCTTCGTCCCAGTCCACGCCACCGAAGGTGGCGATCATCTCCTCCCAGGTAAGTCCGTCGGCGGCCCCGGGGTGCATCTCACAGAGCGCACAGTCGGCCACGGGCGTGATGGTGGGCAAACCCGGAGCCAGAATCGCCATGGTTTCTATCGCGCGCGGCAGTGTCGAGGTGTAGAGAGCCACGGCGTCATCAAACTCCCGCGAGTGCTCGAGGCGCTCGCGCAGGCGCTCGGCCTGTTGCCGACCGCGTTCACTGAGGCCCGTGCAACCGAGGGGTCCACCAACGCGGCCCAAAACGTTGCAATCGGCTTCACCGTGTCGAATCAGCACGATACGCGCTCCGGTTGGCGCGAGACCACCTGAACGAAAGCCGGCGGGTACTTCGACGGCCATTAGGGCAATTCCATTACGAAGGTCTCGAGCTGGCGCAGGGTGCGGCACTCGAGGACCGCATCACAAAAGGGTGCGTAGGCGGCGATCACCGAGTCCCCACTGCGCCAATAGGCCTCGGGCTCAGGGTTCAGCCAGTACACCCGCTTCACCTTGCGACTGATGTACTCGAAGGTCTCCGCGTGCGCCACGTGGTAATTCGACCGAGCGTCACCCAAGACCAGGAGCGTGGAGCGCGAACTCAGCGAGTTGGCGTAACGCTCAACGAAACTCGTGAACACGCGGCCGTAATCCGAGTGGCCGTCCGCCGCGACCATGTTCGCTTCGGCCGCAATGCGATCAGCCGCTTCGGTGGGGTCGTCACATTCGTCGAAGAAGTGCGTCACTTCATCAATGCCGTCGACGAAGACGAAACTGCGCACCCGAGAAAACTCATCGTTAAGGGCGTGCACCAGGAGCAGCGTGAAGCGGGCGAAGGCGGCCACCGAACCCGACATGTCGGCCAGCACCACAATTTCGGGCTTACTCGGGTGCGGAGGTCGAAAGCGGATGTCGATAGGTACCCCACCCGTGGAGAGCGATTCGCGGATGGTGCGGCGAATATCCACCGGACCGCGACGACGCCGGCGACGACGTTGGGCCAAACGGGCAGCCAATTTTTTGCTCAAGGGCACCAGGGCTTTTTCCAGGTGCGCCAGGTCCTCACGATTGGCCTGCATCACGTCAACGTCTTCGGGCAGTGGTCGTCGGGCGGCCTTGGCCATTACCTCGACGCCGCGGTCCGCCAGCAGGCGCTCCATGATCTCGGCTTCGAGCAGGTCCGTAAAGGCCTCGATACGTTCCGTGGCTTGGTCGTTGGCGATGCGCTGGTCCAGCGTGGAGGCCTGGGGTGGCGCGAGGTCCACGCTCAGGCGTTGCTGGACACTCTCGAGGTCGAGGTGTCGCATGGTGCGATAGAGGTAGTACGCACTGCCCACCGGGCGCCCGGCCTCGATGCCGGCAAAGCGCTGTACCGCCGACATCGCGCTGGCGCGCAGCGCATTGTGGTCCTGGCTTTTCAATGCGTCATAGACCTGCTCGGCCACTTCGGGAGCCGAAGGATGGTCGCCGGGCGAGCCCGGACCGCTGGCGTCGGGGGGCGGGGACTCGGCCTTCGGGCTGCGCTCACCTCGCACGTCATCCGGTATGTCCCGGTTGGCAAAAAAGAGTTTGAAGGTGCGCTCAAAGGTCTCGAGGTGTTCGCCGTGTTTCACCATGGAGCTGGACAGCGCCACGCGCAGTAATTCCTTATCACCCAAGTCAATGACCTCGAGCGAGCGCGCCGCGTCCACGTGCTCGCCCATGGAAACCGGCAGTCCGGCCGTTCGCAGTTCCGCGACGAAGTCGCTTAGGAGTTCAAGCACCGGCCTGACGCTTTAGTTCGCGCGTGGCTTTCTCGAGGTCCGCCTGGTACTTGAGCAAGAGATGCAGAGTCTCGATGACGAAGTCATCATCAAGTTCACTGCGACCCAGCACAATGAGGGTTCTCGCCCAGTCGAGCGTTTCGGAAACCGACGGGGCTTTCTTCAGGTCCATCAAACGCAGACTGTGCACCACTTGAGCAATGTGCTCGGCCAGGACCGACGTTATCCCCGGTACCCGGGCCACGATGATGTCGCGCTCTCGCTCGACGTCGGGGTAGTCCAGGTAGAGATAGAGGCAACGCCGCTTGAGGGCCTCGGAAAGTTCGCGGGTGTTGTTGGAGGTCAAGAAAACCATGGGAATCTGCGTGGCCTTCACGGTTCCGAGTTCGGGAATCGAGACTTGATACTCCGAGAGAATTTCCAGTAACAAGGCCTCGGTCTCGAGTTCAACCCGGTCAATTTCGTCAATGAGCAAGACCACGGGCTCCGTGGCGCGGATGGCCTCCAGCAACGGGCGCGTGAGGAGAAACTCTTCGGAGAAGATGTCACCTTCGAGTTCGCTCCACTGTTCACCACCCACCTGACCGCTGGCCTGAATGCGCAAGAGCTGTTTGCGATAATTCCACTCGTAGAGGGCCTTTGATTCGTCGAGTCCCTCGTAACACTGGAGTCGAATAAGTCGCGCCCCCGACGCTTCGGCCACGGCCTTGGCGAGAGCGGTCTTGCCCGTTCCGGCGGGGCCCTCAATCAACACCGGCTTCGCCAAACGATCAGCGAGGAAGGTCACCGAAGCGATATCGGCGCTGCTGAGGTAGTCGCGCTCGCTGAGGGCTACGCGCAGAGCGGCCGGAGATTCGAAGCGGGGACCGGGCACTTCACTCAGTCCGAGTCGCTGGGCCAGTTCTTCGCGGGGGTCAAGCGCACTCATGAATAGCTTCCTACTTTTCTACGGGTTCGAAGGGGACAAGGCTCTTGGTCAGCGTAATTCATCGCTGGCGGCTCCGCGATGGCGGAGCAGCACCAGATCATCACGGTGCACCACGACGTCGTCGCCGTCGCGGAAGCCTTCGGAAGATACCCGCACGAGGCCCTTGGCCACCACTTCCCCCGAGGGGCCGACGATTTCGACGGCATCACCCTCCAGGAAGGCTCCGCTGTGGTCACTCACCCCGACGCGCAACAGGCTGCGACCGTGGTGTTCCAACGCTTGCAGGGCGCCCTGGTTGATGCTGACCCGACCTCTCGAGGCGAGGGCGAAAGCGATCCAGGCCTTGCGGGCCGACAAACGCTCCTCGCGGGCCCGAAAGCGCGTCCCGAATCCGGACTCGCCACTCACGGCGCGCTGGAGTGATTCGGCTTCGCGGGCGGGGGCAATAACGGTCACGACCCCCGACCACGAAGCGATACGCGCCGCGGAAAGCTTTGAGGCCATTCCCCCACTGCCGACGGCCGAGCCACTCGCGCCGGCCACTGCCACCAGCTCCGCGTCGATGGCGCTGACCTCCTCGATCAGCGTGGCGTGGGGGTCGAGCCGAGGGTCCGCGGTCAAGAGTCCCGGCGTGTCAGTGAGCAGTACCAGCACGGTCGCTCCAATGAGGTTCGCCACCAGGGCGGCTAAGCGGTCATTGTCACCGTAACGAATCTCTTCGTCGGCGACGGCGTCATTCTCGTTGACGACCGCAATAACCCCGAGGCGCTCCAACGATTCGAAGGTTCCCCGAGCGTGCAAGTACTGGCCGCGGTGGGAAAAATCGAGTGGGGCCAGCAAGACCTGGCCCACCTTGAAGCCCTGCGGCGCGAAGGCTGAGCGCCAGGCTTCCATGAGCCGGGGCTGACCAACAGCCGAAACGGCTTGCAGCGTGGCCGCATCCTGCGGTCGCTTCGCGCCGCCGCCGACTTCACTCCAGCCAGCCGTAATGGCACCCGAGGTAACGACGACAATCGACCACCCACTTCGGGCCAAGATGGCCACGTCCGAAGCGACATGGCGCAACACCTCGTGATCAATGTCGCCGTCGTGAGTCGTCACCGACGACGAACCAATTTTGACGACCAAGCGCTTAGTCGTCACTGTCCGTGTCCGACCAATCGCCGAGATCTAAACGGCCGTGGCGAGCGAGTCGTTCGCGACGGGTGGCGCGGTGGTGCTCACCGCGGTCCAACCCTGCGCCCCCCTCGTCACGCCACCACTCAAAGGCCAGGGGACCAATACTCACGACGTCGCCGTCGCGAACGCCAGCGCGATTGAGAAGGCGGTCTACCCCTAGTCCCTTCAAGCGCTTGACAATTTCCGCGAGGGCTTCGTCATTCGTTAAGTCCTGAAAGCGCACGGCCCGCAGGGCGGGACGCCCGGTAACTTCCCAGGCGCTGTCGCCGGAACGCTCGACGCGGATCTCGTCCGGCAGGGGCTTGTGCACCACGATGACGTGTTCGCGTCGCTCATCTTCGTCACGTCGGGCGTCGATCACGATCCCAGCGAGTTGGTTGTTCAGGGCGGCCAAGCCATCGCCAGTGAGGGCCGAGATGATGGGGTACCCACCCGAGTCGTAGAGGGCGACGTCACCCTTCGTCGCCACGATGCAGCGCGGCCGATCGAGCAAATCCGCTTGGTAGTTCCCGAGTTCGCGCAAGAGAATTTCCAGTTGTTCGTCGGGTGGAATTGGTGCTATCTCGGAGAGGTCGAGCAACACGCACAGCACCCGGGCACGTTCCACGTGTCGCAAGAAGTCGTGCCCCAGACCACGGCCGTCGGCCGCTCCCTCAATGAGGCCGGGGATGTCAGCCATCACGTACTCGGTAGCGTCATTAGGCCGCCCGGAGCGCGCCCCTACGCGCACGACACCGAGATTCGGGACCAGTGTGGTGAAGGGGTAATTAGCAATCTTGGGTCGAGCCGCGGAGAGACGCGAGATCAGGGTCGATTTACCGACGTTGGGAAAACCAATCAGGGCGACGTCGGCCTGGAGTTTGAGTTCGAGGTTGTACCAAGATTCTTGACCGAACTCCCCCTGCTCGGCGAAGGCCGGCGCGCGACGCGAGTTCGAGAGGAAACGGTTGTTTCCCTGTCCCCCGAGGCCACCTTCGGCCGCGCACCAACGGTCCCCGGGGTTAGCCAGGTCAACAATCAGCTCGCCCTCTTGGGAGTAAATCATGGTGCCGACGGGCACCTTGACCGTGATGTCCTTGCCCGAGCTGCCGTGTTGGCGCTTCGAGGTTCCGTTCTCCCCGTCGGTCGCCCGCCGAAAGGGGTGGTCGCGAAATCCAAGCAGCGACGCCTGGTTGAGATCAGATTCCACCCAGACGCTGCCCCCACGTCCCCCGTCGCCCCCATCGGGTCCGCCCTTGGCGACGTGGGCTTCGCGACGAAAGGAGACGCAACCGGCCCCACCGTCGCCACCCTTGGCGTGGAGTTGGGCCGAATCGACAAAGGAGGACATCCCTCCAGTCTAGGAAAGCGGGGTCACCCACCAACCAGTTCAGCGACCGCCTCGTCAAACATCACCTGGTGCCGGGCCACGTCCTTGGCGGTCGTAGCGGGGCACATGAGAGCCATATTGTGAAAAGGCGTAATCAATACGCCGCGATTAATCCCGTAGAGGTGCAGGTAATCCTCAAGGTCACTGTCGATACTCGCTACCGACTCCCCGCCGTTGCGTGGCGCGGGGTTCATGAAGCGGTACTCACATCTAGTCCCGAGTTGGCTGACCGACCAGGGTACCTGGTGGCGGTTGATGCTGTCTTGCACCCCCTGGGCAAAGTCGGTCGCCAGCGCTTCCATGGGTGCAAAGACGACATCGGTGAGCACCTCGCCCAGCACGGCGCGCATGGCCGCCAGGCTCATCGCGTTGCCGGCGAGTGTCCCGCCCACCCCACCGACGTCCACGATGTCCGCCCCCGTCGCCAGGGCCGCGGTGACACGCTCAGCCAAGTCGGCGGAGAGACCGTAGGCGCCACAGGGAACCCCTCCACCCAAGGACTTGCCGATGGTCAAGGCGTCGGGACGCAGATCGAAACGCTGGGTCGCACCACCGGGGCCAGCCGAGAAGGTGTGGGTTTCGTCCAAAATCAGGAGCGTCCCCGTTCGGTCGCAGAGCTCGCGAACGCCCGCTAGGAAGCCGGGTTCGGGAAGGACGATACCAATGTTGGTCATGGCGGGTTCGGTGAGGACCGCCGCCACGTCGCCGTGGGCGAGTTCGCGAGCCAGGGCCTCGAGGTCATTGAATTCAACCACTCGGCTGGTCTCACTGGGATCAACCGCCGGCGCGACACCGCCCGGACGCATGACGGCCTCACCACCCGGACCGACGACCACGAAGGTTTCGTCAACCGAGCCGTGGTAGGAGTAGGAAAAAACCAAAATTTTTGGTCGTTTGGTGACCAGGCGAACCAGCCGCAGCAACCAACGATTGGCGTCGGTGGCCGAGAGGCTGAAGGACCACTGGGGCAGCCCGAATCGCCGCGCCATTTCCGCGGCAACCCACTGGGCGTCTTCCGTGGGCAACATGGTTGTTACCCCGCCGAGCGTCCCGAGTCGCTGCGCCATCGCGCGCACCAGTGGCTCTGGCGAGTGACCGGCCATGGCGCCCGTGTCCCCGAGCGAGAAGTCGACGAGCTCGTGTCCGTCGAGGTCCACGACGGTGGCCCCGTGAGCCTCCGCAAAGCCCAGGGGGAAACCACCCGCCCACTTATTCATCCACGTCATGGGAACGCGGGCAAAGAGGTTATTCGCGCCTTCGTAGAGGGCCAGGGAGCGGGGGTTGGCCCGCCGATACTGGTCTCGCTCCCGATCAATAAGTTCGCTCAAGTGCCGTCGTGAAAAGGGTTCCATTCCTCAATACTGGCAGAATTGCAAGGAAATAGTAGTGACATCTCTTCTGAAATACCCTTTCATCAGGAATAATGGCAAACAATGGGCCCAGTATTGGAAAAAAACCCTTGTAAATACCCGAAAATCCCTTCAGAGTCGGCAAAGATAGCACCGGTTATTGGGAACTCCCCCAGTCCGTTCCAACTAGAAAAAGGAGTCGACCGATGAACAAGGCCGATTTGATTGATGCAATTGTCGCCAAGAGTGGGGCCACCAAGAGTTCGGTGACCGACGTTCTGCGTGCGTTCGAAGAAGTAGTCGTGGACGGCGTCGCCGGCGGCGAGAAGATCGTCCTCTCGGGCTTCCTCTCCTTCGAGCGTGTCGAGCGTAAGGCTCGCACCGCCCGCAACCCGCAGACGGGTGCGGCCATTCAGGTCGCCGCGTCGCGCGCCCCCAAGGTCTCCATTGGCTCGACCTTCAAGAAGGCCGTCAAGGGTTAATTTCCCTTTTCGCTTCGAGAAAACCCCCGGGATTCGTCCCGGGGGTTTTTGCTTGCCAAAATACATTTCACCTAGGTTCAAAGGGCCCCTGCCGTGAACGACAGCGACCAAATATTCAGAAGAGTCTGACGTAGAGTGAGTGGGTGCCTTGCGTCAATACCTATTTGAATTTCCTGGAGCAAAGCGAAGAAGCCTTTGCCTTCTACTGCGACATCTTTAACCCGGGCTACGACTGTCCGGTCATGCGATTCGGCGATCTCGAAGGGACGCCGCTCAGCGAAGAAGACAAGTCAAAGATTTTGCACATCGAGCTCCCAATCATGAATGGTCACGTCCTCATGGGCACGGACGTTCTCAAATCTTCCGGCCACGAAGTACGCATTGGCAACAACACCACGGTGAGTTTGGAATTCGATTCCCGCGAAGACGCTCTCGAGCACTACGAGCAACTGGCGGCCGGTGGCTCCGAGTCGACGGGCATGGCCGACATGCCCTGGGGCGCCTACTGGGGATGCACGCTCGACAAATTCGGCATCCGCTGGATGGTGACGGTGATGACACCACCGTCGGGGCTCTAGTCGAGCACTGACGTTCAGGCTTCGGCGATCATCGATCGCGCTGCTGGGACCTGCTTAAGTATCGACTATTGGTCCGTGGCCGTTTGGCGCCGCGAAAACGATCAATCCCCGGGCGAAAGCCCGGGGATTATCACTACCACTACTGCGAGAAACTAGGCGTTCGCCATCTCCTCGGTCAAAATATCGACCAAGCGACGTCCGCCACGGAAACCAAACTTGACCTTGCCGGGGGCGAGGGCGAAGAGAGTGTCGTCGCGGCCGATGCCGACGTTGCGACCTGGGTGAAACTTGGTGCCGCGTTGGCGAATGATAATGCTCCCGGTGGTCACCTGCGTACCGTCGAAAGCCTTGACTCCCAGTCGTTGGGCGTTCGAGTCGCGACCGTTACGGGTAGAACCGCCACCTTTTGTCTTTGACATAGTTGCTCCTTACTTGGTCGAGATCGAATTGATCTTGACGGTCGTGTAATGCTGACGGTGACCCCAACGGCGACGTTGGATGGCCTTGGCTTTGTAGGTCAAACCGCGAATCTTGGGGCCTGTTTCGACACCCACGATCTCTCCGGTGACGGTGGCGCTCGCGAGGGCGGGACCGGCGATGACAGAGTCACCATCGACCACCAGGACGGGCTTGAAAGAAATTACGGTACCTTGCTCCTCAGAACGCTTGTCAACGCGGACCAACTGGCCCTCGATGACGCGCTCCTGGGAAGTACCTACTCGAATGACGGCGTACATAGGGTTACCATCCTAGCCGATAAATGTGCGTCATGGCGAACTACAGTTTCGCGTCAATAACGAAGCCACGGCCGTCGCAGACGGCACAAAGCGATGAAACGGACTCGAGCAGACCCTCATTGACCCGCTTTCGGGTCATTTCAATCAGTCCCAGCTCAGAAATATCAAAAACCTGGGTGCGGGTCTTATCCCGACTGAGGGCGTTGCGCAAGGCGCCAGCGACGGCTTCACGATTGGCTTTGGGCTCCATGTCGATGAAGTCAATGACGATAATGCCACCAATGTCGCGCAGTCGTAACTGTCGCGCGACCTCCTCCGCGGCCTCGAGATTATTACGGAACACCGTCTCCTCAAGGTTCGTCGTTCCCACGTTCTTGCCGGTATTGACGTCAATGACGGTCAGGGCTTCGGTGCGTTCGATGATGAGCGATCCCCCCGAGGGTAAGAACACCTTGCGGTCCAGCGCTCGGTGCAGCTGCTCGTGAACGAAGTGGCGCTCGAAGAGGGGCAGGTCTTCGGTTTTGCGATCGTAGAACTCAATACGGTCCGCGAGCTCGGGATTGACGGCGGTGACGTACTCGCGAACCTTGTCGAAGAGCTCGGGATCGTCGATGAGCACACCGCGATAGTCCTCGTTGAGTTCCTCGCGCAGGACGCGAACCGCCAAATCGAGGTCACGATAGATGAGCCGTGGGTGGCTCGCCTTGGCCACCTCGGCCTCGATGGCGTCCCACTTGGCGCACAGCGAGGTCACGTCGCGCGCCAGATCGGCCTCCGATACCCCCTCGGCGGCAGTCCGAATAATGATGCCGTGCCGCTCGGGTTTGACTTCGTCAATGATACGACGCAGTCGTCGACGCTCCCCATCGGGCAGGCGCTTGGAGATGCCGATGGTGTTGGAGTTAGGCACCAGCACGGCGAAACGTCCGGGTAGGGACACTTCTTGGGTCAATCGGGCACCCTTCGCGCCAATGGCGTTCTTGGTGACTTGGCAGATGATGGTCTGACCCGAACGAATCATCTGTTCGATACGACGATCATTGTTCCTTCCGGTCGTTTCAACGTCGTCATCGTTCAACGAAATGTCCGCACGGTAGAGAACGGCATTCTTAGGAATGCCAATGTCGACGAAGGCTAACTCCATACCCGGCAACACGTTCTGAATGCGACCAACGTAGATATTTCCGTCGATCTGGCTCGTTTCGTCAGCCGCCTTGGCGACCGTGTATTCCACTAGGGTGCGGCCCTCGAGAGTAGCGATGTGCGTGGCGTCCTTCGTGCTGTGCACGCACATGAGGTAGCGACCTTGTTGGCGACCTCCACGGTCAGCCCCCCGACGTCGACCGCCACGCTTCGAGCGTGCGTCATCATCGACCTCGGGCGCGGAGGCCTCAATCGGCGTTGAAGCGGGTCGAGGAGTGTTCCGGCGAGGACTTCCGCCTTGACCGCCCTGCCCACCTTGACCACCCTGTCCGCCTTGCCCACCTTGACCACCCTGTCCGCCTTGCCCACCGCGACCACGGCCGCCACGGCGGCGACGGGGGCCGGCGGCACCGGACTTGGCGCTTTCCGCCGATTCACGCGACGGCGTCGAACTAGACCCCGGTCGCGTATCGCCTATTTGCGGGGCGGGACGAGTGTCACCAATGCGCGGGCTGGGGGCGGGTGGGGATTGAGAATTGGTTTCGTCGCTCACGACGGGAACTCCTTAGGGCTAGAGGCGACGGCACGCCAGAGGTGGCGTGTCGGCGTTTGGGACTGAACGTTTGGACGTTGGCAGTCAGAAAAACGTTGGCGAGGTGTTGGGTACGGTACGGCGTGAATTCACGTTCGTGCTCTGCGGGCTGTGTCTTCGCCTGTACCACGTTGCGTCCTTCATGCGACCAGAAATAACAAGTACTTCGCATTTCCGTAGCGTTCTCGTTGCGCTCGCGAAGCTTCGCGCTGCGCCCAACACCCTCAAGGCTACTCGTCGAAGCTGGTCGGGAACCGTTCTTGCTCACAGCAGCTCATTTTTTAGGGCTGGCCACCACGGCCCCGTGGGGCAGGGCCGAACGAAGATCGATGGGGCCGGCGGGGTGCGCGACCAGGTAGTTATAGGCCTCCGCCACCACCGGCGCGGCGGCGTCGGCGCCGTAGCCACCCTGACCGACCACGCACATCACGAGATACTTCGGATGAAGCGCCGGGGCGAAGGAAATGAACCACGAGTTGGGCTCCTGCCCCGCCTGGTTCGACGCCGTTCCGGTCTTTCCGGCCACCAAGAAGTTATTGAGATTAAAGGTGGCGTACTGGTGGAATGGCGCGTAGGCGGTACCCGCCTGATTATTCACCACGCCAATCAAGCCCTGCAAAATCGGATTTCGAACGCTTGGAGTAAGGGTGATGTGGCCGAGCACCCGTGATCCGTAGCGCTGAACCACGTGTCCGTTGGGTGAGAGTACCGCCGCGGCGACTTCGGGCTGGAAGCGCGTCCCGCCATTGGCGAAAGTGGCGTAGGCGTTGGCCATCTCGATCGGGGTGAGGGCCGTCATCCCCTGGCCGAAAGCCATTTCAATGTTGTCACCGGTGTACCAGGAAACGTTGGAAAAGGCTAATGGCGCCGCGGCGTGCAACTGTTGGCGCACCGTCGGCGAGTCGACGCGGCCCTGCACTTCGTTCGGCAGGTCGACGTTTGAGTACTGCCCCAGCCCGTATTCGGCGGCCACGTTTTGAATAGGGGTTTGACCATACTGCCGTTGGTGTGACCAGAAGAGATAGCCCAGATTGTAAAAGTAGTAGTCAGAGGACTGGGTAATCGCGCTGGGCAAGTTAACGACACCCAGCGCCCGCCCCTGGTCGTCGTGGAAGACGCAGCCGTGGGTGGCTCCCGTGCAACCAGGAACCGTGAATTTGCCCGAGTCGTTTATCAGGGCGTTCGGGGACAGGATACCGGTCTGCATCATGGCGGTGGCGGTAATCATTTTGAAGGTCGAACCCGGCGTGAAGAGCCCCTGCAGCGGATAGTTCGTAAAAGCGCCACTGCTCAAGAGACCGTCAAAGGTCTTCTGCGAAAGCCCATTCGTGAATGAATTGAGGTTATACGACGGGTAGGACGACATCGCCAGCACCGCACCCGTATTGGGATCCATCACTATGGCCGAGCCATTCAGGGCTTTGGGGTGCACCCCCGAAACGGGATCCACATTGCGGCGAACCCGAAAAATGTCTTGCGCCAACGCGCGGTCGAGCGCTCGCTGGAGACCGGCGTCAATGTTAAGAACCAGCGTGTCGCCAATACGCGGTGCCAACGTCTTGACGGTACCCACAATGGTGCCGGCCGCGTTAACCTGCGCGGTACTCGTGCCGTCGCGCCCTCGCAGAAATTTCTCGTAGAACGATTCGACGCCGGTCTTGCCGATGACTGAGTTGGTCTGATACCCGTAGCCGGGATTAGCGGCAATTTCTGCGCCGGTGATGGGCCCCACGTAACCGAGAACCTGCGATCCGGTCACACCGCCGAAGGGGTAGGAACGCTGCGAAATCGGAACCACCTGGACGCCGGGGAACTCGCTGGCGTGCAATTTAATGAAATTACTCATGGTCGAGGGAGCGTTGCTCAAAATTGGCGCCGGCTGGTAAGCGTTGTATTGAGGGTTTTTCAACTTCAGCCTTATCGCCGCCACCGATTGGTGGGTAAGGAGCGCCAGGGCGCCGATGTCTTGAGGGTATTGCTTAGCAGCGACTTGCGACAGCTGAATCTGCGTCGTGTCCACGTTCGTCACCAGGGCGTTACCCTGGCGGTCCAGAACATAGCCCCGGTTGGCGGGTATTGTGCTGACCCGCAAGGCATTGTTGTTCGCCGTGGCCTGGGAAGATTTGTGCTCCAAAACTTGCAACATGAAGAGTCGAATCACCAATACCAAGAACAAGAGCACGAAAAATCCACCGATGATGCGCCAGCGAACCACCGGACGATGACCCACTTCTTCGGGCGACGCCACCAGGTCCTTGATGCCGACCTGCTTGCCCTCGTTAATCGCTTGGCCGGGCCGGCGGAATGGATTAAGTGAGTTCCAGGGTCGCCACAGGCGATGGAACCACGAACCCGTGGGACGCTGTCGCCACGAACTATTCATCGGCGCCGACCTTCATTGGTCGCCCACTGCACAAATCGAGAGACGGGCCGCACAAGAAGACCAAAAGCGACCGCGTTCACCAGCATGCTGGCCGGCAAAGAACCGTGCCAGAAAGTGGTGTTCAGGGTCACCGAAGCCAGCAGCGCCATGAGCAGCGGCGTCGCCAGTCCCGTCAACGAAGCCATTACCGGGGTCATCCACCACGCTGACGAGTCGAGATCGCCCACCCCCTCGGCGGCCAAGCGCGAGACCCCGAAGGCGATAATGAGATTAACGACGACGGTCAGTCCGAAGGGGGTGGCCGCGCGGGAGTCGAAGAGGAAGCCCACCACCGCCCCGAAGATGAGGGCGGGCCCCGGTAATCCGACCACCGCAATACAAAAGGGCCACAAGCACACCAGCATGATCACTGCCCCAAAGAAGCGAAGTCCCGAGAACACGTCGAGTTGTAGTGCTACCAAAAACAGTGAGCTGAGGGTAAGGGCGGTGACCAACCGACTCACGCCGAAGGCTCCCACAAGACGACATCCACGTACGCCAGCTGATTGACGGCCGCCAAGGGGGTGACTGTGGCGGTATAGACCGACGAACCTGGGGTGATGGACAACTTGGTCACCCGAGCCACTGGAAGACCGCTGGGCATGGTGCCACCCGAGAGGGCGCTCGTGAAGAGCGTTTCACCAACCCGCAGCGGGTTGGAAACGGCGATGGCGCTCAAGGCGAGGCCGTTGTTCACGCCTCGTCCCGTGGCGAGTGCGTTGACCGACTGAGCGCCGAAGGTCACGCTGATTGTTGAATTTGGGTCAGTGAGTAGACGCACGATGGAACCGTGCTTGGTGGTTGACAAGACTGTGCCCACTAGACCCCCGTTGGCCACGACGGGCATACCGGGCAAGATTCCGTCGTTACTACCCTTAGCGATAGAAATCGTCGCCGCGAAATTCGTCGGCGAAAGGCCGTTCACTGGCGCCACCACCGTTGGGGTGCTTCCCACGAAGGGGATGTGGAGTTGGGCTTCGAGTTGAGCCAGACTGGCCAGGGCCGCCGTGTTCTCGCTCGCGGCCATTTGGGCCCGCCCTAGTTCGGCACGTAGCGTCTGATTCTGCGCCAACATGTTGGAGTAGTTAGCGGCTCCCGCGAAGAGATGGCCAATGGGGCGAGCAATTTCGTTAACGGTCCACGTAAAGGGGCTCAAAATCCCTCCGGCCGCGCCACGCAAACCCTTGGCTACTCCCCCCGCTTGGTAGAAACCCAAGCTGACGACAAGGGCCACAAGCGTGAGGGTCACGGCCCGTCGACGGGAACGACTCGAGGCCACGATTTAGCGCGACGGCGACGTTTTGAGCATGCGCGAGAAGATTTCGAGCTCCTCCAGGCACATTCCTGAACCCAGCGCCACACAGTTCAGTGGGTCGTTCGCGACGATGATGGGCATGTTTGTTTCGACTTGCAAGCGGGTGGCCAAGCCATTGAGCAAAGCGCCGCCTCCCGTCAAAACTATGCCCTGCTCCATCAAGTCTGAGGAGAGTTCCGGCGGCGTCTTGTCCAGGGTGGTCTTGACCGCATCCACGATGGACTGAACGGGCTCTTCGATGGCTTCGCGAATCTGCTCGGTGGAGATGACGACCGTCTTCGGAAGTCCCGTGACCAAGTCACGACCACGAATTTGGGCCTTCACTTCCTCGTGGAGTTGGTAGGCCGAACCCATTTGAATCTTGATCTCTTCCGCGGTGCGCTCACCGAGGGCCAACTGGAATTCCTTCTTCACGTAGGCAATGATCGCTTCATCCAACTCATCGCCACCAACACGAATGGACTGCGACGTCACGATGCCTCCGAGGGAGATAACGGCAACTTCGGTCGTGCCTCCGCCAATGTCAACCACCATGTTTCCCGTGGGCTCGTGAATGGGCAGACCGGCCCCGATGGCCGCGGCCATGGGCTCTTCGATGATGTACGCCTTGCGCGCGCCAGCGAACTCCGCGGCTTCCATAACGGCGCGCTGTTCGACGCCGGTGATGCCCGAGGGAACACAGATGACCATGCGTGGCTTCGCGAAGCGACGCTGGTGTACTCGGTGAATGAAGTAACGCAACATCGCTTCACACACTTCAAAGTCGGCGATCACGCCATCCTTTAGTGGTCGAATCGCTCGAATGTTGCTGGGCGTTCGACCGATCATCTGCTTCGCTTGCGCACCAACCGCCAAGGGCTTGCCGTCGTTAACGTCGACGGCGACGACCGAGGGCTCGTTCAATACGATGCCCCGTCCACGAACGTAGACCAGGGTGTTAGCGGTTCCGAGGTCGACTGCCATGTCACGACCGAGAAATGAGAAACGATTTTTTTCAACCATTGAGACCCCTACTGAGAACGACTGCCCTCCGCCACGATGAAGGCTAGGTCACAATTCTACTCACTACCACCGTAGTGTCGGCTAGGCCAAGTGAGGGAAGAAGCGGTCGATCTCGTGCTGGGCCGATTCGGCCGAATCCGAGCCGTGTATCAAGTTACGGTTCATCAGGGTGGCGAAGTCTCCACGGATCGTTCCGGGGGCCGCAGCAGCGGAGTTGGTGACTCCCATCATGCTGCGAACAATCTCCCAGGTATTCTCGGGTCCCTCGAGCACCATGGCCATCACCGGACCACTGGTCATGAAAGCAATCGTGGGCTCGTAGAAGGGCTTTCCAAGGTGCTCGGCGTAGTGGTCCTCGGCAGTGGCGCGGTCAAGCTGTCTCAATTCGGCCGCCACTACGGTCAACTGCCGGCGCTCAAAACGAGCGATAATTTCGCCGATAAGCCCTCGGGCAACGGCATCGGGCTTAATCAGGACCAGCGTTCTATTCATCGCTACACACTCTACTCGTGGCGTTCGAGGTGTCTGGAGGGGATGTGGAGTACCTCACTGCGGACTTCCGCGACCAAGTACAAGCTGCCACAGGCCAAAATGAGGTCCTCGTCAGTACTTGCTTCGCGGGCGTGCGCCAGAGCCCGCGCGACGCTGGCGTGTTCGATCGCCACTCCCCCGTGCCGACGTACCGCCGCGGTCACTTCGGCCACGGGCATAGAGCGAGGAGAATCGGGCGCAGCGCAGTGGAACTCCGTAAAGCCCAAAGCCACCAGTGGCTCGACCATGTCATCGACCTCGCGGCCATTCAACATGCCGAGGACACAACGACGTTCACCGGTGACGTAGAACGCGCCTTCGAGCGTGGCGCAGAGCGCGGCCACCCCCGCGGGATTATGGGCACCATCAACGACGATCATGGGGTGATGCGCGATGAGTTCGAGTCGACCCGGCATGCGGGCCTGACCCAGCGTGCTGCGCACCACTTCTTCGCCCAGGTCCCGGCCCAAAAACGCCTCAACCGCGGTGACCGCGGTGAGCGCGTTGACACCCTGGTGGATGCCGTGGAGAGTGAGTAGCACTTCGTCGTAGGTGGCGTAGGGCGTGCGTATGGTGAGGGAACGACCGCCAACGGCGAGGTCGTTTTCTTCAAGCACAAACTCGCCACCTAGTGTCCAGAGGGTGGCTCCTAGTGATTGGGCGCGCTCCTGGGCAATCGAGATAACAATGGCGTTGGTCGTCGCGACGATAGCGATGGCGTCGCTGCGGAAAATACCAACTTTGTCCCGCGCGATGTGACCAATCGTGGGTCCCAGCACCGCCGTGTGGTCCAAATCAACGTTGGTCAACACCGTGACGCTGCCGTCAATGACGTTGGTCGAGTCCCAGGTACCACCAAGGCCCACCTCGATCACCGCCACGTTGACCCCTTCGTCGGAGAAGTAGAGCAGGGCCGCCACCGTCAAGATTTCGAAACGCGTGAGTGCAATACCCGTCACTGACTCGACGTCGTAGAGCCGCGCCAGCACAGCAACGAAGTCTTCATCATCAATAGCGACTCCGTTGAGGGCAATGCGCTCGTTTATGGCGTGCAGGTCCGGACTGGTAAAGGTCCCGACGCGCAGACCAGTGGCGTCCAGCAAGGCGCTGGCCAAGGTGGTGGTCGTACCCTTGCCGTTGGTTCCCGTGATATGAATCACCGGGTAATCGTGATGGGGGTCAGCCAGCGTCGCCAGGGTTAGTCGCACCTGGTCAAGTGAAGGTGTCGCTGAACGGTTCGGCGCCAGACGTTCAAAATCAATGTGCGACTCGAGCCAGGTTAGGGCCTCGACATAGGTGCTGGGGCGTCGCACTACGAAGCGCGGCGGGAGCGAGCTTTACGCAGCTGGTACTCGGGCGCCGCCAAGCCGTTCACCACGTCCGCGGTAATGACGCAGGCTTCGACATCGAGCCGGCCCGGAACGTCAAACATGGGGTTCAAGAGGACCTGCTCCAAAATGGAACGCAAACCGCGCGCGCCAGTCTTGCGCTCCAAAGCCAAGTCGGCGATGGCGCCGAGGGCGCCACTGTCAAACTCCAACTTCACGCCGTCGAGGGCGAGGACCTGCTGGAACTGCTTGATCAGCGCGTTCTTCGGTTCCGTGAGCACATTGATCAGCATTTCACGGTCAAGTTGGTGCACTGCCCCGACGATGGGTAAACGACCAATGAATTCTGGGATGAGGCCGAATTTAACGAGGTCCTCGGGCAGGGCGTGTTTGAAAAGCTCCAGGTCACCTTGACGCTTGGTCTGCACTGGTTGGTTGAAGCCCATGGACTTCTTGCCCAGTCGACGTTCGATGATCTCTTCGAGTCCAGCGAAAGCGCCACCACAAATGAACAGAATGTTCGCGGTGTCTATCGTTATGAATTCCTGGTGCGGGTGCTTTCGCCCACCCTGAGGAGGCACGCTGGCCACGGTCCCTTCGAGAATCTTCAGCAAGGCCTGCTGGACCCCTTCACCCGAGACGTCACGGGTTATCGAAGGGTTCTCCGACTTGCGGGCAATCTTGTCGATTTCATCGATGTAGATAATGCCCCGTTCGGCGTGCTTCACGTCGTAATCGGCCGCTGACAGCAACTTGAGCAAAATATTTTCGACGTCCTCGCCCACGTAACCGGCCTCGGTCAGGGCGGTGGCGTCGGCGATAGCGAAGGGGACATTGAGCATGCGCGCCAGCGTTTGGGCGAGGAAGGTCTTGCCGCAGCCGGTGGGGCCCAACAGGAGTACGTTCGACTTCCCGACCTCAACGTCACTTTCGTGCAAGGGAGCGGCCTGGATGCGCTTGTAGTGGTTATAGACCGCGACGGAAAGGATCTTCTTCGCCTCGTTCTGACCAATGACGAAATCGTCCAGGAAGGAAGAAATGTCGCGAGGAGTGGGCAGGTCGTCGAGCTGAAACTCTGGTCGGTCGCCAAATTCGTCAGCGATGATGTCGTTACATAGGTCAATGCACTCGTCGCAGATGTAGACGCTGGGTCCCGCGATGAGCTTCTTGACCTGCTTTTGACCCTTCGCGCAGAAACTGCACTTGATTAGGTCGCTGCCTTCACCAAATTTTGCCACGGTGTACCTCCGACCCCGACCTCCATCCTAGGAGTTGGGCCTCGCAAAAACCGGCACCTAGGGGCGAGCAGTAATAACTTCGTCAATCAAGCCGTATTGCACGGCTTCGGCGGCGCTGATGATGTAGTCGCGGTCCGTGTCCTTGGTGATCTTCTCCACCGATTGACCAGTATCGTGGGCCAGCAAACCGTTCAGCATGTCCTTCATTCGCAGCATCTCTCGGGCCTGAATCTCGATGTCGGAGGCCTGTCCGCCCACGCCACCCCAAGGCTGGTGCAAGAGCACGCGAGCGTGGGGCAACGCGAAACGCTTGCCCTTGGTTCCCGCACCCAACAAGACGGCCGCCGCCGAGGCGGCCTGACCGAAACAGAAAGTCGACACGTCGGGCTTGATGTACTTCATGGTGTCGTAAATCGCCAGGAGGCCCGTAATGTCTCCGCCCGGTGAGTTGATGTACAGGTTGATGTCCTTGTCAGGGTCTTCGGACTCGAGGAACAACATTTGCGCACAGATCAAATTTGCAATGGTGTCGTCGATGGGCGTGCCGAGGAAAATGATGCGCTCCTTCAGCAGTCGACTGTAGAGGTCGTAGGCTCGCTCGCCACGCGTCGAATTCTCCACGACGGTGGGCACTAGGTAATTCTGAGGGCGGTAGTTATCGTTCACGTGTGTACCTTATTCGCCTTCGTCGGCCGACTGGTCAACTTCGAAAAGCCCGCGATCAATCACGTTCCCTAGGGGGTCGACGAAGACGACCGACTCCATCAGCCACTTACTGGCCTTCATTTTGGAAACCTCGCCGTAGAAGGAAGGTAGGCGACCATTGGTGACCAAGTTCTTCTTCAGGACTTCGGCCGAAGTGTCCATTTCAATTGCCGTGGTCGCCAACTCTTGGTCGAGCTCTTCGTCGGAGGGCTCGAGACCCTCGGCGTGGGCCAAGGCCCGCAAGGCGAGGTCCACTCGCACGGCGCGAGCGGACTCCTCACGTAACTCGCTTAGCAGCGATTCGGGCGTGCGCTGGGTCGCCTGCAAGAACTGTTCCAGGTTCATGTTTTGCTGAGAAAGTCGATGTCCTAGGTCGTGAAGGCGTTCGTTGGCTTCGGCATCGACGAGCGACTCCGCGACGTCCGTCTCACCCAGCAAAGCAGCCAGCGTCATGAGCGCGGCGTCGCGTCGGGACATTTGGGCTTGAGCAATTTTCATCTTGCTCATTTGCGCCAGGATTTCGTCACGCATCTCTTGGACCGATGTCCATTCCGTATTCTCACCAACCCACTCGTCGCTGAGATCGGGCAAAACACGCTCCTTGACCTGCTTAAGCGTCAAGGTGTAGCGAGCCTCCATCCCCGAAGAGGGACCGGAGTCAAGGGTCAAGACTTCCCCGGCCCGAAGCCCGAGGATGAGGTCGTCCACTTCGGGCGCGATGGCCGCTGAACCAACGGTGTACATGAAGTCACTCGTTTCGAAGGGCTCGGACTCCGAATCCACTTGTTCGACCTTGATGTCCATGACCACCAAGTCGTTGCCAATAATTGGGCGGTCGACATTATTCAGTACCGCGTCGGTGTCGCGGAAGCGATTCACCTGGGCCTCGAGTTCGTCATCGGCAACGAAGGGCGAGGGGACGGTTACCTGCAGACCGTGGTAACCAGCGAGATCCATAATGGGTCGCACGTCGACATCGGCCTCGAAGGTGAGGGGTCCTTCTTCTTCACCAGCCGTGATGTTGATCTCGGGCTGATTGATGGGGTCGACCATCGTTTCCGAGACCGCCAGGGCGTAGAAATTGGGAATCGATTCACGAAGCGCCTCGGCCCGCAAGACGGCGACACCGCCGATGTTGGCCAGCAAGACCTGCTTGGGCACCTTGCCCTTACGGAAACCCTTGATGGTGACTTGCTGAGCCAGGGTCTTGGCTGCCGCATCCATAGCGACCTCCATCTCCTGCTCATCAATCTCCACGGTGAGCTTTATTCGGTTGGCATCAAGGGCAGTAGACGTAGCGCGCATAAGGCTGACAGCCTACCTGCCCTAGACCCGTCCTCGGTACGACCCTACGGCGCTATCACCATTTCGCGTACGAGTTCGAGGGCGAGGGCGAGGTCACCTCGGCAATCCGTGGCGGATGCGGCCAAAAAGGCCTCCGTATTGATTCGTCCGGCGCAACGTCGCCAGAACAAGGCCACGGGCGTGGTTATCTCCAGGAGGGGCGAATCCCCCGACGGCTCCCCCGCCACACCCCGACCGTCGCAGACCCGAATGTCAATGCTGCGGGCCAAACGTCCGGTCAGATTCACTCGAAGCAGGGATGCTTCGGGGGCGTCGACTTTTTTTGCCCAGAGGTACGGTAGAGCGGCTTCGCACAGATTCAAGGTGATTTCTTCACCCAAACCATGGTCATCGGCTGGTTCCAACAACGCATCTCTGATGTCTTGCAGGTGGACCCAGCTGTCGAACACCCGCCATTCTTGGAAACGGTGGTGAGGCCGCTGACCCTGTGGGCTCCAACCCACCTGCGCCCACTCTTCTTCGCTCAACGAACGAAGTCGTTGCAGTGAGTCCTGGGTTCGGTCACGAAATTCCCGCATCACGTCGCTGCCGCTGAGGTGGCGGCGCTGGGCAACGAAGACTTCGTTTATGGCCCCAATAGCGTTACGCACGTGTGGGGCGGGAGCCTCGGCCTTCGGAACGTCGGCCCCCTGCACCAGTATCTCGACACCAATGATGTGACTCACGACGTCGCGCACGGTCCAACCCGGACATGGTGTGGCTGCGTCAAAGACCCATTCGGCGCGATCACTCAGCGTCACATCGATGGCCGACCACGTCTGATCGAGGGCATCGATTATCCACTCGTAGGGCACGAGAAGACAGTGTAGAAGTTGGCACCTCGTAAAGTGTGTGAGAATAGAACGCACGGGAAGTGGCGCAGCTTGGTAGCGCACCTGGTTTGGGACCAGGGGGCCGCGGGTTCGAATCCCGCCTTCCCGACCACGGGCGCTCGAGGGCAGCGGTCCCTCCACCCCATCCACCGCAGGTACCGCCACTGCTGGGAAACTGAGAAGGCTATGACCTTGCCCCTTGCGTTTCCCTCTTGCTCCCCACCCCTCGTTCACCAAGCAGGGGAAAAATGAGTAGAGGTCGACACGCTAAAAATTCGCCAAGGCCAAAACGACTGGCCATGTTCATCGTGGCGGCTCTGGTCCTGGTCGCCACCGTCGCTTGGCAACGGTCAACATCGCACGCTCACGCTACGACGAGTTCAAGTTCAACTACCAGTCTTCCGGTAACGACCACGACCGCTCGAGGGCACTCCCTCTCAGTGCCCCTCGCCGTTTGCGCCGCCGGTCACTGTCACGCTTGGCGACCGGTAGACACCTGGGCTCACCAAACGCCCGTCTATCTAATGACGGTGCACGCCGACGGGACCCCCGCGGGCAATATGGCCTACGCCGCGTGGTTTCGGACCTCGTCCATTGATCTGGGGCTCTACTTGGGCTACAAGGGCCCCGGGGTGACCAATCTGAGTCGCGGGCCCGAAGAGGTTCCCCTGAGTGGACGATCGAGATTGCTCGCCACTTTCAACTCCGGATTTTACGAAAACGATGAGGCCGCCGGATTCTTCACCAACCACACTCTCTACTTCCCCATGGTCAAAGGCGAGGCGACACTATTGCGATACGCCAATGGGCGCTTGGCCATTGAAACCTGGCCGGGGGGCGCCCTACCGAAGGACGTGGTCATGGCGCGACAGAACCTCTCCTTGCTCGTGAGTGGGCACCACCCCACCCCGACCAGCGCTAACAACTCCCTCTGGGGTTCGACCTTGCACGGCGTTCCCAACGTGTGGCGTTCGGCAGTGGGCCTCGACAAGAATGGAAACTTGATCTACGCTGCAGCCCCCTACGAAACGTCAGCCACTATGGCGTCGCTGATGGTCGAGCTGCACGCCACGGTCGCCATGCAGCTCGACATCAATCCGGAGTGGCCCGCCATCATCACCTACGCCGGTCCCGGTGCCGTGGGCGCCACCCTTGATAACCCGAATCCCAACCAAATTCCCGGTCGCTTTCTCTACACCAGCACGAAAGACTTCTTCGCCGTCTTCGCGACGCGCCATCCTGGCGAGGCGGTGCCGTGGTAGGTAAGCACGCCGCTGCTCGGAGAACTCGTCGTTTTTCTTCAACTCTGGTACTGGTCAGTCTCTTCGCGGCGGGTACGGGGGTGGCCATGTTTCTGCAAGGACATCGCCCGTTTACGCCCAGCACCACGACAACGAGTAGCACGACAAGCACCGCCCCCACCACCCTGGCGCTTAAACCCCAGCTCATAACACTGGCCGCCGTGGGTGATACCGATCTGGGTGACACCCCCTTGCTCCCGGCCGCACCCAGTAATGAGTTTCGGCCCGTCGAAGCTTTTCTTCACGCCGACGTGGTCTTCGCAAATCTTGAAGGCACGATGACTAACTCCTACGCGAACAATAAGTGTGGATCGCACTCGACGCAGTGCTATTCCTTTCGAGTACCCACTAGTTACGCCACGGTCTACCGACACGCTGGGTTCACCGTCGTCAATAGTGCGAACAACCACTCGTACGATTTCGGGGCCGAGGGCGTTGCCCAGACGTCGGCCGCTCTGCGAAGTGCCGGTATCGCCCAGGCCGGCTTACCGGGACAAATTGGCTACGTCAGCGTGAAGGGAGTGCGAGTGGCCTTCGTCGACTTCGCTCCCTACTACCTCACGAACAACATGCTCGTGCCCAGTCAATTACCGCTGCTGATCGCCCAAGCCAAAAAGCACGCCCGTATTGTGGTCGTCTACATGCACGCCGGCGCTGAAGGCACGGCTGCGGTACACGTCACGCGCCAAAGTGAGTACTTCTACGGAGAGAACCGTGGCAACGCTTACGCCTTCGCCCACGCGGCTATCGATGACGGTGCTGACCTGGTACTCGGTAGTGGCCCCCACGTGTGGCGGGGCATGCAGTGGTACCGCGGTCACCTCATTGTGTACTCCATGGGCGACTTCACCAACTACCAGTCTTTCTCCACGTGGGGCAACCTGGCTATTACCGGTGTCGTCCACGTCACCCTCAGCAGTTCGGGCTCCTTCGTGTCGGGTTCGCTTGATCCGGCCACACTCCAATCGGGTGGTCTCGCGGTGCCCGATCACACGCACCGACTCTGGTCCTTCGTGAACCAGCTCTCGAGGGCAGACTTTGGCGCCAGCGCGGCTCTGGTCTCACCCGAGGGTGTCATCGAGCGCTAGCTCAGCACCCTCCCGCGGGGCCCGGAACGCCAGCACCTCGAGTGGGTGAATCAACCGTCCCGACGTTGTAGGGACGGGGATTGGGACCAAGGTGAATGACGTAGTAGCGCCCCCGCCACGAAATGAGTGAGTCCACCGCGAAGGACTTGGTAACTCCCCCCTGGGAGTAGACCAATCGAATGGCCGGCTCGTGCCAGTAACCAATAGCGTTCTCGCAGACGCCGGGCGCAATCCACGTCGCGCCACCAGCCAAAAATGTGCTGCGCACGTAACGCACGGGCACCGCACCGAGAAACCGGTGGTACGCGTCAAGGTCGAGATTAAAGAACGCCAGCAGACGCCCGTCGTAGTCGCTCGCCGGGTAGGCAATCATCTTGGTCTTCATCGCCACGTAGGCCGCTCGGGGGAAGAACAGGTTCCGAGCGGCCCCGCGCTCATTTTGAACAATGTCGTTAAACAGGCTTTGGCCCAGCACCGCCAGAGAGGAAGGGGCGGGGGCGGTCGTTTGTGGAACTTGGGCCGAGGCGACTGCCGCGAGGTCGAAACAGCTAAGGACCACCACGGCGAGAAGGACTCGTCGTGCGCGACTTCGTTTCATCCAGCGATGGTACATCCTTGCACCGGGCGCCCCGCCGCTCTCTCCTTAGGCCAGAAGTTCGCGAACACGGGGAATGACTTCACGACCGTAGAGCTCAATGCTGCGCATCAACTTCTCGTGGGGCAAGGTCCCCGCGGAATACTTCAGATCAAAGCGATTGAGACGCAGAACCTTCGCGACCCGCGCAATTTTCGCGGCCACTGTTTCGGGTGAACCGGCGTAGAGCGAACCGTGCGATCCGGCGCTGGCGGCGAATTGCTCATAGGTCATCGGTGCCCACCCTCGTTCGGCCCCAATGCGGGCGTGCATGGCGCGATAGTGCGGCCAAAGCTCCTCGAGAGCCTGTTCGTCACTATCGGCGACGTAACCCGGCGAGTGCACGCCAACGGGCAAACCACTAAATCCGTAGTGCTCCTGGGCACGCTCGTAGAGATCAACGTACTGTTTGAAGCGATCGGGACGTCCGCCGATAATCGCCATCATGAGAGGAAAGCCGTAACGAGCGGCTCGCACCACTGATTCCGGGCTGCCCCCTACCCCAAGCCACGTGACCAATCCAGCCTTTTCCGTCTTGGGATACACCTCCTGCGCCGTTAGAGCACTGCGGACACTGCCTTCCCAGCTGACGGGAGTCTCCTTTCGCAGCTCGGCGAAGAGTTGCACCTTCTCTTCGAAGAGCACCTCGTAGTCCTCGAGGTCAAAGCCGAAAAGGGGGAAGGACTCAGTGAAGGAACCTCGCCCGAGTATGACCTCGGCACGACCATTCGAAAGACCGTCCAACGTGGCGAAACGCTGAAACACTCGAACGGGGTCGTCGCTGCTCATCACCGTGACCGCGGAACCGAGGCGGATGCGTTTCGTGCGAGCAGCGATTGCGGCCAGTACCACGTCGGGCGCCGAAACGGCGAAGTCCACCCGGTGATGTTCTCCGATTCCGATGAAATCAATGCCGAGCTCATCAGCCAAAACGGCTTCGTCGACGACGTTTCGTAAGACCTGCCCATCAGAAAGTCGTCGACCATCGAGACCTTCGGTGACATCGCCAAAGGTGTCGAGGCCGAGCTGCAGTGTGGTCGTCATGATTACTCCTCTTCAGTCTCCAGCGTACGGGGCAGGCGATGGGGACTGCTCCCTCAACCGGCGATGCCGGCGCTTCGCTAGGGCTCGGCCCAGGACCAGGCAGCAGCTCGATGTTCCACTTCACGAACTAGCGAAGTCTCAAGCTGGGACGATCACTTTGCCGATGTACTCGTGCCCCAGGCAAGAGTCGAACTTGCAACCTGCGGGTTAGAACTCCGTTGCTCTATCCATTGAGCTACTGGGGCGTGCACCCATCGTACTCACCGAGAGGGCAAAATGCGTTGAGCTGGTGCCTCCGTTGCCATTCGAGCTATCTCCCAAAATCACTCGGGGAGGTCGTCGCGATATTACGATTGTCAACTTAAGCCAAGACGAGAGGTGAACGAAAATGAAGAGCCGGCCCTTCAGCGAACTCGATGCCAAGCAAGCACTCGCTGGACTCGTCATTGCAATGGCCGTGTTCGCGCTCCCCGGCGCACGCCCATGGGGAGCAACGGCGAATGCGGCCCCCCCCGCCTTCGTTGGTGCACGTGTTGGCTGGCGTTGCTTCCGAGATATTTCCAGGGCCGACGTCGACCTGGTATATCGGTGAAGTGACGGCGGACCTCTATTCGAATAACTCTGGCGCGAGACTCTTGCACTGCTCACTGTCGGGCTCGTCAACCGCGTACTTTGGCGGCCACCTTTGGACTATCGGGGTAACGTCATCGTCCGTCACCCAGACCTCAGTCCAGGTAAACCAATACGGTCCCACCTCGTGTACGCCAATTTCGACCACCTCCTTCGCACTGCCCGGACAGTCGGCGAGTATCGACGCCTTCGTCGTTGACAACAACACATTGTGGGTTGCGTCCTCGGATGGCTTCAATGAAAGCCTCTTTGGATTTGACAAAAGCAGTGGGGTGCAGACCCAGTCGATTGGATTGGACAGCACGTCCTCGGACGGCCAGCACGGGCAGTTACTTGAGGTTGGCAGCAATCTCTGGTTTGCCCCCAGCGAGGGATGCACCATCGAAGAAGTCAGCCTTGTCTCCTATTCCCTCAATTCCACGATTAATTTGAATAGGTTCGATGGCGGAACGTGTACGAGCACCTTCACCTCCGCGACCCCATTCACCACGGACGGGACCACCCTTTGGGCGACCCAGGGAAAGCGGCTTCTTGCTCTTAATGGTGACGGCACGGTCGCTGCAATTATCGCCAACGTGAATCCAGCTTCGGTCACGTTTGACAATGGAACGGTGTGGATTGCGAGCGTTCCCGTCAAGAGTGGTGACGGAACCTGTGCGCCACTCAAAAAGGTGGTCCTCACAGCAAGGTCTTCCGTCGTCTCGGTTGGTTGCATTGATACCACCTCCCTAGAACCGACCGTCTGCGTTAATAATTGCTACTCACCGCCCGTCATTGCCGCCCACGCGGGTCAACTTTGGGTAAACACCGGGATCGAATTTCCACTAAACCTTGCCCCTTCGTCGGCGCCTCGCGACGTGCGAGTGCGCGTTTCACGATTCGGAATCGCCACCGTCTCGTGGCGCGCACCAGCGGTGAATCCGTCATCAGTAACGAACTACCACGTGCTCATCAATGGCAAGGATGGCCTCTTCGGACCGATTGCGACCACCCGCACAATGGCGACGGTGAACCTTGCCTACCTCTTCAACGTAGGACGCAGTATCACGCTGGCGGTGTTCCCCTACACCCCACTGGGATCTGGAGCGGCATCTCTCTCGGTAGCAACTCCCGTTGGCGATCCGTCGGCTCTCTCCATTTCGCCACCAAAATCGGTAAGCGTTGGAGCCCATTTCTTGGCCGTCGGCACCGTGTATTGGAACGTCCAGCACGGGGGTCCGGGCACTCCACCCACACCACAGGGAACCGTAACGTTCAGCGCCAATGGTCACTCGTGTACGGCATCAATCGCCGTCTCGAAGTCCAGTCAAAAGGTGGGCCCCTACAAGTTTTTCAACACTGTGAGCACGGCGTCTTGCTCGCTACCAGCGCCGTCCAGCCACGGAACCTTTGTCCTGCACGGCGTCTACAACGGAGGTGCCGCCGAATTTTCACCGCAGAAATTCTTCTACCCGTCGGCGCCGGCGTCGGTATCGTTCAAGGCATAACAAATCACGTCAGTGGTCATTCGAAACCAGATGAGGGTGGCTTCGGGTTTTCGATGTAGGCTAGAAGTCCTTGGTGGGTGTAGCTCAGCTGGTTAGAGCGCCAGGTTGTGGTCCTGGAGGCCGCGGGTTCGAGACCCGTCACTCACCCCAAGTAAACGCCGGACTTCTCGCGAAGTCCGGCGTTTTGTTTTTGCCCACTTGCTGGTGGCTAGGTGCGAGGACGTGTAGACTCTGTTCGCGCCGATAGCTCAATTGGCAGAGCATTTGACTCTTAATCAACAGGTTCCGGGTTCAAGTCCCGGTCGGCGCACCAAGAAATCCCCATGGGCCCCTGCGGGTCTGTGGGGATTTTTTTACGATCCTGTTTACCCGATGGCGAATGGGGATTTCTTGAACTCCGTCGCCCGAAGGCCAACCCTGGGGTGAGGAACGCGAGCCCGATGAGTGCAAGCAAGTTCGTCTTGGCGGCCGAGCAACCAACTCCCCCTTATCCAGTGCGTCACTAAGGCCCGCCGGACAATGTAACTAGAGCAACTCAGCGAGGGCAAAGAGGAAAATCTGCAGGGTGCGAACGTAGTCGAGTAAGACTGGATCGGCCGCGGCGAGATGGTCCTCGTCGTAGATGTTGTTCACCACGGCGGTTGCCCGAAGGGCCACCTGCAAGGTAGTCAGCCACGCCCACGCTTCTTGGGGCGTGAGAAACTGTTCGTGTAGGGTCGCAATCGCTAATTCGGCGTTGCTGCCTGTTTGACTCTGACGCGCCAGAACCAGCATTGGATCGTCAAGGTCCCGGCTGGGATCGATGGGGCTGTTGAGCGTCTTGTGCCACTCGTGCTCACTGTCATGCTCGGCCACGTACACCCGGCCAAAAGCCTCACGAGCAACCGCGCGTCCCTCGTCATTGAGCTTGACCTCAATTCGACCATCACGTCGGCGCGCGAAGAGTTTGGCCACTAGCTGGCGTCCTGCTCTATCGTGGCCATCAATCCCGCCACCTGGAGTTTCACGCAGTACGACTGCGCCTTATCGGCCGCACCCGACCACACGATGGCGCGTCCCTCGTGATGCACGGTAAGCATGAGGGCCGTTGCCTTGTTGTCGGCGTAACCAAAGATCTTTTTAAACACGACCACCACGACCTGCATAGGTGTGACGGGGTCATTCCACACCACTACGTTCCAGGGTCGCTCCACCTCGTCAATAGTCGACGTCGTTGTCGTCGTGGTGAGATCGGGCGCGCGTAGAGGCTTAAGTGAAGGCATCGCTAGCCGATTGCGTCGCTGCGACGAATTCGCCACGAACCGGCCCAGTGCTGATCTGGTTCGAGAATGAGTAGGTCCTTGCCCGAACGCAGGGCTTCGGGTGGGCAGGTCATTGGTTCGATCGCTACCGCCGTACGGCGTCGCCCCTTTTCGAGGGTGTCACCGGTGTAGACCTGCAGGTAGGGGAAGTTACGGTCCATCTGGATTTCAACGTTACCCCCGCTGCGGTCCGTCAACGTCGCCGAAAAGAGTCCCGAGTCGTCGCGCAGTAGGTCGGTGTAGGTGACGTCAAGTTCGTGACCGTTGACCGATTTAGGGAAAGAAAAGTCGAGATCGTTCGCGGCGAGTGGAAGGATGAGTCCGGTGGGCAAGAGTCGCGCGTCAACCTCCACGTAGGACTTCGCTGGCACGTGCAAGGTGGCACCCTCGATGGTGGGGGTAGTCACCGCGGCGTAGGGGTGGAAACCCACGCCAAAAGGAATAGGCACCGAGTCACGATTGACCACGGTCGTCGTTACGGTGAGGCCCATGGGTCCGAGGTGGTAGGCCACCGAAATTTCCGAGACAAAGGGATATTCGGGCGTGGCGTGAAGCAGCAGGGTGAGCAGCACCCGATTTTGATTAACCGCTTCGACCCGAAAAGGACGCCACTTCGCGATGCCGTGTTCCTGCGTCTGGGTGGCCAAATCATCAATGCTTCCGTTACCGGTTCGATCCGAGAAGGTCCAAGGTGTCGGGGCCAAGCGGTTAGGCCAGGGATACAGCACCTGCCCCCGGGCGCCCGTTGGTAACTCGTCGGCGGCAAATCCCTCGACCACGGGAACACCACCCTTGACGTAGGTACGCAAGGTCGCTCCAACTTCGGTGATTACGGCCCGCTGGTCTCCGTGGGCGATAGCGATTTGTTCCCCAGTAGGTAACACGATTCGTTCCTTTAGTTCACGTATCTCTAACTTAGGGCAATTAGGGTCAAGGTATGAAGATTCTGTTGACAAATGATGATGGTATCGACGCCGAAGGACTCGTTGTCATGGCCCAAACCGTCGCCCGCTGGATTGCTGACGCCCCCGAAGGAGAGGTACGCGAAGCCGTCATCGCCGCTCCTCACCAAAACTTCTCAGGGGCGGCGGCGGCCGTGGGCAACGTCTTCGAAGACGGGGCCGTCTCCTACGAACGGCGCGTCATCCCTGGGGCGGAGGGCATACCCGCTTACTGCATCGTCGCCCCTCCTTCCCTGTGCGCCACCATTGGCTGCCTGGGGGCCTTCGGCGGTATTCCCGATGCCGTGCTTTCGGGCATCAACCCGGGCTCCAACGTGGGCCACAGCGTGCTGCACTCGGGCACCATTGGCGCCGTGCTCACCGCCGCCCAGCTGGGCATTCCCGGCGTCGCCGTCTCGGCCCAGTGGGGCGAGTTTATTCATTATCAGTCGGCAGGCACGCTGGCCCTCGAGGTGCTTGAGGAAGTGCTGCAAGCTCGTGGGGTGGTGACCATCAGCTTGAACGTACCTAATCTCCCCTTGTCCGCCATCAAGGGTGTCCGTCGAGGTCGCATTTCCGACGCGGTGTTAGTTGAGGCGGTTGCGCCAGTCGAAGGTGGTGGCGATCTGCCCGATCGAGGAATCTTCAACCTCGTCTACGGCGAGGCCTCCCCTCAGCTCGGCGACGCCAGCGGTGAGGAACCCGATGACGACTTGGTGCTCGTGGAATCGGGCTACGCCTGCGTTACCGCCTTGCAGGGACCGCGCGAAAATACCGATCTGGGTCTCGACGGATTACTGCGCGCTTCCCTGACGCGCATCGACCACCACCTTCGAGCGGATTAATCGTCGGTGGACCGGCGAAGTTGCTTGGTCCTCCCTCGCGCCTTCTTTTCATCAACCCGCCGAATTTTCGAAGCCCTGGTTGGCCTCGAAGCCCGTCGTGGGGCGTCGCGGTGCAATCCGGCCGCCAGTTTTTGCGCTAACTGCTCCAAGGCCGCCGATCGATTCTGCGCTTGCGAGCGAAATCTCGTAGCGGTGCTGCGTACCACGGGACCGAGGGATTCAATGAGCAGGCTGCGTTGATGCTCACTGAGGGCTGCGCTGTCGGCCAAGCGTAGGGTGGCGACCACCGCCGTTAGAGAACGGTTGGCGTGTTGTCCACCCGGCCCCCCTGAGGTCGTGACGCGAATGTCAATGTCGCCCACGGGAACATGGCAGCGGCTGGTGATGACGAGATCGCCTTCGGGACTAATGAAGGGGGAGGACACTAGTGGCCCGTCGTGAATCGCACCATCGCCAACTGACTGGCGGAAGCAATGAGTTCGCCACGGTCGTCGTAGATCTCGCATCGTTCTTCGGAGAAGCCATCAGCGACGCTGACGATCCACTGACGAACGTGCAACCACTCACTCGAGGGAATGCGACGAACGTAACTGGTGAGTTGCAGAGAAGGCACCCAACCGGTTGAACCCAGGGGCAAGGTCGCGGGCGGTAGGGCGTCGGTGGCGAACAGAACGTTCCACGCGTCCCAGACTGATGAGCCATCATTGAGGCGAATCCACGCCCGAAGATCACCAGCGTCACCCACCTCGCCCTCCCACCAACGAGGACCCCGCGTATCGAATCGCATTTCCAACGCGTGGTGAATGGTCATGCCTTCGCTGATTGGCAACTCGACGCATTCCGCGAGTGGGGCGATGTCGATGGAGGCCGACTGGTGGCGGGTGGCCGATCGCTCCGACAGGGTTCCTACCGTCACCAGTGCCTCGGTGAGCACGTCCTCGCCCTGGGAAAGTGCCACCGTGACGAAGGAAGCGCCACGTCCAATTCGACGAACCTTGGTCGAGAGCATGGCTGGTCCCACCGTGGGGGCCTTTATGAAATTCGTCGACAGAGCGATGGCGAAAAGATGCGGTGCACCCTCGTCGCTCGCGGCGGCCACGGCGGCGTTGGCCATAACGCACTGGAGGTAACCCCCGTTGGGGTAGCCAAAAACGGTGTAGTCGTCGACTAATTCGCAGCGGAAGCGGTTTTCGCCGGCTGGCTCCACCGCCGCCGCGTCAAAGAGTGGCATAGAAGGCACCTCGTAACCCTAACGGGCTTCGTAGCTCGCGCCGTGTTTACAGATCTCCCTTGACTAGATTGGGTAGAAAGAAAGCGAAAATAATGAACACAATTCCCCACTACGTAAACGGAAGTCTGGTGTTTCAGGAGGGGGCGAGCCCCGTCTTCAATCCCGCCACCGGCGAGGTAATCGCCACTGTTCCCGCCCCTTCCGCTTCCTACGTCGACGAAGTACTCACCATCGCTCGCGAGGCGGCGCTCACCTGGAGTAGTTCCACCCTGTCCCAGCGCACCGGCATTCTCTTCGCCCTGCGCCAACTTATCGTCGCCCACACGGACGAATTAGCCGAAATTATTACCCGTGAGCACGGCAAGACCCTGCCCGATGCCAAGGGTGAAATTGCGCGTGGCCTCGAAAATGTCGAGTACGCCTGCGGACTGACCGAGCACCTTAAGGGCGGATTCTCCAGTCAGGTCGCCGACGGGGTCGACGTGCACTCTTTTCGAGAGTCGCTGGGTGTCGTTGCGGCAATCACGCCCTTCAACTTTCCAATTATGGTGCCGCTGTGGATGACCGCCAACGCGCTGGCCACCGGTAACGTCGTTATCTTGAAGCCATCCGAGCGTGACCCTTCGGCCTCGGTTTTTCTGGCGGAGTTGCTCACGAAGGCGGGGCTCCCCGCCGGTGTGTTCAACGTCCTGCAAGGCAACGCGGACACGGTCAATCAGTTACTCAACCACCCCGACATCGACGCCGTGAGTTTCGTCGGCTCGACTCCCGTCGCCCAGCACGTGTACGAGACCGCGACGCGCAACGGCAAGCGCGCCCAGGCGCTCGGTGGCGCCAAGAACCACATGGTGGTTTTGCCCGACGCCGACCTCAACGTAGCGGCCGACGCCGCCATCAACGCCGGCTACGGAGCCGCCGGTGAGCGTTGCATGGCAATTTCGGTAGTGGTGGCGGTGGGTGATATCGCTGACGAGCTCATCGCCAAAATCACCGAACGTCTCGATCGTCTTAAGGTCGGTCCCGGTGACGAAGCCGGAATGGACTTTGGGCCCGTCATCACCTTGCAGCACCGCGACCGGGTGCTCTCGTACGTACAGGGGGCGGCGGCCGAAGGCGCGGTGGTTGTCCGCGATGGCTCGAGTGAACTGGGCCGGCCAGGTTTCTTCATTGGCCCCTGCCTTCTTGACCGCGTCGCTCCGGGCATGAAGGCCTACGACGATGAGATTTTTGGCCCCGTCCTCGGAGTAGCCCGCGTCGCCGACTTCGCCGAAGCGGTTGCCCTGATTAACGCCAACCCCTACGGCAATGGCACGGCCATTTTCACCCGCGACGGTAATGCCGCACGACTCTTCAGTCGCCAGGTGAGCGTCGGGATGATTGGCATCAACGTGCCCATCCCGGTGCCGGTTTCGAGTTACTCCTTCGGTGGCTGGAAGAGTTCCATGTTCGGACACGCCCACATGTACGGTCCCGAGGGGATGAGCTTCTTTTCCCGGGCCAAAGTCGTCACCTCGCGGTGGCCCCAGGCTTCTGATTCACAAATAGATCTAGGCTTCCCGCGTACGCGGTAGGTTTCGCGGACGTCAAGGCGTCGCGCCCGAAAGGACTCCATGAGTAAGCAACACAGCAGCGTTCGGGCCTACGGCCTGCTCATCAACCACGGTGAAATTGCCCTGGTGCGCTCGTCCAACCCCGAACACCAGCCACCCCTGTGGTGGCTGCCCGGTGGCGGCATCGACTTCGGAGAGTCTCCCGAAGAGACGCTGGCGCGCGAGTTTGCCGAGGAGACGGGTCTCACGATTGGCAACCCCCAGCTCCTCGGAGTTACTTCTGATCTGCGGCGCCGCAAGAATGGTGACCGCATACACACGGTACGCATCATCTACACGGTAGATCTCGTGGCTGGCGAACTTACCCACGAGGTGCACGGCACGACGGATCACGCCGCGTGGTTTGACTTGGAAGCGCTCGGCGACGTCAATCTGGCGGACTACGCCACGTGGGCGCTCGCCCAGTTCCAGTCGCGAAGCAGCAGCTAAGCGGTTTCGGCGGCGGCCTTTTGCGCCATCCGCTCAACCATCTGGACCAATTTGGCGATGGTGCGGTCGAGTTCCTCACGAGCCTTCTCGGCTTCTGCGGTCAAGCCAGCCAGGTGGTCCACGTCCCAGAGCTCGAGCACCGGTGACAAGACGTCCTTGACGAACTGTGTCAGTCCATAAATACCCTCGCGAGCGATACGCACTGCGTGGCGCGTGAAGGCGGGGATGCCGGTACCGGGCATCGCGAAGTTTACGACCTGGCGCGCCGCCGCCATCATCATTGATGATGGGTCGATAGCGAAGCCCGCCGCGGCGAGGTCTCGGTAGAAGAGATAGTGCTTGGTCTCGTCACCCGCAATGAGCGCCAACACGTTGCGCCCCATCTTGTCGTCCTTAGGCAAGTGGGCTCCGGTATTACGGTGCGCAATTTGGGTGGCGCGTTCTTGAAAGGCCACGTAGCAAATCAGATCGGCGAAGGTGTCGGGCTGAGGAACTTCCCCCGTCGACATCTGGACGCGACGCCCATCTTCGAGCAAAGTGGGGTCAATGCAACGAGTGATGTGGACCCAATCACGCATCACCATGGAGTGGCGGTTCTCTTCCATGGTCCACTGGAGATTCCATTCGCGAATGGGGTGATTCGCCGGGGCGTTGGAAAGGAGAGTGCTCGTGTAGTAGGGCAGGTTGTCCTCGGTCAGCAGATTGACGTAAATCGCCGAGCGCACACCATCGGCGAGCGGGTAGTCGCTGGCCGACCAGGGGTGGGTGCCAAAGTCCTGGCCACTCCCCCAGTCGATTTGCTCGTGCGGGTACCACAAGCGGGGCGCATCGAGGTGCCGGTTGTAGAGTCGTTCGACGTCGGGGGCGATCTCCTCCAACAAATCTGTATTACTCTTCGGTAGGCGCACGAGAGACAAGAAAGTACTTTCGACAAAGGCGACCCAGTGTCGCTGAAATAAGCGTAGTCGCACGCCGAAGCTAAGGACGCCCGGCCAGCCGCTTTTTACCCTTTTTCCGTACTAGCGTTGCCCTACCGTGACCCCGCTTGACTTGCTCGCCCCCGCTGAATTCCGTTCCCGAATGACCCCGCCCATGAGGAAGATGTTCGTTTACGTCTTCGTTTCCTTCTTCGCCATGGGTCTCACCCTCTCGTTGTACGTGGTCTATTTGCACAATGTTCACCACTTCTCATTGGCGTTTGCGTCACTTTTGCTGAGTGCGGGTGCCGTCGTCGCGCTCGCTACCTCGCCCCTTTGGGGTACCTTGACCGACCGTTTCGGTCCAGTCCCCGTGCTGCTCGTCTCTCGCGTCGGCTCGGCCGCCTCACTCGTGCTTTGGGCCTTCATTCACCACCCGAGCCAGGCCATCGTAGCCTCAATTCTGATGGCCTTCTTCGCGGGCGGATCGGCGGGACCCAGCACCACCTTGCTAACCCGACAGTCCGACCTGGACGACCGCAGCCGGGTCTACGGTCTCAATTTCATTTTGATCAACCTGGGCATCGGTCTCGGTGCCCTGATCTCCACGCTGATTGTCAGCCTGCGCCACCCCATCACTTTCGAGTACCTCTACCTCTTTAACGCCATTGTCACCCTCATCGCAGCACTCTTGGTTCTTCCTCTGTGGGGACAGGGTCACTACGAAGCAACGGCGCCTATCAGCAAAGCACCCACACCGAAAGGTTGGGGCGTGGTGGCCCGCGACGGTCGGCTCATTCGTTTCATGTTGGCTTTCTTGATAATGATGATTGGGGGCTGGGGCTCCATGGAAGCGGGCTTCAGCTTTTTTGTCGTTAACAACCTCCACTACTCCGTGCACCTGATCGGAGTGATCACCCTCTTTAACGCCACCACCATCGTGCTAGCGCAGGTTTTCGTTTCGAATCGTTTATCGGGCCGCAGTCGAATGAAGATCCTCGCGACAACGGGCTTTTCCTGGGGCTTGTTCTGGTTCGCCGTGGCTGCGTGTATCGCGCTGCCCCGCGCCATTGGCGTCCTCGTCATGTGCGCCGGCATGATTGTTTTCTCGCTGGGTGAAACCTTGATGGCTCCGACCAGCTCAGCGTTTATCAACGACATTGCCCCCGAGCATCTGCGGGGGCGTTACAACACAGTCGGTGGCCTCATTTGGACAATGTCCACTGCCGTTTCCCCCTTACTCACCAGCCTGTATTTCCAACATGGTCTGGGCAATTGGTGGCCCTTCGCTACCGGGTGCGCGGCCATCGCTGGAGGTCTACTGCTCTGGCGTCTGCGTCGGCACATAAGTGCGAAAGACGACGGCCGCTTCGAGCCGAGTGCTACGCCTTGACCTTCGAGCTCGGCAGCCCTGACATTCCCAGCGCCGCGTTCCATTCGTCACGCCACGCCAAGAAGTCCCCGATAGGCATGGGGCGCGAGACGTAGAAACCTTGAATGACGTCGCAGCCCATACGCTCGAGCATGGCCCACTCGTCGGCCGTTTCGACGCCTTCGGCGGTGACGCTAACGCCCAGTGCGCGTCCCAACTCGACGGCGGCCTGGAGAATGGCTCGTCCGCTTTCGTCTTCAGACGCACCCAGCACCAGGGAGCGATCAATCTTGATTTCACGAATCGGTAGTTGCTTAATTTGATCGAAATTTGAGTACCCGGTACCAAAATCGTCAATGGAGAGGCGAAAACCCATTAAGTAGAGTCGACTGATTACGTCAAGACTGCTGCCCAAATTCTCGACGAGTTGACTCTCCGTCACCTCGAGCATGATGGCCTGCACGTCGACGCCGCGCAGGGCGGCCTGCTCGTTCAGCCATTCCGGAAAGGGGAGATCGAGGAGATTGCGGGCCGAAACGTTCACCGAAAGTACGGTGTTCCACCCCGCCTGTCGCCACGTGCTCATTGCGGCGGTGGCCTGAAGGTAAATCTCCTTGGTGATCTCGTCAATGAGTCCACTGCTTTCCGCCACCGGAATTACCGCCAAAGGCGACACCATCGAATTGTCGCTGTGTCGCCACCGTAAGAGCACCTCGCCACCCTTGATTTCTTTCGTCGCCGTCCGAACTTTGGGCTGCACGTAGGCTTCAATGGCCCCCCGATCGAGGCCGGCGCGAATCATTTCGGAGGTCAACTCCATCCGGGCGCTGCCGGAATCGTTAAGGCGCGCGGCGTTCGACCGCGCGAGCATCGTGGCAAACTTCTCGCCACTCAACGGTTTGGGCATGGTGCCAAGGAGATTGAGACGATTGGCGCGGGCCATTCGCGATACGGCATTCATTAACTGGTGATTTGAACCCGAGAGCAGGACGAGGTGCCCAGCGTATCGGCGGCCGGCCAAGTGGCGAATGACTTCAATGCCGTCCATGCCCTCCATGGCCAAATCACAAAAAATTATCGAAGGCGAGCGATGAGCGTCATCCACTGCGGCCAGGGCCGCCTCGCCGCTACTCGCCAAAAGGACATCGTCGACGCCCAAATCGTTGAGAAGAATTTCGGCCAAGTCCAGGGTGAAGGAGTCATTGTCCACGACGAGCACCCGCGGTTGGGCCAGAGAGTCCTTCGAATCCAAAACCATTACGAAGCCAGGTCGGCGATCATGTCGGCCAACTCTTTCGCCACCCCCGCCTCGAGCAGGCTGAGCTCGCTGACGCAGGCCGTCACCTGGTCAGTTTGAAAATCGCTGGCCACCGCTTCGAGCTCCGCGCAGAGATTTCCAAATTGACGCGCGCCCACCGTCTGCGCTGAGGACTTGAGGGTGTGGGCGTGGCGAGCGAGAGCGGCAAAATCTTGAAGCTCTAGGGCCGCGCGCATTTCGAGCATGGTGGCGGACATCACCTCGATGAATTTTCCCGCAAACCTCACGATCTTGGCCGAGTCACCTCGCAGAAGTTCCGACAAAGCGGCGGGGTCGACTTGATTGCCCGACTCCGCTTGAATCGCCACTTGTTCGCGTCGTGATGGCAACCATCGTTCGAGAGTCCGGTAGAGCAATTCGGGGGCAATGGGCTTGGCGAGGACCTCATTCATACCCGCACGCAGACACTGGAGGCCATCTTCGGACGTGGCGTTGGCGGTCAGGCCAATAATTACCAATCGATCCCACTTGGTCTCCAGGCGAATGCGTCGGGTGGCTTCGATCCCGTCCATCACCGGCATTTGCACGTCCATCAAGACCAGCGAAGTTTCTCCTTGTTCGCGAAGAACTTCGAGTGCCTGTTCGCCATTGCTCGCGAGCACCACTCGAACGCCCATGCGTTCAAGTAAGTCAGTGACGACATCTTGATTGAAGGGATTGTCTTCGACGACCATCACGCAGGCCCCCGCCAAACGCTCATACGAGGCGGAAACGAGGGGTCGACGCGACTGTTTAGCAACGTCGAGATCCGTCTTCGCGAAGCGCACGGTGAACGAGAAGCGTGAGCCCACGCCGGGCTCGCTCTCCACCGAGATAGTGCCCCCCATCATCTCAACCAGGGCCTTCGAAATGACGAGTCCCAGCCCGCTACCACCGTAGTTGCGCGTGGTGCTGGAATCAGCTTGCACGAAGTTGTCGAAAATGCGCCCCACCACCTCGCGCGACATACCAATACCGGTGTCGGCTACGTCGCAACGGACGGTCACACTATCGACATCCGCCGTCACGAGGGTGACGCGAACTTTCACCGAACCTTCTTGTGTGAACTTCACGGCGTTGCCAACCAGATTGAGCAAGACCTCAGTGAATCGGTAGCGGTCGCCCGCCACCCCATCTGGTACATCCGTGTCAACATCGAAGGATAAGGCTAAGCCTTTCTCGCGAGCGAGCGAACCAGTGACGGTTTCAATGGTGTCGAAAGCGTCACGGAGGTCGAAAGGTTCGCTGTCGATTGACATAGCCCCGGCCTCGATCTTCGAAAAGTCCAAAATGTCGTTGACCAGCTCCATGAGCATGGTAGCGGATCGTTGAAGCTTTTCGACATAATTGCGTTGCTCCACCGACAGCGGAGTATCCCGTAGGAGGTGCGTGAAGCCGACAATGGCGTTCAGTGGCGTGCGAATCTCGTGACTCATCGTTGAGACGAAGGAACTCTTCGCTTCGTTCGCCGCTTCGGCTACTTCCAGCTCTCGCTCCAATTCGAAGGTCCGCGCGAGGACTCGTTCTTCCAAGAGTGCCGGAAGTCCGGCCGAAACCATCTTTTCGTCCTGGTCCGTGACGTCCACGGACAGGGAGATAAAGTGCTCGATTCGTCCATTACGACCGAACACCGGCTGCAGACGCAGACCCACCCGAAATGCTTCACCCGATTTCGTATAGCGCCACATTTCGCCAGCGTACGAATGCCCCTGGTTCAAGCCATTCGTAATGCCCTGGGCTAACTCGCTGTCGGATCGAGGTCCGTTCAGAAACGACGCGGGCACTCGACCCTTGACTTCATTGAGTTGCCAACCGGTACGACGTTCAAAAGCGGCATTCACCCATTCGATGGCGCCTCGAGCGTCGGAAATTATCACCATTTCATCGGAGACCTCCAGTACCGCGGTTGCCACCGAAAGTCCCTGGGCTCGCAGCAGGTCCTGCCCACTGTGGTGAACGCTCACGACGACCCCGAGGCGGTGGCCGCGGGCGAGCACTTAAACGAGGGTGGCCGGAGTGTCCGTCGACTGGAGAAGGGCCTCGGTTTCTCTCGTTTCACCATCGGCGGCACGCAACAACCGTTCAATGTCACTGCGGTACTCGGACGCAAAATAGTCACTGAAATTCTTAGGAACATCTGCGTCAATCATCGAAAACATAGCCACGGCTTCATCGTTTCGGTAGCTGACGGCTCCCGAGGGGTCGACGAACAGAACGGCCGTATCCAAATGACCAAGAATTTCTTCGTAGGCGATGGGTGGAGGATTCACGTCGTCAGCCTGGAATTCCATAGTTCTCACGGTACACCCTGCCAAGGCCCCCTTTTGCCTCTCGAGTCCCTTCATGGCAGGCGCACAGCGATTGCGTCGCGTGCCCCTGGATTCTTAGTGGGTAGCCGCGGAGCGTCGTCACGTCACGAAGGGTTTCTACGGGTCGGACGAATCCGCCAGGACCACGCCGCTATTCCCAGGAGAAAAACCATGGCGCCCCCCGCGAAGGCACTGCCGATGACAATGTGCCATCCACGCTCGCGCAGATCAAAAGTGCCGTCATGGGGAATGTGCCACATGGGGGCCCAGAAAAACAAGGCGCTGGCGACGACGGCCCACACCCGGGCGAAGGGGAGTGCGTCGGGGCACCACCACAACCAGAGGATGATGGGGATCACGTAGACCATGTGGTGGCACCAGGTGACTGGCGACGCAAGCATTCCGGTATCGGCCACCACCAGCACTGCGGCAAAGGTTCGACCACTGCCGACCAGCCGCCACGCGACCACGATTCCGAGGGCTACTACGAGCAACTCAAGTACGGTCACCCCAAGGCCACTCAGTTCGTGGTGACTCCATCGGTCGAGAGCGCCAAGCACACTCTGATTGGAGATGTAGCTCAGGCGACCGATGCGTTTCTGATCATTGATGTAAAAGGTCCAGTACTGCCAGCTGGCTCGCGGATTAATCAGCGCGGGTACCGCGGCGCAGACCAAAAAAGTAAGGGTGGCGTTGCGGGCACCGCGCCATTGGCGCGTTATGAGTAGGAAGGGAATAAAGATGAGCGGCACCAGTTTGATGGCCGCCGCGGTCCCCACCAGGATGCCTCGGGGTAGACGGTGGCCCCGCAGCGTGATGGTGCCGGTGAGATCAGTCAGGACCATGGCGACCAGGAGCAGGTTCACTTGCCCAAAACTGAGATTGAGCATGACCGGTTCCAGTAAGACTGCCGGGCCGACCAGCAAACCCACCAGTACCCAGGGAGTTTGTGCACCATCACTCGCGGTGCGCGGGCGCAAGCTCCGAAGCGCGACCGCCACGATGGAGACAATCATTAGCCAGTTCAAAACATCCCAAATGAGTTCGGCCGCCAGAATAGGTAAGTGGCAAAGTGGCCAGAAGCCCAGCGTGGCAAAGGGTGGATAGGTGAAGGGCAGGTAGGGCCAGCCGGTCAACACCGTGTCGTAGAGAGAAGGAGACGCCAGATGGCGAGCACCCATGAGATAGACGCGAAAGTCCACTTGCTCACGCCCAATCGACCACCCGAGGGCGTTCGCGAGTCCAAAGAGGGCCGACATCGCTCCAAGCCACGCCGCGAAGGAACTGTCCAGCCACGTGGACGAGCGGGCCGGCTGGGGCTGGTCTGGCGCGAAAGAGAGTAGGGACGAAGGCGTCATGGTGTCCAGTGCGCACTGCTTGAAATAATCGCTAGGCACGACATCGCCACGGCCGACCCGGCCAACACGTACAGGTACCAGCGGCGCTGCAGCGTGGCCCCCACGAAAGCAATCAAGGGAAAGGCCCGCAACAACACGCGAGGCGAAAAACCAATAATTGGTGACAAGGCCGCCATAGCGAGGACGCCAGCGATATAAGAAACCCACAGGCGCGGCGGACGATTCTGCCACAAGTACCAGATGGCGAGAATGACTAGTCCCAAGCCAAGACTCTTAACGGCGGGGTTAATGTCGCGAAAGAAGTTCGTCGCGAATTTGTACAAGTCGTAGGGCACGCCCGTCCCCAAGGGTCCCTGCTGCCAGCCCCGACGTTGCGCGGCAAACCATTCAAAAAAGTTCCCAGTGTGTCGCCACAGGTAGGCAAAGAAGATCACGATACCCAGTGGCGACAGTGCGGGGGCAATCAGTGAGCGCCAATTCCTATGGTGGCGTATCGCCTCAAAGGCCGCCCACGCGCAGGGCACGCACGCCGCTACGCCGAGCGGATCGAGCGCCGTAGCGCACGCGGCGGCTAGTCCGCCCAGTACCCAACGTTGACGCCTCAGGGCCCACAGCGAAAGCGATACGAAGAAGACGAGGTAGCTTTCGGCGTAGACCATGGAGAGCACCACGGCCGCCGGCGAAAAGTACACCAGGGCCACCCCACGAGTGGCGGCGTCGGCCGGCGCGACATCGCGCAGTAGCAGCCAGAGCACCACCCCCGCGGCGAGCGAAAATATGCCGCTGCTCACCAGGCCGGCCACGGTCCAACCGAGGCCGGTGACGAAGTGGGTTCCGCGAACGATAAGGGGCACCAGGGGAAAGAAGCCCAGATCGCACTGCGCCGAATTCCCGTGTCCGGGTGGAATGACGGTGACGTAGCCGTAGTGGGCGATATGCAAGTACCACTTCGAGTCCCAGTTCTTTAGATAACTCGTGATCGACGCTCCGCGGGCCCTCGCCACCGACCCTAAGACGGCGAGGACGACGAGACGAGAAGCCACCACCACAGCGAAGACGGGGAGAAGGTCGACGAAGAGACGCCGTGGCGATGGTGCGACCGTGGGCTGCGCTGGCTCCGATTGCTTTTCCACTGTTGGCTGTCCTCGCTTGATCGGGCGACGCAGGAGTGCCTCAATACCCTTCAAGTGTACCGAGCAGCATCCCGCTGGCCCCTACCAAAGTGCCTACGCAACTTCGTTTAAGAAGGCAATGAGCCCAGCAAAATAGTTCTCCTGATCATCGAACAGGGCACAGTGTGAACCATGGGGACTGTGGTGATAGCGCCCCTTGGGCAGGCGATCAGCCATCATGCGCAAGTAGTCAGGACTCATCGTGTCGTACTCCGCCCCCATGACGAGGGTGGGCACTGTAATCTGCGACAAGTCATCGGTGCGGTCCCAATCAATCAGCGAACCGCCGGCGCCGAGCTCGCTCGGGCCCTGCATGGGGACGTAGATTTTCTTGTTAATGAGTCCAAAACCTCGCAAAACAGGTTCGGGCCACTGATCGAGCGGACGGCGCAACACGTGCAGCACGTAGTGATGCTCGAGCAGCAGCGCTTCGTAACGAGGATCATCGGTCTGGTCATTGGCCTCGAAAGCCTTAATTTCGGCCAGCACGTCTTGGTCCATGGTCGGCATGATGACGTCACGTGCGTACGCGTTGTAGGCCGGAATGGAGCTCATCATGTTGGAGATAATCAGACCCTTGAGGTGCTCCTGGTGAGCGAGGGCGTACTCAATTGCCAAGATGCCGCCCCAGGACTGGCCGAGAATGAAGAAATTAGTGGCGTCGAGACCCAGATGTACTCGCACCTGTTCGACTTCGTCGACGAAACGAGGGATAGTCCAGAGTTCCGGCTCGTCGGGAGCGTCACTGCGACCAGCCCCGAGTTGGTCGTAGTAGTAGTACTGAATACCGGCCGCTGGAAGGAAGGAGTCGGCACCGATGAAAAAATCGTGCGTGCCTCCCGGGCCTCCGTGCAAGAACAGCAACGCGCAGTCAGGATTATTTCCGGTGCGCTTCACCCAAACGCTGAACGGCCCCTTTGGCGTATTGATAGGAATTCGACGCTCGCCGCCCGCCCAAGCGTCAGGATTTGAACTGTTATCAAAATAACGTTGGTAATCAACCACGGGGACCCCTTACGGTGCTCGACCGTTTAGTCGATACCACCTTCTACCTTAGAAAATACTCGGAACGACGCTGGTCTCTTTGCGCTCAGCCCCGCTAAAGTGACCTCGGACCTGAAGCGGAGGTGACCATGAAGTTGCGAACGGCGCTCCTGGCTATTTTTCTCGTGATCGGAACGGTCACGTCCATGGCCGGTCGCGCCCCGGCCATGACGGCTGTCCACCCCTGCTACGCGAGTCAGCTCAGCATGCGCTTCGGGCACAGCATGGGTACCCCTAGCACCATTGTCTACCCCTTGATCTTCACCAATGACGCCGGCACGTGCGCCATCAGTGGCACTCCCCAGATCCAGCCCGTTCGCGGAAAAACCCACCGCAGCGTCGGGCACCGCGCTGCCGCGGACGTGAGCGCTCGGCCCCTGGTCCTCACCATAATGAAGGGGCAATCCGTCACCGCCCTGATTGGATTCGTGATTACGAAAAACTACCCCACGAGTCGTTGCGGGCCTGTATCGACCAGCGGCGTGATGTTCACCTTGGCTCGGGTGACCCGACAATTCCTCCCGCTTCCTCAGAGCGTGTGCACCAAATTGCTTTCCGTTACCACCAGGCCGCTCGTTTTTGGAGCGTCCGGCGCATAATTCTCAGCCCGCTCGGTAAGTACGGACGGCTTGGCGACACTGTTGTAGTAGGTAGGGCAAGAGGAGGCTGGTATGACCAAGTACGTACCACTTAAGTTGGCAGTCGTGATCGTGGCTTTAGCGATCGCCCTCAGCGCGGTACTTCTGCCCAAGGGTTCGGTGGCGCAAGTCAGCGCGGTGAGTACCTGTGCGCCCACCCAACTCCAGGTGGCGTTTGGCCGAATGAATGGCACCGCCGGAACCTTCGTGTACCCACTCATCATCACCAATACCGGCGCGGCGTGCACCCTGACCCTCTATCCCCCAATCCTTCAGCCAGTCAAGGGGACCAGCGCGGTAGGTGACCCCACCTCGAACGGCGTCATCAATTACATGGCGCCACTCAGTCACTTGAGCCACGGCCAATCCTTGAGTTCGCCCGTCGGCTTCACCGACACGGGCAATTACTCGAGCTCGACGTGTCAGCCGGCCGTAATCACGGGGGTACTCGCCACCTTCGCCAACGTGACGAATCGTTTCGTGCCCCTCAACAAAATGACGGTCTGCACCGCGCTCGTGTCGGTGCACGTGCAGAAGGCGGTGCTCGGGGCTCCCCCGGCGCAGACCTGTACCGCTACACAATTGAACGTCAGCCTTGGAAGGATGAATGGCACCGCCGGATTCTTCTACCCGCTCATCATTACCAATACCGGCGCGGCGTGCACTCTCTCGCTCTATCCCCCAATCCTTCAGCCGGTTAAGGGGAATACGCCCGTTGGCGGACCCACGTCGAACGGAGTGATCACGTACATGGCCATACTGCGTCGGCTCGGCCACGGCCAATCCTTGAGTTCGCTCGTCGGCTTCACCGGCACGGGCAACTACTCGAGCTCGACGTGTAAGCCGGCCGCGATCACGGGAGTGCTCGCCACCGTCGCCAACGTGACAAATCGTTTCGTGCCCCTCAGCAAAATGACGGTCTGCACCGCGCTCGTGTCGGTGCACGTGCAAAGTGTGGTGGCCGGGACCCAGAATTCCTGAGCCTAAGGAAAAATGCTCGACAATGAATATTTATTCGATTTGGAGCATTTTTCCTTAGTATGATTGACCTTTCGGGGCGCGGAGGTTCCAAGCGAAGAGCCTTGGTTCAAGTATTTGTTCTTCGTATACTCCCTGATAAAGGCTCCTATCATTCCCTTTTCTCAGAAAATAGTGCGATGTGGGGCACCTACATCCCTTAGGATTTAATACGCAGTCATAACTGCCCTGTAGTTGCCCCACAACCTTGTGGAAACGGCAATCAAACCAGTGTGCCCCGAGGATTCGGGTGTAGCCAACCAAAACTGAAATGCACGCGTCGAGTTCCAAGGAATCGATCGCGTGGCGTGGATGGGGCGCACGTACAAGGAGACCAAACATATGCGACGACTTTTGTTGGCGCTACTAGCCCCTGTCGGAACCCTGGTGGTACCCACAACTGCGCACGCGGCTGTGACCCCCGTAGTGCACCGCACGCCGTCCGTCATCAAACTTGCCCAGTGGCACTCACTGGTGGTGGCGCAGCACGCCTCCGCCTCACTCGCCCACCTGGCCCGTATCTCACACCTCAGCGCTCCCGTCCTTCGTCAGCAGTGGCAACGTGTCGCAATTTGCGAAGTCGCCGGTAACTGGCATATGCAAGGCCCCTTCTACAGCGGCATTGGCTTTCTAAATTCCTCGTGGGTGCAGTACGGAGGCCTCGCCTTCGCACCGGTGGCCGGACAGGCAACGAGGGACGAGCAGATTCTCGTGGGCATGCGCATTACTGGTGGGTATGTGCCTGACCAGTACGGTTGCAGTCCCATTGGTTGGTAGTTCAGCACGAAGATTGATGTGCGGTATCAACCGATAAATGGCCGAAATGAGGTCTCGGGACTTTCCTTGCCGAGGAGCCGTAGCCTACGATTGCTACCACCACCTACGCCGGCGTGCCCGCCGCGTCGCACCGAGAGGACGCTGATTTGACTACCGCCAAGCGGACGACGACTTCCTCGGTGGCTTCAACAACGAAGTCCACCACGACTCGGTCTAAGTCCACGCCCAAGAAGACGAAGGGTGCCGAAGCCACTACCCAGCTCGATAGTCAGTTGCTCGACTTCTATCGCGAGATGCTCTTCATTCGTCGCTTCGAAGAGCGTTGCGCGCGCTCCTACACCCAAGCACTCATCGGTGGATATTGTCACTTGAACCTGGGCGAAGAGGCCGCCGTCGTGGGATTGATGTCGGCCCTGGAGCCTACGGACTACCTCTTCACCAACTATCGCGAACACGGCTACGCGATTGCTCGAAACATCGATCCGAAGGCCATAATGGCCGAACTGTACGGGCGGGTTGATGGCGTTTCCAAGGGCTGGGGTGGCTCAATGCACCTCTTCGACCTCGACCACCGCCTGCTCGGTGGCTACGGCATCGTCGGCGGTCAATTGCCCCTGGCGACGGGGGCCGCCTTGGCCATTGATTACCATCGTCAGTCCGAAGTGGTGATGTGCACGATGGGCGACGGAACGACCAATATTGGTGCTTTTCACGAATCACTCAACATCGCCCAACTGTGGAAATTGCCCATTGTGTACGTCATCATCAACAACTTCCTCGGGATGGGCACCACCGTCGAGCGCTCCAGTGCAGAACCCCACCTCTACAAGCGCGCGGCGGCCTACCAAATGCCTTCGGCCGTGGTTGACGGCACCGACGCAGTCGCGGTGCTCGAAGCGGCGCGCGTCGCCGTCGCTTCCGCTCGTAGTGGACAGCCCTACCTTCTCGAAGTGACCTGTCACCGACTTCGCGGTCACTCCGTCGTGGACCCGGCGAAGTACCGTTCAGCGCAAGAGGTGGAGGAGTTGACCCACTTCGATCCCATCCAGCTTCTCGCTGATCAACTCATTAGCCGCCAATTGAGTGACGCCGCCAGCCTCGAGGCACTCAACACCGCCGTGCTCGCTCGGATTGAGGAGATCGCCGCCTTCGCGGAAGCGAGCGCGCACCCCGATGTTTCGACACTCTTCGATTACACCTACGCCTCTCCCGTGGTCAACGACTCGCGTCGCCTCCCCGGTCAGGCCCTCTTCGACGAAACCGGAGCCGCTCGATGACCTTGATGTCCTACCGCCAAGCGATTCACGACACCCTGCGTTCGGAAATGTTGCGTGACGAAAACGTGATGTTGCTGGGTGAAGAAATTGGAGTCTTCGAGGGCTCGTACAAAATCACCGCCGGCCTCTTGGCCGAATTCGGGGATAAGCGCGTGCGAGACACCCCCATCGCCGAAGAAGGATTTACCGGCGTCGCTATTGGGGCGGCCATGTTAGGCCTGCGGCCCGTAGTGGAAATCATGACGATTAACTTCTCGCTCATTGCCATTGACCAGATTGTGAACCACGCCGCCAAGATCTACGGCATGTTCGGCGGCCAGGCCAAAGTGCCCCTCGTTATTCGCACCCCCGGTGGTGGCGGGCAGCAGCTCGGGGCGACGCACTCGCAGAACATAGAGCTCTACTACGCCTTCGTGCCTGGTCTCAAAGTGGTGGCCCCGTCAACACCCGCTGACGCTAAGGCGCTCATGCTGGCCGCGATTCGCGATGACGACCCCGTACTCTTTCTCGAGAACTTAGCCCTGTATAACACCAAGGGTGAAGTGCCCGCACACGACGAGCCGGCGGTCATTGGCAAGGCCAAGATCACCCGGGAGGGCAGCCACCTGACTCTGATTGGCTACTCTCGCATGGCCTACGTCGCCAAGAAGATTGCCGACCAGCTTGCCGACAGCGAGCACCTCGACATTGAAGTGATCGATTTGTGCTCACTGCGCCCCCTGGACCGCGAAACCATCGTCAACTCGGTGAAGAAGACCCACGCGGCCGTCATGCTCGAGGACGATTGGCTGACCTACGGCATCGGCGCCGAAATCGCGGCCACAATCTCTGACGGGGCCTTCGACTACCTCGACGCGCCCGTTCGTCGCGTCGCGATGGCCGAGGTCCCCATGCCCTACGCCAAGTCGCTCGAAAGTGCCGCCATGCCCAGTGAGCACGACGTTATCCAGGCGATTTACCAAACCTTGGACGCTATTGGCCACCGCCGTTCAAAGACGAGTCCCCATGACTGACATCACTATGCCCCGGCTCTCGGACACCATGGAGGAGGGCACCATCGTCGCCTGGCGCAAACAGGTTGGTGACACCCTGCGCGTCGGCGAAGTGCTCTGCGACATCGAATCGGATAAGGCCACGATGGAGTTCGAGGTATACGAAGCCGGCGTCTTGAGTGAGATTGTGGTCGACGCCGGTCAGGCCGTCGCCATTGGTGCCCTCATCGCCCGCGTCGGTGGCGAGGGCGAAACCGCCAGTGCCGCAAGCACGGCGATTAGTGAGGTCACCGCGCCGTCCGCCGAAGTTGCGGCCCCGGTGGTGCTGCCCTTCGCGGGTAACGACGAGCGCTCGGGCATCATTGCCTCCCCGCTGGTTCGGCGACTCGCGCGCGAACTCAACCTCGACCTCAGCCAGGTCACCGGATCCGGGCCCGGCGGGCGAATAATTCGAGCCGACCTTGACGCCCTGCCCGCCCACGCGGCCGAAGCGCCACAGGGAACGCCGCTGCCCATGGCCTTTGGTCCCATGGCCGACGAGAAGCGCGGTACGCAGGAAGTGCCCATAACGCCAGTTCGACGGGTTATCGCTCGTCGACTGGGCGAGAGCACACGATCTACGCCCCACTTCTACGTCACCGCGTCCGCCAACGCCGAGTCTTTCGTGACCCTGCGGCAAGACCTCAATTCGCAACTGGTCGCGACTGGTCGGGCCAAGGTGACCATCAATGATCTCCTTATCAGGGCCTGCGCCCTAGCGCTGCGTCAACATCCACTCGTAAATGCCTCCTACGTCTCGGACACTTCCCCCGTCATGCAATTGCATCAGCGAGTGAACATCGGCGTTGCGGTGGCGTCCAACAACGGCCTCGTCGTTCCCGTTATCGTCGACGCCGATGCCAAGTCGGTCAGCGAAATTGGGGTCGAGGCCAAGCGTTTAGTGACGCTGGCGAGCACCAAGGGCTTGTCAATTGATCAAATGAGTGGCGGCACCTTCACCATTTCCAATCTGGGCATGTTCGAGGTCGAAGAATTCACCGCCATCATCAACCCACCCGAAGGGGCGATTCTCGCCGTCGGTGGTACCAAGAAGGAAGCAGTCGTGCTCGGTGACGAGATTCTCGCTCAGCACGTGATGCGTTACACCCTTTCAGCGGACCACCGCATCATCGACGGAGCCCTAGCGGCCCAATTCCTTCAGACCCTCACCCAGCTGATCGAACATCCACTCTCGCTGATCGTCTAGCCTCGCGCGCGTCGCCCGCCTTGGGGCAGAGATCGCGTGCTGGTGTTCCCCAGCGCGGACCTTCGAGGAGGCGGACTGGACGTGGCGGCTCGCTAGTGGTGACGCTCGTTCTCTATAGCGTTCAACACGGCTCGGTCCATTGCTCCGACTCGTCCGAGGTCGACCCCCTCGGGTAACTCGAGGCGCAATTCGGCGGTCTCGTCAAGTTGCAGGGTGCCGGCGATCAGCGTCATGGACAGCACGTGACCACCCCGCGTCCGGTCGCTGGTGAGAAAGTGGACGTGAAACCCGGGAACCTCGATGCCAGCCGCGAGATCCGGAAAGACGAATCCCACCAGCGTGCCTTCGACGTCGTAGAAGTCGAATTCCGACTGATCCTCGCTGGCCTTCGCCAGTGATACGTAGGGCGGCTCTTGGGCGTGCACACTGCGCAGATGCAACTCGGCGAAATGTCCATCCACGCGAAAGGCCAGCAGGTCTGACGCACGCTGCGCCAAACGGGCGATCACTGCTTGCAATGTTCCCAGATCCGCGCAGGCTCCGATGGCGGTGGAGCGCGGTGCGGCAAAGGGTGAGACGACGGCGAAGGGCGTTAACTCTTCGAGGCCCACCACTCGAGCCGTACCCGTGGTATCGCAGAGGTAGGCCACCCCGTCAATGATGGTCATCTCCCCCGCCAGATGATTGAGTGTTCCCACGCCCAAGGGTCCGTGCGCCAAGACCTGGGCGATTGTGCTCTGGCCGTCAAAGGCTCCACCCATTAGTGACTCAATGGTGCCCACCTGGAAGGCGCCGTGCTCCGCCACCGGGTCGTGGTCGACGCCCGCGGCGCGAAGGGCTTGGACGTGTAGGGCCCCGAGAAGACGATCATCGACAATGTGTCCAGACATCGTGTCAGTCTAGGGTCGACCCTACTTGTCGACGAGTGAGCCACTGGTCGATGATGATGAAGAAGGCAATAACCAACGTCGAAGCGGCGACGATGACCAGCATTTCGACCACGACACTACGGTAACCCAGTTTGACGATGTTGAAGAAGGCGTAGGGGTAGGTATGCGTCCAGGCGCCGCGAAGCAGCGTGAACAGCAGGTAGATACTGGGCACGACATACATTTGTCCCATCGTGCGCCAACGCATCCATCCCCGAGGACCAAGCGTGAGCCACGCCACCACCGCGAGTGGCGGGTTCACGTAGTGAATGATCGTGTTCGTCAAGATGTTGAACCAGCCGACCACGTGATCAGTTGGGGCAATCAAGGCCGCGTACAGGATGCCGGTCATAGTGATCATCAACAGTGCCGTATTGCGCGCCGCGCGAAAGAGTGGCGTGTCTCGTTGGGGATTGCGCGCGAGCATCGTCATAACGATGGCCAGCGCGAGATTCGACCAATGCGTGAAGTAGCTCAGGTCGTCGCTCACTTGCTGCAGGCCACCCACCACACCGTGCTGATAGGGGCCAAATAGCCCGTGCTGGTAGCCCAGCGTCCCGGGTGTGACGTAGAGGTCGTGGACCACTCGAAGGAGGGTTCCCGACCACGCCACGACCGCCAGAGCAGAAAACACTCGTTGCTCACGAACCATAGACACCTCCGACTAGTTAGTCGCCCAGCGGCTTCGCATCAAAGAGTTCCTCGAGATGCCTCTGCAACTCTCCAAAGCCTTGTCGCTTCGAAATTGTCGCGCGGACATTCAGCCCATTTTCATTCGCAATCTCCGCCATGGCGTGAATGCGCTCGGGTGGACCCCCGCTGTAGATCATGATGTCGGAGCCCGGTTGCGCCTCGGCGATTTGCCAGATCGTCGAAATGGGGGCCAATTCAGGCATCGTCAGATCCAGGAGAATAATGGACCAGGAACTCTCCAGGGAATTCTTAAGGGTGTCCGGCGTCGAGGCGGCGACCACCTCCACCAGCAATTCTTCCACCAAGGACATAACGAGTTCAACCGTAAACGAGTCATCCTCAATGAGGAGTAGGCGCGGAACCTCGCCGCTCAACGTTCAGAGGAGTTCTGTGAGTGCACGTTGTGAGTGTAGCAAGTGATTGGCTCACGAGTGGGCTGGTGAGCGCCCTTATTCATGCGCCTGCGAGTGGTGCAGAATGCCGGTGACCAAGGTGGTCACCGGCATTCTGCGTCGTTGGGTCGACGAGCATGTTGTGCGGCATCAACTGCAGCCGCTGGTGGCTCCGCAGCTCGAGCAGACGTAGCACGAACCGGCTCGTTGCATGGAGTTGCCACACTGGTAGCACATAGGTGCGTCACGCTGCTCTACCCGTGGCAATAGGGGTGCTTCCGTCGTGGGCTTCGCACCCAGATCAATCAACGTTGGCTGGATGTTCATGCCTACGCTAGGCGTCGCCTGCTCGACAACTTCGGGCAACGTTGGCTGAATCCGCTCTGAGGTCGAAAGCACGCCCAGGTCTTCGCGCTCTGTTGGGTTGAGGTAGTCCAGAGCCAAACGACGGAAGATGTAGTCCACAATCGACGTCGCGATACGCAGGTCCGCGTCATCAGTCATGCCCGATGGTTCGAACTTCATGTTGACGTACTTGCGGACGTAGGTTGCCAGCGGCACACCGTGCTGGAGGCCGAGGCTGATGGAGATGGAGAAAGCGTCCATGATGCCCGCCAGGGTTGAGCCCTGCTTGGAAACCTTGATGAACACCTCACCCGGACGGCCATCCTCGTACTCACCCACCGTCACGTAGCCCTCGCAGTCGGCCACGCGGAAGGAGAAGGTCGTGGAAACGCGACGACGAGGCAAGCGCTCACGCACGGCCCCAACGACGACTGACTCCTGGTAGGTCACGGGCGTCACCGCCGTTGACAAGGCCAACTCCAATTCGGCAATCTTCGTCTTCAACTCCTCGGCTACCGAATCTGTGGCGATCATCGAATTCGTGGACTCGCCATCCTTTTTGGCGGTTGACAGCGGCTGTCCCACCTTGCAGTTGTCGCGGTAAATCGCTACGGCCTTAATGCCGAGCTTCCACGCGTCCATGTGCAGGTTGGCGACGTCTTCAATGGTGGCGTCCTCGGGCATGTTGACCGTCTTCGAGATAGCGCCAGAAATGAAGGGCTGAATTGCGCCCATCATTTTCACGTGGCCAAGGTAGTGAATCGTGTTATCACCCATGGAACAGGCGAATACGGGCAGGTGCTCGGGACGAAGCTCGGGGGCGCCAACGATTGACTTGTTCACGTCGATGTAAGCGACTATGGCCTCAACTTCCGTGTCGGAGTAGCCGAGCTTGCGCAAGGCGCGAGGCACCGTCTGGTTGACGATGGACATATTTCCACCACCCACCAACTTCTTGAATTTCACCAATCCGAGGTCGGGCTCCACACCAGTCGTGTCGCAGTCCATCAGTAGTCCAATGGTGCCCGTAGGGGCCAACACGGAGGCTTGGGCGTTGCGGACCCCGTACTTCTCTCCGAGCTCGACGGCTTCGTCCCACGCACTCTGGGCGGCGAAGAGAACGTCAAAGAATTTGTCTTCGACGTTGGCTATTTCGTACGAAGCGGCTCGGTGCTTGCGCAAAACATTCAGCATCGGCTCGGCGTTCTCGGCGAAGCCCTCGTGGGGGCCCATGCGTCCAGCGGTGCGCGCCGACGTGGCGTAAGCGTGACCGGTCATCAGGGCCGAAATGGACGCCGCCAAAGCTCGACCCTGGTCAGAGTCGTAGGCCATGCCTGAGGCCATCAGCAAAGCACCCAAGTTGGCGTAGCCAATGCCGAGCTGACGGAACTTACGGCTATTCTCACCAATCTTCTCGGTGGGATAGTCGGCAGCTCCCACGATGATCTCCTGAGCGGTGAATAACACTTCGACGCCGGCCTTGAAGGCCTCGACGTCAAAACGTCCGTCGGAGAGCAGGAACTTCATCAAGTTCAAGCTCGCCAGGTTGCACGCCGAGTTGTCAATGTGCATGTACTCCGAGCAGGGGTTGGACCCGTTAATACGGTCCGTGTTCGAACTCGTGTGCCAGGCGTTAATGGTGGTGTCGAACTGCAAGCCCGGGTCGGCACACTCCCAAGCGGCGCGGGCAATCTGACGCCACAGTTCCTTGGCCTTCACCGTGCGAATCACGCTTGCCCCGTCACGGCTCATCAGGTTCCAGTCCGCGTCATTGATCACGGCGTGCATAAAGTCATCCGAGATACGCACGGAGTTGTTGGCGTTCTGGTACTGAATCGAGGTGATGTCCTTGCCGTCGAGGTCCATATCGAAACCGGCATCGCGCAGGACGCGCGCCTTCTTCTCCTCGTTTGCCTTGCACCAAATGAATTCTTCGACGTCGGGGTGATCCACGTCGAGGATGACCATTTTGGCTGCCCGACGGGTCTTACCACCGGACTTGATGGTGCCGGCCGAGGCGTCGGCGCCTCGCATGAAGGACACCGGACCCGAAGCGGTGCCGCCACCTTCGAGCAGTTCCGCGCTGGAACGAATCTTCGAAAGGTTTACGCCAGCCCCCGAACCGCCCTTGAAGATAATGCCTTCCTCGGTGTACCAGTTGAGGATGGAGCGCATGGAGTCATTCACCGCCAGGATGAAGCAGGCACTCCCCTGCTGGGGCACGCCCTTGACACCAATGTTGAACCACACCGGCGAGTTAAACGCAGCTTTTTGGGTGATGAGCAGGTGCTTCAGTTCGGCCGTAAAGGTCTCGGCCTCTTCGGCGTCGCTGAAGTAGTCACGCTCGACACCCCACGCGGCAATAGTGTCAACAATGCGGTCGACCACCTGCTTCAAGCTGGTCTCGCGCTCGGCGGTGCCCAGGGTGCCACGGAAGTACTTCTGCGACAGGATGTTCGTGGCGTTCACCGACCAACTTGCGGGAACCTCTACGTCCAGTTGCTCGAAGGCCACGGATCCGTCGCGGAAATTCGTGATGCGCGCGTCGCGACGATCCCACACAATCTCGTCGTAGGGGTGGCGGTCCTCCGTCGTGAAAAACCGACGAAGTCCGATTCCGAGTCGCTGTGGTGCGATGGCCATTTCAATCACTCTTTTCTGGGTACGTAAATGTCAACTCTGTGCGCCGCTCACGGTGCTCAAGGGCTGGGAAGAAGAGGTTAGTACCTTTTCGCCCTCAACCACTACATGTAGTGGTGAGACCACTACGCGTCGCAAGATGCTGTGTTATTACAGCACTGTAATTACACCGTGTCAACTAATTCTTTTGTGAATTTTTATGCATTTCGAAAGGTCGCGAGCAAAGCTCAATAACGGCAAGGAAATGATCTCACCGGACGAACGTCCTCGAGGAACGTGGGGCAGCCCATTGGCACTTTTTGCCCCGAGGATCCGCTCCCCTAACTGAGCTCCGGCAAGGCGCGGCGGAGATTGCGAATCGCCTGGTGCGTTCGCAATTCATTTTCTATGAGGGCAAAACGCACGTGCCCATCGCCGCCATCGCCGAATCCAACCCCCGGCGAGGTCGCCACGGAGGCGACGTTTATGAGATGCGTGGAGAAATCGAGCGAACGCAAACCGCGGGCGGCGTAGGGCTCGGGTATCGGCGCCCAGATAAACATCGATCCCTTCGGTGCCACTACCGGCCAACCAATGCGCGCCAGTCCCTCAATCAACACGTCACGACGAGACTGATAGATCGTTCGCAACTCGTCGGGATACGTCGACGCTTCATTCATCGCCACGATGGCCGCGATCTGAACGGGTTGGAAGGTGCCGTAGTCGAGGTAGCTCTTTAATTTGGTGAGCGCGGCCACTACTTCGGTGTTGCCCACCATGAAGCCAACGCGCCACCCGGCCATCGAGAACGATTTGGTCAACGTATACAACTCCACACAGCACTCCTTCGACCTGGGGACCTGGAGAATCGAGGGTGGCTGATAGCCGTCGAAACCTAAGTCGGCGTAGGCGAAGTCGTGACAGACAATGACCTCATGCTCGAGGGCGAAGGCCACCAGCCGCTCCATGAACGCCAGGTCAACCGAGGCACTCGTTGGGTTGTGTGGGAAGGAGCAGATAATGACTCGAGGCTTAACCACGGCTTTGGCCCACGCCGCTTGGAGTCCCACGAGAAAGTCATCACCCGGGTCGCGGCCGCTCGTTCCCGGATCCGACATAGGAATCGTTATCACCGTGGCACCGGCAAAACCTGGCCCAGCCAGGTGAATCGGGTAGCTCGGTGTGGGAACAATGGCGGTGTCCCCGGGTCCCAGCAAGACCCACATGAGGTGGGTAAGACCTTCCTTGGCCCCAATAGTGGTGACAATTTCGGTGTCGGGGTCTAAATCGACGTCAAAAACCTTCTTGTACCGCGTGGCCATTGCCAGGCGTAAATTTGGCAGTCCTCGACTGGCGCTGTAACGGTGGTTCTTTGGATTGTGCGCCGCTTCGGCCAACTTCTCTACGGCGAGCTCGGGACTAGGAAGGTCGGGGTTACCGAAGCCGAAGTCGACCACGTCGCGACCTTCGGCGCGCGCTTGGGCCTTGAGGCCGTTGATCTGCGCGAAGACGTAGGGTGGCAATCCGTTGATGCGGCGAAACTCCATTGACACAAACTAATCGTTTCGCGCCCCCCGCCACGCCGCCAAGGCTTCGATGTCGACGCCGGGGGCAAAAATTGCCCAGGTCGCCCCCAGGCTCGCCAGGTCGTCGAGCTGAAGGTGCGTATCAGGCCCGCTGGGCCCCACCCAGTTGAACGGGCCCGTCTGCCCAATGCTGCCCATGACCTCGTTTGGGGCGTTCCAGCAATTCACCTCCGCCCCCAGGGCTCGCGCGAGGTTCACCGTCTCTGGTGACAGGCCACCAATCCACACGGGCAATTCGTCACGAAGGACCAGGGCCGTTTCTCGAACGAGCTCGCGACGATGCGCCGCCGAAGCAAAGTGCACACCGTAGGCATCGAGCTCGTCTCGCGAGAGAGAATCACCAGAGCCCAGGGCCGCGATAACGCGCCCCGGGCCCAGCGACGCCAGTGTTCGAAACTGCTGTACGAGATGATCTTTCGACACCATGCCCACTCGAGCGACGAGCGGTCCGACGATGAGCGACGAGTGGAGCTGCAGCACGCGAGCGAGCACTGGCAGAGGGGCGAAGGAGGGGCGAAGGGGACTCCCCATGGGCCACAGGTGGTCGTAAGCGAAAACACCATCAAGACCGCTTTCAGCGACCTGACGGGCCACTCCCATGGCGTCCGCAGTGGTCTCGCGGAAGGTGGGGAGAATAACGCCGACCTTCATGAAGAATGCAGTGTCGTGAAGCCGTCGTAAGGGGCGAGTTCTTGACTCAAGCGCTGGGCTAAGGCGTCCCAGTTAAAGTCACGCACGGCCACCACGCGGGCCTGATGCGCCAAAACTTCTCGGCGCTGCTCATAGCGCATCATCGTCGCGAGGGCCGCGGCCAAGTCGTCGACGCTGCGGGAGTTTTGCACGACCACGCCCGTAACTTCATCTCGGACCGCTTCGTGGCTACCACCCGACCGTCCGGCAATTTGGGGAACACCGCAGGCGGCCGCTTCCAGAAAAACCATCCCAAAACCTTCCTCTTCAAGACCCAGCCAGCGGCTGCGACAATCCATGACCATCACGTCACTCGCAGCGAGCCAACGCGGCAGCAGCTCATCAGGCACGCGGCCCTTAAAGATGACGGGCGCCCCAGTGGCGACCGCAATCTTTTCGAGACGCTCACGGTCGCGACCACTCCCCCCAATTTCGACCCGAAGTTGTGGGAAGGAGTCTCGTAATTGTGCTGAGGCCTTAATCAGCGTGTCCATACCTTTTCTCGGTACCAGTCGAGAATAGGACGTCACCACAAATTGCTCCGGGGTGAAGCCCAGTTCGGTGCGCACCGCACGACGTTGCTCGATCGCCAGAGGCTCAAATCGTTTGGTATCGACGCCGGGTGGCAATTGAATCACCGGGGGCAGGTACTCGGCCGCAATTCGGCGAGCCTGCGCTTCGGGATAGCTGCCCGCGCAAAGAACGAACTGGGCGTGACGCAAGACCCGGCGCATCGAGGAGGCCACCAGCGGGAGGTGTCCAGGAATCGTGACTTCGGCCCCGTGGAGAATGACGCCGTAGGGACGCGAAAGATGCGGACCGAGGAGTCCGAGTGGCCAGGCGGGATCAATGAGCACCACGTCAGGCTGGTGGCGTTCAATGGCCGCTTCAATGGCCCTCAGCGCTGATCGGGTGGGTAGAAAGAGCGTCGAGCCAGGAAGGCGTTCAATGAGGATCTCCTGCTCACTGTCAAACGCTGCGGCCTTGGGGTCCGACGCCGCGGTGACGACCACCGCACGGCCAGGCTCCAGTCGCCGCCAGAGTTCGTGAAGATAGACCTGAATGCCACCGGTCTTGGGCAGGTAGTCATTGGTCACCAATAAGTGGCGCGCCATTACTCCACGCTAGCCAGAATTGAACTAGACCTCGCTCGTGCGCACGCTGCGAAACTTCAGCCGAGGAATCATTCCTTCGGCGTGCAACAAACTGGCCACGTCAGCCATGGTGCTCGACAACTCCAGTACTTCTGGCTCGCCCCCGAGGACGAAACTCACCAGACAGTCGCTGCATTCGGGCGTCGAACGCCGGATGCAGTCGTTGCAACTAATTGAAAGTTCGATATCGCTCATTGGACCCCTCTTCATCACGTTCACAGCCTCACTCAAGCCTGTGACATCAAAGTAAGGTCGGCAATTTCCTCAGCGATCTGACGGGGCCCAAAGGGCACTCCTTCGCGCAGAACCAGACCCCGCTCACCATCCACAAGTACCCACAGAGGTGGGAAACGAATGTCGAGTGCTTCGAAGAGCGAAGGAGAGATGAGCCGATCGAGGGAACTCTGACGCCACTGCGGCTCATCTATCGCCGACGCCGCGATCACGAGTACCGAGACCGCGCCGAAGTCCTCCCGGGATGCTCCCAGCAGAGAAGCGCAGCCGTGGCAGTTGGCTTTAACTGCCACAACCAAGGTTCGGACATCAAAGCCTTGGCGCACCAACTGGCCGTTAGGCAGATATCCCTCGTAGTCCCGCGAAACGGGACGTTCTCGACCCCCATCGATGGATCGCACGGGGATTATTCAGCGTTGGATGGCTCGCCAGCCATCTGCTCAACGTCGCGACCGTGTCCGCACCAGCGACATGAAACCGACTCAATTGAGCGAGCGATGACTTGAGGCTCTTCAATCGTGAGTTCCCCGCCAACGCTGAAGTGATGGAAGGATTGCACCGTGGTGGTCTCCACGACATCAAATCGGGTGATGTTCCCACAGGCATTGCAACGAAATCTATTCACCCCGCCACGTTAATGGAATCAATGCATCAACGTGGCGCGAAGGGATTACGGTCCCACGTTGTTTCTGGGATGGTCGGTTCGAAGAGGGCGTCGTAGGAGACACTCTGTGGGTGCTGACGCCGCCGCTGCTGCTCAATCATTCGAGCCAGGGCGTCGGGATGTCGGACGGGACCCAAGGTGACCGTGTCGTGCTTCGTAACGAGTTCGATTATTCCCTGGCGACGCAATCGCTGGTGGAGTCGTTGCCGGACTTCCAAGGTCAAAATCTGGTCAATGGCGATCCGGAATGATTCGCGGCGCAACACACCACCAACCACGGCGACCTGCTCAGTGGTCACGTGCACCTTGTGCGATCGCCAGCGGACGAGGCGTGTTGCCCACCATAGAGCGGGAGGGAGGCAAAGGACGAGCAGGGCGAGAGCTTCGTGACGATGCACGAATGCGATTTTGACCGCCGCCGCAATCACCAGCACCAGAGACATCAGCGTCGTGAAGGCGGGCAGGCGCACTCCCCAGGCCGTGGGGGTCACCGAAATGACCACTCGTTCACCATCTCCTACTACGAAACGACGACTCACGCTTCCACTGTAGGAAGTTCGCAACCTACACGTTGCGCATTTGCCGTGAAGCCATGTCGAAATAGGCGTAGATTTCGTCATACTGCGCCGGCGACAGGTAGCCTCGCGTGGCCTCTAGGGCGATGGTCATCGCCTCCATCCAGGCTTCTCGCGCCCTCTTGTTAATGACAAAAGGCACGTGGCGCATTCGCAATCGAGGATGACCTCGCTCCTGCATGTAGGTCTGTGGCCCACCCCAATACTGGACTAAAAAAAGCGCTAAATGTCGCTTAGCGTCGGTGAGATCCTCGGGATACATTGGCCGGAGCGTCTCGTCCTCTTCAACGACGCAATAGAACGCTTCGACGAGTGCGTAGAAGAAAGGGTCGCCGCCCACCTGTTCGTACATCGTCATCAACATAGGTTAAGCCTACGGCGCACGGTAAACTGCTAGAGTCGTACGACGCATGCGGGTATAACTCAATTGGCAGAGTTCCAGCCTTCCAAGCTGGCAGTGCGGGTTCGAGTCCCGCTACCCGCTCTCAGAATTTTTAACAGATTCCTTCATTCGTAACTACTTCAACCGTCCTACTTCGGACAGACCTACGCTTTCGCGCCCTTCGCTCCGGGGCGCCGGGCCCTTAGCGTTTGGCTCAACTCAGTCCAACAATGCGACCATCGGCGTCAATATCAATCCGTTCAGCGGCTGGGCTCAATCCAAGTCCTGGCATGGTTCGCATGTCGCCCGAGATCAAGTAGATGTAGCCAGCGCCGACTGAGGCGCGGGCTTCGCGAACCGGCAGTCGCCACCCAGTAGGCGCCCCTCGAAGCTTCGGGTCAGAGGAGATTGAGAGATGGGTCTTCGCGATGATGACTGGGAAGTGGCCAAAACCATTCTTCTCGTAGGTGGCGAGTTGACGTTCGGCGGCCGGCGAGTAGTCCACTCCATCCGCCCCGTATATCTGGGTGGCCACTGCATTGATTTTCTCCTTCAGCGACAACTCGTCGCCGTAGAGGGGGTGGAAGGCGCTGGGTTTCGCCGTGGCCTCCAACACCGCTTCGGCCAATGAAACTGCTCCCGCTCCCCCGTCGGCGTGGCAGGTGGTCACGGCCACTCGAACACCAAACTCGGCGGCGATGTCACGAACGACCTGATGCTCGGAATCGAAATCCGTGGGAAAGGCGTTAATGGCCACCACGGGTTCGACACCGTGGAGTCGGATGTTCTCGATGTGTTTTCGTAAATTCGATCCACCGGCCCAGACATCGTCAGGGTTCTCTTCAATCATGGCGGGCGGCAGATCCTTCCCCGCCACCACTTTGTAGCGACCAGAGTGGACCTTAAGGGCCCGCACCGTTACCACTAAGACCGCTACGTCGGGCACCAGTCCCGACGTCCGGCACTTGACGTTGAAGAAGCGCTCCGCCCCCATGTCGGAACCGAAGCCGGCTTCGGTGATCAACACTTCACCACAACGAATCCCAATCTCATCAGCGAGGATCGAGGAGTTGCCGTGGGCGATGTTACCAAAAGGACCTGCGTGTACGAGGACTGGGGTATTCTCCATTGTCTGTACGAGGTTGGGCTTGAGGGCGTCCAAGAGGATCACCGTCATCGCACCGGCGGCCTTGAGTTGTTCGGCGGTTACCGCTTCGCCCTCGTTGGTGTAGCCAACGACAATGCGACCCAGCCGTTGTCGTAGGTCCAGCAGCGAGGTTGAGAGGGCCAGGATGGCCATCACCTCCGAGGCCGCGGTGATATCAAAGCCCGTCTGACGAGGTCGGCCGTCATCCTTACTTCCCAAACCCACAATTATCTGGCGCAGCGCCCGATCGTTCACGTCCATCACCCGGCGCCAGGTGATGTTGTGCGAATCGATGGACAAGGCGTTGCCCTGGTAGAGGTGGTTGTCAATCATCGCAGCCAACAAATTGTGCGCCGCCGTCACCGCGTGCATGTCACCGGTCAAGTGGAGATTAAAGGCCTCCATGGGCACGGCTTGGCTCCGCCCTCCCCCGGCGGCTCCACCCTTGATGCCGAAAGTCGGCCCCATAGAAGGTTGGCGGATCGAGATGACTGATTTCTTGCCGAGATGCTTGAAGGCCTGACCCAGTCCAATGGTCACCGTGGTCTTGCCTTCCCCCAGGGGCGTAGGCGTGACGGCCGTCACCACGACGTAGGCCGCCTTGGGTCGTTCTGCCAAGGTGGGCAGCACATCAAGTGAGATTTTGGCGACCGAGTGGCCATGGGGTTCGACGTAGACCTGGTCGATACCCAAAGCGTCGGCGATCTCGGACATCGACCGAAGCGTGACCGCGCGAGCGAGTTCGAGATCCGATGACATTGTTCCCCCTGGGTGTTTTTTCGCACATTGTGGTCATCCCATTCAAGCAAAGTGCCGCTGGGCCAAGTGGCACCCACGGGTCATTCTGCGACTTTCGCGTTGACCGCGTCTTCGGTCTCGTTACACCGTGTCGAGCGTCTGCACCCTTCCCACGAACCGCAGTGATAGCGAGTCTCCCGGTGGCGGTAGTGGTGACGCCACCAATCCTTGCGATGAAAAAAGGTCGTGGCTCGCTCTCAGTGCTTTACCTGCGACCCCCGGGATCTGTCGTTGAATGGTGGGGATGAGAGGGGGCCACTGGCGTAAAACGCTCCCTCGAGTTCACCTCTTCTTTGAATAGGGGTGCAGCCCTGCTCGGGGGGACACGCTGTAGATTTACCCCATGACGAAAATTACCGCCCCTTACGGATCATGGCCATCGCTAATCAGCACTTCACTCTTAGTTGAGGACGTTGTTCGCCTCGGCTGGGCCCTGGTGGAGGGTGGCGACGTCTACTGGCTCGAAGGCCGTCCCACCGAAGGGGGGCGCTACGTTCTCGTCCATCGCGACAGCCAGGGTGTTACCCGCGACGTGTTCGGCCCCGAATTTTCCTGTCGTACCTTGGTTCACGAATACGGTGGCAAAAACTTCACCGTCCACCAAGGAACGGTGTACTTCTCCAACATGGCCGACCAGCGCCTCTACCGCATTCTCCCTGGTGGCAGTCCTGAAGCCATCACGCCCGAGACTCCAAGCCCCCTAAGCCTGCGCTACGCCGACATCGTGGTCTCACCCGACGGCCAACACCTCGTTTGCGTCCGTGAACGCCACGAAGACGTCGTCCACAATGAAGTTGTCCTTCTCGCGGCAGATGGGTCGAGCGAAGCTCAAATTGTCGCTGGTGGCTACGATTTTTACCAAGCTCCCGCTTTTTCGGCTGATGGTCGAAAATTGGCGTGGACCTGCTGGAATCACCCCAACATGCCCTGGGATCACACCTTTCTCTTCGAGGCCATTTTTGACGCCGGCGGTCTCGAAATCGACCGGCGCTTGGTCGCGGGAGATCACGAGTCCGTCCAACAACCCCGCTACGACCGGGATGGTCACCTGCTATTCGTCTCGGATCGTTCGGGGTGGTGGAATCTTTACCAGGACAGCGATGGCGAAGTGCTCTCCCTCTACCCGCTCGACGCTGAGTTTGGCGGGCCCGCTTGGGTCTTTGGCCTCTCGACCTACCAGCCACTCAATGATCGCTCGCTGATCGTCACCTGGGGCGGCGACGGGCGCACCGAAATCGGTGTCTTGAGCGACGAGGGTATGCGTCGACTCGCGGTCGACTGGACCGGCATCAGCGCCGTGAGCAGTGATGGTGAACGAGTCGTCGCCGGGGTCTACTCGCCCACCGCCCCTAACGCCATCGTGGAAATCGACACCACGAGCGGGGATTGCACTACTCTTCGCAGCAGTTTCGTCAACCGAGTAGAGGCCGGCTATCTGTCAGTTCCCCAAGCCATTGAATTCCCCACCGAGGGCGGGTTAAGTGCCCACGCCTACTACTACCCCCCTACCAATAAGGACTACGAGGGGCCAGCCGGCGAAGCACCACCTCTCATCGTGGCGAGCCACGGCGGCCCCACTGGTGCCACGGACACCGCCTTTGACTACGAGGTGCAGTACTGGACGAGTCGGGGCATCGCCGTGGTGGACGTTAACTACGGTGGCTCCACGGGTTACGGACGTGAGTACCGAAATCGATTAATTGGTCAGTGGGGTGTTGTCGATCTCGACGATTGCGTCAACGCCGCCAAATTCTTGGTCGCGCAGGGACTCGCGAATGGGCGAGCCCTCTTGATCCACGGTGGTAGTGCCGGCGGCTACACCACCATCTGTGCACTCACCTTTCGAGACGTTTTCGCCGCTGGGGCGAGCTACTTCGGAATCAGCGACCTCGGCACCATGACCGAGGGCACCCACAAGTTCGAGTCTCGCTACCTCGACTCGATGGTAGGTCCCTGGCCCGAGGCTCGTGAGGTCTACGAAGCCCGCTCCGCCTTCTTCCATCGTGATCGTCTCCACACGCCAATGATCCTTTTCCAGGGCCTCGAAGACAAGGTCGTGCCACCCGATCAGGCCGAATCAATGGTCGAGGTGCTTCGGGCCAAGCAAGTTCCCCACGCCTACGTCGCCTACGAAGGTGAGCAGCACGGATTCCGTCAAGCCGCCAACATCATGCGCACCGCCGAAGCTGAACTCTACTTTTACGCCAAGGTTTTAGGCTTCACGCCGGCTGACGCGATAGCCCCCGTAGATATTGCCTTCGAAGAGCTCTTAGCGAAGAGAGCATAAAGACTCACTGAACACCTCCTCGCCACGAGAAATCATCTCGTTCACCGTCGACGATGTTGCTTGCTTCGGCGATCACCGCCCTTGCTGGAAGTCAGTAGTCACCCCACGATCCGGTGTCGAGACCTTCTTTGACGGGGTCAGTCAAGCACTACCCGAAGACGCCAACACCAAGGGGAACGAATTTTTCGCAAATTGAGGTAGTCGTCACAAAACTCCCTCTCTCGGAGTCCAGGCACTTCGTCAATCAGCCCCCTGGGCGAGCGGTGGGCTCGGTCGCTGATAAGGCTTAAGGGGCTTGCAGTTGACAGGAGGAGGTGCTAGTTTCGGCCTTCTAAGGGCTGCAATGTCCCCGTTAATGAAAACGGAGGAAATATGCGTAAACGTCTAGTCATTGCGTTGGGGCTGGTGGTGCTCGCAGTGCCCGTTGTCGCTACCGCGGTCACGGTCAGTGGCACAAGCAGTTCCCAATCGCTCCGTCAGGTTGGAACATGGCGCACTGTGCCGGCAACGACCACTAGCAAGACATTCATACATCTCCGTGGACTTGGCTCAAGAATTTGCCCAGCGGGAGAAGTTGCCGCCACCTTGAGCATCAAAGCTATTGGGGCCCCGCTGCAGGCGCAAGTAGTAATCGATTACGGAGCCAGTGCCTACCCCGGGGTAGTTAACTTTACGCCCGGTGCGAGCGGAGCGAGTGCGTCCTTCACTTTCATCACAACGGCTCAGGCCTTCGAAGCGAACGATCACCATCAGTACCAAGTCGAGTGGCGATCGCCCAACGGGCAGCCCACCACTATTCAGTCGGCCACCTTAAATCTCACCTACCAACAAGGAACCCACGCTTGTTGATTTGGTCACCAGCGAACACGTCACGGATTTTTTAGGTGTGGGACTGCTGTCGGTTTAGTTGACATCTAACATCCAGAGGAACATCCTCTGGGGAAAGATGGCAACAATGGCAAAGAGATACCCCCGAGAGTTTCGAGATGACGTGGTCCGCGTGGCCCGACTGGGTGACGCATCTCGATCACAAATTGCTCGAGACTTCGGCATATCGGAACCGACGCTCTATCAATGGCTTCGTCAAGCAGACGTTGAGGATGGGGTTCGAGATGGCGTGAGCGAAGCAGACGCCGCAGAGATGCGTGAACTACGACGTCGCAACCGCGTCCTTGAGCAAGAAGTCGAGATTTTGCGGCGCGCAACGGCCTATTTCGCTAAGGGCCTCGCCCCAAAATGACCTACCCGCTGGTGCGTGAATTGGCCGAGGACGGCATTCCCGTTCGGCTCACCTGCCGGGTCCTCAAATTCTCCGCCCAGGGTTACTACAAATGGCTGCAGCGACCGATTTCACCTCGTGAGTTCGACGATGCCTACCTCACCAATCTGTTGGTCGCCGCCCACCGTGATGATCCACCCTTTGGGTATCGATTCCTCGCGGACGAACTGGTGGTGAAGGGCCACACCATTGGTGAACGGCGTGTTTGGCGACTGTGCTCTGAAGCTCAGATCTGGGCGAGTTTCGTCAAAAAATCCCGTTACGGCAAGAAACCGGGGCCACCGGTCCACGACGACCTCGTCAAGCGTGACTTTCGAGCGACCGAAATGAACCAGGTGTGGCTGACTGACATCACTGAACACAAGACCATTGAGGGAACCCTCTACATGGCCTCGCTACTCGATGTGTTTTCGGGCCGCATCGTTGGCTACTCCATTGGCTCGCGGATGACAAGCGACCTGGCAGTTTCGGCACTGCGAAACGCCATCTCGCTGCGCAGCCCCACCAACACAGTGGTCCATTCGGACCGAGGTAGTCAGTTTCGTTCGACCGCCTTTGTTCGAATGTTGAAGAACAACGGACTGCGTGGATCGATGGGGCGAGTTGCATCAGCTGGTGGCAACGCCGCCATGGAGTCGTTCCACGCTCTGTTGCAAAAGAACGGCCTCAACACCAAGAGGTGGGAAACAAGGGACGAACTTCGCATGGCCATCGTCACATGGATCGAGCGCACCTATCACCGACGCCGTCGAAAGCGCAGCCTGGGCAAACTCACACCAATTGAATTTGAAGCGCTGGCAACAACGCTTGACGGAGTCTTATCCGTGGCATAAAACTATGGAAAGGAACTGTCAACTAAACCGACAGCAGTCCCCACTCTTACAAAAGTGTTTAGTTCCAACCTTTAGCACGATTGATACACTCCATCACCGGACCGCCCAAGGCCACGCTCATTCATCTTTTTGTCAATTTTTCGATTGAATTAAGCACCTGGTGCTCACTCTTCTTACGTAAAAATTCGATGAGAACTCTCAGAAAGAGGTTCCTAGCCTTGTAAGGTTCCGCTTGAGTAGCTAGGAGATGCCTCGATGAAAACCCCTCGTCTGATAACTGTCGTATTGTTCGCCACCGCTGTGGCCGTCACGCCCCTTTCGGTGGCCTCAGCATCGAGCCACAAGACCACCGCCGCCCACCACATGAAAGTGACGCATCGAACGACGTACGTCGTTGTCAAAAAGGGATCCACTGCGCACAAGGTGGCGGTTCATTCCGCGGGCATCAACATGGGCGCCGCCCAGGCTCTCAACTTTATTCAGACCCTGATGAAGTCCTTCCCGAACACTTCTGTTTCATCCTTATTCATCCAAGTCCAAAAGTCCTCAATTGTGATCTCGGTGCAGGCTATTGAAAAGAGCAAGCCGGTAAGCCTGACGGTTACCTTGTCGAAGTCCCTGAATCTGATTTCAATAGCGACGAGCAGCGGAAATCTCCCTCGTCTCGATAGTGACGGCGACTACGACGGCAACAACTGGCGTCGTCACCACGATCCGTCAAGACCTCCCACCTGGTCGACCAATCAGTGGCCGAATCACCCTTCCCCCCACCGCCACCATCACCACCACGGCCCCGGGGGCCCTACGGGTCCTACTGGTGTCACCGGTCCTACGGGTCCAACGGGCGCAACTGGCCCTACCGGTCCAACTGGCGTCACCGGTCCTACGGGTGCGACTGGTGCCACTGGTCCTACGGGCCCCACAGGCTCGACTGGTCCTTCAGGCCCATCGGGAGCCTCGGACGGCGGTTGAGTATTGCCGAAGCCTGCTTCGAAAGAAATTTCACGCAGACTGTTATTCGACAACTTCCCCTTCGAGGCTCTCTAGACTGAATGCGGTTAAGGAGAGTGGTCATGGGCAGTCCGACGGTAGGGCTACGTAAACGCGGCAGCCTGATAGTTCGCGGTTCCCTCGCAATTATGGTTGTCCTTTTTGGTGGCGCCGCCATCTATCGATCAGTTCACCAACGTTCTGCGTCGAAAGTGATTACTGTCACCGCGCCCATCTACGAGTTTTACGCTTCCCCCGACACCTTTTCTTGTGAGCTGGACAATCCGGGCACGAGCTCGTCGATTCGACCCGGGGCGTATTGTGAAAAAGCCACCCCAACGCGGACCGCCAACGTTGTCCTATCTCCATCGGGTTCCTTAAAGGTCTGCGTGGGCTTGCAGTGTGGCTCAAACGCCGGACTCAACACGCCGACCTTCTTCTCCCCCACCATTGTGAAATCCGGACCCTTCACCTGCGCCGTAGGAAGTAACGACGTAACGTGCCGCGTCGTAAATGGCAAGGGCTTTCGCATGACCATGACGTCTATAACTCCGGTGGCCTAGGTGGCGACCACCAAGAGCGCCGCTCGCAGCGGCGGAATGTGGCTAATGGTCGGGGCCTTGCTTTTGGGTGGAGCGCTGCTCGTGGGCTTGCTCGTTTACATGGGTAATGTCGCCGCTCATCAACAAACGAGCCAACAACGGCGCATTACAACGAAGGCCCTGCTGCGTATCGCCACAACCTTCGACAATGACTTTCACCTCAATAGAGACGGTGCGGTTTGGGATCGCTGGGATCGCACAAGCCAATCGGTGGTATCACGTGCCGATTACATCAATCGTCACGCACGGTGCAACAACGCTCCCGGCGCCGCAACCGACTTGAAGGTGACTTCTGGTCCCAGCGGTTTCTTCGAGGTTCACAGTTCCTTAGCCGGTGTCAAACTGACCGACTACTGGCACTACGTGGACGGGCAGTGGCGCTTCAGTTTGATCAAGTCCAATCCCTCAGCGGTGGCCCTCTATCGTGAGCCCGCCGCGATGTACTACCGCGCGCTGGGCTGCACGAAATAACGCAATCCTCTACGCGATTCGCCGAGCTCCTCGGGGACTGGTATGCAAGGATTGGTACCCGGTCGGCGTGACTGCGAGGCACTCGCCCGTTTGCACTCCCGCACGATGATCGCGTGTTACGACATTGGGCTGCACCACGAGCATCATGTTGGCCTCGAGCGTAAAGTTGGGTACCGGCTCATTGGGTCGACTGCGCGACCCCAAGACGGGCGCCAGGTAGCCCCCTCCGTAGCCGTGAATGAGATCATCAAAGGTCGTGTACCCCGCCTCCTCAATCAGTCCGCTGGCTTCGACCAGCTCGGCCGCCGTGACACCCGGTCGGACGAGAGCTGCGATGGCGGCGAAGGCCGCGTCGGCCACGTCGTGGAGGTCGCGGTAGAGCGGACTCAATTCTGCGCCCACTGAGAAGGTACGCAGCACCTGGCCCCCGTACTCAAAAAAGTTTGCCGTGATTTCAGTGGTGATCGCGTCTCCCGCAGCGATGCGACGAGAAGACGGGTGTTGACGAGGCACGCAGTAGTTCGGATTAGCCATCTCGTTGACGGCGAAGTAGTGCAGCGCGTTAACGCCACCATGGGGTAGCCAGGTCGCCTCGACCACGGCCCCCAGCTCGCGCTCACTCATACCTATGGTCACTTCATTCGTCAAGGCCGCAATGGCTCGATCACCCAAGGTCGCCCCTAGGGAAAACCAGGTGAGTTCCTCTGCTGATTTAATGAGCCGCAGTCGGTTGTACGCCGGCGACAAATCAGTCACCGGACCGAAGGCCGATTCGAGGGCCCGCACCATCGATAAGGGCAAGGGTCCCATGACGCCAATGCGCCCCCCGGTGGCGCCGCGTCGCCGCAACTCGGCTATCGAAGAGGCGATGGTTGACGTTCCGCCCCAATCCACCTCCGTATTCCGAGCCAGGTGACTCGCGAGTGGCACGTGGTTGTAGTACTGGACGTACAGTTGGCTGCGCTCGCCCGGGCTCACAATCAATTGAGCTTCGTTGGTAACCACCCACTGGGTCAACCAACCAATCGCCCCGCCCCGGGTGCCAATGCCATGGACGAGGAGATGGTCAATCCCTGACGAGACGAGCAGTTCGTCCACCAAGTTCCGCCGACGTTCGAGCTCCGCCGTGGAGAATTGTGGGTACTCGGCCTCTAGTAGTGCTCGGTGCGCGGGACTAAACGCGTCGGGCATTTATTGGTTCATTGAGCGCGAAATCTCTGACACAATGCGCTCCACTGAAGGAATGGCCATGTCTTCCAACGCGTCAGCGGCGGGCAGGGGAATGTGCGGTGTGGTGATGCGAACGATGGGCCCATCGAGGTCGTAAAAGAGTTCCTCCGCCACGATGGAACTAAGTTCCGCACCCCAACCGAGTACCCGAGGATTCTCTTCAACGGTGAAGAGCCGACCGGTGGCTGACACTTCGCGCAATATGGTTTGCGTGTCGAGTGGCACCAGGGTGCGGACGTCCACCACCGTGCAATCAATTCCCTGCGCCGCCAGTTCTTCGGCGGCAGCCATGGTCTTGGGGACCATGCCCCCCAGGGTGACAATGGTCGCACTCGAGCCCTGCCGCAGCACCTTGGCCGTGCCGAGAGTGTCGACAATCTCCCCATCGGGAACGTCCATTTTTGATGCGTAGAGCGACTTGGCTTCGAGGAAAATCACGGGGTCGGGGTCGCGCACTGCGGCCGCCATCAAACCAATGACGTCCACCGCATTCGAGGGCACTACCACCTTGAGACCCGGGATCATCATTGCCCAGTTTTCTACTGATTGGGAGTGCTGTGCGCCAAAGCGCAATCCCCCACCATTCCCCGAACGAATCACGAGAGGAAAGGACATCTGACCGTTCGTCATATAGCGAGACTTGGCAATTTCATTAGCCACAATGTCCCAGCAGACGGCGAAGAAGTCCGAGAACATGATCTCGGCGATGGGCCGCAGACCGGTCATCGCAGCTCCCATGGCGGCGCCGAGGATGGCCTGCTCCGAAATAGGGGTGTCGCGAACTCGGACCCCGCCAAACTCCTCGAAGAGACCAACCGTTCCCTTGAAGACCCCACCAGCGGCGCCGATGTCTTCACCGATCAACAGCACTGATTCATCGCGTCGCATCTCTTGGGCTATACCCCGAGCTATTGCTTCGCGAAACGTTAATTGCGCCATGCGGAGCCTCCGTCTGCCCAAACATCCTTCATTAAATACTCCCTACCGGGCGCTTCGCCGGCTTTCGCTTCCTCGGTCGCCAGATCCACCATCGCGGCGACCTTGCGATCAATATCGGCGAGCGTTTCCTCGCTGACTCCTTCGGACAAGAGCCGAGCGTGGTACATGGGGATTGGGTCCTTGGCCAACCACTCCGCAACTTCCTCATCGGGACGGTACTTACCCGGGTCGGCTCGACTGTGGCCAGCCTGGCGGTAGGTCAGGGCCTCAATCATGCTGGGTCCTTCACCAGCGCGAGCACGATCGATTGCGGTTTTGGCGACTTCGAAGACGGCGTCGACGTCGTTGCCGTCAACCAAAATGCGCTCCATACCGTAGGCGCTGGCGCGGTCCGCCGCGGGGTGCTCGACCGCCGTAATGTCGGTCGTTCGGGTGTACTCCATCCACAAGTTGTTTTCGCAGACAAAGACCACTGGCAGTTTCCAAATGGCGGCGAAGTTGAGCGCCTCGTGAAACGCCCCGATGTTGGTCGTACCGTCACCGAAGAAGCAGACCGCTACTTGGCCACTGCCGCGATACTGGGCCGACCAGGCGGCACCGCAGGCGATGGGCAAGTGCGCGCCGATGATGGCGTAGGAACCCATTACCCCGTGCTCGACGCTGGTGAGGTGCATCGAGCCACCCTTACCAGCCATCAGGCCATTCGTTCGACCCATCAGCTCGGCCAATACTGCAGTCATGGTGACGCCACGAGCCAGCGTGTGAGCGTGACCACGGTAAGTGGCGAAGGTGTAGTCGTCTTGGCGCATGGCGGCGGCGAAGCCGGCCGCGATGGCTTCTTGGCCGAGGGAGAGATGGCTCGTCCCCTTGACGAAGTTCTCAAGGAACAAGTCGTACGCGCGCTTCTCGAACTGGCGAAGTTCAACCTGCGCTTGGTAGAGGCCGACCTTGGCGTCGAGATCGAGGGTTTCTATCGTCACTTCAGACTCCTAATACTCGTTGGCAATCATTAATTTTTGGCAGGGGAACTTCGTCAAAATAGCCGGCCCCGTCTCGGTCACGACGACCTCTTCTTCCAGGCGAGCCGCCGACTGGCCATCCGTGGCTGGGCAGTACGTCTCCAGCGCGAAGACCATGCCAACCTTGAGCTCAATAGGATCAGCAATTGAGTTTAGACGGGAAATAATCGGACGTTCGTGCAGTCCTAGGCCCAAACCGTGGCCGAATTGCAAGCCGAACGCCGCCATCTCGTTGGGGAAACCGAACTCGGTGGCGGCCGGCCACGCCAGGGCAATTTGGTCGGTGGTATTGCCCGGTTGCACTAGATCAATCGCCTTATCCATCCACTCGCGCGCCTGCGAAAAGGCGGCGTGTTGTGGCGCGGTCGCCGACCCTACCGCCAAGGTGCGGTAGTAGCAGGTGCGGTAGCCGTTATAGGAGTGGATAATGTCAAAAAAGGCTTGGTCGCCCGGGCGAATGATGCGGTCGGTGAAGTTATGCGGGTGCGGGTTACAGCGTTCACCCGAAATGGCGTTGATGGCTTCGACTTGGTCCGAGCCCATTTCGTAGAGTCGCTTGTTAGCGAGCGCCACGATTTCGTTCTCTCGAACGCCGGGCTTTAGGGCTTCAAAGATGTCTTGGTACACCCCGTCGACCATCGCGGCCGCTTGGCTGAGCAGCATCAGCTCGTCTTGATTCTTGATCACGCGAGCATCCAGCATGGTCTGCTGCGCATCGCGAACGTCAATTCCGTTCTTTTGCAGCTCAAACAACATTGGCAATTCAATGATGTCGATGCCAACGGGCTGATCGGCCACACCGGCGTCCCGCAACAAGCCCGCCAGCTCCTTGACCGCAATTTCGAAGAGTCCGGCCTTGGGAGCGATAGCTCCTCGCATACCAAGCATTCCCGCTCGACAATTGTCCGGCTCCAGCCAAGGCGAGTACAACTTATGGTGTCGCGCCGCGGATCCGAAGTCCCAGACGATGGGCTCACCGCCGCGCGTTAGCAGGCAGTAGCGGGTCATTTTGTCCCCGAGCGCGCCGCCCACCCACGTGCCCGACACGTAACGGATGTTGTAAAAATCAAAGAGCAAAATCGCTCCGAATTCGGACTTCTCGAGTGCCTCGCGGGCCCGACCGAGGCGGTAGTTACGAAGCCGGTCAAAGTCGACACGTTCTTCGTAGTCCACACCCATATGGCCAGGTGCGTGAATGACTGGACCAAATCCTTCCATCAGTTCGACCCCGACAGCCCATCATCGACCGCGATGTTCTCCGCCTCCATCACGAGTCCCGACGCCCGGGCCGCCTCGAGCAGCAAAACGGCAAAATCGTCGGTGTAGCCGGCACCGACGGTGGCCTTAACAAGCTCGGTACACAGGGCCGAGACCGGCATCGCAACATCGAGTTCGTAGGCCGCCTTCATGCCTAGGTCGAAATCTTTGCGCAGCAAGGTTGGCGTGAAGGTGGGGGTGAAATCCAGATTGACGAAGGCGGGTGACTTGTACTTGGTGAAGGTCGAACCCATCACCGAGGCATTTAAAAACTCCAGCCAAGCACTGCGTTTGATGCCACCCTTTTCCGCCAGCACGGTAATTTCCGCCATGGCCTGGGTAACAATACCGAGCATCATGTTGTGGCAAATTTTTACCAGACGAGCCACCTCGTCGTCACCGACGTAAACGGCGGACGTGGAAATCTGCTCCAAGTAGGGCTTGGCGACGTCGTAGGCCTCTCGGCTACCCGAGACCGCCTGAGTTGCCTTACCCGACGACACGACCTTGGGATTTCCACTTATGGGCGCGGCTAAGAAGGAGACGCCGCGCTGCGCGCAGGCGGCTCGCACGATAGCCGAGGCTTCAGTGGAAACGGTCGAACAGTCGACGACGACCTTGGGAACATGGTTAGGGTTGGTCAGCAATCCACTGGGTCCAGTGGTGACCTCGATCAAATCATCGTTCGCTGAGACCATGATGAAAACAATGTCGCGGTCGGCGAGGTCCGCGGGCGCGTCCACGACGTGCGAACTAAGGGCCTCGGCCTTCGCGCGGGTACGATTTTGCACCGTCACGTCATTACCGGCCGCGATGAGCCGCCCGGCCATCGCCGTCCCCATACGACCGCACCCAATCCAACCCAGAGTCTGCTTCATCTCACTGCTCGCTTTCATTACTTGCCTTGGTTATGGTGCCACCCAGGTAGAGGGCTCCAATTTCGGGGTGATTCAAGACCTCAGATCCCGACCCCGATAAACGAACGTGTCCGTTTTCGAGTACGACTCCGAAGTCCGAGAGCTTCAAGGCCTGGCGCGCGTTCTGCTCGACCAAGAGCACGGTCCGCCCCGCCTCATTCATCATCTTGACAGTGGCAAACATCGACTTCAACGTCTTGGGATCAAGACCCATGGACGGTTCGTCCAGTACGACGAGGTCTGGTTCGAGCATGAGGCAGCGGGCGAACTCGACGAGACGCTGCTGTCCACCCGACAGGGAACCAGCCTTATCCTTCGAGCGCTCGGCGACGATGGGGAACATTTCCTTGATGACGCTTAGTCGCTTCGCAATGACGTTGCGATCACGAACCAGAAAAGCGCCCAGTTCAACGTTTTCTTCAACCGACATCTCTCGAAAGAGACTGTGGTTCTGGGGAACTTGGACGACACCGAGGCGTAAAATATCGCGCGCCGACTTCCCCACCAGATTCTGACCCTTAAAAACAATCTCGCCGGCCCGTGGACGCACCAAGCCAGAAACAGTTTTGAGCAAGGTGGATTTGCCAGACCCGTTCGGACCGACGATGGTCGTGATACCACCTTGGGGAACGTTAAAAGTGACATCTTTTAGGACGTCACCGCCACCGTAGCCAGCGAACACCCCAGAAAAGGACACGTAGGGGCTGTTGGTCATGCGCCCACCTCGTCGTCACCTTCATCAGCACCACCGAGATACGCATCAAGGACGGCGGGGTTCGACCGCACCTGCTCGGGCGAACCCTCCGTTAGATCCTTGCCCTGATGCATAACGGTCACCGAGTGGCAAATCTTCATCACGAACTCCATGTTGTGTTCGACGATTAAGAAGGTCTTGCCCTGCTCATTCAGCGCTTGAATCTTCTCACTGATGTCATTAATCAAGGTCAAATTAACCCCACCCGCGGGTTCGTCCAGCAGAATCACGTCGGGGTTGGCGACCAAAATGTACGCGAGTTCGAGCAACTTGCGCTGTCCGTAGGAAAGGGAGCCGGCTTCCAGGTGCGATTTTGCGCCGAGGCCCACGAAATGCAACCAGGTCATCGCGTTATCGATTTCCTCTGCCGAACTCATTCCTCTCGTGAGGCCACGAATCCACGATTCCTTGCGCTGGGAAGCGACGAGCATGTTTTCCAGCACCGAAATCCGTGAAAAGATTCGAGTAATTTGGAAAGTCCGACCCACCCCGAGCGCAAAGACGGCGTCAGGGCGCGCGCCGGTAATGTCCTGACCATTAAACGACACCGTTCCGGAGTCCGCCTTTACGTAACCAGTTATGACGTTGAACAAGGTGGTTTTACCCGAGCCGTTTGGTCCGATGAGTCCAGTAATGGACCCCTTGGCTACGTTGAGGGTGGCTCCATCCAAGGCCCGCACACCGCCGAAGGCCTTGGCGACGTTGCGCACTTCAATTAACGAACTCATTGGGCCCCCAGCGCAGCGATTCGTCGATCGGACCGCTGCTTACGCTTTTGGCGAATAAACACGACAATGCCCTGGGGCATGAAGAGAATGACGACTAGGAATAGGGCTCCGAACAGAATCAGGTAGAGCGATCCGTTGGAGTACTGCACCGTCAAATACTGCTGCGAACTCTCGAGGACCACCGCACCGAGAATTGGTCCAACCAAAGTTCCAAAGCCACCAAAGAAACACATCAGGGCGATCGAAATGTCAAACAGTGGATTGAAGACGAACTGAGGATAGATCTGCCCCTGAAGCAGGGCGAAGAGGCCGCCGCACATGCCGATGGTGAAAGCGGACATGACGTAACCCGTCAGCTTGATTTTCCCGACCTCGACGCCGAGGCCCATGGCGCGGTCTTCATCGTCGCGTATTGCCAAGAGTTGCAGGCCGAAGCGACTACGACGAACCAGGGCCGAAAGCACAATGGCGAAGATAACCATGGCCAAGCCGACGTAATAGAAGGGGACGTCGTAGTAGCTAGCGTTCCAGGGAATATAGGGCAAGAAGAGCCCACCCGTTCCCCCGGTAAAGCTCGCATTAATGGCGATGAGCTGAAAAGTGAAGAAGATGGCGATTGTGATGACCACGAAGGTGTGACGGCGAACACGCAGCGCAACGAGACCAATTGGATAGGCGACCACCATTGCAGCCACGCCCGACAGGAGACAGACCCAGAAGAGAGAAGCACCACCTTGGGCGTTGTTGGGATCGAGGTGACGTGAAACGATAGCCATCGTGTAAGCACCCGTACCGTACGAAACCCCCGCCCCCAAGTTGACGTAGCCCGAGTAACCCGAAAACATATTCCAAGACGTCGCACAGGCCGTAAAAATTAGGGTGTAGACACCAATCTGTTGGTACGCGGCGTTGTGCTCCAAGACCGGAAAGAGCAGGGCCAAGAGTCCCGCCACCAGCCACACAGCAGTGGATGCTTGGCGCCAGCGGGGAGTTGAGCGCTCGGTCATTAGGCAACGCGCGCAGACTGCTTGCCGAAGAGGCCTTGCGGACGCAGCGACAGCACGATAATGAGCACAACAAAGAAGGACATCGTCGACCACACCGGTGACCACAAAACTCCTACGAGGTCTTCCAGGGTGACCATGAGAATGCCCGCCACGAGCGCTCCCGCCAAAGAACCCATCCCGCCAAGGACGATGATTGTCAGCAGACGGGAAATGAGGTCGTAGCTGGTTGATGCGTTGAATGAATTCGTTGCTCCGAAAATCATCCCACCCGCGGCCGTGACGGCAATGCCTATGCCGAAGCAGATGGTCGATACCTTCTTTACGTCAATTCCCACGAGCGCCGCGGCTGATTGATCGGCTAATGACGCTCGTATGGATGCTCCGAAGCGCGTTCGGTACAACATGAAGTAGAGGGCCCCTAGGAGCCCTATCGCGAGAAGGAAGCCGTCAAGGTAGATGTAGGGCAGGTAGATGCCGAACAGTTTGAAGGACTCGTTGACGTATGACGCACTCAGTTGGACGTTGTTGACAGAGAAAATCTCATTCAGCAATCCCTCGATGACCAAGGAAATGGCGTAGGTCACCAGAATTGACATTGCGGTCTTTTCTGGTCCCTTCAGTCGGGCCAAAAAGGCCCGCTCGATCACGATTCCCACCAAAAACATGGTGGGAATCGTGATCAAGAGACCGAGGAAAAGGTCAATACCAAAGTGCACCTGCAAGGTGTAGCTGAGGTAGGCCCCGAGAATCACGAAGATTCCCTGCGCCACGTTGATTATGTCCATAACACCAAAGACCAGGGTTAGCCCCGTTGCCATCAGTGCGTAGACCGAACCCGTGAGTACCCCGTCAGTCAGGGCACCCACGAGTGCTGCGCCAGATGCGTGCAAGAGTTACTTACCCCACGCGTTCTTCGGGTATTCAATAGCCACCGACGCCTTGTCACCAACGGGGTTGACCTGCACGAATGCGGTGCCGGCCTTTTGCCACTGGAAGGTGTACGCGGTCTGGGACAGATTCTCACCCAGGCTATTGAACTTGACCGCGCCCTGTACCGTGGCGATGGTCACGCCCGAGTGCAGGTAGGTCATGATCTTGGCGTTGTCGGTGCCACCCGTGGCCTTCACCGCGGCGGCCACCGTCTGACCGACCGAGTAAGCCTCGGCAATGTCGGCGTTCACACCAGAAGCGGTGCCACCATACTGCGTAACGTACTCCGAAACCATCCGCTTGGACATCGGGTTAACTGACCCGCCGTACCACGAGTTGGGGACCATCATGCCGTCCGCGTTCTTGGCGCCCACCGCGGAAGTGAAGGCCCTGCCCTGGTCGGGACCGGCCGTGCACACGAAAATCTTCGGCGTGTAGTGCATTTGCTGAAAGGCCAGCATGAAGGCGGAAACGGTGGGTACGTCAACCGAGCCCAGAACGACGGCGTCGGGCTTGGCAGTCGCGACCTGGTCCGCGATGGACTTCCAGTCCGTCGCTTCCGATGGGAAGACCAAGTGACCGACACTCTTAATCGAACTACCGATCATGGAGCGAGCGGTGTCGACAACGGGCTGGGTGAAAGGGTCGTTTGACGTCACGTAAAAAATTGACTTGGGACGTGTTGCTGAGGGCAAGGCCTTCACCCACTTCGCAAAGGGCTGCAAGTCAAAGGCCACGGGCAGTGTCACGTCAAAGACGTTCTTCAAGTTGGCACTAAAAACCGATGGGGCCCCACCAGCACCTTCGACCATGGCGTAGCCGTAGCGAGAAACTGCTTCAGCCGATGGCAAGGTCAAGAGACTAGAGAAAGGTCCGAACACCAAGTTCACGTGGTCGGTTGAAATCAAGGTCTTGTAATTAGTGACCACTTGAGTGGGATCCGAGGCGTCGGACAGGATTACTAACTGGACGGGGTGCCCCATAAGACCACCCGCCGCGTTGACGTCTTTTGCCCAGAGCTGGTAGCCCTGCTTGTACGCGATGCCGTCGGCCGAGAAGTCACCAGACAAGGACAGCGAAATACCAATTTTGATGACACTGGCGGTTCCGCGTGCCTTCGGTGCTGCTCCACTAACGGTCGACATGGTCAACAGAGTGGCTGCGGCCACTCCAATGATGCCGAGTGATCGCAAGGCCATTGCGTTCTTCTTCATCTTTATTCCCCCACTACTAGTTGACGTTGCGAACATCCCCCATAGGTTTTCGCAACGACCGCTCGATGAGCGATTCGCTTATCGTAATTCACTTCCGTGCGACGCTCCACGAGTTGAACTTGTGAAATCTTTTCCAATCAATTAAAAGAATTAAGGCCCTCCGTGGGCAATCACTGGTCAGAATTGGTTTCCAGCACGTGCGATTGAGTTAGGGGGAAATTGTGGCTGACGATTTATTGACCACCGCAATTGCTCACTGGGGACCCCGCTTCACCGCCAACGGTGTCGACGCCTCTGATTTCGCCAGCATCACGGCGCCGCTGCAGTCCTGGGGTGAGTGGTGTCAGGCGTGGAGTACCGGGGCCGAAAGCTACCTCGAACTGGCCGCTATCGCCCTCGAACAAGAGAGCACCCGGACCGCAGGTGAACACTTTGCGCGCGCCGCCACCTACTTTCACTTCGCCAAGTTTCTCTTCGTCCACGATCGTGATCAGGCTCGCCTCGCGAGTAATCGAGCGGCTGACGCGCTCACCCGGGCCCTGCCCCACCTCGATCCCGCGGGAGAGCGAGTCGAAATTCCCTTTCGTGGCCAGCGCCTCGTGGGTGTCGTACGTATACCCCAAGGTCCCGGGCCCTTCCCTACTGTTTGGTTGATTCCTGGCTTGGACTCGACCAAGGAAGAACTGCGCGAAGTTGAACGAAGTTTTCTTCACCGGGGCATGGCCACCTTCGCCTGCGACGGGCCGGGGCAGGGCGAGGTTGAGTGGTACCTCCCTATTGAGCCGGACTGGAGTGAGGTTGGGGAGGTCGTACTTCGCCACCTGCGCACCTTTGACCGTGTGGATGATGACCGCATCGGTGTTTGGGGAGTCAGTCTCGGTGCTTATTACGCAGCTCGCGTGGCCGCCGCGGGACTGGCGGTGCGCGCCACTATCGCTCTTTCCGGGCCCTACGACTTCGGCGCGGCCTGGAACGGCCTCAACCCCCTCACGCGGCGAGCCTTCCAGGTACGTTCGGGGTCGTCCACCATGGAAGAGGCGGCCCTGCGGGCACAGGACCTGACGCTCGAAGGAGTGAGCGGCAACATCACCGAGCCGCTCTTGGTCATTATGGGGGCTCGCGACCGTCTCTTCCCGCCCACTGACGGCCAACGATTGGCGAACGAAACGGTCGGGCCTTCTGAAGTGTGGATGCTCCCCGAGGGCAACCACGGTTGCGCCAATGTGATCAATCACCACCGGTCGCAGAGCGCTGACTGGCTGGCTCGTCACCTCAATGCATGAAAGTAAGGTTGCTCCATGACTGACATTGTGATGCCCCAACTTGGCGAGACCGTCGCTGACGGTACCGTCGCGAAGTGGTTCAAATCCGTAGGCGACGTCGTAACCCGCGGCGAAGCACTCTTTGAAGTGTCCACCGACAAGGTCGACACGGAGATACCCGCCCCCGTGGACGGAATTCTGGCCATCATTCTCGTGGCCGAAGGGGTCACCGTGGACGTGGGAACTATTCTCGCTCGCATCGGAAGCGAGGTGGAGATTCCGACGGAGGCCACTCCTGCATCGAGCAGTCACGCATCCGTGGCAACGAGCACTTCGCCAGCAGTTCCGAAACCGCGAGACGACGGCGGTGAGAAACTCTCCCCAGTAGTTCGCCGACTCCTGGCGGAAAATGGTCTCGAGAGTAGCGAGGTCACCGCTACGGGGCCGCAGGGGCGAATCACCAGGGATGACGTTCTCGCGGCCGTTGCTGCACGCGCCACTGCCACCACCGCGAGTTCCGCCACCGCGACGCCACTTTCCCCCGTCGTGCGCCGTCTCTTGAGTGAGAACAACCTCGACCCCTCTTCCCTTCGTGGAAGCGGACCGCAGGGTCGCCTCACTCGCAAAGACGTTGATGACGCCATCGCCCTGCGAACTGCCACGCCCGTCGCCAACCAAGAAATGCGCATTCCCTTTACGAAGATTCGCCGACTCACCGCCGAACACATGGTGCGATCAAAGTCCACGTCACCTCACACGCTCATGGTGAAGGAAATTGACTTTGAACGAGTTGACGTCGTTCGACGTTCCTTCGGACCAGCCTTCAAACTCCGTGAGGGCTACTCGCTCACCTATCTTCCCTTTATCGCCGTTGCCGTGGTCGAGGCGTTGCGGGCGTTCCCTCACCTCAATGCTTCGGTAGGCGACAATGAACTTATTGTTCACGGGAGAGTTAACCTCGGCATCGCCGTTGACCTCGACGGTGACGGGCTCGTTGTTCCGGTGCTCGCCGACGCGGATCGACTCTCGGTTGTCGCTATGGCCGCCGCCATTCGAGACCGAGCGACGCGAGCTCGCTCCAAGCAACTCGGGGTGAGTGACATGGAAGGTGGCACCTTCACCATTTCTAATCCCGGCCCCTACGGGACTCTAATGACGGGGGCCATTATCAACCAGCCCCAGGTGGCGATCCTCGCCACCGATGGTGTCAGTAGAAAGCCCGTTGTCGTCACCGATAGTCAGGGTGGCGAGGCAATTGCTATCCATTCCGTCGGTCTCGTGGCCCTGACCTTTGATCACCGTGCGGTTGACGGTGGGTACGCCGCTCGATTCTTAAAACACCTGAGTGAGACAATTCAGAATCGGAATTGGACTAGTGACCTGTCGTTCCTTCCTAAGAAAAAAGTAGAGTCAAACACGTGACCCGCGATCGCATCCTCGAAGCTTCGGCCCACGAAATTGAACGCAATGGACTCACCATGTACCGAGTCAAGCGCGTCGCCGCCGAAGCGGGCATCTCGGTCGCTTTGATGTATTCCTACTTCACTGATCGCGAAGAACTTATTGCGACCACCATTGTGCATCGATTTCGCCAGGTATTACTGAGTCAGGCCGACATCTTCACTGACCCCTTGCGCGACATACGCTCTCGAGACCAACTGCGCGAAGCGCTCGGACGAATGCTCGTGGATGCGCAGGACCCAGCGCGCGACGAGCAGCGCCTCTTGCGCATTGAGGGAATGTCCTTTGCCCACCACAACCTCACCGCCTCCCAAGGAATCGCTGAGGCGAAAACCGAAGCTTCTTCGCGAATCGTCGCCATCGTCGAACCCCTCGAGGAGCGTGGTCTTCTCGCTCCCGGCGTCACGGCCGTCGCGTTTGCCCGCATTTGGTACGCCTTGTTCTTCGGACAGATTGCCCTCGATGGCGAGCACCCTCTCTCCATTGATCAGACGCATTGGCTCGCCGCATTACAAGTTTTGGCCGACGCACTCGTCGCTCCAGAAGAATAAGCCCCACGCTGAGAGCTGGCTACCGGCCGGCACCTGGACGTCGAAGCTCGCTAGCCCAGATTCAGCTGAGGTGCCTGGGCCAGCGAGGGTCCTCGCACTTTTCCATTTTTCTTGGCCGAAGCGGGGAAAATAAGGTCACAGCGAAAGCTCCTCGTCTGATGTTCTCCGGCCCGACCACCACGCACCTCGACCCACTCTTCATTGGAGACGACGTTTCGCACGTGCGCCACGAACACCCATGATTTACGCAATTCTTTGTCCGAATTGACGATGACCGGGTCACCGGGCCGCAATCCACACCACAGCGTCGTTCGCTCCCGATTACCGGTGGTGGCCACGATGGCGCGCTTTCTCACCAGACTATTAAACCCGACGAGAGTGACAACGACGCGTCACAAGCCACATCTAGGGTGTCACTATGCCATTTGATCCCGACCTGCACCCGCTCCCCCAAGCTCTCTCCCCCTCTCGTCTAAACGACTTTCAGTCCTGTCCGCGTAAGTACCAGTACTCCGCCGTTGAAAAAATTAAACAGCCCGCAAGCTACGCGAGCACCAAAGGTCGTTTTGTTCACGCCCTCTTAGAGTTTCTCCTTGCCTTGCCCGGCCCCGAACGCACCATCGATCGGGCGCTGTCTTCAGATTTCATTGCCGCGGCCACCGAGGCAGTCCTAACGCCCGATGTTCGACTCGACCTCAACTACGACGACCAGCTCGAGGCCAAATTACGTCGCGAAACGGCGGAAATCCTGACGACCTATTTCGCCATGGAAGATCCGACCCGCATCACCCTGGCGGAGGTTGACGAGGCGCCGGGAATTGAAATTGGCATTCGCGAAGAAATCGAAGGGGCGCCCCTCTACGGCATTCTCGACCGCCTTGACCGAGACGACAACGGTGACTTGATAATTGTCGATTACAAAACGGGATCTCTTCCCCGAAACGAGACCTACCTGTCCAGCGCGTTCGCGAATTCGGCCCTCTACGTCGAACTCTGCAAGGCCAAACTCCGCGAAACCCCGGTGAAAATTCGACTGATGTACGTCGCCGCGGGACGTACGGTCGAACGTAGCCCGAAGGAGATATTCCCCGAAGCACGGGCCCGAGCGGCGGCCGCGGCCTGGGGTCGCATCACCGAAGCGCACGCGGCGGGCGATTTCGAAGCCACGCCCTCAGCCAGTGCTTGCCGTTTTTGTCCCGAGGACTACAAGCAGCGCTGTCGTAGCGAAGGAATCAACGTCGTCGAAACCCGTTGAGCTTCGACGCTGGCCGCAGCCACGCCTCGGCACCCTAGGCTGTGTACGTGATTTCCTTTCAACTCTCCTACGACTACCGTTGCCCCTTCGCCAAGAACATTCACCTGCACGTGGTGAAAGCTCTGCGCACCGGAGCCGATTTTGACGTGACCTTTATTCCCTGGACGATGGGCCAGGGGCACAAAGCAGCGACGGCGCCTGACGTCTGGGATGACCCCACCCAAGACAGCGCCAACTTGGCTCTGGCAGTGTCAATTTCGGTTCGAGACCATCAACCCGAGTACTTCCTCGACGCCCACGATGCTCTCTTCCGAGCGCGACACGAAGGAGGCATCCGGCTCAGCACTCTCGAGCAAATCGACGGCGTGCTCGCGCCACTCGGCGTTGACCTGGACCGCGTTCGCGAAGATCTGGCCACTCGCCGCCCTTTTGAGGTACTGGGTGAGCACTTCCGGTCCATGCAGCGTTATGAGGCCTTTGGGGTACCGACCTTCGTCGTCAATGACGATGCCACCTTCGTTCGCTATATGAAACCCCCCACCGAAGACGGGGCTCACTCAACGGCGATTATCTCCGCCCTCGTGACCTTGATGGCCGAGCAGGCCGATCTCAATGAGTTCAAGCACACCAAGGTGCCGCTCTAAGCCCAGCCTCAGTGAATGAGTCGAGCGACGAGCTCGACAATTGTCGCCACGAGCAGTGCAAGGACGGGCCAAAGGTACTTACGGTCCTGACGACGGCGAAGATTGTGGAAGAGCTCTCCACCCGCCATAGCAATCATGAGAATGGTCACGATGACGGCGAGGGTGCGCAGACCGCCCGCAGCATTCTTGACGGTGGCGAGCTGCGCTACCGCGAGCAGGATTTCAACACTGCCAATGATTCGAAATAGGTTCTTGGAGAAACCTAGGCGCTCGGCGGTGGCGCTCATCGTTTCGTTGTACATGATGCGCTGGGCGCCAAGGGACCCGAAGACAACGAACAAGGCGATGGTCAAGATACTGGCTAACTGGTTCACAAAATCTCCTCGAGGCAATTGTAGTGAAGCAGCGCGCTGCGTTTGGCTCAAGGAGCTTTCGCCGTTATCGTAGGGGGGTGACAAAAACCCGGCGCGTTGGTGTGGTGGGGGCCGGACAGCTAGCCCGCATGATGATTGAAGCCTCCGCTGACTGCGGGGTTCAGGTAGTGGTGTTGGCTAGCACGAACGATGATTCAGCCGTCTCCCTGGCCTCCGAATGCAAGCTGGGCGCAGCAACTTCCTACGAGGCGCTCAGCGATTTGGCGGCGAGCTGCGAATTCCTCACCTTCGATCACGAGTTAGTCGACCTAGAAGTTCTGGCCCGGCTCGAACGAGAGGGTGTTGTCCTGCGCCCCAGCCCGCGGTCCCTCGCGTACAGCGTTGACAAGGCCGCCCAACGCGAATACTTCGCCCAATTGGGAATGCCCTTGCCCGACTTCCTCGTGCTCCGCGAGCCGGACCCCGCAGCGGTGGCCTCCTTCCTCCAAGCGCACGAGGGCCGCGCCGTTGTGAAACTTGCCACCGGTGGCTACGACGGTCGTGGCGTCTTCTTCGCCGACAGCCCCGCGACGGCCACCCAACTGATTACCGACATTGCCCCCAGTGGCACCATCGTTCTCGAGGAAAGACTCGAGCTGATCGCCGAGGTTTCCCAAATGGTGGTTCGGGGAGTGGACGGTGCGATTGAGACTTACCCACTCGTCACGACGGTGCAGGCGCGGGGTATGTGCAACGAGGTTCGCTACCCGACCACGCTCGCTGCGGCGCTGGTGGACCAGGCGGAGGGACTGACTCGCCACATTGCCAAAGCCGTCGAACTCGTCGGAGTGATGGCGGTGGAATACTTCGTCACCGAGGCCGGACTGGTGGTCAACGAACTCGCCCTGCGTCCTCACAATTCGGGGCACTGGACGATTGAGGCTTGCGCCACCTCCCAATTCGCGAATCACCTCCTCGCGGTTAGCGGTCAGCCACTTGGTCCCACCACCCCCCTCGTTGAAGCCGCGGTGATGGTCAACGTCGTGGGGGCTGATCGGCCGGGTTCACTCGAGGCGGCACGAGCCGTCGGCGGCGCCCACGTGCACGACTACGGCAAGTCCTGGCGGCCGGGCCGTAAGTTGGGTCACGTGACGGTTGTCGGTGACGATCCCGCGGCTCTACGAGTGACCGCGTGGAAAAGCGCCCACGCCTACGGAACACAAAGCCAGGAGAGCCCCACATGAGCGAAGTAAGCCCACCCATTGTTGCGATCATTATGGGTTCGTCGAGTGACCACGAGGTCATGTTGCCCGCCGCCGACGTCCTTCAGCGATTTGGCGTGCCCTACGAGATTCGGGTCGTCTCGGCGCATCGAACCCCTGAGGACATGGTCGCCTACGCACGCGACGCCGCGGGTCGAGGCCTCAAAGTCCTGATCGCCGGGGCCGGTGGGGCCGCACACCTGCCCGGCATGGTCGCCGCCATGACGACTCTTCCCGTCATCGGCGTTCCCGTGTCGCTAGCCCGACTCGACGGCCTCGACTCACTGCTTTCCATCGTCCAGATGCCGCGCGGCGTCCCCGTCGCCACCGTCGCCGTGAATGGCGCGGCCAACGCCGGTCTCTTGGCCCTGCGAATGCTGGCCATTGCCGACCCGACGCTGACCAGTGCCCTTACTGCTTACCGTGACGAAATCGCTGATCAGGCTCGTAATCAGGACGCTGAGCTGCCTCGACCCTAGTCAGTACTATCCGGCGAATGTCACGTAATGATCACTTATTGGTCACCTCGAACCTAGGCTGGATGAGTGACGCGGATCTGCTCCGCTGAAGTCACCGAGCGAAGAGCGAATCGGCGAAGCTTCCACGATGGCTTTGACCGAGCGTTGACATAAACGCTCGCCCTACGAAACAGAAGAGGTATCTATGACGACATCCACCATCAAACCCGACCACGGTCTCAGTCTGCGTATGGTGTTCACCGCCCTCATGTTGCTGGTGCTGTACATGCTTATCGTGGGCGTCCTCATCAACCTCGGCATCTCAACGGTCTTCGTCCTGGTCATTGCCGCGGCCCTCCTCTTTTCGCAGTATTTCTTCAGCGCAAAAGTGGCCATGTTTTCCATGCAAGCCCACGAGGTGAGTGCGGCCGAAGAGCCCCGACTTCACGCCATCGTTGACCGCCTTTGCCAATTGGCCAACATGCCCAAGCCCAAAGTGGGCGTCGCCGAAATGGACATACCCAACGCCTTCGCCACGGGACGCTCACCGAAGGCCGCCGTGGTGTGCGCCACGCGGGGCATTATGAATCGCCTGAGCGACGAAGAGCTCGAAGCCGTTCTGGCCCACGAACTGAGCCACGTCGCCCACCGCGACGTCGCCGTCATGACGATTGCCTCGGGAGTGGGGATGCTCGCCGGTCTCGTCGGCCGCATGGCCATGTGGGGGGCCTTCCTCGGGGGTGGTCGCAATAGCCGCGACGGCGGGAACATAGTGGCCATCGAAATGGTCGTGTGGTTGTTGTCAATTGTTATCTCCATCGTGGCGTTCTTTCTCACGATGGCCCTTTCGCGCTACCGCGAGTTATCGGCGGACCGATCGGGGGCATTGCTCACCGGCAAACCCAGCGTCTTGGCGTCGGCGCTCATTCAGATAACGGGTGACATGGGACGAATTCCGCGAACGGACCTGCGCAAGGCCGAGGGTATGAACACCTTCTTCTTCGCTCCAGCGCTCGCGGGCGGCACCGCATCGTCGCTGTTTTCCACCCACCCCACCTTGCAGAAGCGTCTCGACCAACTCAACAAACTCGAGCACGAGATCAACGGTCACGCCTAAGTGGGACTGCTCGAGACGATGTTTCGGCGCAACGCCGTTAGCAATAAACTCGACAACCTCTTGGCCTTGCCCGTCGCTGCGCGATCCCTCGCCCAGGAATTTGATTTTGTCTCGTCGGGCCAAGCCGGACTGTGCCTGAAGCCCGCCACCTCGGCCCAGGCGGTTTCGAGTGACCAGACAGTCTCGACCTTGATTGCGACCGTCCCAGCGCTGCTCGGCGTGACAAAAACCATTGATGACCTCGGGTTCACCTGGCTCCTAAAGAAGGACATTGACGAGAACGCCCTCGTCACGACGCTGCACGCACTGGCCGGCGCCCTCGTCGAGAAGGGTGTGGGCGACCGCCTCCTCTGCGCCGCCTTCGGTTTCGTGCCCACTCTGGCCCCCGGGGAAGGCTCACTGCGAATGGTCTACCTCACCAAGCAAGGAACCTGGTACCCCTTCGCTCCCACCAGCACCACGGAGCGCAACAGTGAACTCGAACTGCGGGTGCGCTCCTTCCTCAGCCACGAGCTCCCTATTGAAAAGGATCTGGGTCGTTGGATGGCCCTTTGGGATCTGCCCGTTCACTGAACGCCCGCGTACCCACTCGAGTGGAGAATGTCACGCGCTTTGCTGTGTAAGGTACTGCAATGACCGAAAAACAACGTTTGCAATTGCCCGACGGACGCTTTCTCGACTTTTATGTTTCGGGTCCCGCGGGCGGCACCCCCCTGGTGTGGCACCACGGAACACCGGGGTCGGGTTACCAGAATCCTAAAGTACAAGAAGCAATCCACGCTCGAGGACTTCGCTACGTAACGATGTCGCGGGCCGGCTACGGCATGAGTACGCGCCACGCTGGCCGAAGCATTGTGGACGTGGTGGCGGACACCGCGGCCCTACTGGATCACCTCGGGGCGCCACATTCACTGATCGCCGGGACGTCAGGGGGTGGACCACACTCCCTCGCCTGCGCCGCGCGTCTGCCCGGAGTTCTCGCCGCGGCCAGCGTCGCGGGTATCGCCCCCTACGGACTCAGTGACCTGGACTTCCTCGCCGGAATGGGGGAAGGGAACATCGTCGAGTTTTCGAAAGTACTCGGGGGAATTGACGTCCTGGTGCCCTACCTCGAAGCCGACGCCGCCGGACTCGCAAACGCGACCCCCGGCGATTTGCTCAAGATTATGAACTCCATCCTCCCCGACGTGGACAAGGCCTGTATTACCGAGGAGATGGGCGCCGAGATGATTGCGTCAATGGGTGAAGGTTTGCGCGAGGGTGTCAGTGGCTGGGCCGACGACGATCTCGCCTTTTGCCAGCCCTGGGGCTTTTCACTGAACGAGATCACGGTACCGGTGGCCATCTGGCAAGGGAGCGCTGACCTCATGGTCCCCTACGCGCACGGGCAATGGCTGGGGGCCAATGTTCCCAACGCCAGTGTGCACTTGCTCGACGGTGAGGGGCATCTCTCAATCGGCGTTGGCAAGCGTGACGAGATTCTCGACGGGCTCATGAGCGCTGCGGGACTGGCCTAAGTCTTTAGGGGTGAGTCATGTCGGCGGGCACGATAGCCGCGTCGAAGGCATCTTCACTCAGGTAGCCCAGAGCCAGTACCGCCTGCCTAAGGGTGAGCCGCTCCTTATGGGCCTTCTTGGCGACCTGGGCCGCCTTGTCGTAGCCAATGAGGGGGTTGAGGGCGGTCACCAGCATCAGTGAGTTGCTGAGGTGGTGCTCAATTTGTTCGTAATCCGGCTCCAGCCCCTCGACGCAAAACTCCCGGAAGCGGTCGCAGGCGTCAGTGAGGAGGTCGATGGAGTGACAGAAGTTGTGTATGAGCACCGGCTTACACACGTTGAGTTCGAGGTTCCCGCGTGAACCGGCCAGAGAAATTGCCACGTCATTGCCGAAGACCTGGATTGACACCATAATCATTGCTTCGGACTGCGTGGGGTTCACCTTCCCGGGCATGATGGACGAGCCGGGTTCGTTTTCGGGCAGCTGCAATTCACCCAGTCCCGAGCGCGGACCCGAGCCCAGCCAACGCAGATCGTCGGCAATCTTCACCAAACTGGTCGCGAGGGTCTTGATGGCTCCGTGCGCGAAAACCAGAGCGTCGTGCGCGGCGAGGGCCGCAAACTTGTTGGGGGCCGTTACGAAAGGCTTTCCCGTCAAAGCAGCAATGTGTTCGGCGACTCGGCGGGCGTATTCGGGATGGGTGTTGAGGCCAGTGCCCACGGCCGATCCACCGACGGCCAGTTCGCTAATCCCCGCGAGCACCTGGTCGAGGCGAATAAGGTCGGCGTCGAGTTGGGCGACGTAACCCGAGAACTCCTGGCCCAGCGTAAGCGGCACGGCGTCCATCAGGTGGGTGCGTCCAATTTTGACCACGTCCGCGTAGGCCACGGCTTTCGCGTTCAGAGCCTCGCGGAGGCGTCGCACGGAAGGAAGAAGTCGGTCCGTGATTTCAATCACCGCTGCAATGTGCATGGCAGTCGGGAAGGTGTCGTTCGATGATTGGCTCATGTTGACGTCATCGTTGGGATGAATGGGCGTCTTCGAACCCATAACACCGCCCGCCATTTCGATGGCCCGGTTGGCAATGACCTCGTTAACGTTCATGTTGGTCTGGGTGCCTGAACCCGTCTGCCAGATGCGCAGGGGGAACTCATTCGACAAGGTCCCGTCTATAACTTCCCTGGCGGCGCGCTCAATCAACGTGGCCTTCTCCACACTGAGTTTGCCGAGGTCGTGGTTCGTTAGTGCGGAGGCCAGTTTCAAGACGCCAAAAGCACGAATGACCGCCACTGGCATGGTGTCGTGGCCAATCTCGAAGTGGTGAAGACTGCGCTGCGTTTGGGCTCCCCAATAGTGCTCGGCGGGGACGTCAATGCTGCCCATGGTGTCCGATTCGCTGCGGTAGTTCATTTCTCGCCTTTCATCACCACCCTGCGCGGGTGCTGCGCTTCCACGTTACCGAAGAAGGCCCTGTTTTGCGCCCCACCACTCGCATCGACCAGGAAAGGTGACGATTGACCAACTCCGTCACCGTCGTGTTCGCCAGCGCCGGATCGGCCAACGCCATTGCCGCCAACGGGATCTTTCGGCAGAATGACGCCGTCTCGCCAACCTACTAGCGTGGGACCATGCACAAACCTATGCGTTTAACCCTCGTCCTCACTATGGCCCTTTCCTCACTGGTCTTAGCTTCGTGTGGATCAAGCTCGCCCACTCCCACCACCGCTCCCTCGACGACCACAACTTTGGCGTCCAGCGCCGTTACGGTTCCGTCGAGTTCCAAAACCTTTGCGCAGGTCGTGAACTACCTCAAGAGTTCGAAGGTATGCCAGGGCAAGTTCACCGAACTCGCCGGCAAAACCCTCACCCCCGCCGAGGTAAAAGTGCACGTTACTGGAGCAGTCTCCTGCGAGACCAAGTCGACGCTGACCCTGGTGGACTACTTCGCCAAGCACGACGACTTGGTCAAATTGGTGAACGAGAAGGGTTTCATCACGGCGGTTGGTTGTCGACTGCACAACTACGACTGTGCCGTCACCGAAGCCGGCCAGTGGCTTTTCGTGGGCTTGATCTCGACGAAGTACAAGTCACTGATTCCCGCGGACGAAGTCATTATGAAAGCCGACCAGGCAATCATGGACCCGGCTCTCGTTAACGCGAGGGCCTAACTCTGACTTCCTCTGACGAAGCAGCCGTGGCCGCAATCTTCACCCCCGCGGCTCGGTCTATTTTCGCGAAACGCGTCTTGCTGCACCTGGCGACCATTGGCAGTGATGGTGAGCCGCACGTGACACCGGTGTGGACAGAGTTGGATGGCGTCGACATCATCATCAATACCGCCCTTGGCCGCAAGAAGGCGCGAAATCTTGCCAATGATCCCCGCGTGGCAATTTCGCTTACTGACCCTGACGACCCCGGCACGTGTATTGCCGCCCGGGGCCTCGTTGTTGGCTTTAGCACCCAGGGCGCCGACGAAGTCATCGACCGACTGGCTCGAAAGTACACGGGCGAGGACTTCCGTGATAGCCGCGTTGAGGGCGAAGTACGCGTGACGGTTCGCATTCGTCCCGAACTGATTTCGGTCCAGCCCGACTGATTCGAGGGCCCCACCTCGTAGGCTCGAGCGGGCCACCGGGCCAATCGCTTTTTCGACCCCAGCTCCCGCGCTTCGCCGTGATCACCGCTCCCACTCCTGGTCCTTGACGGCCACATTGATCGCAGGTCGTTGAGTCCGCTCGCCACTGCAGTGACGGGAAAACCCGAGGGAGTCATTGGTACTTTCGTCGGTCGGTCGCCCCCTTGAGAAAACGGCTACTTCGTGGCGTCCTCGTAAAGGGTGTACCTATCCTCCATGACGCTCGCAGCGAGCACCGTACTTTCGCTGAAGAGCCGCGATCCTTCGGCGTGCCAGACTCGAATGTGGGCGGGAGGCGCGGGGCGATTCACGGCACCGCTCAAGGTGACCACGTCGTTACGCAGGTCAATTGTCTCGTCACTCAACAAGCGTCGGACCACTTCGGCGTGTTGGTCAGGGTGCTGAGCAGCGGCGATGACCACCGTGGTCAGTTTCATGAGGTGACTGAGGGTCTTAAGGTCACGGGCGATGAGGGCGGCCGGGTAGCCCTCGCTGGCCTCGAGCCACAGCCCCCACTCACCGGGCCAGTCCGGTCCGTAAGCGGCAAGGAGCAGAACGGGGTCGCCACCGTGGACGCGAAGGACGCCCGTCACTTCACGCTTCACCATCGTTGACAATTCCTCGGCTTGCACGTCAAAACACTCGAGCTGCATCAGGGCTGTAAATCTTCCTTCGGCAACTTCTCTATGTTGACGTCCCGAAAGGTGAGCACCCGAACGCTAGGGACGAAACGGGCCGACCGGTACATGTCCCAGACCCAGGCGTCGGTCAAGGTGAGTTCAATCATCACGGGTTGAGTGGACGAAACCACGGTCTCCACGTGGTTCGCGAGGTAGAAACGGCGATCGGTTTCCACGGCGTAGTCGAACATGCCAACCACGGCCTTGTATTCCTGAACTAACGCGAGCTCGAGTGTTGACTCGTACTCGTCGAGCTCCTCTTCGCCCACGGGCGACTAGGCGCGGTCGTTAACGCGCAGTTCCTTGATCTTGGCGGCCTTGCCACGCAGATCACGGAGGTAGTACAACTTGGCCCGACGCACGTCACCGTAGGAATCGACTTCGATCTTCTGGATCGTGGGGGTGTGCAGCGGGAAGGTGCGCTCGACACCAACACCGAAGCTCAACTTGCGAACGGTGAAGGTCTCCTGGAGACCCGAGCCCTGGCGTCGGATGACCGCACCCTGGAACACCTGGACGCGCTCGCGGGTACCTTCCACCACGCGGACGTGCACCTTGACGGTGTCGCCCGGACGGAAGGCCGGAATGTCGTCGCGCATCGAGTCGCGGTCAATGAGATCAGTCGGATTCATGTGAGTCCCTTTCGGATCACGGGGAAGAATAAGTTTAGCGCTCTTCGGCGGTGCTGTCCACCACGGGGAACTCTTTTAGGAGTTTTTGGTCCGCTGGAGACAATTGCGCCAGTGTCAAGAGGTCGGGGCGACGGCTCAAGGTGCGTTGCAGCGCCTGGGCTCGGCGCCAACGGGCGATGCGGGCGTGGTCCCCCGATCGCAGTATTTCCGGCACCTCGCGGCCCCGAAAACGAGCCGGCTTGGTGTAGTGGGGATACTCGAGAAGTCCCTCGCTGAAGGATTCCTCCTGGCTGGACTCGTCATTACCCAGTCCCCCGGGGCGCAGTCGGACCACCGCTTCGATAATGGCGAGCGCCGCTAATTCACCACCCGCCAGGACGAAGTCACCCAAGGAAATCTCCAGGTCGACTACCGAATCCAGAATGCGCTGGTCGAAACCCTCGTAGCGCCCACACAGGAGGGTGAATCCACTTAAGGCACTTAATTCACGAGCGACACCCTGGTTGAAGGGGCGCCCCGAAGGAGTGAGCGCAATGACCGGCCGAGCGAGCTGGGGCGTGTTCTCGATTGTCGACACGATGGGTTCGGGTGACAAGACCATACCCGCTCCCCCGCCGTAGGGGGTGTCGTCAACACTGCGGTGAACGTCCGACGTGGCCTCGCGAAAGTCGTGGAGGTGCAGCTCCCAGACCCCGCGCTCACGAGCCCGTCCCAGCACCGAAGTGTTGGCGTAGGCTGCCACGGCCTCGGGGAAGAGCGTGAGAACGTCAACTCGCAGCGTCACGCCTCCTCCAGCAATCCGTCGGGAATATTCACGTCGATGCGTTCGTTGGCCTCGATGGCCGTGACGAAGGTCAGCGGGATCAAGATGCCATCCTCCAACACCAGCAAATCGGAGGCGGGGTTTGCTTCCACGTCAACGACGCGACCGAGTTCTCGGCCCCGCTGGTCGACGACGAGGGCCTGAAAGAGTTCGTGAATCCATATGGCGTCGTCGTCTTCGAGGGGCTCGGCGGACAGCACTACTCCCCGTAAGGCGTCAGCACCTTCGCGGGTGGTGACGCCCTCGAAGGTGACAATCCAGCGTTCCTGGTGTCGCGCGGCAGCAATCACCGTCATGGGACCACGAGGCGTTTCGAGGACGCTCTTCTTCGCCAGACGTTCATCACGATCGGTCCAGAGATCGACAATCACTTGGCCCTTGAGGCCGTGTGCTTTAACTATTCGCCCAACCTCGAGCGTGGTGCGCTCGTCGGTCATGGCCTAGTCGAGAATGTCGACCGAGGTGGTCACACCGTCGCGGGTGCCGGCAGCGGCGATGAGGGCCCGAATGGCCTGCGCCGTGCGGCCACGACGACCAATCACCCGGCCGATGTCGTCGCCAGCGAGACTGAGCGCCAATACAACCTTGCCCGACTTCTCCGAGACAGCGACGTTAACCGCACCCGGCTCGTCGGCGAGGGCCTTGGCGATGTATTCCAAAGCGGCGACCGCAGTTGGTGCTTCGACGACGGCGGAAAACTCTTCGTCGTAGCCCGCATCGTCAATGACGTTGACGTCGCCCGCGACGTAGTCGTCCTGGGCGCTCACTTGGCGGCCTTCGACGCGGCGAACTCGTCGAGCGCGCCGGAAGCCTTCAGCAATTTAGCGACCCGCTCAGTGGGCTGGGCGCCGTGGAGAAGCCACTGGACGGCCTTTTGGTTATCGATAGAGATGATCGTGTCGGGCTCGGCCGTTGAGTGTCCTCGTGGCTGGTAGGTACCGACCACTTCAAGATACGCTCCCGAACGCGAGCGTCGCGAGTCGATAGCTACCACGCGATAGGTCGGTTGCTTCTTCTTACCCATACGCACCAAACGAAGTTTCACAGCCACGTCGAAATTCTCCTCAAACCATTACGTTCTGGACCACCAGAACGGGGTGATATACCCGAGCGCTCTAGTTTAGCGACTTTTGGGAGGGGTAACCCTCCCACCCTTCTTCTTCTTGCCCTTTGGCCCTGATGAAGCCGGCGCCGGACGGGCTCCCGACTGCAGGCCGGCCCCCAGGGCTTCGAAGCCGGGTGGAAGATCACGACCACTCGCGGCCGAAGCGCGCGCGGCCATAGACGCCATCTTGCCCATGCCACCGGGAATCTGGGGCATACCGCCTCGGCCCATGGTCTTCATCATTTTCTTCATCTTGTCAAATTGCTTGAGCAACTGATTGACGTCATTTACCGTTCGTCCGCAGCCCTTGGCGATTCGCGTTCGGCGAGATCCGTCAATGATGCTGGGATCGCGTCGCTCCTTCGGCGTCATGGAACGGACGATGGCTTCGATGCGATCGAGCTGGCTCTCGTCAACATTCTTCGCGGCGTCGCGCATTTCTTTGGTCATTCCCGGCATGAGTTTCATGAGGCCGCCGAGTGAACCCATTTTTCGCACTTGGCCGAGTTGCGCCATGAAATCGTCGAGGGTGAATTGCCCCGAGAGCATGCGTCCGGCCGAGTCGGCCACGACGTCGGCGTCCATGCTGCGCTCAGCCTGCTCAATGAGGGTGAGGATGTCACCCATTCCCAGAATGCGTGAGGCCATCCGATCGGGATAGAAGAGGTCGAAATCGGCCAACTTTTCGCCCGTTGAGGCGAAAACCACTGGTCGGCCCACCACCCCACGAGCGGACAGAACAGCACCACCACGGGCGTCGTAGTCCAGCTTGGTCACGATGAGACCCGACAAGGTCAAGGACTCGTGGAAGGCGCGGGCGGTGTGAACCGCATCTTGACCAGTAACCGCGTCAATGACCAGGAAGGTGTAGTGGGGGTTAACGGCGCCCGAAATGAAGCGGACTTCAGCCATGAGAGCAGCGTCGATTGAAAGTCGACCGGCGGTGTCGATGATCACGACGTCGCGGCCCAGTCGCTGCGCTTCAGCGAGACCCTTTCGAGCAACGGTCACCGGGTCGGAGGTTTCCGAGTACACCTCTACCCCGATTTGTCCGCCGAGTACCCGCAGCTGCTCAACCGCGGCGGGTCGCTGCAGGTCGGTACCAATGAGGTACGGCTGGCGACCCTGGGATTTGAACCAGTTCGCCAATTTCGCCGCGGTGGTCGTCTTTCCGGCGCCCTGGAGACCGGCCAGAAGAATGACGGTAGGGGGCTTTGAGGCGTACGAGATCTTGAGGGGCTCGCCACCCAACACTTCAATCAGTTGGTCGTTGACCGCCTTGATGACGTGCTGACCCGGTGACAGACTCTGGGAAACATTTTCTCCCGAAACGCGCTCCCGCACGGCCTCAATGAAGGCCCGAACCACCGAAAGCTCAACGTCAGCCTCGAGGAGGGCCGCGCGAACGTCTCCGAGGGCTTGGTCGAGGTCGGCGTCACTCAGTCGCCCCCGTGAACGAAGCGTCTGTCCAACCTTCTCGAGGCGGTTACTTAGGGCGTCAAACATACGTAAAGACTAATTCGTTTCCCTCGAGGTGGTCGGCCCTAGCCCAGGAGGGACTGAACGAAGTCGGCGGGATCAAAGGGTATGAGATCGGCGGCCTGTTCACCAATACCGACGAACTTGACCGGGATACCCAGTTCACGTTCAATGGCGACCACGATGCCGCCACGCGCCGTTCCGTCGAGTTTGGTGAGCACGATGCCGGTCACCGCGGCCGCGGCGAGAAACTCCTTGGCTTGACTAAGGGCGTTCTGTCCGGTGGTGGCATCGAGGACCATAAAGGTCTCAACCACCTGACCGGGGGCGCGGTCGGCGACGCGGCGAATTTTGGCCAGTTCGTCGAGCAAGTTGGTCGAGTTCGCCCGACGACCGGCCGTGTCGGCTAAAACGAGGTCTGCCCCGCGAGCGTGGGCTCGTCCGAGGGCGTCGTGGATCACGGATCCCGGGTCGGCCCCTTCAGCGGCGCGGACAATGTCAGCCCCCGTACGCGTCGCCCAGCGTTCCAGTTGATCGGCGGCGGCTGCGCGGAAGGTATCACCGGCGGCCAGGACGACCTTGCGGCCCTCGTTCGTGTTACGCCACGCTAATTTTCCAATCGTGGTGGTCTTTCCTACCCCGTTGACGCCTACGAAGAGCCACACCGGAACGCGGTCGGCATCGGCGTAATCGCGAACCGAACGCTCCGCCACGAACGAGGCCTCGAGAACGCCGCGCACGGCGGCGGCCACCCCGTTGGGGGCCCCGTTCGCCCGCAGGTCGTCGAGCAGCGCTGTGGTGGTGACTACGCCCACGTCGGAACGCAACAGGACCTCTTCGACGATTTCGAGTTCGGCTTCGCTCAGCGACCCACTCGCCCCTAATCCCCGGACGCGGTCGAAGATTCCCCGCGACGACGCCAAGCGATCGTCCAGCGAGGCCGCCCGCTCGCTGGGAGCGAGGGTGGGAATGGGAGCCACGTCGCGAACCAGCACCTCGGGCATTGGAGCACGTCGTGGCGCGGTAGCCCTTGCGCGCCCACGACGGCGTCGAAGCAAGAGCGCCAGCAGTAGCAGGGCCAGGGCCAGGGCAATGAGCAGCCAGGTCATGCTGAGATCTCCAGTTTCGGAGCATCCTCCGCGCGCTTAACTCTTTGTGAGATGACCTTCGAAGAGGCACCGGGCACCATGGTGACGCCGTAGAGCGCGTCGGCGGCCTCCATTGTTCGCTTCTGGTGGGTCACGATAAGCAGCTGTGCACCCTCGCGGAACTCATTAATCAACTGTAGGAATCGCTGCAAGTTGACGTCGTCGAGGGCGGCTTCCACCTCGTCCATCATGTAGAAGGGTGAGGGGCGCGAGCGAAAGACGGCGAAGAGGAAGGCCAGAGCGGCCAGCGAACGCTCGCCGCCACTCAAGAGTGAAATACGGCGCACGTTGCGACCCATGGGTCGCACTTCGATTTCAACACCGGTGTTGAGGGGGTCTTCGGGCTCGGTCAAAATGAGGCGACCTTGCCCACCGGGGAACAACATCGCGATCAAGTTCGAAAAGTGCTCGTTAACGTCCGCCACGGCACTGGAGAAGGTCGCCATGATCTCCTCGTCGAGGGCGCGCATCACTTCGAGCAACTCCCGGCGAGTATGGCGCACGTCGGCGACCTGCGTGTCGAGCTCTTGATATCGCTCCTCTAAAGCAGCCAGTTCTTCAAGTGCCAGGGGATTAATCGGCCCCAGCGAGGTGATACGAGCTTCGAGGTCGCCCACGCGCTGTTCGAGAGTAATCCCTTCGGGCAGTTCCACCAAGGCCCCCTCGACGGCGTCGGGCTCGATTCGCAGGTCACGCCGAATGGCCTCATGGAGGTTTTGCACCTTCACGGCCAGTTCGGCCTGTTCAATCTGCGCGCGCTGCGCGGCTGACGCCACGGCGCCCAGACGGGACTCCACGTTTTGGCGCGCGCTTCGCAAGGACTCGAGCTTTTCCGCTCCGGCGCGCGATGCCTCAAGCTGTTCACGGTAGGTCGAGTCCATGGCTTCTTGGCTGAGTCGAATATCGTCGCCGGCCAATCGAACGAGCGCCGCCAGGCGACTAAGCACGTCGAGGTCAAACTCCAAGGCTTCACGGCGCTGGGTGGCCTCAAGCCGCTCCTGGCTGCGACCGCTGAGGCGTAGCTCGATCTCACTTTGGCGTTGCTCGATCAGTCGACGCCGCTCGCCGAACTGGGCCTCACGACGAGAAAGGGCCGTCGCCACATCGAGCGATCGCTGACGCTGCGCCACGATAGCGCCGCGGGCTTCGTCGGCTTGGGCGGCGCGAACGTGCACTTCAGCCACCGCTGCCTCGAGGGCGGGAATGGTTAAGGCCAGGGCCTCGGCCTCCTGGTCGAGGGCGGCGCGCTCAGTGGAGCTCGTCGTCACGTCAATTTCGAGTAGGACAATTCGCTCGCTGAGTTCGCTCGCTTGTTCGACCAGGCGAGCGAACTCTCGCTCGGCCCGTTCGCGCTGAGCCGTGGCGCCAATCGCGGCCGCCGTGGCGGTGTTCAAGGCGGCGCGCGCCAGGGTGGCGTTCTCCTGCGCTGCCTGGCGAGCGATTCGTATGGGTTCGAGCGCCTCATTGGCGTCAGTCGCCGCCCGCTGAGCTTCTTCAACCGTTGAACGGGTGATCACGGAACGACCAGAAGCCACGCGCCAGCCAGACGCCGCAAAGCGGTCTCCGTCACGGGTAACCACGACCAGGTCCGGGTGCGCAACGGCGATATCAACTCCCGCCTGCCAGTCACTCGCCACGAAGGCGCGCGCTAGGAGTGCATCCAAAACCCGAGCGACGTGATCGGGGGCGGTGGCTCGGGCACGAACGTGCAATCGTAAAGCGACGGTGCCGGTGGGGGGTGCACCGGGGGTGATTGCGCCTTCGCCGGTGGGCAGAATCATTCCGGCTCCCCCTTCGCGGCGAAGAACTTCCAATGCGGCCTTGGCGCTGCTTCGTCCGTCAACCACCATCGCCCCCACCGAGGCACCAACGGCGGACTCCACGGCCTTCTCCCAGCCCTCGTCAATCTCGATGAGATCCAAGAAGGCCCCGAGTACGCCGCTCACGTTTCCGAGCAAGCTGCGTCCACCCGACCCCGACAGCTCGTCGAGTGCTCGCGAGAATGCTTCTGATCGAGCGTGGGTGCGAGCGGCGAGTTCACTCGAGTCTCGCAATTGCTGGTCAGCCGCATCGCGGGCGCCTTCCGCATCGCGGGCGTGCACTTCGGCGCTGGCTCGGGCGGCGAGACTAAGTGACTCGCTCTGGAGCGCCGCCTCGACCGCGACCTTCGCCTTAGCCTGAGCGAGGATAGTGGCGTCGTGGCGACCGTGATGGTCGCTCAGGCGTTCGTCCGCTCGACGTTGGTTTTCGCGGAGGCTCGAAATTGATCTCTCCAGCAGTCGCTGGCGCTCAGTGGCGGCCTGGAGAGCGCGCTGATCGTTCTCGAGCGAAACATTGCCCCACGTGGCCTCGAAAGCGGCTTCGAGTGAGGCCAATTGTTCTTCGGCCTGGGTGCGCTCGTCACGCAAGGCTCGCAATTCACCCTCTTCCTGGCCCACCGCCACCAGGTCCGCTTCTAAGCGAGCCGCGTCCGCCTCCAACGTCGCCGTCACATTTTCATCGGCCGAAGCCACCAATGCGGTCTGCAGGGCTCGTTCGCGCTCCGCGATGACCTGCAGGGTGCCTCGGGCTCGCTCGGCCAAACCCTGCAAGGTACCCAGCGTGGAAGCCAGCAATTCCTCACGACGCGAGGCCATGTCGGCGGCGGCCGCACTGGCCTGGGCGTCGAGGGTGACTAATTCGCCTCGCAAACGTCGCTCGTCTTCGCTCGAGCTCGTAACGACCCCTTCGAGTTCAACGCGACGCAACCGGAATTGCTCCAGTCGCTGGGCGAAGAGCGCCTGGCGAGCGGCGCGGAGGTCGGCCTCGATTTCGACGTAGGTGCGCGCCGACACGGCCTGACGTTCAAGCGGACGCATCTGGCGGCGAACTTCGCGGACCAGGTCCCCGAGGCGCTCCAAATTTTCTTGCGTCGAGGCGAGGCGTCGCTCGGCGCGTTCCTTGCGGCGACGGTGCTTTAAAACGCCGGCCGCTTCCTCAATGACGGCCCGGCGATTCTCGGAGCTCGAATTTAAGATGGAGTCGAGTTGCCCCTGACCAATGATCATGTGTTGCTGGCGCCCGACACCCGAGTCGCTCAGCAGTTCTTGGATGTCCAAGAGGCGGCAAATGGTGCCGTTAATCGCGTACTCGGAGTCCCCGTTTCGAAAGAGCGTGCGCGAAATCGTTACTTCAGCCCCCTCTATTGAAAGCAGGCCGTCGGCGTTGTCGAGCGTGAGGGCCACTTCGGCCCTTCCGAGGGCGGCCTTGTTCGCCGTGCCGGCAAAAATAACGTCATCCATCTTGGCCGAACGCAGGGCCTTGGTTCCCTGGGCGCCCAGTACCCAGGTGACGGCATCAACGACGTTCGATTTACCTGAACCATTCGGGCCAACCACGGCCGTGACGCCAGGCTCAAACTCGAGAACGGTGTTGTCGGCGAAGGACTTAAAGCCCTTCATGGTCAATCGCTTAAGAAACACGGATGAACGCTAGCAACCGCGCTGGGGCTGGTGGGCGCACTACGGTCAACTTTGTTGACACTTGGGGCAGAAATAGGTCGAACGCTGGTGGAAGGTAACCTTTTCAATCGGCGTGCGGCAGGTGGGACAGGCTTGCCCTTCACGAGTGTGCACTTGTAACTGATTCTGATAGGAGCCAGCCTGACCCTCGACATTGACGAAGGTTTCGTCCCCGAGCGTGGTACCACCCGCCTTAATGGCGTCAGTAAGCACTTCGGGAATAGTGCGGTGCAAGCGGCGAATTTCAATGGTCGACAGCGTGTCGCTCTCGCGATCAAAGCGCAAATTTGCGCCGAACAGAATCTCGTCGGCGTAGATATTGCCGATTCCGGCGATGATGTCCTGGTCGGTGAGCAGCGTCTTTAGACCCACTGAGCGCGAGCGCAGTACCGCGGCCAAACGGTCCCAACTGACTTGGTCCTCGAAAGGATCGATACCGAGGTGCGCTAATTCGGGGACCCGCTTTCGTAGTTCAATCCCGTCACCTCCAATAGAGAGTCGCGAATACTTCGATACCTCGACCACTACTCCCTCCGCCGGCGGGGTCGAAACGTAGAGTTCGCCAAAGGTTCGAGCGTCGACGAAACGTATTTCTTCACCGCTGGTGAAGGTTAAAACGACGTGCGTGTGCTTGGGCTTAGGGTCCTTGGCGGACTTCGCCTTGAGCACCTGGCCACTCATTCCCAAGTGAATAACCAGCGAGCTCCCATTATCGAAGCCAACGACGAGGTTTTTGCCGAGTCGCTGCACCCCGCGCACGGTTCGACCTTCAACCAGGGCGCGAAAATCCTTGGCCGTCTTATGACGACGGACCATGCTGGCCTTGCTTACGGTGGCGGTCTTGATCTTTTTTCCGGCGATTTCACGCTGGAGACCAGCGCGTACCGTTTCTACTTCGGGCAGTTCAGGCACGGGTTTCCTCCCAGGCCGCCACGGCCGCAGCCGCCTCGGCACGCTTCTTCGAACGACCTATGCCCGTAGCCACAATGGAACCCACCCGCACCGTGGCGACGAAACTCGCGTCGGTCGCGGAACCTTGCGCGTGCACTTCGTACTGGGGCGCCCCCAGACCGGCGAAGCCGGCCCACTGTTGCAGTCGAGTCTTGGGATCGAGCGTCGAGGTCGATTGAGCGGCCACCACAATGATCTCGGCCAGCACTTCCAGCACGAAAGCCTTGGCGACAGCAAAACCCTTTTCCAGATAAATCGCCGCCACCACGGCTTCGAAAGCGTCGGCCAGGAGTGAGGGTCTCTCGAGACCGTTTTCCTTCAAGACCCCCTTGCCCACTCGCAAGACGGAGCCCACGTCCACGAGTCGCGCGGCGTCCGCGAGGGCGTTTTCGTTGATGACTCGGGAGCGAAGGACTGAGGCCTGCCCCTCGTTAAGGGCGGGGTAACTCGCCACCACGTGGTCGGCCACGGCTAAACCCACGACGGCGTCGCCCACAAATTCGAGTCGCTCGTTGGAAACGAGATCGTGTTCCGTGGCGTAGGAGGAGTGCGTGAGGGCTTGGGACAGAAGGGCGGAATCAGCGTCCAGGCCTACGCGCGCGGCGAAGGAAGCGAGGTCGGTAATGACCACCACGACCTAGGCCAGATTGAGTTTGGCGGCGACGTAGTCCACGGCGTCTCGCACGCTGGCGAGGCCCTCGAGGTCTTCGTCGTCGATGTGGAAGGACGGGTACTCCGCCATAATGGCCTCTTCCAGCGCCTCAACCAGCTCAATGAGAGCCAGCGAATCTGCCCCTAAGTCGGTAAAGGGCACGTCATCAAGAATCTCGTCAGGCGAGGTTTCGAGAATCTGGGCGAGTTCGGCCTTCACGATGTCGAGCACCGCAGCTTTATCGAGTGGGGCCTTCGTTGCGTCAGTCATGCCAACTCCTTTTGCGCATTGCTCCAGCGTACCCACTGGCGAAGGTGCCAGCAACAAAAACTATTCTTGATCAGGACGAATAGCGAGGCGCATCTTGTTGATGACCCCAGCGGAGTGCATCTCGTTAGCAATACGAATGGCGTTCATAATGGCCGTGTCGTTGCTCGAACCGTGACTAATCACGCAAATACCGTTCAGTCCCAGGAGCAAGGCACCACCGTGGTGATCGGGGGAAAGGGATCGGAATTGGTTCTGCAGGTAGGGAAACAAGGTTTCGCCGGCCCGACGAGTCTCGTCGTTGGTGTCAATGACGCTCAGCATGGCGCCGACGACAAACTTGAAGGCCCCCTCGAGGGTCTTGAGCGCAACGTTGCCAGTGAAGCCATCGGTCACGACCACGTCTACCGTGCCGGGGATGAGGTCGCGTCCCTCGACGTTACCGAAGAAGTTAATCAAAGGGTCCGCGCCCAGCAGTTCGTTGGTTTCTTTCACCAGCGTGGTGCCCTTGGAGGACTCCTCACCAATCGAGAGCAGTCCCACTAGGGGCGACGCGATGCCGTAGTTAGCCCCCGCGTAGGCGCTGGCGAGCTTGGCGAACTGGACGAGCATTTCGGGCGTGCACTCGGCGTTCGCACCGGCGTCGGTCATGACGCAGGGATTTTTCCCCGGATTAGGAATGGGGGTGGCAATACAGGGGCGAATAACGCCCGGGAGTCGTCCCATTCGTAGGAGGGCGGCGGCCATCGTGGCCCCGGTGTTGCCGGCAGAAACCATGGCGGATGCTTCGCCGTCGCGGACCAGCTCGCCGCAGCGAACCAGTGAGGAGTCCTTCTTTTTGCGAACACTCGATCCGGGTTCGTCGTCCATGGCGATTACTTCGCTGCACGCGATGACCGGCAGCCCCAAGGGATCACCCATCAATGCCGGCACCCCAACGAGGAGGACGTCGAGACCCAATTCATCGACGGCGCGTCGAGCGCCCTTGATAATCAGGTCCGGCGCAAAATCACCGCCCATCGCGTCGACAGCGATGGGGAGCGACAAGTTACTTGACCTCGATGGCGACACGGTCCTTGTACCAGCCACAGTTGGGGCACACGATGTGCGGCAACTTGGACGTGGAGCACTGGGGGCAGACGCTGCGGGCCGGACGGTCGAGACGCCAAGCACTGGCGCGACGACTGCGCGTTACGGACTTACTCGTTTTACGCTTAGGAACTGGCACGATCTTCTCTTTCAACAACGACGGGAAAGCCCGTCACGCTTCGTTCGACTCAGTGGACGAATCGTCCACGAACTTGAGTCCGTCCAGTGTAGCCCACCGCGGGTCCGTCGGTGCTTGGCAGTCACAAGGCGTCTCGTTTCGATCACCGCCACAGTGCAAACAAAGGCCGGCGCAGTCCTCGCGGCACAAGGGCGCTAAGGGAATTTCCAACAAAAGGGCGTCGTGAATCATGGGTTCGAGGTCAATGAAATCGTTCTCAATGAGGTACGCGTCGTCGTCTTCCACGCGACGTTCGTCGACGTATCGCTCAGAAAGTATGACGCTGGTGCGCCCCTCCACCCGCAGCGAGCAACGTCGACAGACACCAAACCACGGCGCGGCGACCTCGCCCCGCACCCAGAGACCACCCACGAAACTTTGAATCTGAAGATTGACGTCAACCTCGGCATCGGGGGCAATATCGGTCTCGGCGATTCCTCGAGGCAGGAATTGGCGCCTTTCGTCGAAGGGCGCCGCCATGACGACGGCCTGGGTCGACGGCACATCGCGCAGCAGGAGTGCCACCGGAATGCGGTAGAGCGACGACACGAGGGGGCTTAGAAGCCAGGCTCGGACTCGACGTCGGCGTCGTAGTCGAACACGCCCGTTGACCGCGGGGTGGCCTCGGCGAAGAATTGATCGGCCCGCTCGGTCATGTGTGCGGGTTCGGGCAAGGTCTGAGTAGCGAGACGCGAACGACCCCGTTGGACCGTCGTCAACAAGAATCCGAGGGTCTTTTCAAACTCCGCCAATTTCAGGTCGAGAAAGTCCTCGTGCTCATTCACCATCTTGCGCGAAGCGGCTTGCGCATCGGCGACTATTTGTTGGGCCGTGATACTGGCCTGACGAACAATTTCGGTTTGCTCAACCAGGGCGTCCGCTCGCGCCTGAGCGCGCTCCATCAAAACGTCAATTTTGCGCTGCTCTTCGAGCATCAGGGCTTCACGCTCTCGCAAGGCCCACCGTGCCTCACGAATCTCTTCGGGAATGTTGCGCTGCGCTTCCTCCAGGACGGCGAGCAGATCCTCGCGCGAAACCAGGGCTGACGAGGAGAGGGGCATGGATTTGGCCGAGCGAACCAGCTCAATCGCCTCTTGCAAATTGTCCTCGATACTTCGTCGAGCCCGTCGCCCGTAGCTCAGTTCCGGGACTTCTTCGTCGGGAACGTAGAACTGGTCGTTGGGATCGCTGTGGGGATCAACGACGGGCTCGCTGTCGTATCCATCAAAGACACTCATTGGTGACCTCCCGAAAATTTCTCCGCCAGTCGTCGCTGGACGGGCGCCGGAACGAACGCGGACACGTCACCACCGTACCGTGCAACTTCCCGCAGAAGGCGCGAGGCAATGAAGGAATGGTTCGAACTGGTGGGAATAAAGAGCGTTTCAACGCCCGAGAGGGACCGGTTCATTTGGGCCATTTGCAACTCATTCTCGAAATCAGACACCGCTCGGAGACCCTTAACAATGGCCGTGGCGTTGACCTCCTTGGCGACGTTCACCAGCAGAGTCGCGATGGACACAATGGTCACACCAGAAATATGCGCGCAGGATTCGGCAATCATCTCGTGTCGCTCTTCGAGCGTGAACAGGGCTTCGGATTTCTGCGGATTACGTATGGCCGCCACGACGACTTCATCAAAGATCTTGGAGGCACGCTCGACGACCTCGAGGTGACCATTGTGGAAGGGGTCAAAGGAACCAGGAATCAGACCAATTCGCATCAGGCCACCTCCTCGGGCTCCAGCATGGTTACGAGCGTAGTCCCGTATCGCTTCGTTTTGGTGACCACCCAAGCGGCGGGAGCCTCCATGTGTCGGTCGTTTTCAATGACGACTCGCTGGGCTCGCACGCCCTTGAGGAGGCTCGCGAGGTCCAGTGGCCCGTAGGGCGGGTCGGCGAGGACCAGGTCAATATCGGGCGGAGGGGTCCAGAGCGGAAGAGTGGCCTTCGTGTACACGGCTTCGCCCTCGAGTCCGAGGGGACTGAGATTGGTTTTCGCGGCGGCGAGACAGAGGGCGTCAGCGTCGTAGAAGTAACATTTCGCCGCGCCCCTCGAGAGCGCCTCGATTCCCAGCGCTCCGGATCCGCAATACAGGTCGGCGACAACCAGGTCGTGCAGCCCCCCACGGCTCTCGAGCATGGAGAAGATTGCCTCCCGGGCGTAATCGGTCGTGGGCCGCACCGTGGCGGGCAATTTGGCCTTAAGTGGGCGACCCCGAGCTACTCCACCAATGACACGCACGCCCTAAGGCTAGGCGACGAAGCAACATCGCCGCGACGTGCGCCCCACGAAGGAGGGGAATCCTTCGTCAGGACTTAAAGAGGTAGTCGGCTTCTTCTTCGTCGACGAAAAGTTTGAGTTCGTCCACCAGGTCCGGTCGACTAGCCAGACCGTCTAACTCGACCAAGGACAGCGCGACCGAACGAGCTTGCTGCAAGGTACTTTCGTCGCGCCGCAAATTGGCCAGACGCAGGTCGCTCTGCCCACGTTGACGCGAACCGAGCAGCGTGCCCTCGCCGCGAAGGTCCAGGTCAATTTCGGCCAGCGCGAAGCCGTCACTCGACGACACCAGCGCCTCCAGGCGCGTCGCCCCGTCGGGCGTCGACGGTTCGCCCAGCAAAACGCAGTAACTGGGGTCGTGACCTCGTCCAACGCGTCCTCGTAATTGGTGCAGTTGGGCGAGGCCAAATCGCCAGGCATCCTCGATGACGATCACGGTCGCTTCGGGTACGTCGACGCCGACTTCGATCACCACGGTCGCCACCAACACCTGGATTTCGCCTCGCCGGAACTCATCCATCACGGCGTCCTTTTCGCCACTCTTCATCTGCCCGTGGAGCAGCCCCACCGACAGGCCACGCAACTCCTGGGTGGCCAATCGAGTTCGTTCCTCGACCGCGGAGCTGGCCTCGATTTTTTCCGAACCCTCGACCAAGGGGCAAATTACGTAGGCCCGCTTCCCGGCGGCCACTTCTTCTCGAACGCGCTGCCACGCCGCTTGCTCGGCTTGGGCCGTCCGGGCCCAGGAGGTCGCAATGGCTTGACGACCCCGAGGGAGCTCGTCCAGGACCGATCGATCGAGGTCACCGAAGACCACCATGGCCGCGGTGCGCGGAATAGGAGTGGCGGTCATTACCAACAAGTCGGGGTCGCGGCCTTCCAGCGAATGCGCCCTCCCCTTGTCGCGCAACTGAGCCCGCTGTTCGACCCCAAAGCGGTGCTGCTCGTCAATAACCACGATTCCCAAGGCGGCGAATCGAACATCATCGGTGAGCAGTGCGTGGGTGCCGATAACGATGTCAATGCCACCGTCGGCGAGGGCCGCCAAGGCGCTCGTCCGTTCCTTGCCCTTAATACGTCCAGTGAGCAACTGGATGCGCAATGGTCGCACCCCGCCAAGCACTGCTTCGTCGCGAACAACCAGTCCCTCGAGGTCTCGACGAATACTGGCCACGTGTTGCTCAGCCAGCACTTCCGTTGGCGCCATGAGCGCCCCTTGCCGACCGCCATCAATGGCTGCGAGCAGCGCCGTGAGGGCCACCACCGTCTTGCCGGAGCCAACGTCACCCTGCAACAAGCGATGCATGGGGAGCGGGGAGCGTAGATCGGCCGCGATCTCGCCCAGCACCCGTTGCTGCGCCCCGGTCAGTGTGAAGCGGTGTCCGGCCAGAAACTGGCGAACGAGCCTCGAATCGGGATTGACGAGCGCCCCCGGGCTCACCGAGAGATCATCGTCGGCGATGGGGTGCTGCACCCCAGCGGCGGTGGCAACGAGCCGGCGACGACGAAGGGCCAAGAGGAGCTGCAGGCGGAGAAATTCGTCAAACACCAGACGCCGCCGAGCCTCAATGATGTATTCCATAGTGGAGGGGAGGTGAATACCCCAAAACGAATCAGTGCGGCTCACCAAGCCCAGTTCGTCGAGCACCTCTTGCGGCACGGGATCAAGCAGCGGCCCCGCCCGTCGTAGTGACTGCTCGATGAAACCACCCATTTCCCACGACGTCAAACCCGCTTTGCCCGACGCCGGGTAGATGGGCACGATAAAGCCCACCCGGCTGGCGTCACGCTCCTCACCCGATGGTCCCACAATGATGTCCACGACGGGGTTCGCCATCTGGCGCTGACCGCGAAAGTCACTCACCTTGCCAAAAAAGATGGCCTGAATGCCCGGAGCCAGTTGAGCGCCCCGCCAGGGTTGGTTGAAAAAGGCAATTTTCATGGCCTCGTCGCCATCGGACACCAGGACTTCGACCATGCTCTTTCCTTGACGGGTACGTCTCGACGAATTGGCCGTCACGGTGGCGAAAATCGCCGCCTCCTCCCCCACGCTGAGGTCGGCGAGTTCCGCCCGTCGGGTGCGGTCGATATAGCGGCGGGGATACACGGTGAGCAGATCAAAGACCGTTTCGATGCCCAGGGATGCCAAGGCCTCTAAGCGCTTAGCGCCGACGAGGCGAAGCTGGCCCACGGAAATCTCCCCCAGCTGGCGGAGTCGGCGTGGCGCCGCTTCACTCATTCGAATCCGAGGAGGTAGGGGTAGAGCGGTTGACCCCCGGCGTGCACTTCGACGTCGATAGCGGGAAAGCGCTCAGCGACGAAGCTGAGTAGTGCATCCGTGGTGGACTTTGAAGAACCTTCGCCTTCGAGGACGGTAAGAATTTCGTGCTGCTCCTCACCCAGGAAAGTGGCGAGGTCAATGAGCGCGGTTTCGAGTGACGATGCGATGGCACAGATGCCCGAGCGCGCCACGCCAATCCAGTCACCGACGTGGACCTCCCCGGCGTCAGTGGTCGTGTCGCGAACGGCTCGGGTGACTTCTCCGGTGACGATGCGGGACGCAAAGTCAGACATCGTTTTCTCATTACCCTGCGCGTCGGCGTCAGCCTGATAGGCGACCATGGCCGCGAGCCCCTCCAGCACTGAATTCGTGGGAACCACCCGGACAGTGGCGTCGACCAAGGCATCAATCTGCTGGGCGACGGGGCGAATGTTCTTGTTGTTCGGCAAGATGACAACCTCGCTCGAGCCGCTGGCCTTAACCGCCGCGACTAATTCAGCCGTTGAAGGGTTCATCGTCTGGCCCCCGATCACCACTTCTCGCACACCCAGTGATCGATAGAGCGCGGCGGCACCTTCGCCCGCGACGACCGCCACCACGGAAGTTCGCGGCGATGGACCTCGGTCGGCGAAGGCACGGTGCATGGATTCCTCACCCACTTGTTCGAGGAGGTCGGTGACGCGGATCTTCGAGGGTCGGCCCACGTCAAGTGCCGCTTCAATCGATGCGCCGATGAGGTCGGTGTGAATGTGGCAGTTGTACAGACCATCGCCTCCAACAATCACGATGGAATCTCCCAATGATTCCCAGGCCGCTCGAAAGGCGGCCACGCGATCGTCGTCACCCTCTAAGAGAAACATGACTTCGTAGCGCAACTGGGCCAGGGTACTGGTCGATTCACTCTCGGGAGTACTGGCGAAGTGCACATCGGGCAAGGCCGGGGTTGGGGGCAGGGGGGCGTCGAGGACGACGTGGCAGAGTGCGTCAAACCACAAGAGCAATCCCGTTCCACCCGAATCGACGACGCCAGCCTGTTTCAATACCGGCAGCTGTTCGGGGGTGAGGGCGAGGGCCAGACGCGCCGCGTCGCGAGCCGCCACCACGGCGGTGGCCAGGTGTTCGTGCTCACTCTGAGCGCCGAGGGCGCCGGCGCGGGCGACCGACAAGATAGTGCCCTCCACCGGATTAGACACTGCGGCCCTGGCCATTTCGTCGGCCCGAACGAGGCCCGCGACGAGCTGCTCGACGTCCAGGGCCTCCTCGTTCACCAGACCCTGGACGAAACCTCGCAGCATTTGGGACAAAATCACGCCGGAGTTTCCTCTGGCCCCCATCAAGGAGGCTCGAGCAATTGCCGCGGCGACATCTTTTAGGGGGGCGGGGTCGGGCAAGGCGTCGAGTTCCTGGACCACCGACGTCATCGTTAGGGACATATTGGTGCCGGTATCCCCATCGGGAACCGGGTAAACATTGAGGCGGTTGATAACTTCACGGTGTTCGCCCAAAAGGGCGGCGAACACCCGTACGGCTCGCTCAAGGTCGTTCGCGGTAAGGGAATTGATTGTGGGCATTGCTAGTGATGCTACAATGGTCCTTCGGTACTCACTGATGTTCGCAACGGGCAACGTCGGTAAATCAAGGAGATTGTTCACATGGCATCCGTCTGCGAAATCTGCGGCAAGAAGCCGTCGTTCGGCATGAACGTCTCGCACTCCCACCGTCGCACCAAGCGTCGCTGGAATCCGAACATTCAGCGCGTCCGTGCTCTCGTCGGGGCTACCCCGGTTCGAATGAACGTCTGCACCGGCTGTCTGCGCTCGGGCAAAGTAACCAAGCCCAGCCGCAAAACCGCTCCCAGCGCCTAAGCCGCCGGCACTAGAGCCGGTGTTGCCACCCTTCACGCACTAAGGCTTCTCCTCGCCACGTCCGCACGAGGGGATCACTGACGATGGTGCCAATTCGCAAGGGTTGACGAATATTTTGTGCGTCACATCGTTCGCGAAGACGCTCTTCATCAGCGGTGGTGAAGAGCAACTCGTAATCCTCTCCCCCGCTCAAGGCCTCCAGCAAGCTGGCGCCCGTCGCGACGGGCACGTCGTCGAGCTCGAAACCCACCCCTGACGCATCCGCTAAACGATGTAAGTCAAGGCCTAAACCGTCACTGAGGTCCATCATCGCGTGGACGCCGGCGAGGCGAAAGTTCCAGCCCTCGCGCAGTCGGGGCCAAGGGTGCCGATGGGCCACCACGAGGGGGTCGTCCTTGGAGGCACCCGCACGCGCGAGTCGCAGTCCAGCCGCCGAACGTCCTAGGGACCCCGAAACGTAGATGGAGTCCCCCGGCAACGCACCCGAGCGAAGAACCGCGCTGCTCCCGGGGCACTCCCCCACGACGGTCACGGCCACGCTGACCCCCGTACCCGTCGTTAAATCCCCCCCGACTATGTCAGTGTCACACAGGGTCGCGGCGGTAGCGGCCCCGCGATGCAAGATGTCCAAATCAGTTCCGGACGGGGCGACGACCCCGAGGACGACCCCCCGGGGGCGTGCGCCCATGGCGGCTAAGTCCGAAAGGGCCGTCGTTACGGCCTTAAATCCTAAATCCTCGAGGGTGAACAGTTCCTCGTCAAGGTGCACACCGTAGACGCAGACGTCCACGCTCATGACGACCTGACCGGCGAAGGAATCGAGAACGGCGGCGTCGTCACCTATAAAGATTTCACCCCTCTTGGGGGGTCTACGGGTGACGATGCTCGCTATACGATGAATAAGGACGTCCTCGGACCGCGCGTTCGCTTCATTCGAAGTGGCGTTTGATTCGAGACTCACAGCAGTACTGTAGTGACTCTCGAGCAACGAGGCTCGTGAGAATTTTTTGGGAGGCCGTGCGTGACGAGTCCAACTCGAAATGCCAAGCTCATCGCCTGGGTGCAAGAAGTAGCGCAGCTCACCACCCCCGATCGCATCTACTGGTGCGACGGATCAGAAGCGGAGTACCAAGCACTGTGCGGCGAACTGGTCGCCAGCGGTACCTTCATGCGACTCAGCGACACCAAGCGCCCCAACTCCTTCTACGCAATGTCCGACCCCGGCGACGTCGCCCGCGTCGAAGACCGCACCTTCATTTGTTCGGCCACCCAAGACCAGGCGGGCCCAACGAATAATTGGGTGGATCCGGCCGAGATGCGCGCCACCCTTAATGGCCTCTTCGCCGGGTGCATGAAGGGGCGCACCCTCTACGTGGTGCCCTTCTCCATGGGCCCCCTCGGGTCTGACATCGCCCACATTGGTGTGGAACTCACCGACTCGGCCTACGTGGCCGTGTCAATGCGCATTATGACCCGCATTGGTCAGGCCGTTTTGGACCTGCTCGGCGAGGACGGCGACTTCGTACCGGCCTTGCACTCCGTCGGGGCCCCCCTCGCCGATGGTCAGGCCGACGTTCCTTGGCCCTGCAACGCCGAACACAAGTACATCGTGCACTTTCCCGAAACCAAAGAGATAATTTCTTTTGGTTCGGGCTACGGGGGCAACGCACTCCTCGGCAAGAAGTGTTTTGCCTTGCGCATTGCTTCAGTAATGGGCCGAGAGGGTGGCTGGCTCGCCGAGCACATGCTGATCTTGAAGCTCACCAATCCCGAAGGTCGCAGTAAGTACATCGCGGCCGCCTTCCCCAGCGCCTGCGGTAAGACCAACCTCGCCATGCTGGTGCCCACCGTCCCGGGCTGGACGGTTGAGACCATTGGAGACGACATTTGCTGGATGAAGCCCGGTCCGGACGGACGCCTCTACGCGATCAATCCCGAAGCGGGCTTCTTCGGTGTGGCACCAGGTACCAACTACCAGACCAACCCCAACGCGATGGAATCGGTACTGGAGAACACCATTTTCACCAACGTGGCCCGAACGACCGACGGCGACGTTTGGTGGGAGGGAATGGACCTGCCCGACAGCGGCATTATTGACTGGCGCGGCAATCCCTGGACCCCCGAAATGACGACGCCAGCCGCGCACCCCAACTCACGCTTCACCGCCCCCGCGGGCCAAGACCCAGCAATCGCCCCCGAGTGGGAGGACCCGGCCGGGGTACCCATCGACGCCATCCTCTTTGGCGGTCGACGCGGCAGTGTCGTTCCCCTGGTGACCGAGTCCTTCTCGTGGAACCACGGCGTCTTCATGGGATCAACGATGGCCTCGGAGACCACCGCCGCCGCGGTGGGCGCAGTCGGCAATCTGCGTCGCGACCCCTTTGCGATGCTGCCCTTCTGTGGCTACAACATGGCTGACTACTTCGCCCACTGGCTCACCTTCGCCCAGCGTTTTGACGAAGCGGCACTGCCCAAACTCTTCTACGTCAACTGGTTCCGCAAGGGTAGTGACGGTCGTTGGTTGTGGCCCGGTTTCGGTGAAAACTCACGCGTCCTCGAATGGGTCTTCAACCGCGTCGACGGAAAGGGAGCGGCCGAGACCACACCCATTGGCCTCATCCCCACGATGGACGCTCTCAACCTCGAGGGCATCCACGTCAGCAGCGACGACCTGCGCGAGCTACTCAACGTTGATCGGGACGAATGGCGGGAAGAAATCCCCCGTCTGCGTAGTCACTACGCACAATTCGGTGATCACCTTCCCAACGCCCTGCGCGACGAGGTTGACGCGCTCGAGGCGCGACTGGCCTACAGCGGCCGCCGGCGCCCTATGGCGTAGCCCACGGCGCCCACCAGTAAGACGACGGCGAGAAACTGGTCTCCCGCACCGAATCGCCACGAGACGGCAACGGGGAGCAGGGCCCCGAGCACCCAGGTCAATTGCTGGCGCACCGCAAAACGAGCAAAGGTTCGACCTTGGGCTCCCGGTGCCACGAGTCGTTGGGTCAAAGCGTCAAAGCTTGGTTGCGTGACCGCAGCCGTAACCCCCAGAGCACCCGCCAGGGCCACTTGCGCCATGAGAACGGGGTGACGAGCCGCGGATTCCGCGGCCACACCCGTGACGAGCAAGGCCAGCGTCAGCATCGTACTTTCGTGCCAGCGCAGTCGAAGACGATTGACCAGCGCCAATCCCAGTAAGGATCCCAGGGCACTCAGGCCCAGGGCCACCGCGAACCACGAAAGTGAGGCGTGTTCGCGACGCAAACCGAAGGCTAAGAGAAAGGTGGTGAAGCCCACGGCGAAGCGCATGAGCGCGGCCGCACCCAGCCCCCAGATCACGTCAGCGTCCTCAACGGGTCGTAGACGCTGGCGATCGCGTTCATCCTGCGACATGGGAACCATCGCGTCGCGCGAACGTCGCTGGGGACGCTTGAGGCGTGACGCCGCGACAACGCCAAGCAAAAAGACTGTGGCGGCGGCGGCGAGAACGCTGGGTGCCCCCAGTAGTTTGAGCACGACCGCTCCCACTGAGCCGATGAGCAGACCGCAGACGGTTCCGAGCAAGGTGAGTTGGGCGTTGAATCCGGCAAAGCCAACCCCCTCGGGCTCGTCACTCGCCGGCCAGCCACTACTCGACATCGTCGAGCGCGTAACCCGTAACTGGTCGGTTCGGGCCATCTCGGGCACCAGAGTCGCGCGGGTCACGCCGTAGAGCTTGGAACAGATGAGTACGGCGAAGGCCTCGGGGAAGAGCCAGAGGGAGTTCAGGTGTTGACTCATTGACCAGCACAGCACCACCCGCAGTCCGGCCGAAGCGATGACCAAGAGACGCCGGCCGTTGGCCGAGCGATCAATAAGTGGACCCAGAAGTGGGGAGACCACGGCGAAGGGGGCGATGGTCAAGACTAAATAGAGCAACACTTTGCTCTTCGCTTCGGTAGGGGACACCGAAAAGAAGAGGGATCCCGCCAAGGAGATGGTGACCAAGGTGTCACCCGCCATCATGATGACGTGCACCAGGGCCAGCCGCCCGAAGGCCGTGGACTGATCGAAAAGATCTTCGAGCGCCCCCCAAACCAGGGAAGCGAATCCACGTTTACGCACGGCATCATCGTACGACGATTTGGCGAGCGAACCTAAGATGGCGCCGTGACGAATCCCCCGGTGACTTCCCTACCGGTGATTCACACCAGCGACCTGACCAAGGTCTACGCGGGAACCGACGTCACCGCCGTTGATGGCCTCAACCTGACGGTGTACCAGGGTGAGATCTTCGGACTGCTGGGTCCCAATGGCGCGGGTAAGACGACGACCGCCGGCATGCTGACCACTCGGGTACTCCCGAGCGCCGGCTCCGCTTTTGTTGCGGGGATTGACGTCGTGGCCCAGCCGAACCTCACCAAGCAGTTCATTGGTGTGGTCTCCCAGGTCAATACCCTGGACCGCCAACTCAGCGTTTGGGAAAATCTCTACTTTCACGGTCGGCTCTTTGGCATGGGGGCGATTGAATCACGCGAGGTCGCCAGCGAACTCCTGGAGACGTTTCAGCTCACTCGCTGGGCGAAGGCCTCGGTCTACGCACTCTCGGGCGGCATGGCGCAACGACTCATGGTGGCGCGCGCAATTTTTCACCGACCAGCCGTCCTTTTTCTCGACGAACCCACCGCCGGTCTCGATCCCCAAAGTCGCCTGGCGCTATGGGAGATCATGAAGCAACTCAACGCCGACGGTCAGACCATACTCCTCACTACCCACTACATGGAAGAGGCCGAGCAGCTCTGCCACCGGGTCGCCATCATGGATCACGGGAAGCTCCTGGCCCTCGACACTCCGACGAACCTTAAACACAGCACGGGGATTGACACCATCGTCACGGTCAAGGCCACGGGAGACCTGAACGAGCTGGGGCGCGCCCTGGCGCTGCTCGACGGAGCTTCATCGGTACGTGCGGTCGAACGAGGAGTGGAACTACACGTTGCCGGGGGTGAACGCCTACTGACGCGCGTCATCGCGGCGGCTGAGGGGGTCGGCGCTCAGGTACAGGACGTGTCCGTCGCCGAGCCGTCACTCGAAACCGTCTTCATTCGACTCACCGGAAGGGAACTTCGCGACTAATGAAACCTTCGCCGATCTCACTATCGTCCCAGCGCAGTACGTGGTCGGCGGGGCGTAGCGCGCTCGTGGCCCTCCTGTTGCGCGACTTCACCGTAATCAAAAAAGACATCAAGCTCTTCTTTTTGCGCACAGTTATCCAACCCTTCTTGCTCTGTTTCGTCTTCCTCTACGTCTTCCCGAAAATCGGACAGTCGGTAGGTGGTGGGGGTGGCTCACCGGGCGCGGCCGAGAGCGACTTCGCCACCGTACTCGTGGCGGGAGTAGTGGGCATTTCGGTGATGTTTCAAGGACTGCAATCGGTGGCCCTACAAATGTCCCAAGAGTTTGGTTTCACCCGAGAAATCGAAGACCGCGTCCAAGCGCCCTGTCCAATATGGCTGGTAGCCCTCGAGAAGGTCGTTTCGGGAGCGCTGCAGGGCATGCTTTCGGCCCTCATTGTTCTGCCCATCGCCGCCCTGGTGCACGCGAACGGGGTGCACGCAGCTATTCACATTCATTGGCTCGTGATGCTAACCCTCGTTCCCCTGGCCGCCCTGGCGATGGGATCTTTGGGTCTAGTTATCGGAACCAGTTTTGAGCCCCGCAACATTGGCTTGATGTTCGGCTTTATCGTTTTACCCATCACTTTTCTTGGCGGGACCTACTACCAATGGAACAGGCTCGCTCCGGTACAGATTGGCGGCTGGCACTGGCTACAAACCATAGTGCTGGTCAATCCCTTGCTCTACGTTAACGAGGGGATGCGCGCCGCCTTTACCGACGTTGCGCATATTCACCTTTACCTTATCTACCCCGTCTTACTGGTCTTTTTCGCCGGTTTCTTGAGTCTCGGATTGCGCAATTTCCGCCGCCGCGTCCTCTCCTGACTCGAGGTCTTGGTCGTTAGCACTCTCGCCTTCGGGGGCTGATTCCTGCGTTTCACCCGACTCCGGGAAGGGCTTGAGAAACTTGTCCTCCCAAGGAATGGGGGCGCTCACCTTCGCCTCGCGTTGGCGCACTTCTTCGGCCGCCAACTTAAAACGCCCGAGATTCTTCGACGGATCCAATTTGTTGGGGTCAAAGTCGTACTTGCCGGCTTTTAGGTCTCTCCTAAAGGCTCGCTCATTCTTGCGATCTTGACCCTTAAGCGATTTGCCTAAGACGAGTCCCACCAAAACAATGACGGCACCCACAATCAAGTAGCCCAGCCCAAGCAGAAAGGGCATAGTGACATTGGCGCAGTTGGCCAGCGTCAATGTTCCCGATGGGGCGTGGTGCAAGGTTAAGTTGGTACACGTTACCGAGCGCCGGTGCGCTACCCGAATTATTGGGACCGCGTAGGCCATCGCACCAAGGCCAATCAACATCATTAGACGCCGAAACACCACGCTCTCCTAGTCAGTCACAGCACCACTACGCCCCAGAATTTACACAGTGGGTGCACCATTGTTGGGGATTTCGGCGAAGAAATTCACACGCCTTCTAGCCTAGGGCGACGTGGTGTCGGTCTTAGCCGAACGCCGACGCCAGAAATGGACCGCGAGGCGCCAGCTCAGCAGAAAGAAACTGACGAAGAGGGTGGCGACGATTACGAAGGCCACATCGGTCCCCTGACCATTGAAAACACGTAGAAGCATTCCCAGCACCACCGTACTCAGGGCAACAATCACGCCCCCTGCGAGGGTCTCGGGGGAAAGGTTGGTTCGTCGTACTCCGAACTCGCCCAGCCCGGTTCCCAGCGCGAAGGGGTAGAGCACCAGCGCAAATTCAGAAAGGTGTGCACCTTGATGGTGCGAGTGCAGACCAATAGCCACGAAGAGGGTGACGAGCAGGAAATCCAGCAGCGCCACTCCCCACGCCCGTCGAGCGACGGTCTGGCCGGCACCACTGGCGAACCGAGGTGACATCAACTCTCCTTCGTTAAGGCGTACCCTACTCGCCGCGCTAGGGGCATCGACGGAATCAGGACGCCACTCTTCAATCACACTGCCTGCGTAGGGCCGGTGGGGATCGAACCCACGACCCAGGGATTATGAGTCCCCTGCTCTAACCACTGAGCTACGGCCCCGCTTCGCAATTCTAGTGAGGTGGCGTTGTCGTCGAAGATGCGACGACCTCGCGCCACGTCAGCCACTGCTCAACGCGCAATCGCGAAAGTTCGCCACTCTCGACGGCCAGCGTGACGGCACATCCGTCGTCGCGACGATGATGACAGTTGGCGAAGCGGCAGGACTCCCCCAGAAGTTCCAGATCGGCGTAGTCATCACCGGAGGATTGGGCGTCGGCGACCGCTCGACTGAAGCGTACGCCCGGGATGTCCAACAGCACTCCTCCCGACGACAGGCGATACAACTTACGAGTGCTGGTCGCGTGACGACCTTCACCCGTTCGACTCAGGGTCTTCGTTCGCTCAACGCGACCCTCGAGGGCATTGAGCAGCGAGGTCTTCCCGGCTCCCGATGCGCCGAGGAGAACGCCGGTCACGCCCGGACCCAGGGTCTCGCGCAACAACTCCACCCCCTCGCCGTGGTGCGAACTGGTCACCAATACACTGACCTCTCCGACCAGGGCCGCAATACGACGTTTTATGTCCTCAACCTCGGACTCGGGGCCCTCGTCACTCTTCGAAATAACGATTAGCGCCTTGGCCCCACTATCGCGAGCCATGGCGGTAAGGCCCTCGATCATGCGGTGGTGCAATTCGCCCCGCAGCGGTATCACAATGAGCACGACGTCCACGTTGGCCGCGAGTACTTGGGCCGGACGGCCGTGGGTCTGGGTACGGCGAAGTTCATTACGACGGCTAAGAACCTTAACTACCCGTTCGCCCTTGACTATCACCCAGTCGCCAGCCACCGGGACCGTGCCCAGTGTTCGAGCCAGTCGACAACGACCCGAAGCCTCTTCGTCAGCCGCGGTCGCCCAAATGACGTCGGCTTCAGCTCCGTGCATGATCGTTAGTCGCCCTAGCCACGTGCCGGCCGGTACGTTTACGGGGTCGTCGTCACGACGGCCGAGTGAACGCAAGACCGGCTGATCAACGAAGGGCAATTCCGTCATCTCCGTCCACCGGCCACTATAAGGATGAGGACCACGTTCGGGCGTCAATCGTGAACTGTTGAGCCAAGGTCGACGTCAGTACCTGCAAGGTCACCGCCGTGGACGAGGAGGGAGTGGACCCCGATACTCTCGAAGCGAGCACGTAGCTCTCGGCCAAAACCGCCTCCAGAGCAGTGAAGGCCGCTTCGCGACCCGGTACCAAGGAATGAATCTTGCTAAAGGTTTGCGTGTCCGCGTTCAGGGTCTTCAGAAAGGCCGGCTGTTGCTGCATGAAGCAGGCGGTCATTTCACTGGAAGCGCAGGTGGATTGCAGGGATCGCAATGTGCTGATCTCGCTCTGATAACTCTGTTCGCCAGCCCAAATTCCCAGGTGCCCGATGGCGACGCTAAGGGGCTGGGGAACAAAGGCTGATTGGTAGTGCGAGGTCACGACGAGCAGAGGCGCACCAACAACGAGGCTGGCCACCACGACCTGACGTGCTCGAGACACGACGGCCCAGTGAAAAGGGTCACCACCGCTGGGGGCGGACTCGCTTGTCAACACCGAATCACCGAGCAACTTTTCGAAGGGTTGGGTCGGGGTGAGGAGGAGGTAATAGGCCACGGTACGTTGCTGGTAGCGAATGAGCAAGCAACGGCTCTGGTGCAGCACCAGACTTTGTCGACCCGCGAGTATCCCCCAGAACCACTGCAGTAATTGCAAAAGTGTCGAGGGCACGCTCAGTATTTGCGCCACGACCAGAGCCGGAATGGCGAGCCACAGGCGGAAAAAGACCGCCGTGCGGCGCAGGCGGACGGGATCAGCCTCGACCACGACGGCGGCACCCGGGCGCGGGTGCCACTGCACACCTGGCCACTTGTCAGTTACAAAGGCCAGGTAGGCGTCGAGATCAGTACTGAAGCGCAGGAAGTTAGTGATGTAGCGACGCTGGGGTTCGGGCAGTCGGCCCAGAAACAGGGCACCCAGCCAGCCACTGATAACGACGAAGAAGAGCCCGGTCCCCGCAATCACCATAAACAGCAGCAGTGGCAAGGCCAGCACGCCGCGAAAGAGAACACTCCAACGCGACTGGCGAACGACGTCGAGCGGGAGCCGCAGGCGAAAAATGGCACCACTCGGCGCGGCCGTTCCAAGCTCGGCGAGCGCGGGCATGGGGTCAATGGAAGTGCTCGACGTTTGCGGGGCTCCGCAGACGCCGCAATAGGCGGTGTGCGGGGAGATGGGCGAACCACACATGCCACAAAAACTCACACCATTCTCCTCTCCACTGCCGTACCCAGCCTAGAGCCCTTGCTGCGAGACCCCCGACCATGGACCCGGTGGTGCCACGGCGATGCGGGCCGTAAGGGATAGGGTTTACGGCGTGACTATGACCGGACCCACTCTCGTAATCTTGGCGGCCGGACGCGCCCGACGTTACGGCGGCCTAAAGCAGTTAGCCCCAATTGGGCGCCACGGCGAAGGCGTTATTGACTTGACGGCGGCTGACGCGATGCGCGCCGGTTTTTCCCACATCGTCATGGTCGTTAATCGCGACACCGGGCCCACAATTCAAGAACACATTGCGGTTAACTGGCCCGAACATCTAGCGGTCTCCTACGTGTACCAGGAGCAACTGCGCGGCACCGTCGACGCCGTCCTGGCCGCGCGTTCCGTCGTGGACCCTGAGCGTCCTTTTGCGGTGTCCAACGCCGACGACCTCTACGGCCCTGACGCCTTCGGCCAGCTGGTAGCGCATTTGTCGAGCTCGCCCAACTCCTGCCTCGTCGCCTACGAACTCGAAAACTCCCTCATTGGAGACCTTCCCGTATCACGTGGTGTCTGCGCCGTCGCTGACGGACGGCTGGTCAATATCACGGAACGACGCAACGTGACCTTCACACCCAACGGTTTCGCCGCTGACGATGGGCTTCGACCCACGATCTTGAACGACGATCTCTTGGTGTCGATGAACCTGTGGGGCTTTCAACCCGAGGTGTGGCCCCTCCTACAGCGAGCATTGGAGGAGCACGATTTCGCCGAAAACGACGAAGTGCTGCTGCCCACCTTCGTCGCTGACGCGATGCGACGCGACGCGGTGATCTTTGACGTGCTCACGACGGCCGCTCGATGCATTGGGGTAACCCACGCCAACGACCTGCCCCTCGCGCAGTTTCTGGTTCGCCAAGAAATCAAGCACGGACAACGCCCCCAGCGGGCCTTTGATCCGCAAAACTGAGCGGCAAAAACTTTTCATCGCCGGCCACGAAGTGTGGCTTCTATCCTCTTCGTAGGGGGAACTATGGAACAAGTCAGTGATGTGGTTGTTGTCGGCGGTGGTCATAATTCGTTGACCTGCGCGGCCTATCTCGCGCAGGCCGGTTTAAGCGTCACCGTGGTGGAGGGCCGTGATTTTGTGGGTGGCAACACCGCAACTGAGGAGTTGACCCTGCCCGGTTGGCGCCACGATTCGTGCTCGAGCGCTCACGTGGTCATTCAGTCCAATCCCTTGCTGGCCAAGGACGAGCTGGGCCTGATCGCCAAGTACGGCCTCACCTACCTCATCACTGACCCCGCCGTCGTGCTCCCCGTCCTCGATGGTGAGGCGCTGGTCATGCACCCCGACCTTGAGGCCACCGCTCGCAACTTCGACCAGTATTCGATGCACGACGGCGACGCCCTTCGCTCAATGATGACGGAATGGGACCAGGGGCTGCGCAACGCGCACGCCTACTTTCAAGCCGGACTCCCCTACCCCGACGACGAGTGGTCTTCGCGCTACGAAACTCTGCGCCAACGTAGTGCCTGGGAAGTCGTGATGACATCCTTCGAACACCCTCTCATTCGTCGCGCCGTTATGTGGATGGCCTTTGCCACTATTCAGCCTCCAGAACGTCCGGGAACGGGGGCGCTCCCCGCGGCCATACTCGCGGGACGACTGAAATTTGGTTGGACCACGCCCGTCGGCGGTTCCGACGCGCTCCCCAAGGCCCTCGTCGCCCACCTCGAAGATCACGGGGGGCGCGTGATTACGGGGGCTTGGGTGGACGAATACCTGGTTGCCGACGGACGCTGCGTTGGCGTTCGCTGTGCGGACGGTCGAGAGTTTGGAGCACGGCGAGCGGTCGTGGCGGGTAGCCATCTGCTGACCTTGGCCAAGAGCATCGAGTGCGAAACCCCCGGTTTGGACGAAGCGGCGGCCCAGTGGCACCCCGGACTGTCGGTCTTCGCCGTTCACTTCGCCCTCAAGGAGCACCCGACCTACAACACGAGTGCTGGTATGACGCGCGCCGTGGCCGCCGGTTTGGGATCACCCGAAGGACTGCGGGCGCAAGTCAACGCGGCCCTGGCCGGAGAGCTCTCGGCCGAAAGTCCCTGGCTCTTGATGGTTGATTCCACCGTGGTTGATCCCACCCGGGCCCCCGGAGCGGTGTTTAAATTCCTCACTATTGCACCCATGCTGCGCGATGGACAGGCTTGGACCGAGCAGCAAACCAATGACTACGCCAACCACCTTCTCTCCTTCGCCCGTCCCTACGTCAAGGGTCTTGACGACGACAACATTCTGGCCATGCGGGCCGAGTCGCCTACCAGCATCGCCGCGCACAATTTGGCCAACATCAGTGGTTCCTGTCACGGGGGCGAGTTCCATCTCCCCGACGGCTCCGTTATTCCCGGGTGGCGCGACGTTCGTACCGAGATTGATGGTCTGTACCTCACCGGTTCGACATCGCACCCCGGTGGCTCGGTGTCCGGTCGCCCCGGACGCAACGCCGCTCGAGAAGTCTTAGCGGACCTGCGGGGTGACACTTCAGTGATGTCCAGGCCCTAGCTCCTCGCGGTCATTGTTGCTAATGGCGAGCAGATCGGCGATACACCCCAGCGGATCACGCAGGGCGCGCTCGCCACACTCCTCGCTCAGACTCAGTACTTCGTAGGAGGGATAGCGCTGGAGGAGGGTGGCGCGGGCCGATGCCTCACTCGCCCCGCAGAGCACGAGACCCGGGGTTGCCCCGAGCAGCGCACCGACGCCGTCGACCACTTTTCCCTCCAGGCTGCCCTGATCCAGACGTCCTTCACCCGTGATAACGAGATCGGCCCAATGAACACCACTGGCCAGATTCAGGTGACGAGCAACCACGTCGAAACCTCGGGCCAGTGTGGCACCACGGGCCACCAGAGCGCCACCAATCCCACCCGCAGCGCCGGCGCCGTCAATGGCCGCAACGTCAACGCCGCATTCATTTCGGTATCGCTCGGCCACCATCGCCAAGCGGGCCTCGAGGACCGGCTCGTCCTTGACCTGGATTCCCTTCTGTGCGGCGAAGTGCATCGCGCCGAAAAAGGGAAGCATCACGTCAGTGGCAGCCGTGATGGGCAGGGCGGCCCCATCCCTCAGTAGTTCGTAGCACGCCTCGCCGCCGTCGGACGTGGCCGATCCCCCCAGGCCCACGAGAACGCCGGTGGCGCCCGCGGCGTGCGCCGCGAGAATGACCTGCCCCAGGCCCGCGCTGGAGGCGCGCAGAGCCTCTTCGCTCGAGGGGTTACCTATGCGGCGTCCCACTATCTCGGCCACCTCGATGACGGCGATACGTTCACTGCCCTCTCGCAGCCAGGTGATGGGGACGGCGCGGATAGTTCCGTAGGCATCGGAGGCGTCCACGTAGCTGACCCTTCCTTCAAAACAGGCTCGAAAACCCTCGCCTCCGTCAGAAATGGCCTGCACTTTCACTTCCCAGCCTCGACGCTCCAGTGACGCCGCTACCGTCGCGGCGAGGTCGGACGCACTCGCCGTTCCACGAAATTTATCCATGGCGACGAGGGCTCGGGGGTGTCGCCCCTTGCCGACAGTCTTCGACACTCGAAGCAAGGATTCACAGGGCACGGCGGCCCTCTTCAGGCGAGCCTCGCGAGCGCGACTTTCGACACCTCGACGCCCTTTCCTGGTACGAACTCGCAACGACGTTCATCACCGCTCCTTCGTTTGCCGGTCTGTCTGGTCGTCTTGATGCTACCCACTAGGGACGAGTTAGGCGGGTCGAGGCACCTGATCGGCGAAGGTGCGCGCGAGGTCAATTCGCCGCATGAAGACGACGTCATCAAACTGTTGAGCGTAGGCAATGAATCGCGCCAGCGCGTCGGCGCGTGCCGGGTTACCGGTGATGCGCGGGTGCAGACCTATGGACATCATCCGTCCGAGGTCGTCCCCGTCATTTCGGAGTCGATCAATGGTCGCCTTCGCGGTGGCGAAGAAGTCTTCGGGACTTCCAAAGCCGGTACCAGCGATGTAGCGCACGTCGTTGACCACCAGGGTGTAGGGAACCACCAAGTGCGACCGGCCCAGGATGCTTGTCCAGTAGGGCAAATCCTCGTTGTACGAGTCGGAGTCGTAGAAGAATCCGCCCTCTTCAACGACGAGTTCACGGGTGTTGGGACTCATCTCTCGGCAGTACCAGCCCAGCGGCCGGACACCGGTACTGCCTTCTATCGAGTCGATCGCGCGTCGAATGGCTTCGCGCTCTTCGTCACGGGTCATCTCGAAGTGATTCGACCAGCGGTACCCGTGACCGACCACTTCGTCACCGCGACGCACAATTTTGGCGGCCACTTCGGGGTTGCGTTCGAGGGCCACGGCCGATCCGAAAATCGTCACGGGAATATTGGCACTGTCGAAGACGCGAAAGAGCCGCCAAATACCAGCCCGTGAACCGTATTCGTACATCGACTCCACCGCTAGGTCGCGAATACCCTCAATCGCAAAAGGCAGTTCGTACATGCCGTCGTTAACGCCGTCGCCCATCGCGAAGGTTTTCTCCGACCCCTCTTCGTAATTGACGACGATTTGAATCGCCACCTTGGCCCCGTTCGCCCAGCGAACGCGGGGCGGAAACTCGCCGTAGCCCACGAGCTCTCGTGGAGGACCCGAGACACCCTCAGTGCTATCGCTACGCCGAAAGAACTGTTCATTCATACTCATACTTATCCTTTCTTGACAAGGCGACGCTTACAGACCGGCTAGGTGGCGGGCTCCATCAACAACGATTACCTGACCGTTGACGTAGGAGGCTTCTTGACTAGCCAGGAAGGCAAAGACGTAAGCGATGTCTTCGGGGTCACCCACTCGACCAACGGGTACTTTGTCGGCGAGCTCGGCAATACCATCAGGACCGAGTGAGTTAACGGGGTCCAGGGCCTGTGGTGTGCGGATAGTGCCGGGAGCTACCGCGTTCGACGTAATGCCAAAGGGACCAAACTCGACGGCGAGCGTCTGCATCAGACCAACCAATCCGGCCTTCGAACTGACGTAGTCCAGATGCTGGGGCCAGGCAGAAACGGTTCCCGCGATTGATGATGTAGCCAGCAATCGACCGAAACCCTGCTCGCGCATGTGAGGAATGCAGGCTCGAAAGACGCGGTAGGCCCCCTGCAGATTGACATTCACGACCCGATTCCAAGCGTCATCATCATGCTTCTCCAGGGGCACCCGGCGAGCAATGCCGGCGTTGGCGACGGCGATATGTACCGCTCCGAGCTCGGCGACGGTCCGTGCAATCAGCCGATCAACGTCGGCACTCACCCCTACGTCCACCGCTTCGACGATGCAACGTCGACCACTGGCCTCGACGTCACGCCGCACGAGCTCGATGTCGTGCGGGTCCGAGGGATACCACGCGAGGGCCACGTCGGCTCCGGCGGCCGCGAAGACGCGAGCCGTCGCCGCGCCGATACCCGACGCCGCCCCCGTGATGACCGCCACCTGATTCTTTAGTTCAAACATGATTATTTCCTTCCGCTTCTTTTTGACGATTCGACGAAAAATGGGCACCGAAGGCGCCCTCGGTCGCTAGATGGACTTGCTGTTCAGGAGAGTACCCGAGCAGCGTACCCAGTACCTCGGCGGCGTCCTCATGACGCAGTGGTGCTCGACGATGCTCGCTGGGTTCACTGCCCACTCGAACGGCACTGGCCACTTGGCGCACGTGACCAAAGTGGGGATGCTCGGTACTTACGACAACGCCGCGGGCCGTGGACTGGACATCCGCGAGCGCCTGCGCCACGGAATTGACCGGCCCGCAAGGCACCTGCGCCGCGCTGAGCAGGTCGAGCCACTCGGCGGTGCTGCGTTTGGCAAAGGCTGGTTCCAGTATGGCGAGAACGTCCGCCGCGTATCGGTGACGGTTGGCAAAACCCTGAAAGCGGGGTTCAGTGGCGAGTTCGTGAAGCCCCATGGCCTCAACGAGCCGTTGCCAAAACTTTTCTTTGGGACAGGCCACGACGATCCACCCGTCCTTCGACTCGAAGGCTTGAAAGGGAACGATGGAAGGGTGGGCTGAATGGTGCGTGCGTCGTGGTTCAAAGTCGCTATTGAGGGCCCAGGCGGCCGGATAGGTGAGCATCGACATGGCTGTTTCGAAGAGACTGACGTCGCAATCACTGCCCACACCGTCGCGACGTGCGGCGTGCAAGGCGGCCAGCATGGAAATGGCGGCGACCAGGCCCCCCGAAAAATCGACCACCGACAATCCTGATTTGGTGGGTGGACCGTCAGGCTCACCCGTGAGGTCCATCCAACCAGCGAGTCCCTGAACCACGTAGTCGTAGCCGGGATCGGCACGGCGTGGTCCGGTCATGCCGTAGCCACTGAGTGAACAGCACACGATGAGGGGATTGAGGTGGCGCAGGTCCTCAAAGCGAATGCCGAGCCGTTCGGGAACGTCACCGCGCAAGTTGGAGTAGACGATATCGCTCACCCGTACGAGGTCTTCGAAGACGGCGCGCCCTGAGCTCGTCGTCAAATCAAGGCTGAGGCTGCGCTTGTTGCGATTGAAGGTTTCGTAAAAGATGCTGTCTTCCCCCGATTGCAAGGGGCTGACGTAACGACCAATGTCACCACCGACACTGGGGTCTTCAATTTTAATGACGTCCGCCCCAAGGTCGGCGAGCTGAACGGAGCCAAAGGGGCCAGCACCGTATTGTTCAATGGCCAGGATGCGAACGTCAGCCAGCGGTTTCACGAGAGTCCTTGCCGACCAGATTGCTCAGCTCGCCAACGCACGAGGTCACGGGTGCGGGCCATCTCGTTTCGCACAATCATGATGCCCTCGTCCACTCCCATGCCGGGCTTAGCCAATACCTGATCCGCTCCGCAGGCCATGGCAATGTGGGTGGTGACGCGCGCCGATTGCTCGGTTTCGTTACAGGTTCCGCCGCTGTAGGCCTTCAGGCCACGAGAACGAACCATCAACAGGGCCTCAATAGTGTTATTCACTCCTCCGAGGTCAGGCGTCTTAACGTGAATCACGTCCGCCGCCTGTGCCGAGGTGAACGCATCGATGTCCTCGAGCGTGTTGCACCACTCGTCAACCACCAGGGCCACTGGCACGCCACGCTCCCGCAAAAGCGCCCGCAGGCGAACGTAGACCGCGACCTGTTCGTCACGACTTCCGGCGTCAATAGGGTGCTCCACCCACACCGCAAAGGGAGCCGCCACCCGCGCCACCTCGGCGAGGTAGTCCACTATCCGATCGAGATCGCCCTCGAAGGCCATTCCAATGGTGCCGTAAGTGTCAAAGTGCAAACGCGGCTCGTAGTCGGGGCTAGTGCGAATCTCGAGAATACGCCGTCGCAACCAGCCCACGTACTCGAGCAATATCTCACCAGTACGGCCTAATTTGCTCTCCACGTCGTTAATAAGACCGTGAGGCAAAGCGTCAACCCGTTTGAGGATCATCTTGTCAACGTTGTCGTAACGATTGTCACCACACTGAGAAAAAATAGCCACGAGATCAATCGGGGAGCGCACGCCGTATTCGCGCTGCACTACTTCGGCCATGGTTTCACCATTGGTCAGGGCCGCAGCGTGTAACAGCGCTTGCGTAACGCCGTAGCGTAGCGGCGTAGACAAACGTTCTCCAGCCAGCTCGAGGGAATCTATTTCTTCGGCCGCCTCGCGAAAGCCTTCGAAGGAGCGGCCGCGCAAGCGCGGTAGCACGTGAGAGTTCAGTTGCTCCACCAGTTGCGCACACGACAAGGGCACTGAGCGTCCGCCGGCACCCGCGTACTGAACTTCAGCGCAGTCCCCTAAGGCCACCTGACCATCGTCAAGAATCAGCATGACGGAAACCGCAACACCGGCCTCACGAATCTCGCGAAATCCCGGCGTAACGGGAGTACCTTCGTAGAGAAAACCGTTATGGCCGAGACCACTTCGAATGGCGTTTTGGTCGTCACGAAAGAAGCCGGCATCGACGGGCGTGCACACCACGTCGAGAATTCTCATACCATCACGTCGCCACCGTTTGGCCCCAGGGTGGCACCAACGTAGTAGGACCCGTCCGCCGACGCCAACAAAACGGCGGTGGGAGTGATTTCGTCAACACGACCAAATCGGCGAATCGGCAATTCTGCCAATTTTGCCGAACGCCACTCTTCGGACTCGTCCTCGAGTAAAGGTGTGATGATAGGGCCCGGCGCGATGGCGTTCACCAATACGCCACGATGCGATACTTCACGCGCGAGCGCCTTGGTCAGACCAATGACGCCGGCCTTGCTGGCGGTGTAGTGCACCGCCGAAGTACCTCCGATGTAGGCGAGTTGCGAAGCGATATTGATGATGCGTCCTTCGCCCCGATCGAGCATCTGGCCAATGAGGGCCCTGGTGCAGAGAAACACGCTGCGCAAATTGACGTTGATTACGTGGTCCCACTGCTCAACGCTCATCTCTTCGAGGAGATGCTCAGTAAAAATCCCGGCGTTGTTGACCAGCACGTCGACGCGACCGAAACGTGCGAGTGCCTCGTCGGCCATGGCGCTAACGGCTGCCGCATCACTCACGTCAGCACTGATGAAGTGACTGGCCCCTCCGAATTCGGCCACCGCGTCGAGGGTCACCTGCGCTTTTGCTTGTTCACAGACGTCCACCACGATCACACTGGCGCCCTCCCGAGCGAAAGCGATGGCAATTCCCTGACCTATTCCCGAGCCCGCTCCGGTGACTACGGCAATCTTTCCTTCGAGTTTTCCCATGTTGTTATTCCTCCCCGGCAGGCGCACTAGCCTCCCAGACATTTTGTATTTGCGCGCCAGTGGCCAAATCAAAGCGGTGGCGCATCAAGTGGAGCGAGGCGTCGTGCTGTGAGCGATCGTCGCTCGCCACGCAATCTTCCGCAATGACCACGTAGAAGTCATTGAACATCGCATCACGGGCGGTGGATTCGACACAACCCTCAGTAGTGCAGCCAGTCATCACTACGGTCTCGATCTGGTTCGAGCGTAAGAGCATGGGTAGGTTGGTTCCCCAGAAACCACTGGATCGGTATTTGCGCACGACCAACTCGTGGGCCAGTGGTTGAAATTCGGGGAGAAACTCGTGACCGGGAGTGCCGGGCACCGTGTAGGTCAGGGGCTGGTCCCCCTGGCGGAAACCGCCATGCATACGGAGATTGAAGCGGTGCTGCGCCGGTGAGTCACTCATGTGATTAGCCAACTGGGTGTTTTGCAAGTGAATCACCAGTACCCCATGATCTCGAGCCGCTTCGAGCAGTTGGCGCAGTCGCGGACGCGACTCGTCGTACATGCTCAGGTCTACCCCCAATTGACCGAAGAGACCGCGAGGGTCAATGAAGTCGAACTGCATGTCGATCACGATGAGAGCCGTGTGCGACGGTGCCACCAACTCGTCAAGGTCGGTCAGTACATTTTTGCCACAAACTTTAATCATGGGGCCTCTTTAGACAGGGTGACCACAGCTCTCGTCACTCGTGCCACTGACCCTAGATGCACCAGCAATAGCCAAGAGAGTATGTGATATTTCAGAACTGATTGGTAAGATACTTCACGTTGAAGGACAATGCAACTACCCTCGCAATGAGTAGTTGGATTACCCCGTTAAGGATGTTTCGTAGGCCCTAAGCGCGAAGAGGCGAATGACATGAACGTCAGTTTGCAGGAGAAGCAAGTGGCCGGCCAGCGTGACAGCGACACCGCCTACAACTTATTGCGAGAACGAATCGTCGACCTCACGATTGCTCCGGGGGCCTTCCTGAACGAGTTGACTCTCGCCAATGAATTAGAACTAGGTCGCACCCCCGTTCGCGAGGCGCTGGCCCGTTTGGTAACCGATCGATTCATCACCGTACTGCCGAGGCGAGGCGTCATCGTCACCTCAATAAGCTTTGACGACATTGTCGCGATGTTCGAAGCCCGCGAAACGATTGAGTGTGGCGTTGCGTACATCGCCGCGAGTCGTGTGACCGCGGAGACCTTGGTCGAATTGCGACTACTCGTTACGGCTGCTGACGAGGCGCGACTCACTGGCGACACCGAGCAGTTTTTGCGGGCCGATTGCGCCGTCCACCGCTTCCTAGTCCACCTCATCAAGAACCCCATCTTGCAGGAAGCGGCCGAGCTGCTGCTCGCTCATAACCTGCGCTTTTGGCGTCTGTACTGGCGGGACCGGCCGGCCCGCCTCGAAGCCATGCTTTCACACGCGCCACTGTTCGCCGCAATTGAGAGTCAGGACTCAAGGAAGGCTGAGGAGGCGATGCGCAGTCACCTGCGATCATCGGGGCAACTCGTTCAGTTGATGTTTACCCGATGAACGTTCCGGGCGCTGGTCTCGCGCGTAGTTATCTCTACGTACCCGCCGACCGTAGCGAACGGCTCCACCGGGCACTGCAGCGAGGAGCCGATGCTCTCATCGCCGATCTCGAAGACGGTGTCGCGCCCGGGGCCAAGCGCGAAGCGCTCGAGAACCTGCTCGAATGGATGCGCACGCCTCTACCGCAGGGACTTGAGCGCTGGATTCGAGTTAACCCAGGTGACCGGGGGCTCGAAGAGATCGCCCTGCTCGCCCGCGATGATCTCAGCGGCTTCTGTTTGCCCAAAATCAGCAGCCCTGCCGAGATTGACACCGCCAGCGACCTGCTTGATGAACTCGAGACGACTCGCGGTAGCGAAGGGTCTATTGCTTTGATGCCCATGATTGAGACCGCCCGAGCCGTTGAAGAGCTTCCAGCCATTGCGGCGAGGCCTCGAGTGCGACGCTTGCAACTTGGCGAACTGGACCTAGCGGCCGATCTGGGAATTGCTGGCGACGCGGCCTCGTCCATCCTCGACCACGTTCGCGCTGGAGTCCTTATCGCTTCAGTGTCAGCCCAGATTCTGCCGCCCTTGGGAGGGGTCTCTCCCGAATTTCGTGACCTCGATGCCTTCCGGCAGTCAACTCTTCGGCTACGCGAGCAGGGGTTCATTGGTCGCGCCGCTATTCACCCCGCCCAGATTCCCGTCATTCACGAGGTGTACACCCCGAGCGCTGAGGAAATGAACGAGGCGCATCGACTCCTCAGCCGTTATGACGAAGCCTTGACGAAGGGCGTCGGTGTCGTCCTCGATGACGAGGGGCGGATGGTCGATGAGGCGGTGGTGCGCCACTATCGCCAACTCCTCCAGTGGTCGAAATCGACAAGTGAGCTCAAGGGCGAAGGAGAGAACTGATGGGAACGGTTGAGAGTTGGCGAGGACGGTTTTTTGAGGATTTTCAAATCGGCGACATCTATCATCACGCACTGGGCCGGACCATAAGTGAAACCGACAACACGTGGTTCACGCTCCTCACTCAAAATACCGCCGCTCTGCACTTTGATCGCCACTACGCCGCGCAAACCGAATTCGGACGGCCGCTCGTCAACTCGACCTTCACCCTGGCTCTCGTCACGGGGCAGTCCGTCTCGGACGTTTCGCAAAATGTGATGGCCAACCTCGGTTGGGACGCTGTTCGACTCCCCCACCCTCTCTTCGAAGGCGACACCGTCTACTCAAAGTCAGAAGTTATCGCCCTGCGAGACTCCAAGAGCCGCCCCCAGGTCGGCGTCGTAACAGTACGCACCACCGGGTTTAATCAAGACGGCGTGACTATCATCGAATTCACTCGAACACTTTTGGTGTACAGACGGGGTTTTGCCCCGACAATACCTCACCCCGGGGCCTGAAGCCAAGGTGATGTTCACGGCGTAATTTTTTCAGAGAGCGATGAGTGTTTCCGACCTCAGAGTGCAACAAGAAGTATCCGTGACCCAGAGCGTCTAGGAATTACCGGCGAAGACGGTGAAGACCATTGCCCAAGTTGCGTAGGGGCCTGGAGGTGGCAATCGAGGCAGCGATTGCTACCCTAAACGGGTGATGTCGGTGGTAGTGACCTGAGCGTTACGTGCCAAGCAAGCGTCGCCCATTTCCGTCGCCATGTTGCGCCGACAAACTAGATGCTTGTCCCACCCAAGCCTTGGTACTTGTAGTACTTGATCCAGTTCACGTCCATGGTCGCTGAAGTGCCATTGGGGGCCGTCGTTCCGCCAGGAATGGCGTCCTGCAGGATAAGGAAAAACGGCTGGTTGAAGGGCCAGACTGCCCCACCGATGGTGAAGGTACTGCTGGCGCCGTTCGGGAACGTCTGCGTCACCGTGCCCGTCGAAGCACTGTAGACATCAGTGACAAAAACGAAACCGTCGAGAGTGAAGGAAATCGAGGTCGGCGTCCAAATCATCCCGAAGGTGTGAAAGGCCGACGACAGGTTGGCTAAGGGAGCTCTAGCGGTGAGCCCCCCACCGCCGTTCCAATCACCCCCACCTGGGTAGTTTGCGTGCAGGGTGGACTGATCAGACGTCTCAGCGGCGAGGCCCTCCATGACGTCAATCTCGCCACAATTGGGCCACGAGTTGCTGGGGAAGAAATTCTGCCCGAGCATCCAAAAAGCTGGCCAGTTAAATGAGCCGGCGGGCATTTTGATGTTGGCCTCAATCTGCCCGTACTCAAAATTCAACTTTCCCGCGGTGGACACTCGCGCGCTGGTCCAGTTACCCGAGCTCGTGCAGTTCAGTGTGCAACGTGCGGTAATCGCAAGGTTGCCGCTGCCGTCGCTACTGACGTTGGCGGCGTCAGCGGTGTTTGTTTCGATTTCCCCGGTGCCGTAGTACCAGTAAAGGACGTTAGGAGCCACGCCCGTCACACCAGTTCCTTGACCAATTTCCGGCGTCCAGTAAGTAGAATTCAGTGCCGTGCCTGCCGCTCCGGCGAATGTCTCCGACCACACGAGGCTGCCATGACTGACGTCGTAATTCGTCACGAACGATGGGTTAGTTACGGGCAGGCCGGAAGTGGCCGCCGTAACACTGAAGCTGGTGTGAGCCGAAGCGGGCTTGTAGTTATTATCCCCGTTGAAGTGAACCGTAATGGTGTGCACGCCCAGCGCTACCGATGAGGGTACGAGAGAGGAAAAACTGAAGGAGCCGGCGTTGTTGGAGAGCAAGGTACCGTCCATGCTCAAGGTCACGTTGCCCGACGGGGCCGCTCCGTATTTGGCCGTAAGGGAAGTGGTAATGGCCATCGCCGCCAAGTTTGATAGAGGCACGGAAGCCACTGATCGTGCGACTTTGAGCGTGGTGCTATCAACGCCCACGGTAGCCAAAGTACTCGCCGAATGAGGAGCGAAGGCACTGTTGCCACTGTACGAAGCGGTGAGCGTATGGACACCCGCGTCCAGGGTGGTGGCGCCAATAGTGCAACTGGCGGTCTGGGAGGTCAAAGTAGCGGTGCACAAGGGGCTGCCCCCCGTGCTGAAGGCGACGCTGCCGGAGAGCAAGGAGCTCGCGTTCGTACTTGACTTCACCGTGGCGCTGAGCGTCTGACTGCCCTGGGCGTAGGTGAAAGTCTTCTTGGCCACAGTCATCGTGGTGGCCGCGGT
>CAIKNP010000015.1 GCA_903828785.1 uncultured Actinomycetes bacterium | reverse complement strand
TCTCACTGGGTTAACCAGGTAAGGCCCGTGGCGAGATCACCACGTTGATAGGCCGGAAGTGTAAGTGCAGTAATGCATTCAGCTGACCGGTACTAATCGCCCGAGGGCTTGGAGGTTTGATGTTCGTGCTCGTTCTAAGACGCTCAAGGAGCGGCTCCATAACCATGGGCCGTTTCTGATCTCGAAAGAGGTCAAGCGCACAATTTCCGGTGGTTATGGCGGTGGAGATATACCTGTTCCCATTCCGAACACAGAAGTCAAGCCCACCAGCGCCGATGGTACTTGGGGGTCCCCCCCTGGGAGAGTAGGTCGCCGCCGGGATTTCTTGAAAGACCCCCACCTCGCGGTGGGGGTCTTTCGCATTCTTACTGCCTTTGGCAAAGCCAACGTTAGGTGCTCTCTGTGGCATTACTTCTTTCGGCTGGGCCTTGCTGCTGTGTCGTGGCGAGTGAGCAACTTGCGGCGTCGCATCCAATGGTGGACCTAACAATCAGCTACATCTCGATGATGCTGGTGCTCGAGAAAAGAAGATACTGAGGGTCATTTCGCACCTGCGATCGACCTCAGACGAGACTTGCCCCGTTGTACGAATTTGAATGATGAGTCTTCGAAGAGTGGTACGCGGCGATGCAAAGAGATGTATCAGGCGCTGGTTATCATCACTCTGTGACTCTTCATCTCTACGCCGGTGACCACGGATATGTCTTGACATTGAAATTGGCTTCGTTGATTCAGTCATCGTCTATTTCTCTGCTCGAATCTCCGTGGGTGGTCGTTCCCTCAACGGCAATGCGTTCTCGTCTCGACTGGGATCTGGCGAGTCCTGACTTGGCCCGGCGGGCGTCCGAGGTAGACCTCGTGTCGTCAAACTTCACGTACTTTTTTCCAGAACAACTTGTCGCTGAGATTGAATCAAGAGCGTTGGCGAACCTTGGGGAAGTGCGAATTGACTGGCGCCCGGAGGTGATTGCCCTCGCACTAATGAAAGAATCACTCGGGCGTTTATCGTGGCGCGAGGCGATTTCACTCGCTTCGACAATTGATGAGCAAGTGCGTTGGCGTCCCGATGAAGGATTTCCTGAGATGCTCGACACTCCCGCCGCCGCACTGTTGCGTTCAGAGTTGTGGTTGAGAGGTGGGCCGGGATCGCAGCGCCACAAAGCCCTCGCCGCCATCGCTGGAGGGGGGGTTGGCCTCCCCAAAGAGATTTACGTGTACGGATTGACAATGCCCTCCGGCGGTCAATCCTTCATCGAACTTCTAAAGGCAGTGGGGCAGCACACCGACGTGCACGTCATGCTCTCCCTCCCGTCGCTGCATCTGCTGAACGAAGACGAGTGGTCCGCTCGAGATGACGTTCCCCCCGTAAGTTGGACCCGAGACGCGCTCGAAGCACTGGCGCTGTGGCGAAGCTCTTGCGGCGAGCCCGAACGCCTCGAACGTTCTGCGTATGCTGCGGTGGTCCAGACCGAGCCAAGCCTTCTCGCGGTGCAGACGTCGCTGGCCGCGGGGGGACTCGTTGATCATTCAATTGAGACTTTCCAGATTGTTGGCGCATTCGGCGCATCGCGTCAAGCCGAGGTATGTCGCGACCTTATCTTGGACGTCCTCAACGATCCGGCGCTCGACATCGCGCCCCACGAAATTTTGGTGGTGTCACCTCGACTCGAAGATTTTGCCACCGTCATAGAACGTCATTGGAATTTCGCCAAGTCTGCCGAGAACCCTCCTCGTCTCGCCTACGAAATAACTGAAACGCCAATGTCCGCACTTGACGACCGGGCGCACTTTTTGGAGGCGCTCCTTGCCCTCACCGCCAACTATGTTTTGCCCGAGCAGGTGGCGCACTGCGTGGGTTTTAGTTGCTTTCAAGCCGCCAAGCAGTTGGAAGAAGCGGACGTTGCTCGAATGGCGAAAGTAGTGAGCGACGGAAAGGTGACTTTCGGTCTCGATGTCCATCACCGCCTTGCTTTTGACCTCTTTCCCCAGGAGGGAGACGAGGGGGTGGGCACGTGGGAGCGATTACTTGATCGTCTCGCCCTGACGGCCGTGATGCCTGATGACGTGGCTGACCCCGATCAGCTGGGTGTCGCGGACGACGCGGTCTGGGGGGCTGCCCTCTTTTCACTCCTGGCTGCCTCACGTACACTCACCGTGGCTTCCGGTGGGGGCGAAGTTAGATCACTCTCGGCGTGGCTGGCCTTCCTTGATGACCTTCTCGCTCAGCTTTTGGGCGACGACGCCGTCGGCGATGGCAGCGTCCAAAGGATCTTCGCGAAGGTGCGGGAGTGGTCCGCGTCCTTGATTGATCCCCCCTTGTCGCTTCGCGACGTGATCGCCCTCTGGAGACACCTGATGCAGTCGGGGGCGCAGTCGAACTTGTTTGGCGCCCGAGGAGTTCACGTTGCGCCACTGAATGCGCTGCCCGCCGCTTCGTATCGGATGGTCGTGGTGCTGGGTTGTGATGAAGAACGTTTCCCCGCGGCGTCACTGCGCTCGGCCACCTTGGTTGACAGGCGCGAGGGAGACCCCAACCCGCGTCGAAGTGTTCTGGGGGCCTTGTTGCAAAGTCTTTGCGCTGCGTCGCATCGTGCGGTGATTCTCTACACGTCGCACAATGAACTGACGGGTGAAGAAGTGAAGCCCCCAATGGTGATAGCGGAACTCTTGGAACACTTCCACGGAGCCAAGGACCTCGTGCGACACACCCCTCGGCACAGCTTTGTGCGATCCGCCTCGACCCCAGAGGGTCCAGCAAGTTTTGACCATCGTGCCCGAGAGCTTTCCGATACCGTCTTGAGCGCAGGGAAAGCAACCCCGGGCGAGGTACTTCGCCGGGGAGCGGTTCGATACTTGAAAGGTCAAGCCCTCGAGGGGCGCCGGAGTCAAGGCCGGCCCTTGACCATTAGGGTCTTGCACGCCTTCGCACGATCAGCGCCGAAGGTCTTCATCGAGAGATCATTGCGGGGCAGTCCAATCCCAGATCATCAGGAAGCAATGGAGTTTCCGTCTCTGAAGATTGGGGCTTTAGAGCGATATTCGGTGATGGACGAACTGTACGAACGGGCTTTTGCACATTTTGGATACGCGGCCGAGATTGACCAAACAACACTGAGCCTCTGGTTGCAAGAGATCCTTCAGCGCGAGTCGGTGGCTCGCCACATCCCGCAGTCCCTGCTCGACCCCATCGACATTCCGACCTTCGCTAAAGCCTTCGACACCTTGCGTCTTTGTCTCAAGGATTTTGTTCCACTGACGGATGAGGAGCAGCGTCGCTGGCCGCCGAGTATTACCACGGGGATGGGAGAGCTTGACGTGCGAATGCCCGAGCAGTGGACGGTTTCGCGCGGCTATTCAAAATTTGTCCGCGGTGAAGGCGCGGTCGCACCTTTGTCGACGTATCGATACGAAAAAAGTACTAAGGGCGCGAGGGAGCGTGAGCGCGACCTCGTAGCCATGATGAGTGATGTGTTGATCCTGCGTGTCATTGGCGGCGACGAGGAGCCGGCGCCGGTGGCCATGACCTTCAACCCGCCGAAGATCGCCGAAGCCTTCCAAACCATGACCGGCCTACGTTTTATTGGAAGCCAATCATTGGCTACGGCGCTGCTCGATGAGTTCCTGGTTTTCGTTCAGAGCAATGATGCTTCGCCAGTGCCGCTCACCCGAGAAATAGCAGCGTGGGTATTTAGAGACCCGTCTGAAAAAGCGCTGAATGAAGCACTGCGTGACGACCTCGCGTACGCTTCGCTTCGCACACTTTTCCCCGAGAATGGGCCGCAATTCAGGGATCTAATGGCGAGCGCCGGGCTCAATTCGTGGTTGCAACGCGTGGCTTCTGCGTGCGAGCACGTGGTGGAGACCGCCAAGAAGCACAAAGTGCGAGATGCCCCGCTTCAGTGGAGCCCGCTGCTCGTGCCGTCTGGGTCGGGGGGCGACCCAGCATGACGCAATTGTTCGATCCCATGTATTCAGCCGTCGACCGTATGCCAGAACTCACCCTTATCAACGCCAGTGCGGGTACTGGAAAAACGTGGACGGTGACCCACGTCGCGGCTCGGTGGCTCGTTGAGGTGGAGGGGCGCTCACCTAGTCAAATTCTTTTGGTCACCTTCGGCCGGGAGGCGGCATCGGAACTAAAGAGCCGCCTGCGCGAGCAGCTCGAAGCCATGAAGAATGCGCTGCGGGCCGAAGTTTACCCACCGGAGTTCTCGGCCTTCGTTGAGCGGGCCAAGGAAGCGGGCGTCGAGACACTTCGAGTTCGCATTGACGCTGCACTGCAGTCACTGGATGACTTGAACGCTCGAACGATTCACTCATTTGCAGCGCTGCTGCACGCTGACGGAGAGTCCATAGATCCCGCCGCCGCCTTGCGCCTGACTCGAGCCATACGAGAAACGGTGTACTCCTACGCAGAGTCGAAACCCGAAGAGCTCGACTCATTGATTGCGGCACTGGAAGAGTGGTCAGAGTCAACGTCGGCACTCGCTACCTTGCAAAATGCCTTACGTCGCACTTTGGCTGTGGCGATGCCTTCGGGCGGAACCACCGCACCACAGACGATGTTTCGGTTCTTCGATGGTGCGCCAATTCCTCCGCTCACTATTGAAACCCTTCCTGAAGACCAGAAGCGCGAGTGCAAGAAACTTGATGACGCACAGCGAGATGCCTACCTGGAAGAAGCCAATGAACGACGGAATGAGACAATACAAAGATTTAGAGTCGCCTTCCAGACGATGTGTCAGGCCGTTGAAGAACGAGAAATCTCTATCCGAGCTCTCGATGCGATGGTGGGTTACGACACACTGATTGGTGATTTGACCTTGCGCATTCGGCGAAACCCAGAAGAAGTTCGCCAGGCCATAGCTGGCCAATTCGAGTTAGTGATGATTGATGAATTTCAAGACACCGACGTTGCGCAGTGGGAAATATTCCGTTCAATTTTTCACCACGGCGATGTCCGCACTCCCATGGTCCTGGTTGGTGACGCTAAGCAGGCAATTTATGAATTCCGTGGTGGCGACGTCACGGTGATACAGCGTACGGCACAATCGGTTTTGGAAAATAGTGACTACGCGAGTGCTGAGCTGAATATAAATTACCGGTCGCACGAGCAGTTGATTAATGCCGTCAATCAGTTCTACCAACCCACAAGCGGTGGGGTGGTGCGCCAGCAAGTCTTCGCGGCGGGGGGTTCAGACCGACGGGCAATCACGTACTCTCCCGTTCGACCGTCTCCGAAGAAGCTTGGCCCGCTTGGTCGCTTCGTCGTTCGCGACCTCGTCGCCGGTGACGCGGTCGCCCATGGGGTGTCGCCCCTTCATCTGGATCTGGTTAGCCAGATGCAGCGATTGCTGGGGGACCCAGCCAACGTGCACGCGTCGGAGCGACACCCGTCAGGGCGAGCCTGGCGTTTCAGTGACATTGCCGTCCTGTGTTGCGTCAACGCAGAGATTGACACTCTCCAGCGCCTCCTCGAGGATGTGGGCATTCCTTGCGTTACGCCTAAGTCACGAACGGTTTTTTCGGCGGCGGCGGCTAAGCATTTCAGGGCGTTGATCTGGGCAATGTGCGATCCCGGTGACGTTCGACGGATGAGGACCCTCGTCACGACCTGGTTCGCTCCGCTCGTGGAAGAGAAGTTTGATTTCGGGCAGGCGGCTGCTTTGCTTCGTCACAATGGCATTGGAGTCGTGCAGCGAATGATCTTCGGCGGCTCGTTCATGGCGAATATTCTCTCGGCTCGCGGGGGCCTGCGCATTTATACCGATATCGACCATTGCTTCGAATTGCTGGCCAACGAGTTTCCTTCGGGGGTGAGCCCCTTGAAGGCCCTGGAGTGGTTTGACCAAATGGTTTCGGACGCCGATGATCCTGGTGTCGAGTTGGCGGTGGGGCAGCGTCGCATCGAGAGTGATGAAAACGCCGTCCGCCTACTCACCATTCACGCCTCCAAGGGACTGCAGTTTCCTATTGTGCTGGTACCGACCTTGGAGTCGGATCCGAAGGACCCTGTCGTATTTAGTGAAACGTCTTCAGCGGGTCGCTACGTGGACGCGGGCATTGCTGTCTTGCGTCAAGGTCAGCGTACCGCCACCGTGGCCCAGCGACACCGCGAAGAACTCGACCGCTTGACCTACGTGGCTCTCACGAGAGCGGAGCAGGTCCTTATTGCTTGGAAGACCAAGAACTGGACGGGCGAAGCGAGCGCGGGTCCCTTCGTCGAGAGCCTCTACCGCTATTCGTGTAGTGATCACGTGACGCCCTACGTCGAAATTGAAGAGGTCGATGGGTCAAGCCTCGACCGCAACGCGCTCGTGGATATGCGCATGAGGTCCGGACTCGTCGCCCCCACCGTCAAGACGCCAAGACTTCTTGAAGAGTACGGTCGACGCTGGAGCTATTCGCGCCTCTCGGTTCGTCGTGATGCTGCCTTGATTGCGACCTCGGAGTTCGACGATGGCGCCAAGGGGGAGGAGAACGACCAAGTTTCCAGCCTCGATCCCTCCCTGCCCGGATTCAAGGTTTTTGGCAACGAACGTGGCGCGGACTTGGGTGATGCCGTTCACAAGACTCTCGAGCACCTCGTGGGGCGCGTCAGCGCCGATGATCTCTCGGTCCTCGAGTCCGTCGCGAGTCGCTGGTTCACTACGTACTCGGTCACTATGCCCGGTGACATCGCCCAGATTATGAATCGGATACTGAACGCGAATCTGGGGTCCGCGTTCGGCGGGGTGTCCTTGGACGCCTATGCGACTGCGGGCGTGCCACTCGCTGCCGAAATGCGCTTTACGCTCGGGCTGGACGCCGGCGTCGAGGCGAGGGGAGACGCCATTGGCGCCATCCGCGATGTCATGCGCAGGGAAGATTCCGACGGCCCCTTTAGGGACTACTTTGAAAGTTTGGTGGTGCAACCAGGATCGCGTCGGCTCACGCAGGGATATCTGAATGGCTCGATAGACCTCGTGGTCCCCGTCGTGGGGACAGAGACCTTTCGAGTGATCGACTACAAGACAAATTCGCTGCGCGTCGGTCCCAACTACGACGAGGCCTGTTTGCGCCTCGAAATGGCGCAGGCCGGCTACCCCTTGCAGGCCCTGCTCTACGTCGTGGCCTTACACCGACATTTGAAGTGGCGAAGTAGAGGGGCGGTCGATTGCCACAACATCGCCGGCGTTTCGTATTTATATGTCCGAGGTATGGCCGAGTCAACGAGTCCGGGTTACGGCGTCTTCAATTGGGCGATTCCGCCTCGAGCAATTGAAGCAATTTCGTCAATCCTGGCGGGCGAGGGGGGCGAGCATGCCTAACGAAGACCTTGATGCGCTGCTGGCAATTCCTTACGACGAAATGCTCCTCGACGCGCTGTCGCGTACCCCTGGATTGAGCCGAGGCTTTACCTCGGACGAACGAGTGGCATTGCTGATGCTCTCCATCGCCACTCGTCTGAACCACGCGGCGCTACCACTTGGTGCCGACCTCGAGCACGTGTTGCCCGACGGTGTGGCCGGTGAGATGGATCACGGGCAAGGCACGGCCTTGGTGCAGCGGGTGCGGGACGGCTTTGCGAGCTTGCGAAGCCTGCCCATCGTGGAAGTGGCGTCCCTGTCGGTCCCGCTGGAACGTCGAGGTCCGGCGATCGTGTTGAGTCAGGGAGCCGAAGGTGACTTCGTGGCGTTTCGGCGCTACGCCTTCGCCGAGTCACAGATTGCCCAACGAATTCAGCAGGCTCGTGGGCAGTCCGGAGTGCTCGGCAACATTGATCTTGATCGAGCCAAAGAATTTCTCGCGCAAGAAGCAATAGATGCCGAAGCACGTCGGGCAATTATCAACGCACTCACGACGAGTTTTTCGGTGTTGACTGGTGGGCCGGGCTCTGGCAAGACGAGCACCATCGCCACTCTCTTGCGTACGCTCTCGCAGATTGCGGGCGACCAGGTGTACCGGGTGGCCTTGTGCGCCCCTACCGCCAAAGCGGCGGTGCGAATGAGCGAAGCCCTCGAGGCCACGTTGAAATCCTCGGCGCTCGCTGAAGGGGCCGGTCTCAACGAATTGTTAGGGCCACAGATTGCACTCGACGAACGAAGTGGATCGGTTCACCGCCTACTCGGTATCCGGCCCGACGACACCAAGTCACTCAGCGTGCTTGATCATGATGTGATTGTCGTTGATGAAGTTTCTATGCTCGAAGTCACGCTCCTGGCGAAACTCATCGAGCAGGCCCCCCACTCGCACATTGTGCTGGTTGGCGATCAAAATCAGTTGGCCTCGGTAAACGTGGGCGCGGCGTTGCGCGACATCGTTGACGGTTGTGAGTCCAGCACGCTGGCGCCCCTGGTCACGCGTCTACTCGGTAACTACCGGAGCACCAAGCGAATCCGTCAGGTCGCGGACGCGATCAACAGTGGGGAACCAGAAAGCGTGCTCGAGGCAATACGTCAGAGCGAAGGGGCCGTTTCACTCGTCACCACGACGTCAGTAGTTGAGCCGGATGTTACGAAATGGGCGTCAGGGCTCGAGAAGGATGTTCGCTCCGGCGACGACCAAGCAGCCCTTCGTGGACTTGGCGAAATGGTTGTCCTCTGTGCAACCCGAAGAGGTGCGGGTTCGGTCCAATGGTGGCGCGAACGCCTCGAGAACCTGCTGGGCTCGCGTCCGGATAGTACTGGGCAGTTTCGCCTCGGCGCCCCGATATTGGTCACGGAGAATGAACGATTGAATGCCGATGACGCTGAGGGTCGCCTAAACAATGGTGACACCGGCGTGGTCGTACAACGTGATGGACAAATGGGCGTTCTTTTCTCGGGCCTGCCGGAGCGCTTTCGGCCAATTCAGTACGTGCAGCGCGCCGAGACCGCATGGTCGATGACCATTCACAAGGCACAAGGTTCGGAGTATGACGAGGTCGTCGTCTCTCTGCCACCGGCGGGGTCGCGAACCTTGACCCGAGAGCTCCTGTACACGGGAGTGACCCGGGCAAGGCACAAGGTGCTCATTGTGTCCTCTAAGGAGTCGCTGGAGGCGGCGGTCAAGGGGCAGGCGGCAAGAGCGAGTTCCCTCGCAGAACGCTTGCGCTCACTGCCGGATTGAATCGGGTCGAAGTCGTTTCCTGACCCGCAAAAATGGATTCGCCCACTACTCGAGTGGCTGCGGGGCCGCTCCGGAAATGGGTCGTGGCGCTGATTGCAACACTTCCTCCCGTCGAAATCACGTCGTCTGGGCCAATTTCTACTCGCTGGCTCTTCACGGCGGCGATTTCAAGGGTGAGGCAAACCCGTGGCTCGTGCGAAACCTTTTTGGCCAAATAGTTATTCCTCGGCGATGTTTGGGGCTGGTCTAGTACAATTGATCAATGCCTAATTCTTCCCCCGCACCCCGTCGCGCCCCTAATGCTCGTCGAACAGGCGGTGCCAGCCGCCCAGTCGCCGGTGGCCGCGCTGGTGCCCCCCGAGCAGCGAGCGGTGGTGCTTCCAACGGTCGTCGATTTGGTGCCCCCGCTGGTCGTACGCCGCGCGACGGTGCCGAGCGTCGATTGGACCGAGCGCAGTCCAGTGATCGGGCTCGGGCCCCCCGGCGAGACGGCGAAGTAACTCGTTCCGAAGACCGTGCACGCCCCTACGCCGAGCGATCTGCTCGCCCCACTCGCCCCTACGCCGACCGCCCGGGGGCACCTCGACCGAGGCGTGATGACGCCCCCCGAGGTGATCGTCCCAGCGGAGCGCGAGCGTCCCGGCCCTACGACCGTGATGGCAGTGACGAGCGTCGTCCCCGTCCCGCTGGCGCTCGTGGCCCTGCCAAGCGTAACGGCCCAGCCCGCAGCGAGGGGCGCAGTGCTCGTCCCGCGACTGGCGGTCGCAATGAGCGCGACACCCGTAGTTACGGCCGTGACACCCGCGACCTCAATTCGAACCGATTTGATCGTCGACCACCGAAGCGCTCACCTCGTCCGGTGCGCGAGGTAAGTCCCGAGGAACTCGAGAAGCAGCGCGCAAGTGAGTTTGGCCGCCAGAAGGGATGGGGAGGTGTTGCTCGAAAGGGTGGCATGAACATCAACTCCACCGGCCAGGCTATGGAGTCGACGCCCAGCGCCGGTTTTAATCCTGATCCTTTGGAGCCCTGGGTCGAAGAGGCGCGCCCCGTTCGCTCGGCGCCCACCACGAAAGCGAAGCCGAAGGTGAAGTACGCCCTGCCGGGTGACGTCGCGGCCGAAGTGCGTCGCGCCTTCGTGGGTACCTCCTACCAACGCGAGAAGATGGTGATAACCCTCACCAAAGCCGCCGAAGGATACGACCGTAAGCGCTGGGAAGAAGCCCTCCGACTTGGTCGAATTGTTTCAGACGCGACGCCCGGGGTGGCGGCGGTTCGTGAACTGACGGGTCTCGCGGCCTACCGGGCTGAGCGTTGGACCATGGCGCGCATTCATCTGAAAGCCCATTTCGCTATCTCCGGCGATCCGGAACACATGCCCTTGGTGATGGACTGTGACCGAGCGAACCACAAGTACCGCGCGGTCGCCAAGACCTACGAGGAACTCGAAGAAGCGGAACCCACTGCCGATACCATCGCCGAAGGTCGTATCGTTATGGCCTCCACGCTGGCCGATCAGCAAAAGTACACCGAAGCCATCGACCTGCTGGTGCGCGCGGGCGGCACGAAGATGCTGAAGAATCCGGCCTACCGTCACGTGCGCCTCTGGTACGCGTTGGCGGATATTTTTGATCGCAGCGGAGACCAGGTGTCCGCTCGTGAACTCTTCGCCCGTGTCGTCCTAGCCGACCCCGACGCCTACGACGCCAAGGATCGCTTGGTCGAACTGGGTGCGGTCGCCACCATGCCGAAAAACCGCAAGCGACGCACCACGCCAGTATCAAAGAAAAAAGTTGACTAAGCGTCCCTAGGACGTATCACGATTTGATATGACCCACTGGGTGAAGATTCTTCACGAATCTTGTAGAATTGAAACATGGACATAGCTGCTCTTCTCGGTGACGACGCGTCGTTACTTCTCGACCACCAGGCCACGGCGATTCCGAAAGAGTGGTTGACCCTTCCCGGGCCAAACTTCCTGCAGGACATTTTTACGATGTCCGACCGCAGCCCTACCGTTCTTCGTAATCTGGGCACCCTGTACAACCACGGGCGTCTGGGCGGCACGGGCTACCTGTCCATTCTGCCCATCGACCAAGGCGTTGAGCACTCGGCGGCCGCTAACTTTGCCCCCAACCCCGAGTACTTCGACCCGGCGCGACTTTGCGACCTGGCCATTGAGGCCGGCTGCAACGCCATCGCTACCACTCTGGGCACCTTGGGCATCGTTTCGCGTCGCTACGTGACGCGTCTGCCCTTTATCGTGAAGATTAACCACAACGACTTCTTCCGCTACCCCAACACCTACGACCAGCAGATGTTCGCTTCCGTGCAACAGGCCCACGACTTGGGCGCCGTGGGCGTGGGCGCCACCATTTACTTCGGCTCGGAGACCTCGGTGCACCAAATCCGCGAAATTTCCGAAGCCTTCGCCGAAGCCCACCGCTTGGGTATGTTCACCGTGCTGTGGACCTACACCCGTAACGATGCCTTCAAGAAGGACGGCGTTGATTACCACGTCTCGGCTGACTTGACCGGTCAGGCTAACTACTTGGGAGTCACCATTGAGGCGGACATCATCAAGCAGAAGCAGCCCGAGAACAACGGTGGCTTCAATGCGGTGAACTACTCCAAGACCAGTCCCAAGGTCTACGCTGAGCTCACCACCGACAACCCCATCGACTGGACGCGCTGGCAGGTCATCAATTGCTACAACGGTCGCGTTGGTCTCATCAACTCCGGTGGTGAGGCCAAGGGCGCTAACGATCTCGCCGGCGCCGTGCGCACCGCCGTTATTAACAAGCGTGCTGGTGGCCAGGGCCTCATCCTCGGCCGCAAGGCCTTCCAGCGACCCATCGCAGAAGGAGCGGCCTTGGTGCACGCGGTGCAGGACGTGTTCCTGGACGCGACAATCACCATTGCCTAAGAGCGTGGCCGAAGTCAGCGCCGACGCGGGTTGGAAAACCTGGGCGAATGCGGTAACGCTGCTGCGTTTAGCGCTCATCCCGGTCTTCGTTTGGTTGCTGTTCGGTACCGGCCACCGAGCCGCGGCGGCGTGGCTCCTCGCTTCCTTGGGGGCCACCGATTGGATTGATGGTTGGATTGCCCGACGCTTTCACCAAACCTCAACGGTGGGCAAGGTGTTGGACCCTACCGCCGACCGGATTTTGGTAGCCACCGGCATTATTTGCGTGGCGGTCGCCGGCGGCGTGCCCTGGTGGTTTGCCGGCATCACCCTCTTTCGCGAAATCTTGGTCTCGGTGCTCACCCTCACTTTGGCCGCAATGGGAGCAGAGCGTATCGACGTCTTGTGGTGGGGCAAGGTATCCACCTTCGTCTTGATGGGGGCCTTTCCCTTGTTTTTACTGACGAGCAACGCCCACCACGTCGTTTTGGCCTCGTGGCAGGAGTTTCTACGACCAGTGACCTGGGCTCTAGGCTCCTTCGGACTCGTCCTCGCCTGGGTGGTTTTCTTCGGATACGTTCGGCCAGCCCGTCGGGCCTTGACCCGTGGGCGAGCGGCTCGTCGCGTCGGGTAGATTCGTGGCATGAATATTCCTTCCGACCTTCGTTATTCCAGCGACCACGAGTGGGCCACCAGCGGCAGCACGGTGGTGCGTGTAGGCATCACTGACTACGCCCAAGACGCCCTCGGCGACGTGGTCTTCGTCGACCTGCCCAAAGTGGGCGCCACGGTGGCGGCGGGAGGATCACTCGGCGAAGTCGAGTCGACCAAGTCCGTTTCGGAGATTTACGCACCAGTGCCCGGCGTCGTCACGGCGATCAACGAGGCGCTCAGCGCGTCGCCCGAATTAATCAACAACGCCCCCTACGGGGAGGGTTGGATCTGTGAAATTACGGTGGATGACGCTGCGGTTACGGCCACTTTGTTAGACGCCGAGGCCTACCGCGCCCTGACCAACAACTAGCTCTACCGGGCCCCTCGAAACATCGGTAGTGTGTTCGGATGACCTGTCGACGCTGTGGCGAAATTCTTAACGCCAACGCTAATTTTTGCTGGAGCTGTGGCGCTCCACAACACGACCCGTCGTCCCCCGAAACCGTCGCTCTTCCAGTAGTCTCATCCGCCGAAACGCTGAACCTTCGCGGGCACCACGCGCCCAGCGCACCCCACCTGGACGAAGTGGTGATCGTTGGCGGTTCCGGCGATGATCGCTACGAGCTCGTCAAGGAAGTTTCGAGCGTTGGGCGACACGGTGAATCAGATCTCTTGCTCGACGATGTATCGGTCTCGCGCCACCACGCGGTGTTCACGCGCACGGCGTCGGGTCGAGTGACCCTGCGAGACCTCAACTCACTCAACGGTACCTACGTCAATGGCGCCCGAGTTGAAGAGACGGTGCTGCGTTCAGCCGACGAAATTCAAATTGGTAAGTTCAAGCTCGTGTATTGGCAGGCCGCCTCGTGAGCACGCTGCTGAAAATTGGGCAGGTCCACGCCCTGCTGCGCAGCGACTTCCCCAACCTCGAGTTGTCTCGGATTCGCTACTACGAAGAACAGGGTCTGGTTTTGCCTCAACGGTCGAAGAAGGGCTATCGCCTGTACTCCGAGCGTGACATCGCCTGCCTTCGCGAGGCAATTCGCTTGGCGGATGAAGAGTTCGTCCTGCTGCGGATTATCCGGCTGCGCCTGATTGAACAAGGCCTCCTCGCCGACACCCTGCCAACGAAGGCACCCTCGAAGCAGGCTGCGAAAGTGGCGGCTCAACGTGGCGTTTCCCTGGCGGTTCCGCCGACGAACGTCGTACCCATGCTGCGGGCAGTGCCTGCGGAGAATGATGACTCGGTCATCGCCCTCAGTCCAGTCGGCCGGCTGGAGGATCTCCCCGCAAGCATGGCGGTTGAGGAATTTCAGATTCGATCGGGCGTTAGTGCCGAGCACCTCCGCCAGCTAATTGCGCAGGGCCTCCTTACACCCGGGGTTCGGGGCCGCGAACAGTTCCTTCGCTCCAGCGACCTCGCCGTGGCTCAAGCCGGCGACGCTTTGTTGCGCAATGGAGTGGACATTCGCCTTTTGGGAGGCCTCCGCCGAGTGGTGGAGCGTGAGGTTGGTATCAGCCAAGATGCCACGGCGGCCCTCCGAGCGACTGGGCGAAATGTGAACGAAACCCGCGCCGCCGTTCGAGCCACTCTGGGAGAGATCAGTGCCCTGCGTGAGGCCCTCTTGAGTCGCGAACTCGACGAGTTCTTCTCCAACTAGCGTTCACTGCTTTGCCTCGGGGGTCTAACCTGTGGTCATGGTGGAAGTAATCCTTCGAGCAGTTCGCGTGGATGTTGGATCGTCCACGCCCTTGTTGCTACTGGAGGAAGTGGGGGGGAACCGGGTCCTGCCCATCTTCATTGGGGCGCCCGAAGCCACGGCCATCGCCTATGCCCTGCAGGAAGTCGTGGCCCCTCGACCCATGTCGCACGATTTACTCGGAAACGTCATCACTGCGCTGGGCGCGAAAGTGTTCGCGGTGGAGATCATTGAACTTGTCGACAACACCTTCTACGCCTCGTTGCGACTCATCGCGGGGGAGCGCGAAATAGTGGTGAGCGCGCGACCCTCTGACGCCGTGGCGCTCGCACTTCGCGTCAAGGCTCCCATCCTCGTCGCGGACGACCTGATGGAGGCCGAAGGTCAGGTCTACGTTCGTGAAGACGAGGACGACGAGGATCCCGACGAGGACTCCCTACTCGCCGAATTGCGCGATTTTCTCGACACGGTTCGTCCGGAGGACTTCGACCAGTGAGTCGTGGCTTCAAGTCACTCCTACTATTCGCGGCTTTCGTGGTTCTCGTCACGGCGGGGCGACACGCCATTCATCGCTCGTCGGTGGTGACGACCTCAAGTACCACGACCTCGACCACTTCCACCACCTCGACCACGTCGACCGTGGTGACGCCCTGCACCGGTAGCGACTTCACGAGCGTCGACGATGGGGGAGCCGGTGGCGCCGGAACCGTCTACGACGGCGTGACCATGACCAAACAGACTCCCGGCTCCTGCTCGGTGGACGGCTACCCGCTCTTAACGCTGCAGGGGACCTCAGGATCGCTGGTTGCCTCCTCCATCGTGGACGTGTCGCCGTCGGCCCCGGTTTTTCCTACGGCGTCGGACAACAACAAACCACACGCGCTGACCGTTCAGTCGGGGGCGTCGATTTCGTTCCGCTATAGCTACAGCGACGTCTCTAGCGCGGGTGCTTGCCCCAGTGTCCAGACCATCAATGTGCAGTTTGCCACGGGACAGTCGGCCTCACCCGTCACCCTCAAGTACCCCGCCGCCCCCTGTAACGCCGGTCGAGTGGTGGTCAGTGCCTTTCAGGCGGGCTAGTTTTCCAAAAATTGCGCGAAAGATACCGTGTGAGACCCTTTTTCGATTAAGTTTTTTCACAGAGGTCCAAGGGGGCCCGGATAGAAGAGGAAGCATATGACTGAAAACGGTATCGCCAGCGGCCACACCCATCACCGTCTCCACCAAGGAGCCTTGGGTATCGTCGACATAGCGGCGTCCACCATGGCCAACATCGCACCAGCGATGAGTTTCTTTTTTGGATTTGGCTTCCTGGTCTATACCGCCGGATTAGCCTCGCCACTGACCATTGTCGCGGCGGTTATCGCTATTGCCTTTCTTGGCAACACGGTATCGGAGTTCACGAAAGTCATTCCTTCCACCGGAGGGTTCATCACCTTCGTGGGCAAGACCTTCGGTGCTCGCACCGGAGTGACGACGGCCCTGATGACTGGTGCGGGTTACATCGCCGCCATGGCGTCGGTCATTGCCATTTCGGGTGGCTTTTTCCAGATTGGCCTTCAGTATTACAAGGTTAAGGGTCTCGAGAATGTGCCATGGATTGTCTGGACGGTGCTGTTCGTGGCGTTCTCGGCGTTCATGCTCATTCGAGGTATCAAGATTTCAACCCGTTTGGCCGGACTGTTCTTCGCCTTCGAAATTGGCGTCATGATCCTCGTTTCTCTGGTGACCCTCATTAAGTACCACCAGTACATCAACTTGAAGCCCTTCACCCCCAGTTACATCAGCGGTGGTCTCAAGGGTCTGGCGGCAGGCTTTCCCCTGGCTATTTACCTCTTCATTGGCTGGGAGAACTCGGCGGCTCTCGCTGAGGAGACGGACAACCCTCGTGAGAACGTCCCCAAGGCCGTCTTCGCGTCCATCGGCATCATGGCCTTTGCCTACTTGCTCTTTGCCTATTCGACCATCGTTGGCTCGCAGGACTCCGTCGCCACCGTGACGGGCTCGGAGATTCCCTTCTTGTCGGTGGCGCATGGTGTGTTGGCGGGCGGCGTGTTCTTGGCCTTCCTAGCGGGATTCACCTCAACTATTGGTTCGCTGATTTCGGGCACTAACTCCCAGGCCCGCCTTATCTTCAACGCCGGACGCGAAGGGCTCTTGCCCAAGTTCATGGGTGCAGTGAACGCCAAGCGCAAGACGCCGGTCAACGCCATGATGGTGTTCTTGGCCATTGGTTTGGGCATAATCACTTTCTGGGGCATTGGTCACATCGCCGGTGGTCACGCCACGTCGGGTTCGATGTCACCCACCAACTTCTTCTTCGAAGTGTCCACCTTCGGCACGATTTTGGTGCTCTTGGTGTACTTGCTCGCGAACTTGGCCCTGCCCTTTTACATCAAGAAGTTCCACCCCGAGATGTTCAATGCCGTCAAGCACGTGCTCTTGCCGAGCTTGGGTATTGTCGCCATTTTGGTGCCGATGTACTACTTGGTCAAGCCCGGACAGCCCACTCCGTACAACTGGTTCCCCTACGCTGCGTTGATCTACGTAGTGGCAGCTGCGGTCTACGCCTTCGTCATCGTGGGCCGCGACCCTCTGCTGGGTGAGCGTATCGGCAGTATCGTCGCCGACGAGTAAGTCGCTACCGCGACGCGACCGGGCCCCTGGGGGGGTGGTTTGGTCGCGTCGCGGTGGTATTTCGTTTTAGGCTGGGGGAGTGACCTTCAGCCAGCCGCGCTCCGCGGCGACATCGCCGCTCGTGCTGTCGGCCCTTGGCGAGCGTGCTCGAGGAGTCCTCGTCTCACTTGACGGCTGGTGGGGAAGTCGCAGCGACTTACGCGGAGACGCTCTCCTCTACGGCCTCTCCGCCATCTTCGCGGCCTCGACCTACGTGGTCTCGGCGACCATTGCCGAATCCCATTGGGGGGCGATGGCCGCCGCTCCTTACGCGATCGCGGCACTGTGGGCCTGGTGGGCTTCGCATCGTTCGTGGGCGGATCTTCAATCAATTCGCCTCGCCCTCGTATTACTAGTGGTGGTGGGGGCACTTATTGTTCCCCTCGCCACCTTGTCATCGTGGCGTAGCGAGCAGCCGGCCAATAACTTCGCTCAGCCCGAGGTGATGGTAATTGAACGGGGAGCAAATTTCCTCTATCACGGCCACGACCCCTACCAATCATTTTGGGCCAACGGACACCTCGTCAACGAACAAGGCGGCGTCCCCGCCTACGAATCCTTCTACCCGTATTTCCCCCTCATGAGTGTCTTTGGCGCCCCCGCGGCGCTGGACCATCACCGCACGGGTTTTACTGACGCGCGAGTGATTATGTCCCTGGTGACGGCCTTACTCGTGGGCTGGGCCCTGTGGTTGCTCCGGCCGACTCGTCGTCACGTGCTTCGGGTTACGCAATTGATGTTGGCCCTGCCGACGGGGGCGCTCTTTTTGGCCACCGGTGGTGACGATCTACCCATCTTGGCCCTGCTCTTACTGGGCGTGGCCTTTGTTCGTCGGCGCCGCGTCAGTGCGGCAGCCCTGTCCATTGGCATCGCGGCCGCCATGAAATTGACGGCCTGGCCAATGGCCCTCGGCGCCCTGGCGGTATCTCGGGACGCGCAGGGTCGATGGCGTTGGGGGCGCTTTGTCCTGATAACGGCCAGCGTGGTCGTGGTCTCGGTAGTGCCCTTCGTTCTTCTGGGTCCGCGGGTCTTTGTCGCCAACGTGATTGACTTTCCACTGGGACTAGCCCACGTTCCCTCGCCGGCCGCTTCGGACCTGCCCGGTCACCTTTTGACCATGCTCTGGGCGCCACTGGGCAAGGTACTTACCCCTCTCACGCTGCTGGTGCTGGGCTTCGTGCTGACTCGCCATATTCGCCCTCGCTGGCCCATCGATCTGTCGACCATGCTGGGTCTCTTGGCCTTGATTTCGGCCGTCATCATTGCGACCGCCGCAAATTCGCGTTCCGGTTACGTGATTTACCCCATGAACTTCTGGCTGTGGTCGCACATCACGCGAACCCGCTTTGATGCTGTCCCTTAGACCGAGGCAGAGTTCTGGTAGATACGAAAGGTCCAGCTGACACTTCGGGTGTCGCTGTGGTTCACCGTGATGCCCAGCACCCAGTAGAAGGTGTCCGAACCCGCTTTTTGAAAGAGTAACTGAGGCATGCCATTGCTCGCGCCGGAGGAAAAGTTGCTCCACCCACGCGCCGCGAGTTGGCCCGCGTAGAAGCCGAGGAGCTTAGCCGCTGTGGTCGTGGTGACGAAGCTGCGATGACAGTCGTAATCGCCCGCGCCCTGATTCACCATGGCGAAGGGGCCGTCAACTCGCGAAGGCGTGGGGAGCATAAAGCCATCGAGAATATTGTTTGGAGGGCTACCAGCTTGGTGACAGCCCGCCAGTAATTGGGCGCCGCCGGAGAGGCCCCCTTGAACGGGGAGGCCTCCCACAATCAGGGGCAGGCTCGTGCTGGTTTCGGTAGGGGCATTGGTCGCGACGTTGAGAATCATGAAACCCGCGAGCATCAGAACCGCCGCTATCAGGACGCTGGCCGCCGGCCAGATGCTGGTTGTCGTGGTTAAGGGGGGTCGGGGGCTACTCATCGATTCCATCCCAGATGATCAATGGGTCCAGAACCCCGGCCAATCCTCCAGGAGCTGGCCCCCACCAGCGCAGTGAAAACGAAGGCCTTCGCTCGGCGCACCGCCACTTCGAGTTCGTCACCTTGGGCGAGGAAGGTGGCAATCGCGGCCGACAAGGAGCAACCAGTTCCGTGGGTGTTGGTCGTTTGGTGGAAGGGGCCATCAATAAAGATCACCCCCGACGCACTCACCAGCACGTCGGTAACGCTGCTTCGCTCGTCGTCACCGAAGTGGCCACCTTTAACCAGAACGTTGCGCACGCCACTGTTGAGTATGGCCCGACCGAGGGCGGCGACATCGTCGAGGGAGGTCACGTCAGCGCTCACCACGTCGGCCAGGATGCAGGCCTCGCCCAGATTTGGAGTGACGAGCAATGCGTGAGGGAGAAGCGTTCGGCGGTAGGCGTCAACGCCGCCAGCCGCCAGGAGTTCGTGGTTCGAGGTCGATACCATGACGGGATCAACCACCAGGTTCTTCAGTCGTCCCTGCTTGGCGTAGTCGCCGACGACGGCGATTATCTCAGCGGAGGCCAGCATGCCCGTCTTGACGGCAGCGACATCAAAGTCCTGCAAGACGGCGTCGAGTTGGGCCCGAACCATAGTTTCAGACAGCAGTGACACCCCGGTGACCCCCAGGGTATTTTGGGCGGTCACGGCACTCAAAACTGTGGTGCCGTGGACGCCCAGGGCGGCGAAAGTGCGCAAGTCCGCTTGGATGCCGGCCCCGCCACCCGAATCGGATCCGGCGATGGAGAGGACAATGGCGGGTTGCACAGTATCAACGTTAGTCACCTCGCTCGCTACGCTGTCAGGGTGTCCGATACCTTCCAGGTCGCTTCGATTAGCTCACCTTCTCGCCTCGTGCTCGGGACGGGTGGGTTTCGAAGTTTCGATCTTTTGCGATCGACCATCGACGCCAGTGCCTCCACTATCGCTACCGTCGCCCTGCGTCGCGTGGAGGTGTCGAGGGAGGGGTCGCTCTACGATCTGCTCAGTGAGATGCGGGTGCAACTGCTCCCTAACACCGCCGGCTGTTACAGCGCCGCCGAAGCTGTTCAAATGGCGGAATTGGCTCGCGAAGCCTTCGGCACTGACGCGGTCAAACTCGAGGTGATCGGGGACGACCAGACCTTGTTGCCCGACACCACCGAGACCCTAAAGGCCGCCGAAGCCCTGGTCAATCGCGGCTTTGAGGTGTGGGCCTATACCTCAGACGATCTCATCGCGGCCCTGCGATTGGAGCAAGCGGGTTGCGCGGCGGTCATGCCCCTCGGCGCGCCTATTGGGACGGGACTGGGGATTAGCAACCCTCACGCCATCGCCATGATCTGCGAACGACTGCAGGTGCCCGTCCTTCTCGATGCGGGACTCGGGACTGCGTCGGAGGCCGCCCTCGCCATGGAACTGGGTTGTGATGCGGTGTTGGCGGCTTCGGCTATCAACCGCGCCCTTGATCCAGTCCTTATGGCCTCGGCTTTCCGAGACGGGGTGCGCGCCGGTTACGCCGCGCATCGGGCCGGTCGTATACCGGCGCGTCTGCACGCGGAAGCATCGTCACCCTCTATGGGTCGTCCAGATTTATTTGCCGAAACGCCACTGGTGTAACTACAGTGGTGTGGTGCCTCGGAACGAACGTTCCGGTCGGGAGGTCCAGTAATGAAGAGCGTTTCTCAAGGTTTTAGTGGTCCGGCAGTGTGCCGCATTACTGGCGTGACCTATAGGCAACTCGACTACTGGGCCCGCACGGATCTAGTGACCCCTTCGGTGACCCCGGCGAGCGGTAGCGGTTCCAAGCGTGCCTACGCCTACAGCGACCTTCTCGAAGTCAAGGTCATTAAGTCACTGCTCGACTCGGGGGTCTCGCTCAACCGCGCCCGTCAAGCGGTCGAGTGTCTGCGTGAAAACCTAGGCGCGGACCTCGCGGCCAGCAGCTTGATCATTGGTGAAAATGGTTCAGTGCTCGCCGATCAGGAAGGTTTGGTTGACTTGCTGCGCGGTGGCCAGGGCGTCTTCAATGTCGTGCCCATGGCTTCGATGGTGCGGGAACTCGCGACGACCCTTGACGCGGTAAACGCCTAGGGCGACGCCAGGGTCCGGGAGCCATAATCTCCTCGGGCAGCGCCCTCGGCGAGGCCCGCTGGCTCTAAAGTGGTCTCTATGTCCGACCGCCGCCCCTTCCTTTATGACGCCCACGTTGCGCTCGGCGCCAAGATAGTTCCCTTCGGGGGCTGGGAGATGCCCCTGCAGTACGGAACGGGAACGGTGGCCGAACACCTGGCCTGTCGTAGCGACGCGGTGGTCTTCGACGTCTCCCATTTGGGAACCGTTCGCTGTGATGGTCCAGTAATGTTTGACCTTCTCCAGTCGGTTCTCACGAACGACTTGAGTAAGATTGGGCCTGGACGAGCGCAGTACACCCACCTGCTGAATGACGACGGTTTCGTCGTCGACGACATCATCGTCTGGTGGGTCGGCGAGAATGAGTTTGATGTCATGCCCAATGCGTCAAACACCTCGGGCGTTACCTCGGCGCTGCCCGGCGTCGACGTCACTTCCGAGCGCTGCGTGCTCGCGGTGCAGGGGCCGATGGCGCGCGAGCGCGTCGCCGAGGTCGACCAACGATTCGCTGACGTGGCGCGCTTTGGCGTTACGCGTTTCATCTACGACGGGGTTGAGGTTCGCGTGGCCGGCACCGGTTACACCGGCGAGGATGGTCTCGAAATTGCGGTGCCCAACGAGAAGGCCGAGCAGTTGCTCGCCGCCTTGGTGGGCGCGGGTATTCAACCGGCGGGACTCGGGGCCCGCGACACCCTTCGCCTCGAGGCGGCTCTACCCCTCTACGGTCATGAACTCACTCTGTCCTCGACCACCCTGCAGGCTCGCTTGGGTTGGGTGCTGGGCTGGAAGAAGGAAACCTTCCGTGGGCGCTTGGCGGTCGAGGCCGAGCGCGATCGTGGAGTGGAGCGACTCCTCACCGGTGTCATGGCGGACGGCCGCCAGCCCCTGCGCGACGGTGGGGAAGTGTTGGTTGACGGTGTGAATATCGGCACTTTGTGCTCCGGTAACTACTCGCCGGTGCTCGAACGAGGTATTGGTCTGGGTCTCTTGACCGGTGGGCATCCGGCGGGAACCGCCGCCACAGTCGTTCTACGCGGTCGGGAAATTCCCGTCACCATATGCGAACTGCCCTTCGTGCGAAAGGTGAAGTAAGTGGCTGATTACCTACCCCACACTCCCGAGGAAGTCTCGGCGATGCTCGAGTTTCTTGGTCTCGACTCCATTGATCAGCTCTTCGCTCACATTCCGGCGTCGGTGCGACTTTGCGCGGGGCTCGATATGGCCCCGGGGATGAGTGAACCGGACGTCGCGGCCGTCTTTGCCGAGCTCACCAGCCGCAATCGTGGCCAACTCGCCACCCTGACCTGTTACGCGGGAGCGGGAGCGTACGACCACGAGGTGCCGCCCGTCGTGCGGGCCTTGGGCTCTCGATCCGAATTCGTCACCGCCTATACGCCCTACCAGCCCGAAGTCGCGCAGGGCATTCTCCAGGCCGTCTTCGAGTACCAAACGATGGTGTCGCGTCTGGCCGGACTGCCCATTGCGAACGCGTCCATCTACGACGGCGCCACCTCCCTAGTTGAGGCCGTGAACATGGCCGGTGGCGCCACGGGGCGCCAGCGCATGTTGATCTCCGCTGGGGTGCACCCCCACTGGCGCGCGGTGGTCAAGACCTTCGCCTTCGGCACGGGCCACGACATCGTCGAAGTGCCCCTGGTCAATGGGGTGACCGATTGGGCGAGCGTGGATGCGACTGACGCGGCCTGCGTTGTTTCGGCCTATCCGAATTTCTTGGGCGTGCTCGAGGACTTGTCCGTGGCCAAGGCGGTGGCGGTGAACGCCGGCGCCCTCTTCGTCGTGGCCGGCGACCCCGTCGCGGCGAGCGTGCTGAAAACGGCGGGCGCCTGGGGCGCGGACGTCTACGTGGGTGAAGGACAACCCTTCGGAACGGCGCTGTCCTTCGGCGGCCCCTACCTGGGACTCTTTGCGTGCAGCGAGGCCCAGATCCGTCGATTGCCAGGTCGAATCGTTGGTGAGACGCTGGACTCCAACGGTAGGCGTTCCTTCGTGACGACCTTGCGCGCTCGCGAGCAGGACATTCGTCGCGAGAAGGCCACTTCCAACATTTGTTCCAACCAGACCTTGATGGCGGTCACCGCCGCGATCCAGTTGGGCTACCTCGGTACGCAGGGTCTGGCGGAAGTGGCGACTCGTTGCGCCCAGGGGGCGCATTATCTCTTTGATCAGTTGACGGCGATTCCGGGAGTGAGTGCGCTGCACGATCAGCCCTTCTTCCGCGAGTTCGCCCTGCGTCTCGCCAAGCCCGCCGACCTCGCGTTGGCGGCCCTGGCCGACGAGGGCATTCTGGGCGGTCTTTCGCTCAAGGGCTTAGCCGGCGACACCGACCCCTCGGTCGAAGGCGCAACATCGTCCATTGTGTTGATTGCCGTGACCGAGCGTCGCACCCGTGAGGAACTCGACCGCTACGCCACTGCCCTTCGAAAGGTGTTGTCATGACCGCGTTTCCCGGAGGCCGCGCTGCTTCCATTCCCCTCATGGGTAATGAGGTAGAGCCCACGATCTTCGAACTTTCCGTGTCGGGTCGTTCGGCCTATCAGTTGCGAACGACTGGAGTCCCGGCCACGGCCTTAGCTGACCTGGTACCCGCTGAACACCTCAGCGCATCCCCAGTGGCCCTCGCCGAGGTGAACGAGCGTGACCTGGTGGGACACTTCACACGGCTCTCGCACCGGCAGTTTTCGGTAGACCTTGGCGCGTACCCCTTGGGCTCGTGCACGATGAAGTACAACCCCAAGTTCTGTGACGCCGTCGCCAACGACCCCGGCTGGAACTCGGTGCACCCGGGGGTGCCGGCCGCACTTTGCCAGGGCTGGTTGGAGCTGATGACCATGCTCGAGGCGCAACTCTGCCAGGTGACCGGCATGGCGGCCGCGACGCTACAGCCTTCCGCGGGCGCGGCAGGCGAGTTGACCGGACTACTGCTCATGCGCGCGTATCACAGCGCCAACGGCGACCCGCGAAAGCGCATTCTTATCCCCGACTCTGCGCACGGGACGAACCCGGCTTCGGTGACCTTGGGTGGCTACGAGGTGACGACCATTCCTTCCAACGATCGCGGTCTCGTCGACCTCGACGCGGTACGCGCCGCGCTCGGACCCGACGTGGCGGGCATCATGCTGACCAATCCGAACACGGTGGGACTCTTCGAGGAAGAGATCGTGGAGATCGCCGCCGCGATTCACTCCGTGGGTGGTCTCTTGTACTACGACGGAGCGAACCTGAACGCCATTTTGGGTGCGGTGCGACCCGGCGACATGGGTTTTGACGTCGTGCACATGAACCTTCACAAGACCTTCGCCACCCCTCACGGTGGTGGTGGCCCCGGCGCCGGACCCGTTGCGGTGTCGGCGCGCTTGGTGGACTTCTTGCCCGGCCCCAAGGCCGCTCGGGCCGCCGACGGCAGTTTCGAATGGGTGACGCCGCCCAAGTCGATAGGTCGCGTGCACGGCTGGCACGGCAACTCCCTGGTGTTGGCACGAGCCCTCGCGTATATCAACGTGCACGGTGGTGACGGGCTGACGCGCGTCGCTCAACACGCCGTATTGAACGCGAACTGGTTGCGTCGGCGTCTGCGGGACACGCTGCCCGCCGCCTACGACCGTCCGTGCATGCACGAAGTGGTGTTGACGGCGACCCAGCTAAAGGCGGACACGGGCGTGCGAGGTTTGGACGTCGCCAAGGCCCTGCTCGAAGAAGGCTTTCACTCGCCAACGGTCTATTTCCCGCTCATCGTGGATGAAGCCTTGATGTTCGAGCCCACCGAGACCGAAAGTCTGCAGACGCTCGAGGCCCTGGCTGTCTCCATCGAGAAGATTGTGTCCTTGGCGTCGAGCGATCCGGACCGGCTGCACATCGCCCCCCAGACGACACCAGTTTCTCGAGTGGACGAAGCCCGGGCGGCGCGGAACTTGATTTCTACCGAAGACGCCGCTCAGCGCTAGGACGCTTGGCGGGGCCTTAGTCCGCCGCTCCGGCCAAGTGATTGGTCACCTTGCGTAAGAGTCTCGCCAGTTCTCGTTGCTCGATGGGGCTGAGGCCGGCTACCGCCAAGGTCTCGTGCTGGTTGAAGGCGGGAAAGAGTTTGCAGATGAGTGACTCGCCCGTGGTCGTGAGAGCGAGCGAGACCCGTCGGCGGTCGTCGGCGTGGGGAAGTCGTTTGATCAGTTTCTGATTGAGCAAGGTCTTTATGACGCCGGTGAGCGTTCCCTTGGTCACGCCGGCCTCTTGAGCGACGTGTGCCGTCTCTTGTTTCCCCCAGATCCACAGCACCCAGAGCACGGTGAAGGCCACCCACGAGAGGTCGTATTCGGCGAGAACGGTGCGCTCCATATGGTTTCGTACGGCCGTGCCGGCCCGGTAGACATTCGAAACGGCACTCATGGCCTCGAAATCAAAGGGCTCGCCATCCAAGCGAGAGCGAATGTCGCGTTCGGCGGCCAGCACTTCTTCGTGCGAGGCGGAAGATATGCGCCGGCTCATGACGAGCGAAGGGTCCGTCCTCCAGCGAAGGTGGTTCCCACGCTGCGGAAATAGCCACCGAGTATCTCTTCGGGGGCCAGCAGCGTCAATTCCTCGGTGGGGGCGTCAAAGAGTTCGAGTGTCGCGCGGCCGCCGTAGACGGGACCGAGCTCCACGTTGATCCCCGACATGGTCACGACCTCACTGAGGGAATCACTGCCGTCGAGCTCGATGGAAGGGAACCAGCGGTGGTGCAACATGGGGTGCCCATTGACGAAACCATTACTCGTGGCGGGCCCTTCGAGGGTGACGGTGGCGTTGGCCAAGCGACGGTCAGCCGCCGCCAGGGTCATACCGAAGCTGCCGCCCGCCTCGAGCCGAGGTCCCGCTCGCCCCACCGTCACTGGTCGAGTCTGGTGAATGGAGCCAAATTTCTTCGGGTAGCCCTGGATGTAGCCACGCACCAGGGCGAAGTCCTTGTCGACCCAGATGAACACGCAACGGCTGAAGAGTTGACCCTGGTAGCGACAGCGAACCACGACGAAGGCTTCCTTGTACTGACCACGAACCGGGTCAAGGATTTCGTCGAACGTCGCCCCGCAACTCTGCCAGTCGGCCCAGATGAACGCCACGGCACCGGGATCCTCGTCGTCGTTCGCGAGCTCCACATCCGGTGGAAGCAGCTTGCGAATGTTGTCCGGATTCGTCCGGTACTCCACCGTGAGCAAATCGCCGCTGTAGTGCCACGGGAGTGCGGGTAGCAGCGAAGCCTGACCGGACGCCGTGCGGGGAAAGGGTACTCCAACTACTTCATTCATGAAGCGCTCCATCCCTGCGCGGGCTTGTCGAACCAGAGGTGAATTTGCCCGGTACCAATGGCGTTCTCGTAATCAGAGTACGCCCGACCGGGGGCCGTGCAGTCGACGCCACCAATAGCGTTAACCATCATTTGGTAATGCGCGAAGTGTCCTTCGGGACGCACCGCCATGAACTGCTCCATTTCCGTGATCACCTGAGCGTGATTACCGGCTTCGAGAGCCTTGATAACGCGATGGTCCCATTCGCGCGCTGCGTCAGAAAAGATGTGCTCTTCGCCCGCCGCTTCGTGCTGGCGCAAGGTGCGAAGCGAATGGAAGGTGTGACTCAGCGCCCCCGAGGCGATCAGGGCCACCCGCAGGTCGCTGCGTCGAACGGCTTCGGCCACCACTCGACCAACGACCGCGAAGTCCACCGTCTGGGCAGTCTGGCAGGTGGACATCGACAGCCAGGCTTCGGGGCCGCGCTGTAGGAAGGGGGCGAGGTTCAAGGTCGCATAGGTGGGCGGCAGGTGGGGGTTATCGATAGGAGTTATCCAGCACTCGGGCATCTCAAGGGCAATCTCGCCGACCAATTCGGCAAAAGCGCGATGCCCGGCGAGGTCGTAGGGAACCGACGACATCCCCCGTGGCAGCTCTTCGGAGGTGAAGAAGCCACTTCGTCGATCCGCACTGGAGATGACGAACTCCACGGTGGTGAACCAGTGGGAGTCAAACACCAGCACCAGGTCGGGTTGGATGAGGTCAAAGACCTCACGCCGCAACTGTTGCAGTCCGCTGAAGAGCGTGGATTCGCGTCCGTTGTTGAGTTCCCGACGGATGTGGTCGGGTAGAACGATGGTGGGGACGTGGGCTAGTAGGCCCGCTCCGACAATTTCACCCATGAGTGGTGCCCTCCTTCACTTGCAGCATCTTCAAGTCCGAATAGAAATCAAGGGCGTAGTCGCCACCTTCGCGACCCACGCCGCTAATGCCGAAACCACCGAAGGGGGCAGTGAGGTCGCGAACGAGAAAGCAGTTCACCCAAACGGTGCCCGCTCGCAGTTGTTCGCCGACGCGCTGGGCGCGCTCGTCACTGGAGGTGTACACGATTGCCGACAGTCCGTAGGGAGTGGAATTGGCCAGCGTCACCGCTTCGTCGTCGTCGCGGAATCGCTGCAGGGTGAGCACTGGTCCAAAAATTTCGTGCTGGACGACCTCGCTCTGGTTTGACGCCGGGACAATGACCGTGGGTTCGAACCACAGACCAGTCACGGAACGCTGACCGCCGAAGAGAATGTGGTCGCCTCCCGCAACGGCACGTTGAACAAACCCATCAACTCGTTCGAGGTGCTCAGGGTGAATGAGCGGCGACAGGGTCGTGGAGGCTTCCCGACTATCCCCGGCGACGTGCTGGGCGGCGTAGTGACGAAGGCGTTCGACAAAACTGTCGTACACCGTGTCTTGAACCAGAAGGCGAGTGCCGGCGAGGCAGACCTGCCCGCCGTCGTCGAACATGACCGCCGCTTTGACGGCCGCGGCCTCAATGTCGGCGTCCCCAAAGACAATGAAGGGGCCCTTGCCACCGAGCTCCGCCGTAAAGGGCACGAGGTTGCGAGCGGCCGCTTGGCCGATAATGCGTCCGGTCTCGGGTGAACCCGTGAATGAGATGCGCCGCACTCGAGGATCATTGGTCAACGCGGCCCCGACTTCCTCGCCGAGTCCTTGCACGACGTTGAAGACGCCCGGCGGTAAACCCGCCTGGGACACGAGATCCATGAGCAGCGAGCAACTCAGCGGTGACCATTCCGCTGGCTTCAAAATCACGGTGTTGCCAGCGGCGAGGGCGGGCGCGCACTTCCACGTGGAGAGCATGAAGGGAGCGTTCCACGGGGTGATGACCACCGTCGCTCCGGCGGGCATGCGGGTGACGGCGTTTCGCGTGCCGTTCGATTCCCACTCGCGCGAAACGTATTCTCGAGCGAGTTGGGCGTAGGCGCGAAAGTTTCGAGCACCCCGAGCGATCACCCGCAAGCGCAGGCTCTCTTCGAGCATGGCCATATCAAGGCATTCGACGTGGGCAATAGTTTCGATGTTGGCGTCAATGAGATCAGCGAGCCGATCGAGGTAGACACCACGCCCCTCGACCCCCAAGGCCGCCCAATCGGGAAATGCGGCCACCGCCGCATCGATAGCGAGTCGCGCCTCGTGGGCGCCGCCCCGTGACACCTTGGCGAGACACCAATTCCAGTCCAGAGGCGAACGAACTTCAAAGGTGTCGGGAGAATCGACTCGTTCGCCCCCGATGTAGTGTCCCGTCGCTACCGAAACACCGTCAACGTCAACGCGGATCACGAGCGAAACCGCGGGTGGATTTCGGGAAAGGGCAGAACATCCCGAGGCGTCGCGTGGGGGCGGCGCTGTCCGCGAAACTCCCACTCGGCGCCCAGTGCGGTCGAGAGCACCTCTTCGGTTTCGGTGGGCTGAGCGCCGACCTCACTGGAAACCGGGGTGGGGCCCTCAACGATGGTGTTGGTGAGTGCCCCTAGACCCTCGACCTCAACCGTCACGACGTCACCGGGCACCACAGGTCGCGATACGGCCGGCGTGCCCGAGAGAATGATGTCACCGGGCACCAAGGTGATGAGGCGGGCGATGTCCGCGACGAGGTAGTGCATATCCCAGGCCATCTCGTCGGTAGAGCCATCTTGTTTCACGACACCGTTTACGGAGGTTCGCATGCCCTTGTTACGGAAGTCCCAGTCCGTGACGAGGCCTGGCCCTACTGGGCAGAGGGTGTCGGCCCCCTTGACCCGCAGCATGGATCCGGCGTCGGTGTCACGAAAATCGTGTAATCCGTAATCATTGGCCACGCTGTAGCCGGCGATGAAGTGAGGGGCGTCGGCGTAGGAGATGTTGCGGGCGGTGCGACCAATAACGATGGCCACCTCACCCTCGTAATTCAACCAGTGGCAATTAGAGGGTCGAACAACGGCGGCGCCGTGGGCGTTCAGGGCGGAAACGGGCTTTTGGAAATAGGTCGGCGCAGGCGGAAGTTCGGTACCAAATTCGCGTACCCGCGAAATGTGGTTGAGGTGGCAACAAATTATTTTGCTGGGCGAAACGGGAGCGAGATGTACCGCGGTGGCCGCCTCGACCCGTCGGCCGTCACGCGCGACGAGGCTGTCGCCTTCGACGAGAACGTCAAGGGGGTAACCCTCCAGCAAGATTCGACGAAACTCCACGAGGCTCCTAAATCGTTTGTACCTAAATGATAATCTCACATCGGTGGCCACTGTGGTGGCGCGAAGCGTGAAAATATGTTGCGAGGCCAAGAGGGGGCAGCGATGACGGAAGAATTTAAGCGACTACGAGTGTTGTGGCCTGATCACCTGGGGCTGGCCCGCGGAAAGTACGTGCCCGCGTCCCTCGCGGCGAACGGCGTTCGTCACTGTAGTGGTACCTGGGCGCTCGCCTACGACCGTTCCATGACTCCCGAGACCCCTGGTTCACGATGGAATGAGGGTCTGCCCGACTTTGGAGCGACCTACGAGATGTCGGCTCTTCGTCCCAGCTGGGAGGAGGGTACCCGCGTGGTGGTGGCCGACCTCACCGACGAAACGGGAGCGCTGGGTGTGAGTCCCCGAGGAGCCCTGCGGCGAGCGATCGCCGACTGGGAGGCCTTGGGGTATTCGCCCTACGTCGGTCTCGAATTCGAAGCATTCGTCTACGAGAGTGACGGGGCGGGGGGCTGGAAGCCCATGGACACTCCCGGTGCCTACGTCTACGGCACGGGTCCAGCCGTTGATCCGCACGGACTCATTGACGCCATTTGGGAGGCCTGCACAATGGCCAACATTCCCCTCGAATCGGTTAACTCCGAGTACGACACCCCACAGTTCGAGTTCACTCTTCGTTACGCCGACGCCCTCACCGCGGCGGATGAGGGCTTCCTCTTCAAGGTGCTCGCGCGCGAAGTGGCCCACCGTATGGGACTCAAGATGACCTTCATGGGCAAGCCACTTGGTGACCGTGGTGGATCGGGGCTGCACTTCAACATGTCCTTGCGCGACCGCGCAGGAAGGAACGTGATTAATGACGAGAGTGCCGAGGACGGCATCTCGGCCTTGGCGAGGCAAATGGTTGCCGGTCTCCTCGAACACCACCAGGGATTGGCGGGGATTTGTGCACCAACCGTGAACGCGTACAAGCGCCTGCGCCCGGCGTCACTGTCGGGCTACTGGAAAAACTGGGGCCACGATCACCGTGGCGCTACCGTTCGCATCCCACCGGAACGAGGCAATGGCGCTCGGCTCGAGCACCGCTTGAGTGACGGGGCCGCGGTAATCCACACCTCGATGGCCGCCGTGTTGCAAGCGGCTCGATTAGGCGTGGTCGACGGACTTATTCTCGGTCCGGCCGAAAAAGGCAATGGTCTTGACACTATTGAGGCGACGGTCGGCGTCGCGCCCAACCTCGGTGCGGCGCTCGACGATCTCGAAGCTGACGAGGCGCTCGTTAACGCGCTGGGAGCCATGTTGGTCTCTCAGCACCTCGCGGTGAAGCGTTCGGAATGGGATCGCTTTACCAGTGCCGTGACCGACTGGGAAATGCGCGAGTATTTCGACTTTCTCTAGCGCCAGGTGACGCGTACCGGCATGGTTTTCATGCCGCTGATGAAGTTGGATCGGAATCGTTCAGGCTCCTTGGTGAGCTCAATGGACGACCACACTTTGGCCATCTCCTCGAACATCACTCGGAGTTCGAGGCGGGCGAGGTGTGCTCCGAGGCAGAGGTGCGCACTGTGCAAACCGAAGCTGATGTGGTCATTGGGTGAGCGTTGAGCGTTGAAGGTGTAGGGGTCGGCGAAGTGCTCCTCATCGAAATTGCCTGAGATGTACCAGAGAACCACCTTGTCACCTTTCGCAATGTGCTGACCGCGAAGTTCAATGTCCTCAACCGCGGTGCGCCGGAAGTGCATGGTCGTTGAGGACCATCGCAGAACTTCGTCGACCAGCGACTTCATCGCCGGAGCATCCATGGCGGGGAGAGAACTGAAGAGTCCAGGTACTTCGGCGAAGACGCGGGCGCCAGCGGCCATGGTGTATCGGGTGGTGTCGTTGCCGGCCGCCACCATCAGCGCGAAGAAATTCTTTAAGGTGAGGTCATCGAGCGTTTCCCCCTCGGCGTTGGGTTCGAGGAGCGCACTGAGGACGTCGGGAGTGGGGGAGAGACGACGTTGGTCGAGGGCGATCTGCGCGTATTCGAAGAGTTCGATGGCGACCGGACTGCGGAAGGGGAGTAGCCGGTATTCGCTGGTGTCCGTCTGATCCACCACGTAGTCGGTGAAATCGGGGTCCGAGTTGCCAATGAGGGCGTCGCCACGCGAGACGAGCCAGTCGAGATCGTCGTCGGGCAGCCCCAAGAGGCGTCCGAGCATGCGCATGGGCAGCTCGCGAGCGATGAGTTTGACGAAGTCGAATTCGCTTTCCCCGTCGAGTGAAAGGAGGACGTCGCGAGCGAGGTCGCGAACGGCTTCCTCGTAACTGGCAACCGCGCGAGGAGTGAAGGGGCGCGCCACAATGCGGCGCAACTTGGTGTGCTCGGACGAATCCATTTCCATCATCGTGCGACGCGCTTCGGTCTCCTCGGCATCCATGTCTTCCATTCGGATGCCCATTCGACTGGAGAACACTTCGCTGTGCCGCGAGGCGAAGAGGATGTCGTCGTACTTCGTCAAGCTCCAAAAGCCCCGACCTTCAGTTTCGGTCGTCCAGGCCACCGGCTGGTTCGCCCGCAAGTCGCGAAAGACGTCGTGCGGCACGTTCTTGACGTAGGTGTCGTGTGACGTGATGATGTCTGAGAAATCGGTCATGGTCGCCTCGTTGAATGTTTGTTCCCAAACGATTATTAGCACGTCAAGGCTTCGGGTGCTTAACTTAAAGAGTATGACTCGTCCGCTGATAGGTATTTCCGGTCGCCGTTGGCCGATGGCGACCTTGGGTGACGCCATGCCACCAGCCATGGACGGCTTGACTTTTGACCTGCACATCAGTGACTACGGATCATCAGTTGCCGCCGCCGGGGGACTGCCAGTCGAGTTGAGTCGCGACGCGGACGTGGCCGACATCATCAGTCGATTGGACGGGCTAATTCTCACCGGAGGCGCCGACCTCGACCCCAGTCACTACGGCGCGCAGCCCGACCCCAAGCTCGGGAGCGTCGAAGTCGAGAGAGACGCGTGGGAGTTCGCCCTCTACGCCCAAGCGCGTCAGCGCAAGCTTCCTATTTTGGGGATATGCCGAGGCTTTCAATTGATCAACGTGGCCGAAGGTGGAACCTTGATTCAGCACGTGGAACTCGACGAGGGCTCGGGTCATCCTCAGTGGGACGTGGATGGTCGAAGCGCCACTCACCAAGTGTCCTGTCTCTCGGGATCGCTTATTGCGTCGCTCATTGGCGAAGAAGCCGCGGTGAATTCGCTGCATCACCAGGTGATTGGTGTACTAGCTCAGGGCTTGGTGGCTGAAGCATCCGCGCCCGATGGCGTTCTTGAAGCCTTCGTCATTCCTGGTTCACCGGTCCTCGCGGTGCAGTGGCATCCGGAACTCTTAGGTGGACCGGACCCCACCTTTCACTGGTTGGTGCGCGAGGCGTCACTTTTCGCATCCAGCATTTCGCCAGCGTGAGCGCCCCGCGACCCCTACGGGCGCTCATGGTTCTGTCCGAGAATTGGACGCTCCAGCCGACACCTACGGTGGCGGACCTGGTTGAATTGGCTGTCGCGGCGGAAGCTGCCGGCGTCGACGGTGTAATGATGAGTGATCACGTTGTCCTCGGTCCGTCCTCGGGCAGCGAGGGTCTACCTTTCAATCTCCGTGACTACGCCTACCCGGGTAACCAAGATCCCGACTCACCCTGGCCCAGTCCCTACATGGTGCTGGCGGCCATCGCCAGCCGCACGCAACGACTTCGACTGGTCGTGGGGGCCCTCATCGCCCCACTGCGCAACCCTCTGGTCAGCGCTAAGGATCTGGCCACGCTCGATCAGTTGAGTCACGGTCGACTGGTGGTACTTCCGACCGTGAGTTGGCACGAAGAAGAGTTCGCCGCCGTGGGTGTTCCCTTCAATAAGCGTGGCGCCATCATGGATGAGCAACTCCAAATCTGGCAGCGGGCGTGGCGTGACGCCCCGATGGAGTTTCATGGGGAGTATTTTTCTATCGATCCCGTGTGGTGCAGTCCACGCCCTTATCGAGAGGGTGGACCCGAACTCTGGTTTGGTGGTTCGTCGCTGCACGGAGCGGTCGTTCGCCGCTTAGTTGCCTACGGGAGTGGTTTTAATCCCCTCGGACAGCCGCTGGCCGATGAACTCGACGTTTTGAAATCCGCCATGACCGACGCGGGCCGCTCCATGGACGAGATAGTGATGGTCGGGGGATTGCGGGGTCATTTTGACTCACCCGACACGCTGGCCAGCCTGGACGACGCTATCGCGGCGCTGGCCGATCAAGTGGCGTCGGGATACACCACCTTCTGCTTCAAGCCCTCGATGTATACCGATGACGCCAATGAAGTGCCCGAGATCTGTCGGCGCGTTGTCGCGGCCCTAGCGACTTTGTCTGAGGTGCTTGACAATAATCGTTTGAGACCATACGGTTGAGCAAAGCCCTAGGGCACAACACGTAGTGGGGGGAAGTACGTATGAGCAGTAGTCCAAAACAATTGGGTGGCGCACATAAGTTGCGTTTGCTCGACGCCATCGCACAATCGGTCGGCTTCATGGGCCCGGTGTTCTCAGTAGCCTTTCTGGTGCCGCTCATTGTGGGCATTACATCGGCGACTGGTAACGGCGCGGGTACCGGTGCGGCCCTGTCGGTGGTGCTCGCCGGCATCGGCATTATTGGCATCGGATGGATCGTGGCCGAGTACACGCGTCGAATCCAGGCCGCCGGATCGCTCTATTCCTACGTGAGTGACGGCTTCGGTCCCAAAGTGGGGGCGGCGGCTGGTTATGTCTATTACACCGGCATCATGGCCTTGTCGGCCGGCATTTTGGTGATGATTGGAGGGACGGTTCACGACGTTGTCGCCGGCGAATTTAACTGGACCGGGATTCCCTACCTTGGCTGGGACCTGATTTTGTTGGCCATTGTCGGATCGGTGCTGTACCTGGGGGTCGCCCTCTCCACTCGCGTGCAGCTGGTGCTCGCAATGTGCTCAGTGGCCGTGGTGTTCGTGTTTTCGCTCTACGTTATTTTCAAGTCGGGTGGTTTGCACCACGTGGCTTCTGGCTTTTCACCCAGTGGTTCACCCAAGCACTGGACGGGCATTCTCTTCGGCATGCTGTACGGCGTGCTGCTCTTTACTGGTTTTGAGACGTCGGCCAACTTGGGCGAAGAGACCGACCAACCCGAGCGCAATATTCCTCGCGCCGTCCTTTTGTCCGTAGGTATTGCCATTGTGTTCTACGTCATTGGCGTTTTTGCTCAGGTGGCTGGTTTCCATTTCGATCTCAGCGCCATTGGAAAGGCCAACGCATCGGGGCCGCTCTTCGTCCTCGCCAGTCCGGGCGCATTTGGGGGAACTGCGCTGCGTCGACTGGTTGAGCTCGTCGTTGTCTTTGACATGATCGCGGTGCTCATTGGGACCGCGGTGGCGGCCTCACGAGGCTTCTTCGCACTCGCTCGCGATGGTCGCCTCCCCAAATCGATCGCTTCGATTTCTCGCCGCGGCACGCCGCTTGGCGGCAATATCGTGATGTACGTGGCCTTCCTCGTCACCATTTATCTGGCCCTAAAGTCCTCAGCGGCTGCCTTGCCCCAAACCCCGGAATACATATGCTTGTTCAGCTGGATGTCAACCTACGGCGGCTTCGCTCTGACGGTGATCTACCTGGCACTCGCGCTCGGCGCCATTCGTGGGCTTAAGGACCACGCTTCGCAGGGTCGACTTTGGGCGGCCGTCATCGTGGCGTCGTTGGTCTCAGGTGGCGCCATATTCGGTGGACTGTACAAGGTGATGGAGCCGACGTTGAGTGCGCCGCTCGCGGCCCTCGTGGTCTTGGTGCTGGGTTTGATTGCTGGCTTCTCGCTTCCGGTCAAGACCGGAATGGACGATTTCTCGGGACTCACCGCGAGCGAACAGGGACCACAGAAGATCTAGTTCGTGAACGACGACCTCTTGCTCGCACCTTCGGGGCTGTCGAGGGAAATCGACGAAGAACGGCGCGAACGATTTCCGCTGGGCGCGGACTTGACGCTCGACGACCTCGGCTCCGCTGATTTGGCGTCGCTGACGGCTCGTCTGCGCGAGTCTGAACCAATCTCATGGGTTCCCTCATTGGGCGGATGGTTCATCAGTTCGCACGAGCTCGCGCGTCAGCTCCTGCGTCCCCGTCCGGAGTTCACCGTCCTTTCGCAGCAGAACATGGTGCGAGCCTCCCTTGGACGGATGATGCTCACGACTGATGGGGACGAGCACGATCGCCTGCGCGCACCCTTCGAGGAGCCTTTTCGACCTAAGGACATCGCGCAGCGATTTTCCCACACCATCGATCGTCTCGCTCGAGGGCTGCTCGACCAAACCGAGGGGCTCGAGAGTATTGACCTCGATACCGACTACGCCGCACCCTTCGCGGTCGGTATGGCCGCTGAGCTGCTGGGACTCAATCTTGGTGACGCCGGCGACATCGCCGACTACTACGAAGCCTTCGCTGACGCCATGCAGTACGACGAGAACCCCGGTCGTCTGCTCCGGGCCGAAGAAGCGAGGGCTGCGTTGAACGCTATTTTGCTGAGGTCACTCGATCAAGCTGATGCCGAGAGTTTTGTGGCCGCGGCTCGGCGGCAGTGTGGTGATCGTGTCAGTCTCGACGAGTTCATTGCGCAGCTGCGCGTCATAATGTTTGGCGCTATCGAAACTATCCGTGCGACGGTGCTGAACGCGGTGGTTCTCTGTCATCACGAACCCGCCATTCGTGAGCAATTGCGGCGGGACCCGAGCGTCGCCACCACCGTCGTGGCCGAAGCCCAGCGACTCGTCCCGCCGGTCGCCTTCGTCGAGCGTTGGGCTCGAGAGCGCGTCACCCTTGGAGCGGCCAGCATCGAGGCGACCGAGTTCATTGGTGTTTCGGTGGTTGGCGCTAATCGCGATCCCCTCGTCTTCCCAGAGCCCGATCGCGCCTCACTGCAAAGAGACAATTTGACGCGAGCACTTACCTTTTCTTTTGGCGAACACCACTGTCTGGGCTTCCACCTTGCTCGGCTCCAGGGCGCTCGTGCGCTGCTCGCAGTCGAAGAGAGGCTGGGGGAGTGGCAATTGCTCGAGGCGCCGGCCGCTGAGGGTTTCGCCTTTCGCCGACCCGCCGTCGTACGACTAGCGCGAAAGGGAGCATGATGACGGGAACAGTGAACAAGGGTCTAGTGCTCGTTACCGGTGGTGGTTCGGGAATCGGCGCAGCCACGGCAGCCTTGCTGATTGAGCAAGGTTTTGATGTGCTGATTACGGGTCGACGGGAAGACGCTTTGGCGTCGGTGGCCCGCTCCTGCGGGGCCCGCTACTTCGTAGGGGACGTTTCTTCCCCTGAGGATAACGCGCGATTGACGCGCCAACTTAATGACCATGACGGAGTTCTCGTGGGTTTGGCCCACTGCGCGGGCATCATGATTCCTGGAACGGTAGGGGAGACCTCGCTCGAGACGTGGAACCGCGTGATGCTGACCAACCTCACCGGAGCTTTCGATCTGACCCAGCAGTTGTTGCCACTCATGCGAGTACGCGGGGGCTCCATCGTGATGGTGGCCTCGGTGGCGGCCGATCGTGCGCCATCGGGAATCGCTGCCTACGCCGTGTCGAAGGCCGGATTGGCCGCGCTGGGAAACGTTCTCGCCATCGAAGAGGGTCGCGGACCGCACCCCATTCGTTGCAACGTCGTGAACCCCGGGTGGACGCGCACGGAGATGGCGGACGAAGAGATGATCGAGGCCGGCGGAGCCATGGGTGTGCAAGGCATCGACGCGGCCTACACCGAGGTGACCCAGCTCGTCCCTCTCGGTCGTCCGGCGCAAGCGCGCGAGGTGGCTTCGGTGATTGCCTGGCTTTTGAGTGACGACGCCAGTTACGTCAATGGCGCCACGGTGGCGGTTGACGGAGGACAGCGCTGGGTAGACGTGGGCGGCCTCGCCATCGACTACGAAATTCGTCCTCGCCGCTAACTCAGCGGGGCAGTGCCGCGCCCAGCGCGTAGGCGAGTGCGCAGGCGAGGGGAGTGGTGGTCACGAGGGCAATGGCGTACTTCTTGGCGTGCTCCTTCATCAAAATTGCCGGTATCGCGAAGGCCGACGAGAAGGTGGTCAGTCCCCCACAAAATCCCGTGGTTAGAACGTCATGCCATCTCGGAGAAATGGTGAGCGACAAGTTAAAGACGACGTAGGCCGCGATGAAGCATCCCAAAGCGTTGGCCACCACAGTCCCCCACGGACGGATTGTCGGGTGGTGGCGACGAAAGGCGTACTCGATCAGGAATCGAAAGAGGCAACCGAGGGCCCCCGCCAAGGTGACTAGTAGCAGGCTCATCGATGGCTCTTCAGACCAAACCAGGCGGCAAAAGCACCGCTGAGAAGCGCTGAGACGCCCGCAAGCAGCGCCCCGAAGGGGTAGACAGCCCACATTGTTCCCAAGGCCACGTAGAGGCTCGAGTAAGAGGTAAAGCCACCGAACACACCGGTTATGAAGAAGAGGCGCTCTCTATTGCCTGGGTCGTGGTGCTTGAGGGGGCCACTGAGCAGCCACGTAGCGAAGTAGACGCCGACAAGGTTGATGATCAGAAGTGACCAGGGAACGTAGTCCCACCATTGTGGAGCTGCGCAGTGCGACGCGACACCTAGCACGTAGCCGCAATCCGGATTCGGCTGGGCAGTCGAAAGTGTGGTGTGAGCAAGAATAACGGCTCGCAACAAGGTTCCTATGGCACCGCCAGCGACAACTGCCGTCACGGCCACTCCGAGTTGGCGTGGCGTCAGGGAAGTGCGGTCGCTCATTGCTTAGAAAACTTAGTCGGCAATACCCTGCCTCTTCGGTCTCTAACTTTACATAACGTACATTATCGGCGTTAGAACGCCAACTCGTGGCTCGTCGACAGTGCTTCCTTCTGGCGTCTTAATAGCCGTTTGGTGTGCGACCTAATACGACCGAGAGTTTCAGGGTGTGCGTTCCGCGGACAATTTTGAGGTGCACGGTGTCTCCGGGACTAAGGGCCGAGAGAATCGTCTGCACGTCAGGGTCCCCAGCGACGTTTTGTCCATTGATTGAAACAATGACGTCGCCTTGCTTCACCCCCGCCTTGGCTGCTCCGGTGCCCGTTATGACCGTCATGACTACAACACCGGTCGAGGTGGTGAATCCGTACTCAGCTTGAAGTGCCGGGGTCAGCGTGGAGATCTCGACGCCAATGAAGGCACCGTGACTCAAAACACTCTGTCCAGCCTTCAGTCGCGCCAGCAAGTCTTTGATAGTCGTCGTGGGAATGGCGAATCCAATGTTCTGTGCGCTGGAACCGTCGGGCAGGGTTCCCGCGACTGCGGTATCCATTCCAATGACGTCACCGTGGGCGTCGAGGAGTGGTCCCCCCGAGTTTCCAGGGTTGATGGCGGCGTCCGTTTGAATCATGTTGTTAAGCGTTTCTGAGGTGGTGGATCCTGAGGCGGTTACGGTTCGCCCCAGTGCCGAGACAATGCCCGAGGTGACGGTGGGCGTGCCAGCGGCGAGACCGAGGGCGTTACCGATGGCCACCACGGAATCACCCACCTGCAATTTGTTGGAGTTGCCAAAGGTCACCGCGGGTAGACCTGAGGCATTGTCGATGCGAATGAGGGCTACGTCGTCAATAGGGTTGGTTCCAATGAGGGTGGCGGGCAAGGCCTTGGTCGTCCCCGTTTGGGTCACCGTTATCGTCCCTGCGTGGGCGGCGGCGGCGATGACGTGGTTGTTGGTGACGACGAGACCGTCACTCGTGATAATCATCCCCGTTCCCTGATCCTCTTGGCCGTTGGCCTTTACGTCGATGGACACGATGGACTTCTCGACGTGGCGAACCAAACTGGGGATGTTTAAACCACCCGATAATTGGGCGGCAGCGGGATTGACATTGGATTGTGAGATGGTGAGAACCGAGTGCGATCCCGGAGAGCTGTAGTGTCCGGCCAGGCCACCCACGATGGCCGCCACCACAATCGTGGCGATACGACCCAGCCAAGGGTTGGTGATTGAAGGCTTTGTGGGGGCCAGGGCAACGTGGTACTCCCCCACGTTTACCGACTTGGCCTCGAGGAGGATTTCTTCCGGCGCGCTGACTTCCGCTGGAGTGGACTGCGCGTCGACGTTGTAATTATCTTGTTCAGTCATGCCACAACTGTAGGCTTCGCTACTTAAAAACAACCTAAAACAGTGGAAAGAATTTTGTTAGGTTCTCGAGCGACTAGATTGTAAACCTATGTCTCGTCGAATTGAGATCGAAATCACCAGCCTCAACGGCGCCACGGCAACGTGGCGCGCTGCGGGAGCCAAGTTACCAAAGGGAACCCTGGAAGCCTCCTTGGTCCCCGGAGGACCCGTCGTGGGCACGGTGTACCGTGCTGACGTTGAACAGTTCATGGAACGTATTGACGTGGTTTCGGTCCTGCCAGCGAAGACCGCTTCTCCTCTGGACCCGAAGAAGGAGCGACTGACCATTCTTCTTCCGGAGGCCAAGGGCCCCGAAATTACCGTGTCCTACGCCCCCAAGGGCCGCGGCCCACGCCGAGACGGCGAACGCGACGGACGCGACGGCCGTGATGGTGGACGTGACAAGGCTCGACCCGCTCGTGGACCTCGTCGCGATGCCACTGGCGAAGGCGTAACTGCCGAGCGCCCATCACGCGAACGCCCCGCACGGGAACGCTCAGCTGAAGGAAGCACCGGTGCTCCTCGTGGACCTCGTCGTGAAGGAAGCGGGCGTGGGCCGGCCGCCGTCACGCGCGATCGTCGTCCCGCTGGACCCGTTGCTCCCCCAATGGCGACCATTCACCGCAATGCTTTGCTGGCGACCCTCTCCCCCGAGCAATTGCCCGTGGCGGAGCAACTGTTTCGCGGTGGTATGCCGTCGGTTCGCGCCGCCGTTGCCGAGCAGAACAAGAACGCCACCGCCCAGGGTCGCACGACAATCGATCCGGCAACCATTGACCGCATTGCCGAAGACTTGCTCGGCAAGACGTCACTCGCAACATGGAAGGACCGTGCCTCGGGCGCTCTGAGCGCCGGCAAGGAACTCCGACTTCGCGATTTGCGCGCCGTGGTGACCTCCGCGAAAACCGTGACCCTCGACGAAGAAGCTCGTGGGCAACTGAAGGAGCTACAGGCCTCCCTCACGGCCAAGCTCGAGGTATTACGTACGCAGTGGAGCGAGAAGCTCGATGCGGCGATTGCCTCGTCCAACGTGGCTGAAGCCCTTCGACTCATCGCGCGTCCTCCCGACATGTCCACGCGGGTCAGCTCGGACGTGGCGGCGAAGGTAACTGCTCTGGTGTCGGAGGCCTTGCACGCTGACCAGGCAGTGGCCGTATGGGTGGAACTGGTCAATCTCTCCGTCGAGACCAGCATTCGCCGCAATATCAAGCCGCTTGGCATTCCGGCCGACGAAGCCGCTAAAGCCTTGGCGATCAAGAGTGCCGGCGCAATCCCCGAGTTCGCGAAGTTGCTGGGCATGAAGGTTCCGCCACCGCCACCGCCCACTCGGGCGCCCGCGCGGACACCTCGCCCTCCTCGTCGCAACGCCTAGACGACGTCACCCAGGCGGAGCGCTTAGGAAGAGCGCATTGTCAGGAGACGTGCCTTCCAGCCCAAGGATTCGTAGAGCGACTTGGTTGCTCGGTCACCAGGCAGAGCCAAACCATCAATAACCTCAACGCCCGCGGCCTGAAGAGTAGTCACAAAGTCACTGGCGAGCCCTTGGCGACGCCACGCTGGGACGATGTACAGCGCGCTGATCACGCCGGCTCGAATAAGGGCCAGCCCGATAGTGGCATCGTTCACCTTGAGCGCCCAAAGTTCGCCTTGGGAGATTGCGGTGGCCACCGCATCCTTCAACTCGAGGCCATCGAGCAAGGTGGTGAGCAAGGCTGCTCCCCCACGCTTCGCAGTGGCGAGTTCGACGACCTCGCTGAGCCAGGTCACTTCTGGTGCCTCGGTGAGCGCCACGAAGGTAGCATTCGCGTGGGCGGAAGCAGAAAGAATCACACGCAGTCGCGGCAGAGGGTGTTAACGGGGTCGGCTAACTGGCTAACTTTCTTCAAGAGTCGGCAGGACTTGCAGCGGAATTCATCGTCTTGCTTCGGGAGAATGGTTTCGAGAGCGTCAACCGAGGGATCATTCTCGACAATCTCATCGTCATCATCTTCGGGCGTTGTCGTTCGCCGGATTGTCTCAGCGAGAACTTCGTCCAGGGCGAGCTCGACGTCGGCGTCGTCGATGACGTCGTCATCGTCAGTGGCCACAACCACAATGGGCTGATCGGCGTCATCAACAACGAGGGAAATTTCTTCTTCGCCCACGTCTTCGAGATCGACCAGGTCAGTATCCTCACCGTCGACCTCGTCAGCGACGAACTTCTCGTCGAATCCTTCTGCTAATTCTACTTCATCGAAAACTTCGTCGTTCTCGTCACTCGGGCTCATAAATCTTCCTTCGGTTGGCGCTGGCATTGTAGGGGGTATTTGCGTCCACGTGGGCGATATTGCAGATAATAAGTGCTATCTACTTAATTTCTTACGATTCCGCTCGGCCGTGCGCTCGGCTTCGAGTCGCTCCAGATCGGTATCGGAGAAGTCAACGTAGTTCATGGCGTCAGCGATGCCGACGTGCCCCGCTTCGTCTCGGATGAGTCGGGCCATCTCGTGAGCCACGCGACGATACGACGGGTGGCCCTGTGGACCAGAGCGCAACTCGATGAGATGCATGGCCTCACGGGCGTTCATCTGCATCACGTAACGAATGCGAAAGGCCAGGGCCACGGCGTACTGGGCTTGCTCGGGAAATTCTTCCAGCAGGTCGTGGTAGAGCGCCGCCGAGCGTTCGAGTGAGGCTTCGAATTGCTCGGCGAGCCCCGCCTCTCGAACGACCTCGGGCACGTCGTAGCCTAAGTCCGCGTTGAGATCCTGCCACTCGATAGTGAGGAGGCGGTGGCGCTGCAGATCTCGAAAGGCGCCGTAGTCGGTGACCATCTCGAAGCGGTAATCGGTACGCTCAAAGGCCCGACTGGGCCGATGGCGCCTATTGCCCCGCTCCCCCACGTAGGCCTGTAGGAGGGCGGTACGCTGCGTAGGGTCGAGCGCGGCAACACGCAGCCGCGCTTCTTCGCTCGAAACCGTGCTCGATGCGAACACGATGGCTTCGAGCACCTTGGTTTCTCCATCGGGGTCGAAGTCGACCAAGCGAACTGATTCTTCGGGTTCCGCCGATGTCTTGGGCCACCAGGAGGCCACGAGGGCTTGCGTCTGATCACTGGTGTCGCGAAGGTAGTTCGACCACGCCACCCCTCGTTCTACTACGTCGAGGCGGCGCAAGAAGGAGGGAATCACCTTGCGAAGCTCAGTAATCATTAACTCGGCGTACTCACGAACTTCCGGAAGGTGGTGGGCGCGCATGCGCAGCAGGAGCATTTCGTAGGCTTGTCCGGAGGCGTAGATACCCAGATTCGAAAGCGCTGACGCCGGTAGCAATCCACGAACGGCGTCGAGGGCCTTGGCCCTGATTGCCTGACGATAGACAAAATCGGTGTCGTCTGGCGTCTTGGGGAACTTTTTGCCGATGAAGTCAATGAGCTGCGGCAGGAGCTCCGCGTAGGTATCAAACATCCGGTCCATCTCGCCGATGTAGCGAGCCCCCAGCCTGGATTCGAGAACGGCGGCGTCCCGGTAGTAGCGGTACCGGCCGTTGGCGAGGCGTTTGTCGTAGCCGAGGTAGCGGGTGGACTGCTCCAGGTAGCTCATGAGTCGTCCGCGTTCAAGAACCTTGGTCAGCACATTCGAGGACTGCTCGCAGGCCAAGTGCACGCCGCCTAGTTGAGCGACGGAGTCATCTCCGTATTCGAAGAAGATTTTTTGGTAGAGATCATCGGCTCGGTCGAGCCCTACGGTAGCGTCGACGCTGACGTCACCTTCAAGGTCCAAGTCGCCAACGAACTCGTCGAGAAACAATCGCCGCAGACTCTTCGAGGAGCGAGAATAGCGAGCAAACAGAGCACCCTTGACCACCTCGGGCAGGTTGACGAGGGCGAAAACGGGACCGTCCAGGTTGGTGAAGTACTTGCGCAGTACTTCTTGCTCAACCGGGGTGAACTCTTCGGCGACGTAAGGATGCATGAGACCAAGAGACTAGGCGCGTTACACGTCGATTTGGTGGACACCCGACGAACCAGCGACTACCGAACGTAGGACCAAATCACGAGCCTCCATGGCGGCGCCGGCCAATTGGGGCCTTCCGTGCAAGCGACCCAATTGTTCACAGAGGTCGCCAACCTGCTTGGCGTTTCGAACGAAGTCACCCGGCGACGTGCTGCCCACTTCGACGTCGGCGAGATCTAGGACCGTTCCCAGGGAGACGCCTCTTGCCCAGGCGGCGATCACCGGCATGAACTTCCCGTCGGGTTCTTTGGCGTGGGCTACTTTGTGCCGCCCTTCAATTTCGCGCAGGGCCGCCGAAGTGGTCAAAATCTCTTGCATGCGCTCCCCCAAGCTTCCCCGCCGCTCGGGACCTAGGCGATCATGCAGATTCTTCTTGCGTTTAATGGGCGTTTGCGGGGCTTTACCCACTCGGGCACTGCGCTTGGCTTCGAAGACAAAGCTCGACAAGAGTCCGGCGAGTTGCGCCGGCTCGAGATCATCAAACACTCCGAGATTTATTGTTTCGGCGAGCAACAGGTCACATTCGTGATACAGCGAGCGGAGTAGTTGTCCGTCTGCGGTGAGTTTCCAGCCCTCGGCGTAGCCCAGCTCCTCGAGAACGCGGTGACGGGCCCGCATCAGGTCACCCAAGGAGCGCTTGGTGCCGGCGGGTCGATGATTGGTTTCGAATTGGGCGTAGGAGCGCTCAACGACCTCGTGGGCAGTCTCCTCGTCGAAGTGATTCATGAGGTTCGCCGTGAAGTTGTAGGTGGGTCGGAAGGATGAATGCAACTCGCTGGGGTGGGCGATGGCCACCCGGCCGATGTCGTGCAGCGCGATCTCTGGCGCGAAGCAGACAATGGCGTGTCCTTCGTCGTCGAGGCCTCGACGACCAGCCCGGCCGGTCATCTGGGCGTACTCGCCGCTGGTGAGCACCCGCCTACCGGAGTCGGAATACTTCGCGAAGCGCTCCAGCGCCACGCTGCGGGCCGGCATATTGACCCCCAAGGCCAAGGTCTCAGTCGCGAAGACAGCGGAGAGGAGATTGGCGTGAAAACAGGTTTCGACTATTTCGCGAAAGGCCGGCACCATTCCGGCGTGGTGCGCGGCCAGTCCCCGCCGCAGGCAGTCAAGAAACTCTGCGTACTCGAGAGCGGCGAGATCCTCATCGGAGAACGCCTCCAGTCGTTGGAGGGCAATGGTTTCTATTTCGCGGCGCTGTTCGGGTGTGGTGAACAAGAGCCCGTCTCGGCGACACTGACGAACGGCGTCGTCGCAGGCGGAGCGCGAAAAAATGAATACGATCACCGGAAGGAGATTGTCTCTCTCGAGGGCGAGTAGTAATTCGCTTCGCTTGGGCGCCCGGAAGGGCGAGGGCGGTGCGGAGGACTTGGGTCCGTGCCACTTGGGACCGGGCCGAAACTTGCGAGTGGCTTTCATCGTGTTATCAATTCGCCGAGCGGCGTCGCTCAAACGAGTTTGGTCCAGCAGATCGATGATTTCTGGCAACGGCTGCCCTCGCTTGACGACGGCGACGTGTTGGTGCAGGGTGATAGGTCGAGTCGTCTCGACGATGACTTCGGTCTCGCCCCGGACCTCAGCGAACCACTTGCCCAGAAACGGAGCATTTCCTATGGTGGCCGAAAGTGCGACAAAGCGGACGGCGGGAGGGGTAAGGATCAGCACTTCTTCCCACACGCCACCGCGAAAGGGATCTTGCAAGTAGTGCACCTCGTCGAGCACGACGAGGCCCAGCGTTCGCAATTGGTCGACGTCGGTGAGCAACATGTTGCGCAGAACCTCGGTGGTCATGACAACGACCTCCGCGTTTCGATTAATGCTGGTATCTCCGGTGAGTAGACCCACGCGATCAACACCGAAGAGTGATCCGAGTTCGGCAAATTTCTGATTGGAGAGCGCTTTTAGAGGCGTGGTGTAGAAGGAGCGTAGGCCTTTCTCGAGCGTCGCCCCGATGGCGTAGTTAGCCACCAGCGTCTTACCGGAACCTGTCGGAGCGGAAACCAGCACGTTTACCCCACGGTCGAATCCCGAGATGGCGTCTTCTTGAAAGCGGTCGAGCCCAAAGCCCTGAGCGTCGACGAAGCGCTGACGGAAGGAATTCATCGTCGGCAGATCTTGCCAAAGGCTATTGCGAGGAAATAAAAGACAGTCAAGGGGATCGCTAAGGCGAGCATTGAAAAGGGGTCGCTGCTGGGAGTCACGGCGGCCGAGAAAATTGTGATGCCGATGATGGCGTAGCGCCACTGGGCCAGGAGGCGCCGCGGGCTGACGAGCCGCGCTAGTTGCACCGCCACGAGGACGACGGGAAATTCAAAGGTCAGGCCGAAAATAAGCATCATGAGTAGAAACAACATGAGGTACTGGTTGGGGTTGTACTCACTGATGAGTTGCGTTCCGCCGATTGATTGTAACCACGCAATAGCGTGATTGAAGGTGAAGTAGGCCACGCCGACGCCCCCCGCGAAGAACAACACCGAACTCAGGACGAAGGGCCAGGCGTAGCGCCGCTCGTTGGCCTTGAGCCCGGGTGTGACGTATCGCCAGATATGCCACAACACGACTGGAAAAGCGAGCAGAAAGCCACCAAAAAGACTTATTTTGAATCGCAGGGTGAGACCATCAAGCGGATTGGTAACCAGGAAGGCACATTTCCCTGGGGAGGCGTTGCAGTAGGGCTGTTGCAAGAAGTGCAAAATCTGCGGATAGAAAAAGAAGGCCACTGTTCCCATTGCGCCGATAGCCGCGCAACACCAGAGGAAGCGTCGTCGAGCTTCGGCGAGGTGCTGCGCCAAAGTCATGGCGTTAGCGGCGGTGCGCAATCGGGCCATGGTCTAATTCAGACTGGGATCGAAGGGTCCGGACGGGGACTGCCAATTGGTCACGGGGTTCACCAGGGGTTTGCGCAAGGTCAAGCCCAGCGGAACCGCCGCGTCATCGATGGCGGACTGGGGGGCCTCGTTGCTTGTTTCCTCGGCTGGAGTGGCTCGTTGGGCGAGTTCGTTGAGCAAAACGATGGGACTGCGCGCGTACCGAGCGAGGTCACCACTATCGGGCAAGTCAGGCATGGCTTCTCGTACTTCACCTTCGATCCGCGTTTGCAGATTCTTAAGTGATCGCCAGGCCTTGCCCAGCGACTGTGCGACGTGGGGCAATTTGTCCGGACCTAAGAGGATTGCGGTAACGACCACCACCAAGAGAATTTTGATGGGACTGAAATCGAACACCCCTTCATACTACGAGCGAGAAGAGCTTGACTGGACTAGAACCAGTGAATCCGAGTGACCGGCCACACCCGCAGAAAAACCTTGCCAAGAATATTGCCCCGTGGGACCATTCCCCAGTAGCGCGAGTCACAGGAGTTGGAATGATTGTCACCCATGACGAAATACTCGTTCTTAGGTACGACGCGCGGGGTGATCGCGGGACCGAGGGGTTCGAGGTGACTCCATCGTTCCTGCAGCGCCACGCCATTGATCAAAATCGTGTCTCCGCTACTGCTTAAGTGGTCACCCGGTGTGCCAATGACTCGCTTCACGAGGTCGACGTCGTGGGCCCCGCACTTAAAGCGAACTTCCCTCGGTGCGCGGAAGACAATGATGTCACCAGTGTGGACGGTTCCCAGTTCGACGGCCAATTTATCGACAATGATTCGATCGCCGATAAGCAAGGTTGGTTCCATCGATCCTGAAGGAATGTAGAAGGTTTGGAAGGCGTAGTCCCGCACCACGACCGACATCGTTAAAGCCACTGCCAGGATGACGACCCATTCGACGAAGTGTCGTAAACGGCGTCCCGAGGGATCGGTAGACCGTTCGCTGGCGTCCGTCGGCTGTGTTTCGGGCATCAGGTAAGCCTACTCGGAGGGTGGCCGGTCACCCTCGCGACGCAGGGAAGCAAGCAGGCGGCGGCATCGTTCGTCATCACTACGAAAAGGATCCTTCAGCATGACGGATCGCTGTATCTCGTCATTGATTTTAAGGTGAACCCAATCAACCGTGAAGTCGCGTCTCCAACGTTTTGCCTCCCGGATAAAGGCTCCCCGGATGTTGGCGCGGGTCGTCGTCGGAGCGGTTCGCACCGCGGCATTGATGTCGTCATCGCTAACCATACGCTTCGTCAGGCCTCGAGCCTGGAGGCGGTAGAAGAGTCCTCGGTCCAAGCGAATGTCGTGGTAAAGGAGGTCGATGAGTCCAATTTTGGGGTCGGAGAGTGCACAGCCGGAACGTTCTCGTTCTCGCTCGATGAGTTGGTATTTGGCAATCCAGTCAACGCGGTCGGCCAGCAGCAAAGGGTCACTGCGGTATTGGTCGATAACTTCACGCCACATACGCACCGCGAGTAACTGATCAGCGGGAATGTCGCGCGTCTCGACGAAGAGTTCGGCTCGCTGGCAGAGGTCGTCTTGGATTTCTAAGGCAGTCATATCACGCCCACTGGCCAAGCCCACGGTCTCTTTGCCCCAGAGATCGTAGGAAATGTCGCGCAGAGCATTCATGGGTGACAGCATTTGGTAATTGCGCAGAACCGTCGAACGATCTTCGATCATGGCGAGAAGGACTGAGGCCGTCCCTACCTTTAGGAAGGTCGCAAACTCGTTCATGTTCGAGTCCCCCACGATGACGTGGAGCCGTCGATACAGATCGGGGTCAGCGTGCGGTTCGTCACGCGTGTTGATTATCGGCCTCGATCGGGTGGTTGCCGAGGAGATGGACTCCCAGATGTGCTCCGCCCGCTGACTCATTGAATACACCGTTCCCCGGGTGGGATTGGTGACGATCTTGCCCGCCCCCGTGAAGATCTGTCTCGTGATCAGGTAGGGAATGAAGACTTCTTCGAGTCGCGTCAAATCGTCAATGCGTTCAATGCAATAATTCTCGTGACAACCATAGGAGTTGCTTGAGGAATCGGTGTTGTTCTTGAACATGAATATGTCGCCACGAATGCCGTCGGCGTCAATCTGCTGTTGCGCGAAATCCACCAATTCTCGGACAATTGACTCCCCCGCTTTGTCCTGAGCTACCAAGTCGAAGAGTGAGTCACACTCGGCGGTGGCGTATTCGGGGTGCGAACCCACGTCGAGGTAGAGACGGCTTCCGTTCTCCAGGAAAATATTGCTCGATCGGCCCCAGGCCACTACCTTACGAAAAAGCAGCCGAGATATTTCGTCGGGACTGAGTCGCCGCTGACCGCGAAACGAAAAGGTGACCCCAAACTCTGTTTCGATACCGTAAATGCGCCGCTGCATACCTGAACGTTAGAACCTAGCCACGAAGCGCGTTGACCTCTTCGTCACTCAGACGCTTAAAGGTTCGGCGATGACCGCGATCCTCGAGAATCCCTACTTCTAGATCGGCGGTCAGAATACTCCGGTCGGGACCAGACAGAGCGTCCACCGCCGAACGCAGAGTGGCCGCCAGACCGGCTGGTTCGGTTGCCAGTTGGGTGAAACGGGCCTTAATTGATTCCGCATCTCCTCCCAGAACCGCGAAAGCCGCTTCGTCGATAATGGTCCCTTCGTACTGAATGCGGTAGAGCTTGGTAGGCCGCAGCTTGTTCCCCAATTGCGCGACCAGGATTTCAATCTCTAAGGGTTTTTGCCCTTCGGTGAAAACGTCGCCAATGTATTGGGCGTAGTAATTGGCCAGGGCCCGCGCGTCAACGTCCTCCCGCGAGTAGGTGAAGCCGGTGCCATCGGCCCAGCGAATTCCGGCCTCCCGTAGGCGGTCGAATTCGTTGTATTTGCCAACACCCGCGAAGGCGAGACGGTCGTAAACCTCGGAAACCTTGTAGAGCGACGCCGAGGGATTTTCGGCCACCATGACAACGCCGGTCTCGTAGATCGCCCCAATTATGGATCGACCTCGAGCGATGCCCTTTTGCGCGAACTCGGCCTTGTCCTTCATCACCTGTTCTGGTGCGACGTAGTACATGTTGCTCATCGCAGGGTCCCTCCGGCTGCTCCACCCGATTGGGTGCGCCGCTCGACAATGGAGCGGTAGGTGTTGGCGACGTATTCCTGAGGCAATTCTTGGAAACCCTGGGCGGTGATGGTCACCATCATCGGAAAGAGGTTACGCACGAAGTCAGGTCCGCCCGTGCTGGGGTCGTTGTCACCGGCTTCGTAGATAGCCAACGCGGCGAGTTCGAGAGCTTCGTCGAGGGTGAGGTCGGGTCGAAAACCTAAACGCAAGGTACTCTCGGCGAAGGGTGAGCCCGACCCGATGGTAGTGAAGTCCTGACGCTCGTAACAGCCTCCCGCCCCGTCGTACTCAAAGACTCGACCGATGCCGTGGCTCGTGTCCCAGCCCGCGAGAAGAGGCAAGACGACGAGGGGCATAGTGAGGTTATTGCGTTGAATCAAGGGAGAAAGATAGTTGGCCTTACCTTCGAGACTGAGGGATGCGTCACTCATCTTCTCGTAGTGTTCGAACGACAATTGCGCAATACGGATGAACTCCAGGCCCCGAGCCGCTGAACCTGAAATCGCGATGCCGGTGAAGTGATCCGCCGCCTCAATCTTGCGCACGTCACGGCTGGCGATGTAGCCGTGAGTAGCCTGACGGTCTCCAACCATCACGACACCGTCCCGACAGCGCAAGGCCACAACGGTCGTGGCGTGGGCGCTGAGGTCGCTGGGGTTTGATTGCGACAGGGTCAATCCCACCGAATCGGCGTAGGACAGAAATGATGGACCAGGGTCCGAGGTGGCGTTGAAGAGTGGCAAACCCACTACTCACCACCCTTTTGCACGTAGTTGCGCACGAAGTCCTCGGCGTTCTCTTCCAGGACACTGTCAATCTCGTCGAGCAAGCTGTCGAGCTCGGCCTTAAGGGCCTCGCCCTTGGAGGCGTCGCTCGTTAGCTCGGTGGCGGGGCTTGTCGATCGCTCGTGGCCTGTCTTTTTGATCTGTTCTTGTTCGCTCATATCTCTGTTCTAGTCGCTCAGGAGTTGTACTAAATGCTCCACTGAATCTACCGAGGAAAGCAGGCCTTGGGTCAAGTCTGCCGTACCCTTAAGAGGGTCCATCATAGAGACTCGACGAAGGGGTCCCTTGCCTACATCGAAAATCAAGGAATCCCAGTTGGCACTCACGAGTTCGTCGGGAAATCGCGCCACGCAGGTGCCCCGAAAATACGCCCGTGTAGTCGCCGGAGGCGTGCTGACCGCCACGTTGGTCTCGTCCGCTGAAAAAATGGCCTTCAGTCCAACTCGCTGAGCCAGGGATTTCTCCGGTCGTATGTCGTGGTACTGCAAATCGATTGCCCGCAGTCGGGCGTCAAGTTGAGTGGTCTGGTGCCGCTCTCGAAAACCTTCCACTATGCGCAGTTTGGCGAGCCAGTCAACACGGTCGCATACGGCATCGCGATGGTTAACCACGCCCTCGAGAAGGATCTGCCATTCTCGCAGGATTTCTTCTACCTGATCGGGCGGTGCGACGACCGAGGCATCCCCCTCCTGCGTGAAGCGGACGGCGATTTCCAGTAAACGCTCTTGGTAGTTGGCGGCGCTCCAGGAACCTGCGTCAGTGGCCGTGGTGGCCGTGAGAGATAGGTCTCGTGCGAAGGCGTGAAATGACGACACCGGACGTTGAGGTACTGGGGGAAAGATCTCGGGGCCGTAGAACTCGAGTGCCGCCAAGAGAAGGCTCGTCGACCCCACTTTGACCAGGGTGGCTACCTGACTCATGTTGGCGTCACCGTTAATGACGTGGAGTCGGCGAAAGCGTTCGGGGTCACTGTGAGGCTCGTCGCGCGTATTGATTATCGGGCGCTTGAGAGTAGTCTCCAATCCCACGACCTCCTCGAAAAATTCGGCTCGTGCGCTTAGCTGGAAGGGCACGCCGTAGCCGCGAGCTTCGTCGGTTTCGGCCCCGACCTTTCCAGCGCCGCAGATGATGGCGCGCGAGATGAAATGCGGAACCATTGCCCGCACTACTGACGTGAAGGGGAGCTGGCGTTCGATGAGGTAATTCTCGTGCGTGCCGTAGGAATTTCCCTTACCGTCACTGTTGTTCTTGTACAGAGTGACCGCCATTTCGGAAGGCAGTGTCTCGTTCACCGCCCGCATGGCGCGGACCATCACCTGCTCTCCGGCCAAGTCATAGAGGACCGCCTCACGCGGGGTGCGGACTTCGGGAGAGGAATATTCAGGGTGGGCGTGGTCCACGTACAGTCGCGCGCCGTTCGTGAGAACGGTGTTCGCCAGGTGCGTCTCAATGGGTGGAGCCAGTTGCCCCTCCCCCATACGACCGCGAGCGTCGCGACCCGGTGACTCGTCGACAAAGTCCCAATTCACTCGGGTTCGCGACTGTTGGGCGTAGGCATTCACGACCAGGGTGGAGGCGGTGATGGGGTCGCCATCGGGTCCGCCGGCAACCCCGTATTCGGTTTCAATACCAAGTACTTTGGCAATTGGCATAGCTACAGGTACTGACCTGTTCCGACTCCTTGGATGGAGCGGCCCCCGTTGAGATCTTGTTGTTCGCGATTGATCAGCGTTCGTATAAATACAATCCGCTCACCCTTCTTGCCCGAGATCCGCGCCCAGTCGTCGGGGTTGGTCGTGTTGGGCAAGTCCTCGTTCTCGTGGTATTCCTCGCGGATTGAAGCCAGCAAGTCCTCGAGGCGGATACCCCTTCGCTGCGAGGAAATCTCCCGCTTCACGGCCAGCTTCTTGGCGCGGCGAACGATGTTCTCAATCATTGCTCCGGAGGCGAAATCTTTGAAATAAAGAACTTCCTTGTCGCCGCCTTGGTAGGTCACTTCGAGAAAGCGATTTTCGTCGTCAATGCGGTACATGGCTGCGACGGTTTCTTCGATGAGCCAGCGCACCGCCTTCTCCCTGTCTCCCCCACCGGCGTCACGCACCAGTTCGTTATCGATGGGCAAATTGGCGTGCAGGTAGCGCTGAAAAATCTGAAAGGCGGAGTCACTGTCGGGCCGTTCAATCTTGATCTTGACGTCGAGCCGCCCGGGACGCAGAATGGCGGGATCGATGAGATCCTCCCTATTGGTCGCGCCGATGACGATGACGTCGCGTAGTGACTCAACGCCGTCAATCTCGGCAAGGAGTTGGGGCACAATGGTCGACTCCATGTCCGAAGAGATGCCCGATCCCCTAATTCGGAAGAGGGAATCCATCTCGTCGAAGAAAATTATGACCGGAACACCCTCTTCGGCCTTCTCGCGAGCGCGCTGGAAGACGACGCGAATTTGCCTCTCGGTCTCACCGACGTACTTGTTTAACAGTTCCGGACCCTTGATGTTTAAAAAGTACGAGCGAACATTACGGTTGCCCGTCAACTCGGCAACCTTCTGCGACAGGGAATTAGCAACCGCTTTCGCGATGAGGGTCTTGCCGCAGCCCGGTGGACCATAGAGCAAGATTCCCTTCGGCGCCGGGAGTTCGTAGTCGTGAAACAGAGCTCGATGTAAATAGGGCAATTCAACCGCGTCGGTGATTGATTCAATTTGGGAATCCAGGCCCCCGATGTCGGCGTAGGAGACGCTGGGAACCTCTTCCAAAATTAAATCCTCAGCATCTCGCTTGAGAATCTTTTCCACGAGCAAGTTGCTGCGTCCATCGAGCAAGGCGTGGTCACCGGTCCTCAGTTTCTCGTCTAGCAGTGCGCTGGCGATCTCCACCACCCGCTCTTCGTTGGTGTGGTTGGCAATGAGGACGCGTCCACCGGCAAGAATTTCGATGACCGTCACGACTTCACCTTGGTGGTCTTGGTCGCGCACCGCGACGACGTTGAAGGACTCGTTCAACACCACCTCAGCGCCTCGCGAAATCATGCCGGGGTCGAGTTCGGGGTGAAGGGCTACGCGCATTTTGCGTCCGGAGGCGAATATGTCGACGGAGCCATCTTCGTTGAAATTGAGAAAGGTGCCGTAGGCCGAAGGAGGTTGGCTCAGTTGCGCTACTTCATGACGCAGAGCGGCTAATTGGTCTCGGGTTTGCTGAATCGTCATGGCGAGGCGCTCGTTATTGCTTCGGCTCGTCGCCAGGGCCGCTCGGGCTTCGACCAGACGACTTTCCAAGGTTTCGATCCGCCGACGCGCGGTGTCGACGTCAGTTATCTGAAAGACACCGTCTCTCGCCTGGTCCTCAGACATGTGTTCATCGTTTTGTTCCACGTGCTTACCCTACGTGAAAGTAGGTCTTGGTCTCCAATGCCTGAAGCGCCAATGGTGTCGGCTAAACTTGATGGCAGTCAACAAATGTTAGGAATACAGCGATGAAGGTTTGGATCGACCAGGACTTGTGCACTGGTGATGGACTCTGCGAAGAGATTGCCCCCTCGGTGTTTACATTGCTTGACGACGGTCTGGCCTACGTCAAGCAAGACGGAGCTGCTTTGAACAACCCCGGTGGTGCTGAAGGCCTCGCCACCGTGCCTGCCGACATGGAAGATGCCGTCGTTGAGGCCTCCGAAGAGTGCCCCGGCGAGTGCATCTTCATTGAGAACTAACTGACGCTTCGCACAACCCTCCGGGCGGTGGTTAAGAAGCCGGTGTGACCTACCATGCGGTGGTCCGGTCGAACAGAGCGACCGTCGATGTGCCAGGTTCGACGGAATATCTCCACGGTCTCTTCCATTCCGAAATGGTGTTGGCGTAGGGTCTCGCGCAGTAACTGCGTCTGATTGATGGTTGGCAAGTAGGCCAGAAAAATTCCCCCGGGCCGCAGCGCCGCTTGCGCGTGTTCCACTACCGCGAATGGTTCAGGCATGTCAAGCAAGATGCGATCAAGATCTCGCTCCTCTATTCCCTGAGTCACATCGCGGATTTTGACGTCGTAACTGACTTCGGTACCCAACATTTCGTACACATTTTTCTTGGCGTGATTGGCGAAGTCCTCACGGATTTCGTAGGCCGTGACCAAGGCACCCGCCCGTAGCAATGTCATCGACAAAGCCCCCGAGCCGACGCCCGCTTCGAGGACCCTTTGTCCTGGCGCGATATCGGCCATCATCAGGATTGTTCCTAGATCCTTGGGGTAAATGACCTGCGCTCCTCGTGGCATCTTCAACACCACGTCAGAGAGCGTGGGACGCACAACGAGGAATGTCCGTTCGGTTGATCCCTTCACGAGTGAACCTTCGGGCGATCCAATGACGTCATCATGGGCCAGAATCCCAGCGTGCGTGTGAAAGGTATTGCCAGCCTTCAGGGTGATGAGATATTCACGATCCTTGGCGTCTATGAGCATGACCCGTTCACCCTCACGAAGTATGGCTGCGGTCATTAAAGCTCCTTAGATGTTGCGATTACGCCGAGTGGTCGCACGCAAGACGATGCGCAACAAGACTAGGGCTCCAGCGTAGAGGTACCACCACGCGTTCCCTCGAGTCGAGCGACGCAGCGCGTCTCGCAGAGCCCAAGCCAGCAGACGCCTCATTATTTGCGGCGGCGCGAACGACGACCCCGCAACCAACCCCATACGAATCCCAGAGCCACTCCGCCCGCACCAGCGGCGGCCACAGCAGCCTTCTGATTTTCGGCGTCGAAGTGAAGAGGAGAGTTCGGAACGAGCTCACGAAGGCGCTTTTCGAGTTCATCTCGAGCAGGCGAACGTTCAGTCATGACGAACCGCGTCGCCGTGGACCCACGGAAGAGAAGACGCGCACTACCGCCACCACGAGCCCCGCGAAGCCCAAAATGCATACGACCGCGTAAGGAATCCATGATTCGCTACCGTCAAGAAATGGAAATTGCCACTGTAGGTAGCGCAGTATTCCCAGGAGCATGAGGAAACTGCCGAAGCCAACCAGCAGACTTCCGAGTGACCCAAAGGCCAAAAATCGACCCAGACCCTTTAAAGGCCCAATGGTTTCGTCCTTAACGTAGCGCTTCAAGACGTCGCGCAATTCCTCGAAGTCACGCTGAAGCGATGCTCCTCGCCATAGGGAACGCCACTTGGGAATTTTCACTCCCCTAGCCTACTCACGGTCCGAATTAATCCCTATTCATTCCCCGAGTGGCTCAATTGCTCAGCGAGGATTTACTACGCTTTCGTGGGTGGAAGACCAAATTTATACCGGAGCGAGCCCCGATGAGGGGGCCACCATTCGCCAAATCGTGGCTTTAGCCATGGACGCGCCAGCCGCCGCTAAATCAGGTCACAGCGGAACGGCGATGGCGCTCGCCCCGCTGGGCGTGGTCTTATTCTCACGCATTCTTAAACACGATCCCCGTCATCCCGAGTTCGCCGATCGCGACCGCTTCATTCTGAGCTGCGGACACGCCTCAATCCTGCAGTACGGACTGGCTAACGCCTACGGTTACGATCTCACTCGAGAGGACCTCACCGCCTTCCGTCAACCCTTCTCGCGGACGCCGGGCCACCCTGAACACGGCGTCGCACCCACGGTTGAGGTAACGACTGGACCCCTAGGGCAGGGCATCGCCAACGGTGTTGGTATGGCGATAGCCGAGCGAATGCTTCGCGCGCAATACGGTTCCGACATCGTCGACCACCGAACCTATGTGGTCGCCGGTGACGGCTGCCTCGAGGAGGGCATTAGCCACGAAGCAGCATCCTTGGCTGGGTCGCTCGGTCTCGATCGATTAACCGTAATCTACGATGACAACCACATCACCATTGATGGTCCTACCGAATTGGCTCTTCACGATGACACGCCGGCGCGATTCCGAGCCTACGGCTGGAACGTCATTGAGGTTGGCGAAGCGGCGAATGACCTCAATATTCTTGAAGCTGCTTTGCGGTCCGCGTCGAATCAGAGCGAACGCCCCACGCTCATAGTGTTACGCAGCCACATTGGTTTCCCGTCACCAAGCATGCTTGACCGGCGCGAGGCGCACGGCTCGCCCTTCAAGGCCGAAGCCATCAGTGAAGTAAAGGCCATCTTGGGTCTCAGTGACGAACGTTTCGTGGTAGACGACGAACTGGCGCTGCGGAATAGGAATTCGATTGCGGGCCACCATGACTCGTGGTCTGAGCGTGTGGCCGCTGCCGGTGAGCGAGGCCTCGCCCTGCTCCAACACCTACGAGATGGGGGCGCCTTGCTCGGCAACGCCTCCGCCGAGCGCTACGGAGCCGGTACCGAGGTCGCCACGCGTAAGGCGATGCAACGGGCGATGGACGCATTTGGCTCCTCGACGACGGGAATTACCGCTGGTTCAGCCGACCTCACTGACAACACCGGAGTGCTTCTTTCGTTCACCGCCGCCCAGAGCGCAAGCAATCCTGGGGGTCGACAGATTTACTACGGCATTCGCGAGTTTGCGATGGGGGCGGTCGTTGTTGGTCAATCTCTCCACGGCGGAGTCCGCCCAATTGCGTCGACCTTCTTTGTTTTTAGTGATTACATGCGTCCGGCGCTTCGTTTGGCGGCACTGTCCGAGACGCCCTCGCTCTTCGTCTTCACTCACGATTCCGTGGGCGTTGGTGAGGATGGCCCCACCCATCAACCGGTGGAGCACTTGATGGCCCTACGAACTATTCCGGGCTTGCACGTTGTGCGTCCCAGTGACGCCAACGAAACACTGGAATTTGTTGAGGGTTTTCTGCGCGATGTCGCGCCACCTCCGACGGCCCTCATCTTGACCCGCCAAGACATCAAAGTGCTCTCCGGTGAAGCCGCCGAGGCCTCAAAATCCTTCGCGCGGCGAGGTGGCTATGTGGCCCGTGAGTCTGATCGGGCACAGTTCACGCTGATGGCAACTGGATCAGAAGTCGCAGTCTGTTTGCAGGCTGCGGACGAATTGGCGGCTCAAGGAATTAGCGCGCGCGTGGTGGCCTTACCCTGCTGGGCGTGCTTTGAAACTCAGGACGAAAGCTATCGAGGAGCCGTATTGCGCTACGACCTCCCCAGCGTTTCACTCGAGGCTGGGTCGACGCTGGGTTGGCACAAGTACGCTGATGACGCAATAGGCATCGACCGCTTCGGTCTATCCGCGCCCGGTCCGTTCGTGTACGAGCACCTCGGTATGACGGCTCAAAACCTCGTTTCTCACGTTCTCGACAGATTGGATCAGCAGTGACCAAACTTCACGACCTGTACGCAGACTATGGCCAGAGTCCTTGGATCGACAACATTCGCCGGGACTGGCTGATTGACGGAACCTTGGCCGAACTCGTCGCCGGTGGCGTTCGGGGGGTCACGTCGAACCCCTCAATATTTGCCAAGGCCTTCGCAACGTCTTCCGCCTATGACGACCTGGTGGGCCAGTTCAATAGCCGTGATCCCGAAACGGTGTTTGAGCACTTGGCGGTTGCGGACGTCCGTGACGCTTGTGATGTGTTGTCATCAGTGGTTGCGAGTTCCCAGGCCGATTTCGCGGCGGGCCTGCGCCGGTACTGCGATGGTTTTGTTTCGCTCGAAGTATCTCCAAGGCTTGCGCGTGACACCGAGGCCACAGTGGCGGCTGCTCGTGACCTGTTCGCTCGCGTGGCTCGTCCCAATGTCATGATCAAAATTCCCGCGACAATCGAAGGACTTCCGGCAATTACCGAAGTCCTCGGAAGCGGCATCAACGTCAACGTCACCTTGATTTTCTCGCTCGACCGCTACCAGGCGGTTCTCGATGCCTGGACGCTGGGCCTCGAGAGGGCCCTCAGCAATGGTCACGACCTTTCGGCTATCGCTTCGGTCGCCAGTTTCTTCGTGTCCCGGGTTGACGCCTCGGTTGATTCCTTGCTTCCCGAAGGCGACCATCGCCGAGGGACCATAGCTAATGCGCAGGTCGCCGCGGCCTACGAGGTGTACCTTCGTCACGTCAACGCAGCGTCAACGCAGCGCCTGCTCGCTCAAGGCGCTCAGGTGCAACGACCCTTGTGGGCGTCGACGTCCACCAAAAATCCCAGTTACGACGAGTTACTCTACGTCGACTCCATCGTGGGTGATGAGACGGTGAACACCATGCCCGATCCCACTCTGCGGGCTGCTCAGAACCATGGCAATTTCGAAAAGTCACTGCTCATCGATCCCGAGCTCCGTGCTACCACCGCCTCACTTCTTCAGGGATTGGCGGGTGAGGTTTCACTTGATGACATCACGGAAAAGTTGGAAGTTGATGGCGTAAGGGCATTCGTCGCATCGCATGATGAATTGCTGGAAACGGTTGCCGCGAAGTTGCGGGCGCTCGCTTGATGGCAATCGTCGAACAACTTCTTTCCGGTGACGTCTCTTTCTTCGCCGGCGACACCGCGAAGTCGGCGACCGGTTGGCTGAGCCACCCCGAGCGATACCGCGGACAGTGGCTGCGAGACGTCGAGGCTCGTTTGCCTCGCCGCTATCCCAAGGTCTTGTTGTTCGGGATGGGTGGTTCGAGTTCACCCGCACGCTTTTATGCGGACGCCATGGCGAGCGAGAATCTGACGGTCGTCGACACGACACACCCCGACACCGTTGCCAGTCTCTCTTTCGAGCAAACCACCGTTATAGCGTCATCGAAATCTGGAACGACGGTAGAAACGCAGACGCTACTCGCCCACGCTCTCGCCTCGGGCCTTGAGCCAGCCGACCTGGTAATCATCACTGATCCAGGGACCTCGCTCGCGGAGCTTGGATTTTCGCTAGGGGCATTGGTGATTTTTGGCGACCCCGCTACCGGTGGCCGTTTTTCTGCCCTTTCCCCTTTTGGCTTAGTCCCCGCCCTCTACGCCGGATGGACACTCGCCCAGCTCGACGCACTGCTCGAAGCCAACACCCTGACCGGGGAGCTTCTTGGCAGCGTGGTCGCAGACTCGGCGATGCTCATCGAGGGTCACCACGCGGGCGAGATCGTATTCCCGCTTTCCGCTGATCCCGTGATGACCGGGGCGGGAATGTGGCTTGACCAGTTAGTAGCCGAAACAACGGGAAAGAGTGGGCGCGGTTTCATCCCTGTTCTCAATGAGAGTGGGCCACAGATTGCGCCCAACCGGATCATGTACTTTCAACTCCTCGCTGCTCTGCTCGCCAATGGTCTTGACGTCGACCCCTTTAACCAGCCAGATGTTGAGCTGGCCAAGAAGCAAGTGTTTTCTCTTTTGCGTGACGCGCAGACCTGGGAAACCCCGGCCTTCGAGAGAGCCGACTTCTTCAATGACCTTCGCGAAGCTTCGTACCTCACGGTGCAAGCTTTTGCCCCTTTCACTTCGCAGGCCGCCGTGGCTCAGATCCGCATGCTGATGCAAACACACTTCACCACCACGACGGCCAATCTCGGCCCTCGTTATCTGCATTCGACGGGGCAACTTCACAAAGGTGGTCCCGATAGCGTGCTGGGACTTCAGATCCTGCAGCGACCAAAATCGCCGCCTCAGCGAATTGCCGGGCGTCGCTATTCCTTTCACGATCTGCACATGGCTCAAGCCAACAGTGACTTTCTCGCCATGCGCGCCGCGGGGCGTTCGGTGTACCAAATTATGGTTGACGACGTCAGTGAAGTGAGCACCGTGCTGGGATTAACGCCGTAGGCTACTGCCGTGAACATTGAAACGACGCTGCAGTTAGAGTCCCTGCTCAAGGCGTCCGCGGAAGAGCTGAGCCCTGCGGCCTTCGCGCTCGCTCGCGAGGCCTTTGGCTGGAATGTCACGTATTCGCCCAAAGTCTTTATCCCCTTAACCCAGTTGTGCCGCGATCGTTGTGGTTACTGCACCTTCGCGCAAGCTCCGGCTCGGCTCCCTTCGCCCTTCATGAGCCTCGATGACGTGATGGCGGTGGCCAAAGCCGGTGAAGCCGCTGGGGTAACCGAAGCCCTCTTCACTTTGGGTGAACGTCCCGAGCTCCGTTACGACGAAGCCGCGAAGTGGCTCGCCGCTCGGGGATATAGAAGCACGGTTGATTACGTGGCCAACGCGGCGCAAATGGTACTCGAATCAACGTCGCTCCTCCCCCACATCAATGCCGGTGCTCTCTACGAGCACGAACTGCGCCAATTACGGCCCGTGAGCGCGTCTCAGGGCATGATGATGGAGTCTCTCGCCGACCTGATCGCTCATCGTTTGGCACCTGACAAGGTTCCTCAGCGGCGCCTCGATACGCTTCGTCTCGCGGGAGAGCTCGCCATTCCCTTCACGACGGGACTATTGGTTGGCATCGGTGAAAGCCGCCAAGACCGAATCGATACCCTGCTCGCCATAGCTCGCTCGCACCTCGAGTTCGGACATGTTCAAGAAGTGATTATTCAAAACTTCATGCCGAAACCAGGAACGCTGATGGCCAAATCTCCCGCGGCCACCTCCGAGGAATTCCACTGGACCATTGCCGTTGCGCGCCTCATTCTTCCCACAAGCATTCATCTGCAGGCGCCGCCTAATCTCAGCGACAATCCCTCGCAATTACTGGACTTTGGAATTGACGACTTTGGCGGAATTTCGCCAGTGACGAAAGACCACGTCAACCCCGAGCGCGCGTGGCCGGCCGTGGAAACGCTCGCGAGCGCCGCCGCCGAACGAGGTTTCCATCTCACCCCCCGACTCACGGCGTACCCATCCTTCGTGGGCATGGAGACGAAATTCCTCGATCCCGCGGTTCGCCCGCGCGTCCTCGCCCTGAGCGACGCCAATGGGTGGGCGCGGGTTGATGCCTGGTCGGCTGGTTCTGATGATCCCTTGTCAACCGTTCCGCCGCGCCAACCTAGAACTTCGTTGGTGACGGCAATTCTCGATGCCTACGAACCGGGGACCGAACTCGACGGGGACGCCCTAGTGGCCTTGTTTAACGCCCGCGGTGGCGACTACCACGCAGTGGTTGAGCGGGCGGACGCGCTGCGCCGCGAATTGGTTGGCGACGATGTCACTTTCGTCATAAACCGGAATATCAACTACACCAATGTGTGCACCTTTAAGTGCCGCTTCTGCGCGTTCTCGAAGGGTCCGCTTTCTCTCAACTTGCGAGGAAACCCCTACCTGCTGACCCTCGATGACATCACCGAACGCGTGCGCGAAGCAGAAGAACGGGGGGCGACGGAGGTCTGCCTCCAGGGCGGTATTCATCCAAAATTTGACGGTGAGTATTACATTGACGTCGTAGCGGCCGTGCGGGCCGGTTCGCCCGACATTCACATTCACGCCTTCAGTGCGCTGGAGGTCTTCGAGGGCGCTCGTCGTTCGCAGCAAGACCTCGTAACGTACTTGACCAGATTGCGAGATGCCGGCCTCAAAACCTTGCCCGGGACCGCGGCCGAGATCCTTTCGGATGATGTGAGGGCAATTCTCTGTCCGGACAAGTTGTCGAGTGATCAGTGGCTCGAAGTTCACGCGGCAGCCCACTCCGTGGGGCTGCGCTCCAATATCACCGTCATGTTCGGCGCCGTGGAAGAACCTCGTCACTGGGCTACTCACCTACAGCGCACGCGCGACTTGCAGAAGGTCACGGGCGGGTTTACCGAGTTTGTGCCGCTGCCCTTTGTGCACATGGCCACACCACTCTTCTTGCAAGGTAAGGGGCGAAAGGGACCAACGACTCGCGAAGCGGTACTCATGCACGCCGTCGCGCGCCTGCATTACGCCACCTTGATCGACAACATACAGGTGAGTTGGGTGAAGATGGGTGTAGAAGGTACTCGTCGAATCCTCCAGGCCGGCGCCAATGACGTCGGGGGGACGCTGATGGACGAAAATATCTCTCGGGCCGCGGGTGCCGTTCACGGGCAGTTGATGGATGTCGACATGCTTCACTCGCTCGTGGAGCCACTAGAGAGGCCTCTGGTGCAGCGCACCACCCTCTACGGGACGTGGGCTCGTGGCTAGTCGTTTCTTTTCCAGCGCGCACGACGATCTGCAGCGAGGGGCGGCGCTCTTCGCATCATTGGGGCGAGGTCCTATCGTGACCATATGCGGTTCGGCGCGCACCCCGCAGTCGAGCCCGCTGGGCGCATTGGCGCACGATGTCGCGGCCGCACTCGCCGACCGGGGCTGGCAAGTAGTGACGGGTGCGGGTCCAGGCATTATGGAAGCGGCGAATCGTGGGGCGGGGAAGGACTCCTCCGTTGGGGTCAATATTGAACTGCCCTTTGAGCACGGCACCAATCCCCACATCCATCCAATTCGTCAAGTCACGATGAGTCACTTCTTTACCCGAAAGGTGATCATGACGCGAGCGAGCCGGGCGTTCGTCTTTCTCCCCGGTGGCGTGGGCACCTTGGATGAATTGTACGAAGTTCTCACTTTGCTCCACACCGCTAAAACGCCGCCAATTCCCGTAGTGCTCCTGGACACGCCCGACGGCAGTTTCTGGTCCCGTTGGGCCAGCTTTATGAATGACATGGTCATCGAACCGGGCTACCTCAGCGCGGGTGACGCCTGCACCTACAACTTGGTGGCCAGCGCCGACGACGCCGTCGCCCTCATTGATCAGTTCTACCGTAACTTCGTTGCGTATGAATTTTCTGACGGGCAAGCACGAATGACCCTGCGTCGTGGCCCGTCAGAAGTCGCTTTGGCGGGGGTTCGAGAACTTTTTCCGGACGCTCGATTTGACCCTGAGTCCCTCGCTCTGCTCTTCACCTACGAGGGCAGAAACTATTCACTTCTGCGCCGACTCATCGATCAAGTCAACGGCTGGACGGATTAGTCCTCCGAGGCTCCCCGCAGTAGTTGTTCGGCCTTTTGCAAGGACCGGCGAACCTTACTGAGGCGCCGTTCCACGTCGGCGGCGCCGTCATCCTCACCACGCAATTGTGCGCGGACGGAGTCAAAGATGAGCTCGCTGACCTTTGACTCTATGGCTTGAATCTCGTTGGCCAAGTCGTCAGTTGAACTCACGAGCGTTGCGTAATCTCTAAGGCACCCGCGGCGTAGGAGGCCCGGAGAACTTTCTTGTCAAATTTCCCTACGCTGGTTTTGGGAATTGATTCCACGAAAGCCCAACGTTCGGGAATCCACCACTTGACGACATGGTCAGCCAAGAAAGTAGCCAGTTCCTCCACGGTAGCCGTCTGGTCGCTCCGGAAAACGACGCAGGCCAGGGGCCGCTCGTCCCAACGATCGTCCGGCACGGCCACCACCGCGGCCTCAAACACGGCGGGGTGACCCATCAACTTGTTCTCGAGATCCACTGAACTGATCCACTCACCACCCGACTTGATGACGTCCTTCGTCCTATCGGTGATGACCATAAATCCTTGGGCGTCGAGCGTACCTATATCACCGGTGCGCAGCCAACCATCGCGGAAGGATTCCGAACCTTGTCCGTGATAGTACGAGCCGGTGACCCACGGGCCGCGCAGTTCGAACTCACCGACACTGACGCCATCCCAGGGAAGAGCCTGGCCGTCCACGTCCTTCAGACGAACCTCGATTCCGGCAATAATGCGGCCAGTCTTGGCCCGGTAGGTAATTTCTTCCTCGGGCGAACTCGCACCCGGTGGGATGGCCACGGCCGCGAGTGGTGACGTCTCGGTCATTCCCCACCCTTGGATGACATCGACGCCGTGACGCTCCTTAAAGGCCTCAATCATGCTGCGCGGTACGGCAGCTCCGCCCGCCAAGATCCCACGCAGCGAACTGAAGTCGCTGGTGGTCTTCTCACTCGCGGCCCGCAACAGGTCATTCCAAATGGTGGGAACGCCCAAGGCGATTGTTGGTCGCAACTGTTCGATCATGCTTAAGAGGTACTCGCCCTTGAACAGCATGTTGGGCATAATCAGGTCAGTACCCGCCATGAAAGCGGTGTAGACCAACCCCCAAGCGTTGACGTGAAACATCGGCACCACCGCCAATACACGGTCGCTCTCACTCAGACCCACTGAATTAGTCACGGTGGACGCCATTGAGTGCAACCAAGTACTGCGGTGTGAATAGAGCACGCCCTTGGGGTCGCCGGTTGTGCCCGATGTGTAGCAGAGAATGGCCGCTTGTCGCTCGTCAAGATCGGGCCAATCAAAGTGGTCCGTCTCCACGGCCAGAAGCTCGTCGTAATTGAGGACATCCCCGAGCAGGCCCTCACTGTCGTGACCCTTAACGATGATGTGTCGAACCGAGGGGATCAGGCTGCGAACCCGCGCCAGAATCGGTATGAGGGTCTCCTCGACGACGATTACGTAGTCCTCGGCGTCGTTGATAATGAAGGACAATTGCTCCGGAAAAAGCCGAACGTTGAGCGTGTGCAAAATTGCACCCATGGTTGGCGTCGCCAGGTACACCTCCATGTGCGCCTGGGTGTTCCACATCAGGGTGGCTACTCGAGTATCGGCGCTCACGCCAAGGCGGGCGAATGCATTTGCCAAGCGGCGGGCGTTGGCGGCCACTTGGCTGAAGCTGGCGACGTCTACCCCTTGCGGTGTTAACGTAAAAACTTGTTTCGTGCCGTAGATCTGCTCACCGCGGAGCACGATGTCGCGAATGAGCAATGGCGCATCTTGCATGGTGCTCTTCATGGCATATTCCTCGCTGGGCCTACCTTGATGCTACAAAAGTTTGAGGCGAAAAACCGTCACCATGAGAGGCTGTAGGGTGCGACGGCCGTCGGCAATTCGTCATCGCCACCGAGGAATCGGTGGACGCTGGCGGCACAACTACGTCCTTCCGCAATTGCCCAGACGATGAGACTTTGCCCGCGAACGGCGTCACCGCAGGCAAAAACGGGCGCTCCCTCGCCGGCGTGGTCGAGACGCCAACTACTGTCTACCTGCAAGGAACCTCGAGCAGTGACTTCATCACTGCGTAGCGCGAAGGCTTCGAGTTCGGGTCCGACGAAGCCGGCCGCGATAAAGGCGAACTGGGCATCAATGGCGATGGTGTCACCACTGCGTCGATCACGCAAGCTCAGTCCTTCCAGTGACGAGGAACCCCGGAAAGCCAGCGTTTCCGCGGAGAAGAGTCGTTCGCCACCTTCCTCGTGGGCCGTGGTGACTTTGAAGAGCCTCGCCATGGTCGGCCAGGGCTGGTCGCTGGGTCGCGATGTGGGTGGCTCATCCATAATCTCAATTTGCGTCACTCGATGCGCGCCCTGGCGATGCGCCGTTCCCAGGCAGTCTGCTCCAGTGTCCCCACCTCCGAGGATTACCACGTCGGCTCCCTCAACTGAGATTCGCGGCGTCTGAGCCCCAGCTACCGCTCGGTTCGCCGATTCGAGGTACTCCATGGCGGGATGTACGCCGGGGAGAGACGCTCCGGAAGCTTCGATCAAACGAGGTCGAGTGGAACCCAGAGCGAGCACGACTGCATCAAAGGAGTGACGCAATTCGTCCAAGTAAGCAGCGTTCACGGTGGTGTTCGTTACGAACTGCACACCGTCGCGTTCCATCACCGCCAGGCGGCGATCGAGAACAGACTTCTCCATTTTGAACTCCGGAATACCGTAGCGGAGTAATCCGCCAATAGCATCGGCCCGTTCAAAGACGGTGACGGCGTGACCGACTGATCGCAATTGAGCGGCGGCGGCCAGACCACTAGGACCCGATCCAACGACCGCAACTCGGCGGCCACTCTCAACGAGGCCGGCGGCGGAAGGCACTAGTCCAAGGGAAAAGGCGTGTTCGGCCACTTCGTATTCGAGACGCTCGATCGTAACTGGGTCCGCAGAAATCCCTAAGACGCAGGCCGACTCGCATGGCGCCGGACACAAACGTCCAGTGAACTCGGGGAAATTATTGGTGGCGAACAACTGCTGGGCTGCTTCGCTCCAGCGTCCCTGGTAGACCAAATCATTGAAGTGCGGAATGCGATTGCCGAGTGGGCAGCCCTGAGTACAGAAGGGAATTCCACAGTCCATGCAACGAGCGGCCTGGGTGATGATTTCGTCGTCGGTTTGAGGCTCATAGACCTCTCGCCAGTCGCGCAAGCGCACGGCCACGCTTCGCGTCGACGGTCCACGGCGTTCGTGTTCCAAGAAGCCGGTTGGTTTAGCCATTGCGAAGCTCCTCTCGGGCCTTTTGGTACTCAGAGGTTTCTATGCGAACGAAACTCATTCGGGTGCTACGCCAGTCGTTCAGCAAGCGTTCAGCTAATCGCGAGTTGGTCTGGTCGCGGAAGCGAGTCACCAAACCTTTGAGCAGCTCGTCGTCGTGCACCTCGAGCGGGTCGACCTCATACACACCAGCGGAAAGGGCGTCGTAGACGTGATTCTGCGGATCGTAAAGGTAGAGCGTTCCTCCACTCATACCGGCGGCCAGGTTACGTCCCGTTTGACCCAAAATGACGACGGTACCTCCCGTCATGTATTCGCAGGCGTGGTCGCCTACGCCTTCGACGACCACCGTCGCACCCGAGTTTCGAACCGCACAACGCTCCCCTACGACGCCCGCGATGAAGAGCTCCCCGCTGGTGGCGCCGTAACCAAGAACGTTCCCGCAGAGCACATTGTGCTCGCTTTCAAAGGTGGCCATTGACGGTTGGCGCACGACAATCCGACCCCCACTCAAGCCCTTGCCGAGGTAGTCATTGGCATCTCCTTCGAGGCGAATAGTCAAGCCGCGTGGAATGAAGGCGCCGAGACTCTGCCCGGCGGAACCCTGGAGATCGAGAGTGATGGTGTCCGGTGCAAGCGTTTCGCGCCCCAGTGTCGAGGTGATCAATGAACCAGTCATGGTTCCTACCGCACGGTCCACGTTGCCGATCGTCGAGGTCAGGTGTAGAACGTTTCTTGTGCGCAGGGTCTCGGCCACTGCGGAAAGGAAACGGCGGTCCATGACTCCCTCGAGGGCGTGATCCTGCTGGACGTGCTGGCGTCGCTGGGAGGGTTCGGTTTCGGCGAGCAAAGCGGACAGATCGAGATTGGCGTCAGCATCATTATTGGCTCGCAGTTGCAGACGACTGGTGTCACCAATGATTTCGTCCAAACTACGGCACCCTAACTCGGCGAGTAGTTCGCGAACTTCTTCGGCAATGAACTCAAAGAACGCTTCGACAAACTCCGGCTGGCCGGTGAAACGCTCTCGCAGTTCGGGATTCTGGGTGGCGATGCCGACGGGGCAGGTGTCGAGGTGACACACCCGCATCATGATGCAGCCCGAAACCACCAGCGGTGCAGTCGCGAAGCCAAATTCCTCGGCACCCAGCAGAGCAGCAATGATGACGTCACGACCGGTCTTCAATTGACCGTCGACTTGAACGACGACTCGGGAACGGAGTCCGTTACGCGCCAGGGTCTGGTGTGCTTCAGCGAGTCCTAGCTCCCAAGGGGTGCCGGCGTGCTTGAGCGAGGTAAGGGGTGCCGCTCCAGTGCCACCATCATGCCCCGAGATCAAAATTACGTCGGCGTGAGCCTTGGCCACCCCGGCCGCAATGGTTCCCACCCCCTGCTCAGAGACCAATTTGACGTGAATGCGAGCTTGTTCGTTGGCATTCTTGAGGTCGAAGATCAGTTGGGAAAGGTCCTCGATGGAGTAGATGTCGTGGTGGGGCGGCGGAGAGATGAGACCAACGCCGGGGGTCGAAAAGCGCGTGGTGGCAATCCAGGGATAAACCTTGCTCCCTGGCAACTGGCCGCCTTCGCCCGGCTTGGCTCCTTGCGCGACTTTGATTTGGATGTCGTCAGCGTTCACCAGGTAGCGACTGGTAACGCCGAAACGCCCCGAGGCAACTTGCTTAATCGCGCTGCGACGATTGAAGCGCGGATCGGTCACCTCAAGTCGATCGTCGTCCTCTCCCCCCTCGCCCGTATTGGACTTCGCGCCCAGCCGATTCATGGCGATCGCCAAGGTGCTGTGCGCTTCGTTTGAAATGGAACCGTAGGACATCGCGCCCGTTGAGAATCGCCGGACGATGCTGCTAATCGGTTCAACCTCGTCAATGGCAATGGGCTCAGTGGGCCGCAATTGCAATCGTGATCGCAAGGTCACTGCGCCATCAGCCTGCTCGTTGACCAGGGTGGAATATTCCTTAAAAATGTCGAAGCGTCGCTCACGCGTGGCGTGCTGCAGTTTTTGCACCGTTCGAGGATTAAACAGGTGAATCTCGCCGTCGCGACGCCACTGGTACTCGCCCTTGTTGCGCAGCGCCACGTCCGTGACACTGCTGCGACGATAGCCCTGGGCGTGCTGACCGAGGACGTCCTCGCTGAGGTGTTGAAGCGTCACGCCACCAAATCGAGATCGAAAGTCTGGGAAGTAGGGGCGCAGAATGTCGTCGTCGAGCCCCACCGCTTCGAAGAGTTGACTGCCCACGTAACTAGCCACCGTCGAGACACCCATCTTGGACATAATCTTGACGACACCCTTGGTTAAGGCCTTGGCGTACTGGTATGTGCCCTGGGCGGCACTGACGGAACCTAAGAAACCATTGGCCGCCAAGTCCTCAACCGTTTCGTACGCGAGGTAGGGACATACCGCTGAAGCACCCATGCCCAACAGAGCGGCGACGTGGTGAACCTCTCGAATGTCGCCTCCCTCAACGATGAGTGCTGAGGCGGTGCGCAGGTGCTCTTGCACGAGTCGGTGATGAATGGCGGAAACGGCCAGCAGGGTAGGTATTGGTGCGAGGGCTGGGCTGGTATTTCGGTCCGAAAGGATGACAATGGTGGTGCCAGCGCGAACGAGGGCAACAACCTCGCTGGCGATGCGCTCGATGGCGGCGGCGAGACGCTCACTGCTGGTCCCAACGCCGTGAGCGTCGAACAGTAGGTCAACCACGTCGGCACGAAAACGCCAATCCTCCGGTGCTTCGTGAATGTAGCGAATTTTGGCCAACTCTTCAACGCTGAGTACCGGCGTTGGCAGAACGATCTGGTGGCAGTGGGCGGGAGAGGAGCTGAGAAGATTGTCCTCACCACCAATAGACACCCGCGTGCTCGTGACGAGTTCCTCCCGAATCGCGTCAAGGGCGGGGTTCGTCACCTGGGCGAAGAGCTGGGTGAAATAATCAAAGAGGGGGCGGTGCTGTCGGGAGAGAACCGGGAGGGCGGCGTCTGAGCCCATTGAGCCAATCGGCTCCTCACCTCGCTGGGCCATTGGCGTGAGTATAAGACGAACATCCTCATCGCTGTAGCCAAAAACTCGCTGTCGTTCCACCACTGAAGCGTGCGAGGGAGTGAGCATGGTGCGGGCGGGAAGGTCACTGAGCGAGTGCTGCTGGGCGTCGAGCCACGCACCGTAGGGAGCCTGACTCGCGAGATCGTCTTTCAACTCGGCGTCCTCGACGATTCGCCCTTCTTCGAGGTCAACCAGGAAAATCTTTCCGGGCTGCAGACGCCCCTTTCGTTCAATGAGAGCTGGGTCGATGTCCAGGACCCCAACCTCGGACGAAAGGATTACTCGACCATCTTTGGTCACCCAGTAGCGAGCAGGACGCAGTCCGTTACGGTCGAGAACCGCTCCCGCAACGCGGCCGTCACAGAATGTGACGGACGCGGGTCCGTCCCAGGGTTCCATCAAGGCCGCGTGAAAGCGATAGAAATCACGACGATCCTCGGGCATGGCGGGAGCCTTCTCCCAGGCCTCGGGAATCATCATCAAGACGGCGTGGGGCAGGCTGCGACCTCCCTGCACCAAGAGTTCGACGACTTCATCAAAGGACGCCGAATCGCTCATGTCCGGAGTAACGATTGGCGCCAGGTCCTGCACCGATACCGGAAGGTCGTCGCTTTGCAGGGTCGATTCACGGGCCGTCATCCAGTGCCGGTTCCCCCGAACGGTATTGATTTCTCCGTTGTGCGAGATGTAGCGGAAGGGCTGCGCGAGATCCCAGCGGGGCATGACGTTGGTGGAAAAGCGGCTGTGAACTACCGCCACCGCGCTGGTTACCTCGGGCTTGCGCAAGTCGTCGAAATAGCGTCGCAATTGGGGTGCGGACAGCATCCCCTTATAGATGATGATGCGCGTTGAACAGGAGGCGGCGTACACGTCGAAGCGATGTTCCGCCAGCTTTCGTGCGGCGAAGAGCGACTTTTCGAGGTCTATCGAATCGTGGGCGGCGACCACGAACTGTTGGCGAAACCCAGGTTCTGAGCTCGACGACGTTGGCCCCAGTACCGCTGAGTCGACGGGAACATCTCGCCAGGCGATGGTACTGAGACCGAGTGCACCAAAAAGTAGAACAATTTCATCCCGCAGAGCCTCGCTGGCCCCACGTGGCCACATCCACTGAGCGACACCGTAATCACCTTTGGGAGGCAGCGTGACGGACAATTCTCGTCGAAAGAAGGTGTCGGGTAGCTGCAGCAGAATACCGGCACCATCTCCGGAATCCACGTCGGAACCCACTGCGCCGCGGTGCTCGAGATTCTCGAGGATGGTGAGCGCATCGGAGACGGTTTCGTGTTTGGTCTCTCCAGTAAGGTCGGCAATCATTCCGACGCCGCAAGCGTCGTGCTCAAAGGAAGGATCGTAGAGAGAGGGGGTGGTCTTCATGGCGTTGTCTCTGGGGCAACGCTGACCCGCGTCAATACTACTAGGAACAACGAGTCCTCAAGCCTCTACGATGAGTGCGTGCGAAGTGGAACGGTGGCGGTGGTTGGCGGGGGTGTCGTTGGCTTGGCCACGGCATGGCGATTGCAGTCCACTGGCCTGCAGGTCACCGTCTTTGATCCGGCCGTTGGTCGCGGCGCGAGTTACGCCGCCGCTGGGATGCTCGCGCCCTCGGCGGAAGTTGTGGTTGGCGAAGAGACGAACTACAAATTGCAACGCGACAGCACCACGCGCTGGCGAGCACTCAGTCGAGAGTTGGAATCCTTCGGAGCCCCCGCTATTGGGGTGCACCAGGTCGGAACCTTGCTCGTGGGGTGGGATGCGAGCGACCGTCGCTCCGTGGCCCAGCACGCAACGGTGCTGCGTAGTTTTGGCGCTGAGTATCGCGAGATACAAAGGAGCGAACTCCCCCACTTTTTCGACGGGGTGAGTGATCGCATTTCGCAGGGCATTTTCATGGAGGATGACGGTTGGCTCGATCCCGACGAAGCCCTCTTCGCCCTGCGAACGGGCCTCACCCTTCGAGGCGTTGAATGGGTTGCCAGCCGCGTTGAGACCATCACCCCCGTCGGCGGTCACGTACGCCTTGGGGTGGGTGGTTGCAAGCGACGTTTCGACGCCGTGCTGGTGGCGACGGGTGCCGAATCCCTCGTTGAGGGAATCGAGTCAAGAGAATCGGTGCGTTCCGTACGGGGGTCCACCATCCGCGGCCGCGGTTTCGACCGCTTCGGTTTGCCGATGCTTAGGGCATTCGTCCGTGGTCGCCCCTTTTATTTAGTGGGTCGCCGCGAGGGCGAAGTCCTTTTTGGCGCGAGCGCCGAAGAAAAGGATGCACTTTCAGTGGAAATTGGTGAACTGCACCGCCTCCTTCGCGATGCGCTCGATGTGATGCCGACGCTCGAAACGCTGGAGTGGCAAGAAATACGAACTGGTCGACGGCCGGCGTCACCTTCGGGTGAGCCATTCTTCGACGCCCACCCTGATGAACGATGGGCGTGGATGTCGGGCCACTATCGCCACGGGGTGACCCTCGCTCCGCTGGCGACCGAAGACGCTCTCGCCTTCGTGCAGGGAGTGCTGCAGTGAAGTTCAACGGCATCGATCGCCCGGATCTCGATGGTTGCAGTATTGATGAACTCCTGGCCCGGGCCGGCGTTCAAACCAGGGGCGTCGCGGTCGCGGTCAACGCTCACGTCATCCGCCGCAACGACTGGCCGCAAACGGTGCCTCTGCCCAGTGACCAAGTTGAAGTGGTGACTGCGACAGCGGGTGGATGAGACAGGGACGGGCGGCGAGCGAGTAACATCGTTACTTCGCGGGCTGTGGCTTAGTTTGGTCTAGAGCGCTCGGCTGGGGGCCGAGAGATCGGGAGTTCAAATCTCCCCAGCCCGACCACTAGCGGCGTCAACTTCCGGCAGCGACCGCTTCGCAGTACAAAATACCTAAGCCCTCAATTGTGGTGGTGATATTGTCACCGGGCTTGAGGAACAATGGGGGGTTTTGGCCCTGGCCAACACCGTGCGGTGAACCAGTGAAAATCAAGTCACCGGGACGAAGTTCAACCACCGTCGACAGGTACGACACGATCTCGCTGACGCTAAACACCATGTCAGACGTTCGCGAGTCCTGATACATCGTCCCCGACACGGCGCAAGAGATGGCGAGGTCTTCGGGATGAGCGATTTCGTCCAAGGTGGTGATCCACGGACCGACCGGGCCAAAGTTCGGCCAACTCTTCCCCATGGAAAACTGCGCATTGGTACCAGCCATCTGGAGTATCCGGTCCGAAACATCCTGCCCTACGGCAAAACCAGCAACCGCGTCGAGTGCGCTTTCTTTATCGATGTTGCGCCCACCACTGCCGATGACCACGACAAGTTCGGCTTCCCAGTCGGTTTGCTCAGAGACCACGGGAATCAGGGCGTGCTGCCCACTGAGCGCGGATACGAACTTCGTGAACACCATTGGCGCTTTGGGGCTCGCCAGTCCCATTTCGACGGCGTGCTCTCTATAGTTCAGTCCGACGCAGAAAATCTGCTGTGGGCTGTCGACGACAACATCGAGTCGCTCGTCATTGGACAACTCGGCAATGTCGTCGGCACTTACATTGGTTCCTTCGAGGGTGGCGTTAAGCGCTCGCAGCTCGTCGAGGCGCGAGAGGTTTTCGCGTATCGACGTTGACAACTTCCCTTCGGAAGCCTCGTGGACGTCAATAAATCCGCCGGAGATGACGAGCGAAGCCCGTCCATTCAATGAGGCAATACGCATGTGGGGGGACTTTCTCGTTGGGAAGTTTCAGTGTACCTGCGCACTTTAAGAATTGATTGAGACTGCGCAGTGATAAGAGCGTTCTGTTTTGAGCATCGATAGCTCTACTTCAACCACTCATCCACATTGGTGCCTAGCCTCAATCTGTAGAATTTGGAGGACTGCCGAGTCAATAACGAGAGTAGGTGAGCCAGCAACGTGCTGGACGGTATGCAGAAGAAGGATCCCTTCGTCTTACGACACCTCAGTAACTTGAAGCCCGAAATGTGGTGGAGCGACGCCGACCCCTTGGAGCCAGAGGCCCGGGCCTCGCTCATCGGCGAGGTGGAAGCCGATCTTTGCGTCGTAGGCGCCGGCTACACCGGTCTGTGGACTGCCTTGCTGGCGAAAGAGCGAGACCCCCATCGACGAGTGATCATTCTTGAGCAGTACGAAACCGGTGCCGGAGCCTCTGGTCGCAACGGCGGATTCTGCTCGGCCTCAATCACTCACGGCTTCGGCAACGGTCGCCGCCGATTCCCTAAAGAAATCGCCCAACTCGAAGACATGGGGCGTCGAAACCTGGATGAACTGCAAGCCACAATTGAACGCTACGGGATTGATTGTGACTTCGAGCGAAGCGGCGAGCTGTTAGTGGCGGTTGAGCCGTGGCAATTTGAGGGTATGGCGCAAGAGGCACAGATGCGAAACGACATGGGCGACCACGTTGTCGTACTGGACGCCGAAGCCACCAGGGCCCGGGTCAACTCCCCTCTTTACGTCGGTGCCCTCTGGGATCCCGACGGTAACGCCGTCCTCGACCCCGCTCGTTTGGTGTGGGGATTAGAGCGAGTGTGCTTGTCCTTGGGCGTCGAAATTTATGAGAATTCCAAGGTCGTTCAGCTCGAAGATGTGCGAGAGGGTGTGCGTGTCCACACTCCCTACGGCACCGTCACCGCCAGCCGCGTCGCGCTCGCCACCAACGTCTTTCCTTCCCTGGTTCGCTCGGCGCGCAAGTACGTGGTTCCCGTGCTCGACTTTCAGATTATTACCGAGCCTCTCAGTGATGAACAGCGCCGGGCCATCGGATGGGCCGGTCGCGAGGGGGTTTCTGACTCGGGCAATCAATTCCACTATTACCGACTAACGGCAGACCAGCGCATTCTCTGGGGTGGCTACGACGCCATCTACAACTACCGCGCCAAAGCGCACCGAGAGTACGACTTTAACGCCGAGACCTTCGCGACCCTCGCGGCCCATTTTCTTAAAACCTTCCCCCAGTTGGAAGGCATTGCCTTCACCAATGGCTGGGGTGGCGCGATTGACACCTGTACGCGCTTCTCGCCCTTTTGGGGTACGGCGCACGACGGTCGAGTGGCCTACGTGCTGGGCTACACCGGCTTAGGTGTCGCCGCAACCAGGTTCGGGGCCAATGTCATGCTCGATCTGCTCGACGGGCTCGACACGGAGCGAACCCGGCTCCGTATGGTCCGACGCAAACCACTCCCCTTTCCCCCGGAACCCTTTCGCTGGATCTTTATTCGCTTAACGCAATGGTCAATTGCTCGGGCCGACAGGAACCAGGGCCGTCGCAACCTCTGGTTGAAGCTGCTCGACGCCTTGGGACTGGGATTTGATTCCTAGTCGTCGCTGGAGGCGTGGATTTCCATGAGCCCTGCGATCATTGCGACCACCGTTGGATCGGTGAGCGTCGTGACGTCACCCAAGGATCGATGCTCGGCCACGTCACGTAAGAGGCGACGCATAATCTTGCCCGAGCGAGTTTTGGGTAACTCGGGGGTCAAAATGATTTGGCGGGGCCGGGCAATGGGACTGATTTGGGTTGCGACATGTATCCGCAATTGTTCGATAATGGCGGCGTGATCGTCGCTGGTCTCGCTGTGCGCCTTTAGCGTGACGAAGGCCACCACCGCTTGTCCCGTTAGATCATCCGATGCTCCCACGACCGCGGCCTCCGCCACAGCGTGGTGACCAACGAGGGCGTGCTCAATTTCGGTAGTCGACAGCCGGTGGCCTGACACATTCATGACGTCATCAACTCGACCCAGCAGCCAGATGTCTCCATCACTGTCGTACTTGGCGCCGTCACCAGCGAAATAGGAACCCGGAAAACGGCTCCAATAGGTTTCAAAAAAACGCTCCGGATCTCCGTAGATGCCTCGGGTCATTGAGGGCCACGGGTGGGTGATGGTCAGATAACCACCCTCACCTTTGCCGAGATGACGTCCCTCGTTGTCGACGATGGCGACTTGAATCCCGGGCAAGGCCCGCATGCCCGCACCAGGCTTCGTCACTGAAATGCCCGGCAGAGGGGAAATCATGAGAGCACCCGTCTCAGTCTGCCACCAGGTATCCACGATGGGGCAGTTGTTGCGGCCCACCTGTTCGCGGTACCACATCCACGCTTCGGGGTTAATTGGTTCGCCGACTGAACCGAGGAGGCGCAAACTACTCAGGTCGCGACTTTGGGGGTATTCGTCACCCCACTTCATCAAAGTTCGAATTGTCGTTGGAGCGGTGTAGAGCATGGTGACGCCGTACTCTTCGATAATTCGCCACCAGCGATCTTTGCCGTCAGAGTCCGGCAAACCCTCGTACATAACCTGAGTAACACCATTGATGAGTGGTCCGTAGACGATGTAGCTGTGGCCCGTGATCCAGCCAATATCGGCGGCGGTCCAGCAAACGTCGCTGTCGGGCTTAGCGTCGAAGACGTAAAAATACGTAGTCGCCACCTGGGTGAGATACCCAGCCGTGGTGTGGAATATTCCCTTGGGCTTCGCGGTGGTTCCCGAGGTATACATCAGAAACAAGGGCTGTTCCGCCGGGAAGGATTCGGGGCGGTGTTGCACACTTTGGCGTTGCACCACTTCGTGCCACCAATGATCGCGGCCCGGAACCCAATCCACCTCCCCCTCGGTCCGACGAACGACCAACACGGCTTGAACGTTGGGGCAACTCTTGAGGGCTTCGTCAACGGCTGGCTTAAGCGGCGAAGCAGTTCCTCGTCGAAATGCCCCATCGGCGGTGATGACGAAGTGGCAGTCGGAGTCCAAAATCCGACTAGCCAAGGCATCCGCCGAGAAACCGCCAAAAACCACCGAATGCATGGCACCCAAGCGGACGATGGCGAGCATCGCCACCACGGCTTCTGGAATCATGGGCATGTACATCGCTACCCGGTCTCCCGCGCGGACGCCCAGTTCTTGTAAAGCGTTGGCAGCTTGAGCCACCATCTCGAGGAGCTGCGCGTAGGTAATTGTTCTCGTCTCGCCAACAGCGTCGGCTATCCAGTGGAAGGCCACCTGATCACCGCGACCAGCGGCAACGTGCCTATCGACGCAGTTCACACTCGCGTTCAGTGTGCCGTCGCTAAACCAGCGAGCGAAGGGCGCGTCCCATTCCAGGATCTTGGTAGGTGTCTGGTCCCAGGTCAAACGCTCAGCCTGCTGCCGCCACCATCCCTCGGGATCGGCGTCAGCCAGCTCGTAGATGCCCGGTTGGGCATTCGCCCTGGCGGAAAAGTCGGGAGACGGAGCGTAGCGCCGATTTTCTTCGAGCCACGCCTCAAGCTTTGCTTCAGCCATTGATCCCTCTCCAGCGACGAGCGCGTCGCGACTACGTCTGCTCTTCGAAGGCAATCATACAAAGAAGTGATCGATCAACTGAGCAAAGAGTTTCCTGCTCGATGACTAACCGTCAATTGCGTCTCGAAAGGTCGCGATCAGCCCTTCAATTTCCACCGGACTATCGCCCGCGAGCACCCGTGCGACGAGCGCGGAACCCACGATGACGCCATCGCTGAAGGCGGAGGACTCGCGAGCCTGTTCGGGCTGCGTAATGCCAATACCCACGTAGGTAGGAACGTCAGAAACTTCGCGCACAGAATCAACGACACGCTGGGCGTCCCCGGCTCCGGCGGCTCGACCAGTGACCGCCATTCGGGCGGCGGCGTAGCAGAAGCCTTCGGTGGCGGCCGCCAATTGCACGAATCGGTCACTCGTGGTTGACGGGGCCACCATGAAAATAGTCGCCACGTCGGAAGAGGCGCAGACGGCACGCCAATGAGTGGACTCTTCGAGTGTCAAATCCGGCACGATGGCGCCGGTGATGCCCGCTTGCTGCAGACGACCAGCGGCTCGTTCGAGTCCGTCGTAGTGAAAAAGGTTGTAGTAGGTCATAGCCACCAGCGGGACAGAAAACGATTCTTGCTGGAGTTCGGCACACACCGACGCCAAAGTGGTTCCGGCGTTGAGAGCGCGCAGACCTGCTTCTTGAATGACGACTCCATCCATCAGTGGGTCAGAGAAGGGCAATCCAATCTCGACCGCGTCGGCGCCACCCTGTATTGCTGCGTGAACGTAATCACGCCAATTCGGTGTTACGCCCGCCATGAAGTACGGCACGAGGGCTTTGCGACCCTCACCACGGATTTGTCGCAGTGCGCGTTCGAGTGACTTCACTGCTGCCCCTTAAGCATCTCGCGAACCTGGGCCACGTCCTTGTCGCCACGACCCGAAAGGTTGAGCAGAACGCTCGATCCGCTGGGGATGGCCCGTCCCGCCTCGCGGATAATCCACGCCACGGCGTGCGCCGATTCCAGTGCTGGGATGATGCCCTCCAATTCACTCATGAGTTGGAGGGCGGGGATCACTTCGTCGTCACTGACGGGCACGTATTCGGCGCGACCCGTGGCTGCTAGGTGGGCGTGTTCGGGACCAATACCTGGGTAGTCCAGACCAGCGGAGATTGAGTGGGCTTCTTCGATTTGCCCAAACTCACTTTGAATAAGCATCGACTTCATGCCGTGTAAGACCCCGGGGCTTCCGTTGGCCACGGCAGCGCCTCCGGCCGCTTCTGCGCCAATGAGGCGACTCGTGGTATTGGCGAAACCCGCAAAGATACCGGCGGCGTTGGAGCCACCACCCACGCAGGCGACAACCATGTCGGGCACACCTTCGCCGCGGCTCAGCATCTGTTCGCGCGCCTCTTGACCAATGATGCTCTGGAACTCTCGAACCATCCACGGAAAGGGGTGCGGACCCATAACACTTCCGAGGCAGTAGTGGGTATCCTCCACGCACGTCACCCATTCGCGCATGGCTTCATTCACCGCATCCTTGAGAGTTCGACTCCCCGAAGTGACCGGAACGACCCGCGCCCCAAGTAATTCCATTCGAAACATATTCAGCTCTTGGCGCTGTGTATCAAGCTCACCCATGTAGACGGTGCAACCAAGTCCTAAGCGGGCGGCCGCAGTAGCGGTAGCGACACCGTGTTGGCCCGCGCCCGTTTCGGCGATGACCCTCGTCTTGCCCATGCGCTTGGTGAGTAGCGTTTGACCAACCACGTTGTTGATTTTGTGCGAGCCGGTGTGGGCGAGGTCTTCGCGCTTAGCGAAGATGCGCACACCGAGTTTGTCGGAAAGCCGACTGAGGTGAGTGATTGGCGTTGGTCGCCCCCCGAATTCGGCGAGAACATGGCGAAACTCCCCAACGAAGGCCGGATCACTCCAGGCCTCCTTGAAGGCGGCTTCGAGCTCAAGGCACGCCGGCATGAGAGCTTCGGGGACAAAGCGTCCCCCGAAGTCGCCGAAACGACCACTTTCGTCGGGTTGTTGCATATGCATTGCGAGACTCACGAGTCCTCTTTCCCTTCCAGAGCAACTCTGGCATTGCGTACGAAACTAGCGACTTTTTCACCGTCTTTGACCCCGGGAGACTTTTCTGTTCCACTCGCGCCGTCTACGCCCCAGGGTGAAAGCGTGTAAACCAGCTCGGCGACGTTCGAGTCATTAAGCCCCCCCGCAATAATGACTGGGCGTGACCAGCTTCGTGGGAGGGTGTCGCCCCACGCAACGAGGGCGCCACTGCCGGGCTGTGGCGCGTCGAGCAAAATGGCGTCAAAGAATTCGTCGTCCAGCGTGGTGGCGTCATCGTAGGCAAGAGCGCGAATGACGAAGGTGACACCAGCCGCCCGCAGGTCTTGGAGCAGTTCCCTTGATGGTGCGTCGTGTAATTGCACCCAGGACAAGTGCAAACTGGCCACCGTCGACAAAATGTCATCTTCAGACTGATGACGAAATACTCCGACGCAGTGCAGCGCTGCTCCGCACTCGACGATGATTTGCCTGGCGATATCGTGGCCCACCAGCCGACGTGACTCGGGTGCAAAGATGAGCCCCAGTGCGTCCGCTCCGCTGCGTGCGACCATGGAGGCGTCGGCTACTGAGGTGACCCCACAGACTTTGACGAACGAAGGCATGAGGGTCATCGCTGGAAGTCGAGGCTTCGAGGGACGCTGGAGAACTCGTGCACGACCTGTTGAATCGAGGAACTCGTCACAAAAGACTCGCCAACCAAGACTGCGTCGAAGCCAGCGTCACCGGCCACCCGGACGTCGTGGGACGTGCGCAAGCCCGATTCCGCAACGCGCATCACTGAAAGTGGCAAGGAAGCAATGACCGAGGCGGCGTGGGTGGGATCAACGACGAAGGTATGGAGATTGCGCTGATTCACTCCAATGACGGTGGCCCCTGCGTCGAGCGCACGTCGCGCCTCCTCTTCGCTGTGAACCTCCACCAATGCATCCATGGAGACCGATTCAGCGAGTTCCCGGTAACGATGAAGCTCGCTGTCGCTCAACAGGGCCACGATGAGGAGCACGGCGGCCGCGCCCATTTCTCTCGCGTCGAGAACGTCATTCTCGCTCACCGTGAAATCTTTTCGCAGGCAGGGGATGGTGACCTGCTGGGCGACGGAAGAGAGGTCCTCTGCGCGCGCGCCGAAGTGCTCGCGGTCAGTAAGCACTGACAAAGCTGATGCTCCGGCAGTTTGGTACACGTCCGCCAGGGCCAGCGCGTCCAAGTTTTCGTTCAGCCAGCCCTTCGAGGGACTGCGGCGCTTGATTTCAGCGATGACGGCAACGAAGGCGTCGTTGGCTCGTAGGGCGGATCGAAAGGATGGGCCTCCGTAGGAGGGGGCGACGCGCTCACGCCACTGACGCTCATCGCGGGCGGCCCGCTGTCGATGCCAATCGCCAATGGCATCAAGATAGGTACTGGTCACGGAAAAACCTTAGTATCGACGGGATTACTTCCCTACACTGTGAAAGACCCTGCGCCGAACGGAGTGATGGTGACTGCTGAATTTTCTCGAGAATACATCGCGCCGCTGGTGCGGGGTAAGAGTCTGACTCGTGACGAGGCGCGGACTGGACTGGAAATGGTGCTCGATGGCCAAATCGAAGCCGTGCAGATTGCCACCTTCCTGACGGCACTCACTACCAAGGGTGAGTCGGTTGATGAGATGGCCGGCTTCGTCGACGCGATGATGTCACGCGCCCTGCCGGCCGACGCCCCCGCCAATTGCGTTGACGTCGTCGGCACTGGAGGCGACCAGTTGCACTCGGTCAATGTCTCGTCGATGGCTGCCTTCGCCGTGGCCGGAGCAGGCGTCCCCGTTGCCAAACACGGGAATCGTTCGGCCACTTCCTCAGTGGGCAGCGCGGATGTGCTCGAAGCCCTAGGGATTCGACTCGTCCTGGATGCCGCAACGGTGCGAGCCTCCATTGAGTCGTCGGGCTTCGGCTTTTACTACGCCCCCGCGTTTCACCCCAATCTGGGTACCCTGGCGCCCATTCGACGCCAGCTGGGATTTCGAACCATTTTCAACGTGCTTGGTCCATTGGCCAATCCGGCCCGCGTTCAACACGCGCTCATTGGTGTGGCGCAATTGAAGTTACTCACTCCTATGGCCCAGGTGCTTCTGGCTCGAGGAGTTCAGCGGGTCGTGATGGTTCGTGGGGATGACGGACTGGACGAACTCAGCCTCAGTGGTCCCAGCAGTCTTCGAATCGTCACGCCTGAGGGGGTCGAGGAGACCAGTATCGACGCGAGCACGGAACTAGGTCTTCGCTACGACGCTGATGCAATGCGGGGTGGGGATTTGACTCACAACCTCGATGTCTTCCGTCGCTTTCTTGCGGGAGAGCGCGGAGCCGTTTTTGACGTCGTTTGCGCGAACGCGGGCCTCGCCCTCGTGGCGGCTAACCGCGCGAATTCTTTGTCAGAAGGGTTCGAACTCGCCAGCGAAGCGGTGGTGAGCGGTCGGGCCAGCGATGTACTTGACCGAGCCGTGGCGGCAAGCAACTCGTGAGCTGAAAGAAGCAGTAGGGCTTGCCTTCGACGACGAATAACTATTTACGCAATAACCACGTTGCCACTTGGTACAAGCGGTAAATAAGATAAATCACTGAGGCGAAGATAAAGAAGCGCCAGCGCCAGGGTAAGGCTTCGCGCGTTGGGGCGACAATGGCTTGATTGCACACTTCGCAAACCTCTCCTTCGACGGGACGGTCACAATGTTCGCACCAATTCGCCACTATTCGGTTCGCACCCGAACTCTGATTGGCGTCGAACCCAATTCGAAACGTTCCCGCAACGAACGCTCGACGTAGCGAAGGTAGGTAGTGGGCAAGCGACCAGAGACGAAAAGAGTGAAGGTTGGCGGCTCCGAAGCCCCTTGCACGGCGTAGCGAATCTTGCCAGTTGGAGCAGGCTGTTTCATCTGTAGGTCGCGGATAGCTCGATTGAGTGATCCAGTGGGGACTCGTTTGACGTAATCCTCAGCCGCAATGGACAGCGCTGGCAGAATCTTGTGGACTCCCTTCCCCGAAGTGGCGGTTGTCTTTATGACGGGAGCGTCACCCAAGAAAGCCAGTTTCTCGCCCACGCCAGCCAAGACTGAGTCTCGACCTTCCACTGGAACGAGCTCCCACTTGTTCAACACGACGAGGGAAGGGCAGCCGGCGGCCGAAATTCGTTCCGCCAAACGCTGATCCTGACCCGTTGCGCCCACCGTGGCGTCAATGACCAAAATTGCGATGTCCGCTCGATCCAGCGCATCAAGACTTCGTAGGACTGCGTAGGTTTCGAGTCCCGCTTCCGTCTTCGCTCGACGGCGCATACCCGCAGTGTCGATAAAACGAATCAACCCTTGCTCCGTCTCAATCAGCGTGTCAATGGCGTCACGCGTTGTGCCGGGCATGTCGTGCACGACAGAGCGTTCTTCACCAATGAGTTGATTAAACAGGGTTGATTTGCCAACATTGGGTCGTCCGACCAGAGCAACGCGAAGCGCTCCGTCTTCGGTCATGTCGTCCCCGGGCATATTGGGTTGCAAGGCGCCGACCTGGGCGACGATGGCGTCGAGAAGGTCGCCCGCACCGCGACCGTGGAGGGCGGAAATGCAATGCGGCTCGCCGGCCCCGAGGGAAAGAAATTCCCACGAACTAGCTTCGTGCAAGGTGTCGTCAACTTTATTGACCACCAGCATTACTGGTCGACCACTGCGCAGGGCCCACCGGGCTGCGTGCGTGTCTTCATCAACCAGGCCGGTGAGTACATCGACCACGAGCAAGACGAGATCAGCTTCGGAGAGTGCCAGATCGGCTTGCTTGGACACCTTAGATTCGAGCTCGCTGCCTGATTCCAACCAGCCACCAGTATCGACCACGTCAAAGGTGGTGCCGGTCCACTCCACCTCGACGGCCTTACGGTCTCGGGTGACGCCGCGGTGTTCTTCGACAACCGCGATGCGCTTGGCGGCCAGCCGATTGACTAATGAACTCTTCCCTACGTTGGGGCGGCCGACAATGACAACCTGGGGCTTTTTCATGATCTAACCAATCGTTCGTGGCGCGAGCGCTCAAGGGTGGTGCGAAGATCCTGGCCCGTCGTACGAACGGTAGTCACGGGTCGTGGCAGATCGTCCAGCGTCAAGCCATCGAGGAAGCGTCCTTCGGATAGACAGACATCCGGGATGAGACAGACGGTACTCTCCGGGATACCTTGGAGCGTTTTGGCGAGATCGACACCCGTGATGAGCCCGGCGACTTTGATATTCCCACCGAAATAGTCGTTGGGGACGGCGATGACCTCAACGTCGGTGAATCCGGCGTCATCCAACAAACCTCGCAAAATGGGCTGAGCGTATTCTCCCGTAATGATCACAACCGCGTCGCCACGATCAAGATCTTCCCTCCCACCGTGTTCAGCTCGATAACCCCACGCTGGTGCGCCATCAACGGATTGAAAGAAGCCAGTGCCTAATTTCTCCATGTCGCGAGCTCCGGTGAAACTCTCGACGAAGGCGGCGACCAGTCCGATGCCGTTTTCGGCCTGGTCCAGACTGTCAAACTTCGTGGCCGAAGGTGGCGTCAGTCCCGCCACGAGGTAGAACTCGTCCGATGCGAAGACCGACACCCGACCGAGCAGATCCGAGGAGAGCTGCTGGAAGCGTTCGGCGAGTGCCACGACCACCAGCGCTTCTTCGACTTCGTGGGAGCGCATGCTGCTTTCGAGAGAGAAGGCCGAGACGCCAACGGGAACCAGTGCCACCGAGGTCAATTCGGGATACAGGGATAGAGCGTCGATGAGCGTTCGTTCAAGTTCGTCACCGTCGTTCACACCGGGGCAGACCACCAACTGCGCGTGCACCTCGACTCCAGCCTTCAAGAGCTCGCGCAGCCAGCGTAGGCTGGTTGCCCCCCGGGGATTGCGGAGCATGTCGGCGCGTAATTCGGGATTCGTGCTGTGGATGGAAACGTAGAGGGGGCTGAGTTTCTCCTCGATAACTCGTTCGAGGTCAAACTCGGTGAAACGCGTCAGCGTGGTGTAGTTGCCGTAAAGAAATGACAAGCGAAAGTCGTCATCCTTAACGTAGAGCGACCGACGCATTCCCTTGGGGAGTTGGTAAATAAAGCAGAAAGAACAGTGGTTATCGCAGGTTCGAATTCGGTCAAAAACTGCCGAATCAATAGAGAGACCGAGCGGCTGTCCCGCGTCCTTCACAATGCGAACTCGGCGCTTGAGCGCCTCGCCGTCTCGCTGTAGTAACAAGATAACTTCGGGGCCGTCGATGAGTTGTTGGTACTCAATGATGTCTGTCGGCTGGCGCCCATTTACTGAAACGAGGACGTCACCTATCGCGATGTCGCACTGCGCAGCGGGCGACGACGGCGAAATTGCAGAAATACGAGCACCCGACACCTCTCTAGCCTAGAGGCATTAGCGCAGTGGGGAAACTAGGCTGGCGGTGTGCCAGTGCAAAAGGTTCTCCTCGCCTCACCTCGCGGTTTTTGCGCGGGTGTCGAAAAGGCGATTAAGGCCTTGGACTGGATGACCCGAGTGTTCGCTCCCCCGGTGTACTGCTACCACGAAATTGTGCACAATCAGTTCGTTGTCAGTCATTTCGAGGGCCTGGGCGTCGTCTTCGTCGACGACGTAGCCGAGGTTCCAGCGGGCTTTCCCATCATGCTGAGTGCGCACGGATCGCCGCCCGAAGTCATCGCGGCGGCCCAAAGGGGCGGAGGCACGGTCATTGATGCGGTGTGCCCGCTCGTGACGAAAGTGCACCACGAGCTCAAAGTGCGCGCTCGAAAGGGCTACACGGTCCTGTACGTGGGTCACGAAGGCCACGAAGAGGCCGTCGGCACAATGGCGGTGGCCCCGGAGTCGGTGCACTTGATCCAGTCGACCTCCGATATTGATGCGCTCGTAGGTGCCTCCGGACCCTTCGCGCTACTCTCGCAAACCACTTTGAGCATGGACGAGTGGAGTGGTTTGCGTGAACACGCCGAAGAAGTTTTCCCTGAACTATGGATGCCAGCGCGCTCCGACCTTTGTTTCGCCACGACCAACCGTCAGGGAGCTCTCCGAGCAATTGCCCACCGAGCTGACGTGGTCATTGTCATCGGATCGGCAAATTCCTCCAACACCGTGGCCTTAACGAAAGTTGCCAAAAATGCCGGCTGCCCCCTCGTGTTGCGAGTGAACGGGGTTGAGGAGTTGCCCTCAAACCTCGAAGGCGTGGTGGCCGTTACCGCAGGAGCATCGGCGCCAGAGTCACTGGTAGCTGAAGTTCTGGCTTTTCTCAACCCTAGCGAAGGGGTGGAGGAATACAGAGACGTCGTTGAGGACGAGTATTTTCCACCACCTCCCGAGTTACGCGAAGTGTTGAGGGTTCTAGGTTCAGTGTTGGACGTGGCGCTGGGGGCGCCGGTGGCGTCATCGTTTGACTCCATTGGAGATCGAGAATTCACCGCCGCCGAAGTACTTTCGTCGTCCAACTAGGCACCATTTTCCACCCCGAACGAGTAGGATGCTTACTTAAAGAAGCGTTTTGCTCGGCCGATAGAGATGTTCGCCGTGAAGAGCTTTTGAAGAAGAAACTTTGATTCACCGCGTTGCCTTGTTGTGCAACGCAATGTACCTAAAGGAGTAGGGTGTCGCACGTTGATCTAGAGAGGAAGCGCATGGAACGCTTGCGTTCCTTCGCGATAGCCCAGGCCCAGGAGCGCTTCGACGCCGACTACCCGAACTTCAAGCCCGAAGAGATTCTGGTGTCCCTTTGCGCGTACGAGGAAGAGAAGAATATTGGTGACGTGCTCGCCAAAATGCCCTCGACTATCAACGGTGCCCCGTTTACGGTCTTCGTGGTGGTCGATGGCGGCGACGACCGCACGGCCGAGGTGGCTCGCCAGTACCCCGGGGTCAAAGTGTTTGAATTCCCCGTCAACCTGGGCCACGGCGTCGCCCTCCAGGTCACCTATCGATACTGCGTCGCCAATAACGTTAAGTACTGCCTCACTCTCGATGCCGATGGCCAGAACGACCCCGCCGAATTGCCGAACATCTTGGCTCCGCTAGCTAACGACACCGCGGACTTCGTACTCACCAGTCGCGTCCTCGGCGAGGACAAGACATCCGACGCCGTTCGCAAGACGGGGGTGCGGTTCTTCTCCTTCATCGTGAACAAGATGTGCGGTACGAAGATCACCGACACCTCTACCGGCTACCGAGGTCTGCGCGTGTCCATGCTGGCGCAAGCAGTCGATCACCTCATTCAGGATCAGTACCAAACGGCGGAGCTTCTCATCATTTGCATGAAGTTGGGCTATCGACCAGCCGACGTCCCAACGGTGTGGCACCCGCGCGCCTCAGGAACTACGAAAAAGGGCAAGAACTGGCTCTTCGGTTTCCGCTACGCCCGCGTGGTGTTTGGCACGTACAGTCGCGCTCGGCGCTTGGCCCGCACGGCCTAATTAGCTAAAGCTTCGTGGTAGGCCGCCTGCAGGGCCACGCGTAGTTCTTCAGTCTTTGCGCTTACCTCACGGCGCGATACTCGTCCCTCGTTGCGCGGTGGCAAAATCGGGGCTCCAATGACGATGCGTACGTGGGGCCAGTGGCGGTTCCCCTTGGGCCCAAAGAGGTGGTCGGATCCCGCTATGCCCACCGGCACCACCGACGCTTGGGTGCGACCGGCGATAAACATTGCCCCGTCTCGCAAATCGAGAACCGACGGCCCAAATTTTCTAGTTCCCTCGGGAAAGAGCAAGAGCGCCTCGCCTGCTTCGAGCACCGCTTCGGAAGCGCGCATCGACTCTCGGTCGGCACTGGCCCGGTTCACCGGGAAGGCTCCCAGGGTCGCAATTGCCGGCCCGAGTAAGGCCACGCGGAAGAGGGAATCCTTGGACATGAAGAAGATTTTTCGCCTTGAGAGGAAGAGTGAAAAAGCAAAGTCGGCATTCGAGCGGTGGATCGGAGCGATAATCACGGGCCCCTTTAGAGGAATATTTTCACGTCCCACGATGGTGGGCCGGTAGACCACGAGTGAGAGAAAGCGAATAATCCCCGAGACGGTCAAGTAGAACCAGGTCTTCTTCGGGTTGAGATGAAGGCCGGGCGTTACAGGCATTGAACGATCTCTTCCACAATGAGATCAACTGAACGACCGGTGGTATCGATGAACAACGCATCGTCTGCTTTACGTAGTGGCGATGTCGTTCGCGTGCTGTCCGCCTCGTCGCGGCGCGCAATGGATTCGACGTCTTCCTCGCCGCGGCGGCGAGCACGCTCCTCGAGGCTTGCGGTCAAGAAAATCTTAAGTCGGGCGTCGGGAAAGACCACGGTTGTGATGTCACGACCTTCGACGACGACACCACCGGGGGCGGTGGCTACGTAATCGCGCTGACGCTGCACCATGCTGGAGCGAACTTCCGCGTTAGCCGCCACGATTGAAACATCGCGATTCGTCCTGTCCAAGCGCAAGTCGTCGGTGACGTCATCACCATCTACCAACACTCTTTCGCCTAACTCGAGCTTCGCGCTCTGGCTGAGCGCTCCGAGAGCTACCTCGTCTTCAATGTTGAATCCCCGGCGGCGGGCCGCGATTGCCAGCGCCCGGTACATGGCACCAGTGTCCAAATAGGTCCAGCCCAGACGCTCAGCCACCGCACGAGCGACGGTCGACTTGCCAGAGCCGGCGGGCCCGTCGATGGCAATGACCTCGCTCATTGGAGGCGCCGGACGTCGTCGAAGAAATGGGGATACGACGAGGCAACGGTATCGGCACCGTGGATAGTGCAACCGTTTCCTGCCACACCCGCAACTGCACTAGACATAACAATGCGATGGTCCAGTCCCGCCTCAATTGAGAAGGTCGTGAAGGCACTGGCACCTCCTAGACCCTCGACGAAGAAGTCATCCCCTTCGCTCCAGGCGCGGGCGCCGAGAGAGCGAGCCAGGGTGAGGCAGCCTTCGAAGCGATCGGACTCCTTGAGCCGAAGTTCACCCATGTCACGAAAGGCGGTCGTCCCGCTCGCCGCCGCGGCGGCGATAGTCAGTATTGGTGCCTCATCTACGGACGGGATCTCATTGGAATGAATTTCGGTGGCGTGCAACTGCGACGACCGAGCGGTGATATCCACAGCGGCCCCTACGCGCTCTATCCGCAGCGAAGCCCCCATGCGTTCGAGCACCTTGAGAAAGCCAATACGTTCGTCGCTTGCTTCCACATTCTCAACTCGAATATCCCCGTCGTGATGAATGGCGCCGAGCACGCAGAAGAAAGCGGCCTGGGAGGGATCAGCGGGTACTTGCCAGTGGTGGGATCGTGGTCGTCCTGGTGTAATGGTCACCTCCCGACCAGCGCCGAGAAGGTTGCTCACGACATCAACGCCACAATCGCGCAGCATATCCTCAGTCGTGGTTCGGGTACGAACAGCTTCGGTGATCACGGTGGTGTCGCTGGCGCTGAGCCCAGCCAGAATGATTGCCGACTTTACCTGCGCACTGGGAACGGGAATGTTGTAGTTGATTCCTCGCAGCGTCGAGCCGGTCACCGTCAGTGGTGCAAGCACCCGCTGCCCTACTCCGCTGATCTCCGCACCCATGAGCCGAAGGGGTACGGCCACCCGGTCCATGGGTCGTTGTGACAGTGAGGGATCACCCTTGAGGCGGTGCTTTCCGTCCACGGCACTCAGTAGGCCAGTGAGCAAACGCATGGTGGTGCCGGAATTGCCACAATCCAAATCACTAGCTGAGCTCACGAGTCCCGCCGAAGGACCTTCGATACTCACCAGGCCCGCGTCATCGACACGCTTGGCACCGAGTTGTTGAATAATGTCGCTCGTTCCACGGACGTCGAGGCCGGGGGAAAGACCCGCAATGGTACTGACCCCATCAGCCAGTGCGCTTAGCATCAAGGCGCGGTGGGAGGCGCTCTTGTCCCCGGGCACCCGCACCGAACCGCGCAGTTGGGTTGCTTTGGAAATAACAACGGCGGTCATTGTTCGCGTCCCACCACGAAGGAGGCTCGAACGAGTGCCTCTTGAAACACGTCGGCTTGCGCTAAATCAACTGTGAGGAGCAGGGTTCCCCGCTCCCCCTCGATGCCGTGGGCGATTTCAATATCGTAAATATTCACCAATAATTCCGAAGCAATCATGGTGATGGTCGCCAAGACGCCGGGGCGGTCAGGCATGGGCACTCGTAGATAGGTCATCTGATCACTCGCCAATGCGCGGCCCGGTAAGAGGCGTCGGGCTACCGAGGCTGTTTGCAGCGACGCTTCGATCCGGCCACGGTCCCCGGCGGCCAGGGCCGCTCGCGTGGACGCCAGACGATGCTCAATGGCCAACAATCCTTCACTAATGGCCTCACGATTCTGAATGAGAATGTCTGGCCAAATGGTCGGATCACCAGCGGCAATTCTCGTCATATCGCGAAAGCCCCCGGCCGCCAGTTGCAGCAGAACGGCGTCTTCTTGGGCCGCTTCCGCCGCTTGGTTCATCAGAGTTCCGGCGAGCACGTGGGGCACGTGGCTCGCCAGTGCGACGAGTCGGTCGTGGTCGATCGCCGACACCGCGACGACCGATGCTTCGAGCTCGCGCAGTATGCCGTGCAGACGGGTGTAGAGGTCTGCCGAAGTGGCCTCGGTTGGCGTGAGAATCCACGTGCATCCGCTAAAGAGATCAGCCCGAGCGCCTCGGAGGCCCCGAAGTTCGGAACCCGCCATGGGGTGCCCTCCGAGGAAGCGGGGGTCATCGATTGATTCGACAATGTCGCGCTTCACTCCGGCCACGTCAGTGAAAATAACGTTCCGGTCACTGAGTGTGACAAACAAGGAACGCAATACCTGTGCAACCACCCCGGCGGGGGTCGCCACGACGACGAAACGGGTGGAAGCATGCGGCCCGACCTGCTCGATCACGCCCTCGCGCACTGCCGAAACCTCAACCTCGGGCTCGATGTCGTTTCCTGACACCATCCAGCCCGCATCGCGGAGCGCCAGGGACACCGATGCACCGATAAGCCCTAATCCCACAACGTGCGCACGGCGATCAGTCAAGATCGCTCCGAAGCACTACCGCGCCGCGCAAATAGACGTGGCGAATCTCCGAGCGGGGCGCCGACGAATACGCGTGCATCATCACCCGAATCACGCGAGGCAATGCTGACGCCACCGGAATTTCAGCGGCACCCATGAGCGGCACTTCCTCGAAGCCATCGAGCCGCACCGCGGTGGCGGGAAAACCACTGGTTAAGTCCGGCGTGGTGGTGAACAGGATGCTGATGACGTCACTCGAGGTCAAGGAATTGCGTTCCAGCATGGCCCGAACAACTTCCCGAGCAGCGTCGCCAATCTCTTCGGGAGTGTCGTGGTCGCACGTAATTGCGCCGCGCAGCGCTCGCACCATAGGAATTGTCATACAGGCATCGTAGAGGCGATGTCCTTCGTCATTCCAACTGCGTCCATCAGTCGACGCACCTCGCTCTGGGAGAGTTGGCGATTGGAGCCCGGCGTCAGGTTCGGATCGCTGAGTGGACCGATACGAGTACGCACGAGACGAAGGACGTCATGGCCGATGGCTTCACACATTCGCCGCACCTGACGATTGCGACCTTCGTGAATGACAATGCGCAGAAGTCCCTCACTGACCCGACTGACTTGCGCTGGCGCCGTACGCCCATCTTCCAGTTCGACTCCTTCGCGCAGACGTCGCAGAGCCCCGGGTGAGGGGTCACCCTGCACGCGCGCCAAATACTCCTTTTGAATTCCCGAAGAAGGGTGCGTCAAGAGGTGCGCTAGACGTCCGTCATTCGTCACCAGAATCAGTCCTTCGGTATCCATGTCGAGGCGACCTACCGGAAACACTCGCACTGGGGCGTGCACGAGCTCCAGGATGCTGGGACGTCCTTGGGGATCGTAAGCGGTGGTAACGACGCCGGTGGGTTTGTTGACCAAGAAGTAAATTGTTCCGTCGACGATGGGAGCCAACTTGCCGTCGACGCACACCACATTCACGGCGGGGTCGATGCGATTGCCCAAGTGCGCCACTCGACCATCAATCGTGACTCGACCTTGATCAATAAGAATCTCGCAGGTTCGTCTCGAGCCGTAACCCGCGCGAGCCAAAACCTTCTGTAGGCGCTCGCCCTCGCCCTCAACCACTACGAGGCCTCAACGTCGGCACCGGCATTGATGATGTGGTCAGCCACTGCCAAGGCCGCCTCGATGGGCTCCATGAAGCTTTCAATGGGTGGTAACTGGTCGATGGCCGCCAAGCCGAGCCGATCCAAAAAGAGTTCACTGGTGCCGTAGATGATTGGCAAGCCGGGGCCATTGGCCCGACCCTTTTCCTCGATGTAGCCCCGCTGCTCCAAGAGACGCACCACTCCATCAACATTCACCCCACGGAGTGCCGAAACCTGCGCTCGGGAAATGGGTTGCCGGTACGCAATGATGGCCAGGGTTTCCAGGGCCGCGGAACTCAGCCGGTGTGAAACGTCGCGATTGGCGAAGCGACTGACGGTGTCGGCCACGTCGGGGGACGACTGCATAACCCAACCCGAAGCCAATTCAGTCAGTTGAAAGCCGCGTCGCTGCTCCAAGTATTCGTCACGCAGGGCATTCAAGCTCGCCGTGACAACGGCGGTCTCGACCTCCAATACGTCGGCGAGCTCGGCCGCGGAGACGGGCTCCAGCGCCACCGTAATCATGGCTTCGAGTCGTTGTTCGAGCGAAGTTTCATCCCTCATAACTGTCAATTCCTCCCAAGTCCACGCCCCTAGCGTGGTCGATCCATTCAACTTCCAGGTCACCAAAGTTCGTCCCTTGTCCTAAGTCGACGTAACCCAGCTTGCAGAGTTCGAGGACGGCCAAGAAATGGACGATCACTTCTATGCGTGTCGCGTCGCTACCAATCAAGTCGCGAAACGAAAGGCGCCCCAAAGACGGGAGGCGCTGCGAAAGGGTGACCACGGTCTCGGCCACGGTAACCGCATCGACAGTGACGTGATGGAGGCGCACACCCGGCACGGGCTTCACCTCGATACCGCGCAAATAGGCCGTGGCAATCTGAGCGGGCGTTACGCCCGCCAGCAAGTCGGGAGGTCGCACTTCAAAACCGGCGTCTATTCCCCGCAGACGCGGGTAGGACCGCGCCGCTCGTTCGAACAGCGATACAAATCCGTCCGCAATAGCGGCGTAAGTGCGCAACTCCCATAGTCGAGCGAGGAGAACATCGCGCTCCTCCCAGCCAACAAATTCCTCATCGGGCTCTGCTACCTCGCGGGTAGGCAGGAGTCGATGACTTTTCATCTCTAGCAAAATGGCGGCGATGAGGAGGAACTCGGACAGTTCGTCCGTAGAGATTTCCACGGCGACATCGCGCAATGCGAGGACGAAGCCATCGACCACGGGAGCCAAGGGTACGTCCAGTATCTCGAGGTCGTGTTGGGAGATCAACTGCAAGAGCAGCTCTATCGGGCCGCTAAACGACGGCGTCGTCACGACGTAGGTCACGAGGAAATCATAGTTTGCTTAGTGCCCACCGCGTGTCTGGCAGAATTAGGGGGTGAGAATACTTTCTGGAATTCAGCCTTCGGGAACGATGCACCTGGGTAACTACTTGGGAGCAGTTCGTCAGTGGGTCGCCGCCCAGAATAGCGAAGCGTTCTACTGCGTGGTGGACCTGCACGCCCTCACCCTCGAAATTGAGCCCGAAGCCTTGCGGACCCAAACGTGGGACACCATGGCCTCTCTGTTGGCGGCAGGCCTCGATCCGAGCCAGTGCACTCTCTTCATACAGAGCCACGTCCCCTACCACGCCCAGATGAGTTGGCTACTCGAATGCGTCGCCTCCTACGGCGAACTCAGTCGTATGACGCAGTTCAAGGAGAAGAGTGGCCGCCAAGAGGGCTATCGCGTCGGCTTGTTAACCTACCCCGTCCTGATGGCGGGTGACATTCTTCTCTACAGCGCCCAGCAAGTGCCCGTCGGTGACGACCAACGCCAGCACCTGGAATTAACCCGCGACATTGCTGAGCGTTTCAACAATCGTTACGGAGAGGTCTTTACCATCCCCGTAGGAGTACAACCGCCCGCTTCGGCGCGCGTCATGGACCTCCAAGAACCGTCTCGCAAGATGTCCAAGTCACTCTCGAGTCCCTTGGGGACGCTCTATCTGCTCGACGAGCCCGCGGACATCGAGAAGAAAATCAAGAAGGCGGTCACCGACACCGACGGTGACGTTCGTTACGACTGGGAGCACAAGCCTGGTCTCGCCAATTTGCTGGAGATCTTCTCGAGTTTTTCAGGGCAGTCACCGAGCGAAGTGGCCTTGGCGTATAGCCGTTACGGTGACTTAAAGAAAGACCTGGCCGAACTCGTGATTTCATCCTTATCGCCCATCCGTGAGCGCTACCAAGAACTGCGGACTCAACCAAGCGAGTTAGAGCGCATCGCCCAGCAGGGAGCGGTGAAGGCCAACGAAGTCGCCGGGGCTCGCTACCGCGCCGCAGCGACGGCCATGGGACTCTAGGTCGCCAGCCAAATCCACCAATTGATGACGTCGTTGAACAGCCTCCCCAGCAGGTGAAACGAGAAATTATCGAGGATAACCAGTCCCATAACAATGGGCAGGGCCCTTGCGCGTAGTGCGTAGTAGCTGTGCATTTTGTGCTGGGGAATTATCCGTTCGATAATCGCTGATCCGTCCAGGGGCGGAATAGGCACGAGATTAAAGACCGCCAAGGTGAGATTCGGGACGCCGATGTAGATACCCACCTGAAAGAGCTGAGCATTTTGACTCACGTGGAAGGCGTAGGCGCACAGCGCCAGTCCAATTCCCGAAAGAAGCAGATTGACCAAGGGGCCGGCCAGGGAGACGTAGAGCGCTTGGCGGCGGGGGCTACGAAGGCGCGAAATGTTCACTGGGACCGGTTTGGCCCAACCAAAAGGTGGGACGCCGAGAAAAACCAAGACCGCCGGAAGCAGGACTGAACCAATGGGGTCAATGTGCTTGATCGGGTTAAGTGTCAATCGTCCCGCCTGTTTCGCAGTGGGATCTCCGCAGAGATTGGCTACCCAACCATGACTGACCTCGTGCAAGATAATTGAGGGGACGAGCACGACGATGAACCAAACGTTACCCACGTCGACTCCTCACTTTACGGCTCGCGGATGAGCATCGCGGTAGGCCCGCTGCAACGAGGTTATCGAAACGGCGGTATAGAGCTGCGTCGTGGCGATGCTGGCGTGACCCAAGAGCTCTTGCACGACGCGAATGTCCGCCCCGTGCGCCAGCATGTGCGTGGCACAGCTGTGGCGAAAAACGTGAGCGCTGACGCTGCTCCGGTCGACACCCGCCTCCAGGGCTCGTCGATCGATGACGAGATCGATTCCTTGACGCGTAAGTCCTCCCCCACGGTGATTTAGGAAAACGTTGGCGACGGGACGGGGACTCGGAAACGCACCTCTTCCGCTGGGTGTCAGGTACTGGCGCAAGGCCTCACGCAGTGAACGACCCATGGGAACGAGACGCTGCTTTGCCCCTTTCCCGGTCAGGCGAACCAGTTCTTCGTCGAAGTCCAAGTCCTCGATTCGCAGTCCCACCACTTCACTCACGCGTGCGCCGGTTCCGTAGAGAAACTCGAGGAGCGCCGCGTCGCGACGCTCGACGGGACTGTGACGCGGAAAGGAGTCGAGAAGGGTCGCCATGACCACCTCGTCAATGGGTTTGGGCAAACTGCGTCCCCGTCTCGTTGGTTTCAGTTTCTGAGAGGGATCGCTCACTAGTAGTTGTTCATCAGCCAAATAACTCATCCAACCCCGCACGGCAGAGGTAGCGCGGGCCACCGACGACGGTGCCTTTAGGGAACGCAAATGGGCGAAATAGTTCTCGAGGTCGCTGGTCGAGACATCGTCCACCGAGGTGTGGCGCGCCTCCAACCACACGAGGAATTGGCCGAGGTCACGGGAATAGGACTCAATAGTCGCGCGGCTGCGACCCTTTTCGACGGTCAACCACTCGACGTAGTCCGCTAAAAGTGGATTGTGCGCCGGGGTCACTACCTGGCCCACGTCAGATGGTGACGTCAACGTCCGCCGGGTCGAGAATGTGGGGCGCGCGGCCTTCAGCGCGAACATCAGCCGCTTGGAGCAAACCAAAGAAGAGAGGGTGTGGGCGATCGGGTCGAGACTTGAACTCGGGATGCGCTTGGGTGCCCACAAAGTAAGGGTGAGAGGGCAATTCCACGAATTCGACGAGACGACCGTCGGGCGACGTACCACTGCAGCGAAGTCCGCCTGCTTCGAATTGTTCCACGAAGCGCGAATTGAATTCGTAACGGTGCCGGTGGCGCTCGGAAACGACGGTGGCGCCATAGAGGGCGGCGACCTGGGAGCCCTCAGCCAGCATGGCGGGGCAAGCCCCCAAGCGCATCGTGCCACCGAGGTCGGTAACGTCCATTTGTTCTTCCATCAAGGCGATGACCGGAGCCGCGGTGGTCAAGGAGAACTCCGTTGAGTGGGCGTCTACTAAGCCCAACTCGTGGCGGGCGAACTCAATGACCATCACCTGCATACCTAAACAAATTCCCAGCAGGGGAATCTCTTGTTCGCGAGCAATGCGGGAAGTAGCGATCATCCCCTCAATTCCTCGCTCGCCGAAACCCCCGGGAATGATGAGACCATCAAGTTGACGCAGGCGGTTGGCGTCAACTTCCGACGGCACGCGCTCAGCTTCAATCCAGACAATTTCCGTCTTTGCTCCAAGGGCAAAACCAGCGTGGCGTATCGACTCCACCACCGAAAGGTAGGCATCGGGCATCGTTACGTACTTACCAACTACGCCAATGCGCAAGGTCTTGTCCGCCGAGTGCACGCGACGAACCACGTCATTCCACAAGGACAAATCAATGGGGTGTGCGTCCATCGAAATGCCGAGAGTGTCGCAGACCATCGTGTCGAGACCCTCCTTGTGCATGTTGATGGGGATGTCGTAAATACTCGGCGCGTCCACCGCCGAAATCACGGCCCCGTTAGGAACGTCACACATCAGGGCGATCTTGCGCTTCAGGGAGTCATTGATGGGCTGGTCGGAACGACAGACGATAACGTCGGGCTGAATGCCGTACGAGCGAAGCTCAGAAACCGAGTGCTGAGTGGGCTTCGTCTTTTGCTCGCCCGAAGGGGCCAGGTAGGGCACCAAGGTTAGGTGGACGTAACAGACGTTGTTGCGCCCAGCGTCACGTCGGAACTGGCGAATCGCTTCGATGAACGGAATGATTTCCATGTCCCCAACGGTGCCACCGATTTCGACAATCGCGACGTCCGCGCCCAAGGTTCCCAGTCGACGGATTCGTTCCTTAATCTCATCGGTGATGTGAGGAATTACCTGCACAGTCTTGCCGAGATAATCGCCGCGCCGCTCCTTCGCGATGACCTTTGAGTAAATCGAACCCGTAGTCGTGTTCGAAGCCCGCGAGAGCGATTCGTCAATGAAGCGCTCGTAGTGACCTAGGTCGAGATCGGTTTCACCACCGTCGTCGGTAACGAAGACTTCGCCGTGTTCACCGGGGTTCATAGTGCCGGGATCGACGTTGAGGTAGGGATCGAGTTTGCACATCGTGACTTTGAGGCCCCGCGATTTGAGCAATCGACCTAAAGAAGAGGCGGTGAGTCCCTTACCGAGGGAACTCGAAACTCCGCCGGTGACAAATACGTACTTCGTCATTTCGTACCAGAGTCACTCACGGACTTACAGCCTAGCGACTGCCAGCGAGATTCGCTGGTTATTTTTCCGCGGTCAAGAGACGACGGGCTAATTCCAGCGCCTCCTGGCTCTCGGCGTCGCCCGCCAGCATCCGCGCGATCTCACCCACTCGCGCCTCACCGCTGACCTCAACCACCGTCGTCGTCGTTCGATTGCCGTCGCTGCTCTTGGCAATAACGAAGTGGTGGGTGGCTTTCGCCGCGACGGACGCCAAGTGCGTTACGGCAATCACCTGTTGCTTGTGGCCAAGTTGGGCCAAGCAGGACCCAATTTGTTGTGCAACTTCTCCTCCTACGCCGGCGTCAATTTCGTCAAAAACGGAGACCAATCCCTCCTGGTTGGTCTCGAGCGCAATGGCCAAAAGAACTCGTGAGAGCTCGCCACCGCTCGCGAGGGACTGGAGTGGGCCCTCGGGCATGCCCGGATTTGGCTGAAAAAGAATCTGGGCCTCGCTGCCGTCCACCCCATCCACGTCAAAACGCAAAGAGGCTTGTGGGAGTGCCACGCGCGGTAATTGCTGACGGATGGCGTTGGTAAGGGTGACCGCCGCAAACTCTCGTTCTTTGCGAACTCTGCGCGATTCTTCGCGTTCAGCCGCCTGCAAACGAAGGATTTCACCCTCGATGGACACGAAGCGCTCGGCATCACTGCGCATCTCGGCGATTCGCTCAGCGCTCTCCAATGCCAACTTCAACACCTCGCTGAGGCTTCCGCCGTACTTACGAACGAGCTGACGTAATTCACCTACTCGCTCGGTCAGCGCCGCTCGGCGTTCGAAATCAATCATGTCAGGATTAACCAATTCACGCAGTCGAGCAACCGCGTCTCGAGACTCGGCCAAGAAGCCGAAGAGCTCGCCCCGCAAGGCCCCAAAAGGGTCCGCAGTGGGCAGGGAATCCACCAGTTGCGCGGTACGACTGAGGGAAGCATCATCGTCTTCCCCGTCCAGTCCTTCGATCACGGCGGTGACTGTTCCCAGCGAATCAATCAAATGTTCCACGCGCAGCAACTCGGCTAAGGTCTCATCTAGTTCGTCAGGACCCGCAATTTTGGCCGAGGTAATTTCGTTGACGACGTGGTCCAAGTAGTCAATCTCGCGCTGCCGACTCGCCTCATCACCTCCGAGGCGTAGCCTCAAGTCAAGAGCATCGTGGAGTTGCAGTCTCAGGTGATTGAGCTGCGCCGTGTCAATAGATCCAGCGTCGTCAAGGAGCCGTAGCACGTTGCTGCGATTGCGCAGGGTGAGATAATCGTGTTGTCCCTGGATGACGACCAAACTTCCCGCCAGCTCACGGAGCGCTTCGGCGCTCGTAGGTGCTCCATCGAGTGAACTTCGCAATCGTCCGGTGGCCGTAGTGTCCCGGCCCAGTACTCTCTCCACCCCTTCACTCTCAAAAAGTGCGGCGGTTTTGGAATCGCTCTGCAGGGCAAAACGACCGCTGGGAGACTCCGCGCCCAAGGAGAGCTCGAGAGCACCGAGGAGCAGGGTCTTTCCTGCACCCGTCTCGCCCGTAATCACATTGAAGCCCGGACCGAAGCCCACTCGAGCTTCCTCAATCACCCCAATGTGTCGTGCGTACAGTTCGTGAAGCTGGACCCTAGGCATGTCCTTCTCGGAGACTCTGGCGCAGTCGAAATCCCATCTCGAAGGAACGAGAGCGGACCACTCGAACGGGTGTGGGACTTTGCTGAACGGTAACGGAACTACCGGGTTCCAAGAGACCAACGACGTTCGAGTCAGCGAGGACGGTCGTCGGACGGAGACGCGTGGTCAGGCGAATGACGCTCGATGACGAGACCACTATTGAACGATCGATAGTGAAGTGCGGCGCAACGGGAGTCACCACGATTACTTTGAGGGCCGAGTCGATAATTGGGCCACCAGCTGAGAAGTTGTAAGCCGTTGATCCGGTCGGGGTGGCCACCATGACGCCATCGGCGGCGTAACTGAGAAACTCCTGATCGTCGACGAAGGTCGTCACGTGGACCATCTGCCCGGGGGCCGATCGCTCCAGCACCACCTCATTGAGAGCGAAGTCACTACGGCCGTCTTCGAGTAAGAGCTCCAGAGCCATGCGATCCTCTGACGAGTTGGTCGACAAGGCTTCGACGATAGAGCTCACTAACTCGCCGTTGGGCTCATCCAGTAAAAACCCAACGCGACCAAGGTGGACGGGCAATACTCGGGCTCCACTGGCGTGAGCGATGCGGGCTGACTTCAAGAATGTGCCGTCACCGCCAAGTGAAATAAGCAGACTGTCTTCGCTGACTTCGACGTGCTCACCGTCGTCTAGGAAATGCATAATCGACGGCAAACCCCGATCTTCGAGGTAGCGCGTCGTTCGCTGGGCGAGTTCAACCGCGTCGGCACGGTCGGAAAACGCTGTAAAAACAATCTGACTCATGTCACACCTCGCCTTTCATCGTACCGACATCCGGAGAAGGCGAGTCACGATCAGGATTTCTACGAAGGTTATGCTTGCCGAGTGGGAAAAGTAGTTGCGCTCTAATGCAATGGTAGGTGCGAAGATGGCGAGCGACTCTGTGCGTGGAGCCCGACGCGGACTGTGGTTTTTGCGGCTTGACGCACCAATTCGCACCTGGCAAAGTTGGCTCGGCGTCTGGGCGGCTTTTGCTTGGTACTGGGTGGTCCTGCGACTACTCGGTGGGCCAGAGCAGGATGACGCCAATGTTTCTCAATACTCGAGCTGGTTGATCGCACACGGCCAAATTGCCTGCGCCTATCCGCCGAACCGCCTACTCGGCATTTCCGCCGCTCCGGGTTTCACGCTGGTGGAAGCAGCCTACGACTAGATTACTCGTCTGGGAGCTGGCTCGCCCTTTCCATCGATGGCCAGCTACGGTCCTTCCTGCGGCGGAGCGCTCCTGGCCTTACAGCACTGGTCGAAGGCGAACCCGGTGACACTTCCCCACTCGCTTAGTTGCGGCTATCTCGCTTGGTTTGCCGTTCTACTCGGCGTTCGTTCATTACTGCGAACAATCTGGACGACTCCCACTCGGCGCGAGATACTGGCGCTCTTCACGATCGCACTTGTGCCCACCATGTGGAATTCCCTAATTACCTTTTTCCATCCACAAGACATCATGGCGATGGGCCTGACCTTAGGAGCAGTGGCGGCCTACCGTCGGGGTCAGTACCTATGGACGGGTGCACTCTTGGGTTTCGCTTTTCTCTCGCAGTCGATGTCCTTCCTCGTCGCCCTCTTCCTTTTCCTGGTGCTGACAAGCTTTGAATCTCGACTGCGCTTCGTATTAGGTTTCGTAGCTACCTTCGCAGCGGTAGTCGTCCCCCTTTCGATTCTGGCGGGTCCCAACGCAGTCCGAAATTCGCTGCTGGGCACGGGGGTGGGAAACTCCTATCTTCGGATCAAGTCGCTGCTGTACTACTTGCAGTTCTCTTCCGGCGCAGCAACCTTCACGGCACGGGTACTCCCCTTGGTGGCGGTTGTTGCCACCTCCCTCTGGGTTCGCCGGCGACCCTGGTTGCTGCAAGATTCCCTGACCCTGCTCTCACTCATAGCCCTCTGTTTCGCCTGGCGACTGGTTTTCGAAGAGAACATGTGGGGCTATTACATGATGCCGGCGTCCTTCGTGGTTGTCCTGCGGGACTTGGTCAACAAACGGTGGACTCTGCCGACAGTGTTGTTTTTCCTCGGTGACGTCTTAGCGTTCGACGTCTACCACCGCCGGCCGGACTTTTTCGAGAACAATATCCCCGTGGCCTTTTGGCAGGTCACCCTCGTGGGCTTACTGGTTTGGTGGATTGTCCAGCCGCTACGGCCGGCCAGGGCAGGATTGAATGAACACTCAATGGTGGTCAACGAGGATAACTTCGAAACAACGCTTGGTGTCGAAGGCGGGACTTGAACCCGCACGCCCTTTCGAGCACTAGCCCCTCAAGCTAGCGTGTCTGCCATTTCACCACTTCGACGTGGGAACCCATTCTAGCGTGTTCGCTGTAGGGGGCTTTTGCTCAACGCGATGGCACGAAGCCCCAGTTGACGACCTGATCAATGAGCGCACCGACATCCGAGGGAAAACCAACATTCGCGACGCCGGGCGTCCACTGCAGGAGTGAAGGTGGCGTGAAGAGAGGACGAACCAAGAACGAAGCCACGGTGGCCTGGTCCACTGACTTGAGAATCGGTAAGGCCGTTAATGGATTGAAGTCCAGTCCGGCGAGGACTAATTGGCGCTGAACACTGGCGGAAATCTGCCCCACGGGGAATGAATCTCCGTAAAACGGCGGAGTCAAACTCGCAGTGTTGGAGGCGGCCGACGAAGAAAAGGGCCTACCCAACACCGCGAAGTCGTAGTGATTTCCGAAGGTCAAGAGAGACGCTTGCGCGTCACTCCCCGCGACGGAAACTCGGGCAAACAAACCATTGGCTTGCAACTGGGCAACCAACGCGTCGGTCGTGTCACGGTCCACCAAACTCGGACCACGAATTATGGACAGGGTCACCGGTCTTTCTCGATACCGCCACTGCGATGCACGTTGTGAGAATCCTTGACTCTTCAGATAATTCCTGGCACAGGTAAGACAGTCCAGAAGTGGTGATGCGCCGACGAGGGATCGGACGTTCTCCGACGCAGGCGCTGACACGAAGCCCTTGCGGTTCTGTGCGAACAGGGCACTATCGGCTACCGGATTGGCGAGAACGTAACTGTCAAAGAGTCCCCGAACCAAGGTCTGGCGATTCACGAACCACGACCAGGTTCGCCGCAAGGCCGCACTTCGAGTGAGCGGCCGATTCGGGGCGAATTGCAGTTCTTCGAGCAAGCTCGATGTCCCTAACTTGGCGTTGAGCAGCGCACCGACGCGGTGTTCGGACAGCAAGGCAGCGTTAGTCTGATCGGCGTAGGACACGAAGTTGGTAGACGCCGGAGAAGTCCGGGAGCTGTTGAGGAGAGTCACTCGCCCGAAGCGGTTGAAGTTCTCCGTCCAGAATGGATTGCGCACCAAAACTGCCCGGGAACTCGTCAAACTGGCGAGGCGGTACGGACCCAAGGAGGCTCGACGGATCAAACTGGCGAAGGAGCAATGCCGAGGTAACGCACCCGGCGCCTCGAGGTCACGAAAGAGTGAGTTCCACGTAACGTCAGGCGATGCGAATACTGCGGTGACACTGCTCAAATCCTTCGAAGGCGTCAACTGTTTGATGCTGCGATAGCCCTGATCTTTGGCGTATGGAAGCGATCGAACACTTCGCCACCAACTGACCAGATCTCGAGCACTGAAACGTCGACCGTTGGACCAACGTAACTGCGTATCGATCGTGTACACCACTGTTTGAGGTGTCAGCGAGACCATCTCGGCCGAAACAATCGCACCTCCCTCGCCCACCAGCTGATTGTGGGCACCCACCGTGAAGGCCGAGGGCCGGGTGAGGTCAAGAATTCCCAACATCGCTGGCGAAATGTCGGGAGACTGGGCGGTGCAACCGCGAAAGGGTGAGGCGACCGAAATAGTCACCGCCGCCTCAGACGGGCTCGGGGAACTCGCCCCAGAAAGAGTCGGTGAATGAACCGATGCAACAATCACTAAAACCGCGACAGCTCGAAGGCTGCGACGAAATCTACTATTGAAGACGGAGATCAAGCGTCAGCGTTGCGAAAGCGAAAACGATAGCCACGGCTACCGTAATTCGGTCGAGATTCCGCTCAACTACCGTGGAGCCCGAGGCCATAGTGTTCACGGAACCACCCATGAGATCGGAGATGCCACCACCACGACCAGAGTGCAACAGGACGAGAAAAATAAGTGCTATCGCCGAAACAGCCTCAATAACAATGAATGTCCACGTGAACATCACAACCTCCAATTAGCGTTTGCCATCGTAGCAGTCATTTGCGTTATCAGCGATCGCCAAGAACGATTCCGCCTTCAGTGAAGCGCCTCCGACGAGAAAACCGTTGACCTTACCGTCAACCATGAGGTCACGAGCATTCTCCGGGTTCACCGAACCACCGTACAGAATACGAGCGTTTGTGAGCCCTCGGGTGTTCAAAACGCCACGTATGTGCTGCATCATCTCACGCACTTGGTCGGTGCCCGCCGTACGACCGGTTCCGATTGCCCACACGGGCTCGTACGCAACCGTAATGAGGTCTTCGCCCCCCGAAAGGTCGGCCAGGGCTGACTGCAATTGGTCACTCACGAAGGCCAAGTGGCCGTCGGCCTCACGGACCTCGAGGCTCTCCCCCACACAGAGGATGGGCTTGAGACCGTGGCGCAGGGCAGCCTTCATGGTGGCAGCAACCACCGCATCACTCATCGCGTACATCGCGCGACGCTCCGAGTGTCCTACGAGTACCCAATCGACCGCGAGGCGCCGAAGCATCGAAGCACTCACCTCACCGGTGTGGGCGCCGCTGTCGTGCATACTTACGTGCTGGGCTCCAACCTCGACAGGCATTCGCTCGGAATCGATAATAGATGTGACCGATCGCAAATCGACGAAGGGAGGCACCAGAACAATGTCAACATGCTCCAAGGGTCGGCTTCGCAAAACGACGCCAAGCTGCTGCGTTAGGTGAATCGCCTCGACGAAGTCCAGATTCATCTTCCAGTTACCAACTACCAGGGGTCGCATCATTGTTTTATTCCTTCACGCAGGGCCCGCAGGCCAGGCAAATCTCCCAGTTCGACCAATTCAAGCGATGCGCCCCCGCCCGTAGAAACGAAGCTGACGCGATCCTCCAGGCCTAGCTGAGTCAGAGCGGCTACCGAATCGCCCCCACCAATTACTGAAACCGCTGATGAGTCAGCGACGGCGTGCGCCACCGCGGCCGTGCCCGCACTCAATCGAGGGTCCTCGAAAACACCCATTGGGCCGTTCCACAAAATTGAAGCAGCACTGCTGATCACTTCAGCGAAGTACGTCCGCGAGTTCGGACCTATGTCTAAACCCATGTAGCCGTCTGGAATATCCTCACCTACGACGTCGGTCGCAGCGTCTCCACCCCTGCCGAAAGCCGATCCGGCCGGCAAAATAACCGAGTCCACGGGCAGCACGATTTTTCCGCTGTCCAGCAGTCGGCGGCAATCTTCTACGAAGTCGTAATCAACCAACGAGTTACCGATCGAGTGACCCAACGCCGCCAAGAAGGTGTACGCCATGCCGCCACCGACAATCACTCGGTCGGCCTTCTCACTAAGAACTCGAACAATGGCCAATTTGTCCTTGACCTTGGCTCCGCCAACGATCGCGACGAAAGGTCGAGCGGGACTCTCGAGTAATGCCGTCAGTGTGGAGACTTCCCGCCTCAAGTTAGGTCCAGCGGCCGAGGGAATCAGCGTGGGTGGAATCATGATTGAGGCGTGGGATCGGTGCGATGCGCCAAAAGCCTCGTTGACGTAGTAATCGAAACCCTCAACCAACGAAGCTCCGAATTCCGCGCTGTTGGCTTCCTCGCCGGCGGAGAAACGGAGATTCTCCATGAGGCTTATCTGCGGAGCAAGCTCCTTAAGGCGACGACGAAGTGGTTCGACAGAGTACTTCTCAACGACTTTTCCGTCCGGACGACCAAAGTGCGTACAGGCGACCACTTCTGCGCCACGAGCCAGAAGATTCTCAAAAAGTGGCAGAGCCGCTCGCATGCGAAAGTCATCGCTGACTTCAAGCTGGCCCGATCGGTTCTCAACTGGGCAGTTGAAATCAACCCGGACCAGTATCCTGCGGCCCACCAAACTGCCCCACCCTTCGTCGCTGGGGAGAGTCATCGCCACTATTGCCCGACCACCGTGGTGAGGTCTACCAATCGATTGGAGTAGCCCCATTCATTGTCGTACCACCCAAAGATCTTCACCAAACTCTGCTCGGCACTGATGGGCTGCACCATGGTCATCTTGGAGTCGAAGGTGCACGACGCTGGTGAGCCGACGATGTCAGAAGAAACGATGGGCTCATCGGTGTAGACCAGGACATCTTTCAGAGCGCCAGCGGCGGCAGCCTTGAAGGCGTCGTTGATCTCCTCAACCGAGGTTGAGCGAACAATGGCGGTGAAGTCAGTGATCGAGCCATCCTGGACAGGAACGCGGAGTGAGGTTCCGTCGAGCTTGCCCTTCATAGACTCGAGGACCAGGCTGGTAGCGCGGGCGGCCCCCGTGGAGGAAGGAACAATGTTGACCGCCGCGGCGCGAGCTCTGCGAAGGTCACTGTGCGCCACATCCAACAGGCTTTGGTCATTCGTGTAAGCGTGAACGGTGGTCATGAGGCCAGTAACGACCCCGACGGCATCGTCAAGGACCTTCACCATTGGAACGAAGCAATTCGTCGTGCACGAGGCGTTAGAAACGATGTGTTGCGTCTCTTTGTCGTAGGTGTTTTCGTTGACACCAACAACGAAAGTTCCGTCAACGTCAGTGGCGGGTGCGGAAATGATGACCTTCTTGGCACCGGCGGTCAAGTGTGCCGCGGCCTTCTCGCGAGAAGTGAAGAAACCAGTGGACTCAATTACGACGTCAATGTCCAATTCGCCCCATGGCAAGTCAGCCGGATTGCGCTGCGCGAAAATCTTGATGACCTGGTCACCGACGATCATTTCGCTGTCGGTCGCTCGTACGTCGCGGGCCAGAACACCTTGGGTGGAGTCATACTTGAGGAGGTGAGCGTTAGTGGCCGCTGGTGTTAAGTCGTTGACGGCAACCACTGTGATCGAAGGGTTGTCTAAAGTGGCGCGCAGGTAACTGCGGCCAATACGACCAAAACCATTAATTGCTACACGAATTGCCATCGCACTCTCCTAGTTTTTTGACCACCGAGCAAGACGGTGGAACGGGTTCGCGTATTCGCGCCATTGGGAATCACGTCGCTCGTAGTTTAGGACACCACGAGACCCACCAGGGTCGCGAGTGCGGTTGAACGCAGACTGAGCAGAGCCTGGTGGCAAGTGAGGCTAGGAACGATGTGACTGTGCAAGGCGGCTCGTTGATCGGGGCTAGGGCCAATCCTTTAGCGGCAGACCTGAGTGATCCTGAAGATGGGAGTTACCTCTGCCAGTGGCTAGAAAAGAACCAAGTGTGGAAAGTGCCATTCACTTCCACCTGCCGAGGTGACGGATGGTGATAGCAACTATCGAAGAATGTCGCGATGGAAAACGGGAGTTTGAATTTCCAGCAGTCGACGCAGCTCCTCGGCTATGGCGACCGAGCGATGCCGGCCTCCCGTACAACCAATGGCGATTGACAGATACGACTTACCCTCGGCCTCGAAAGCGGGTATCTGCCAGCGAAGCATGGACACCACGTCAGACACGAAATGCTGCGCAGGTTCCTGACTCAAGACGTAGCTCGACACCGGCTCATCAAGTCCGGTGAGAGGACGCAAGTTATCAATCCAGTGAGGATTAGGCAAAAAACGGCAATCGAGAACGATGTCCACGTCCCGAGGTAAACCGTGTGAGAAGCCGAAGGACACGAGGGACACGCGCATAGCCTGACCACCCGATTCGGTATACGTCTCGACAATTCGGGCCCGCAGTTGATGAGGGGTTATGGAACCAGTGTCGATAACCAAATCAGCGCTCTGGCGCACCGGTTGGAGTGACGCTCGCTCGTTAGCGATCGATTCAGCGAGGGTGGCACCCGGGTGGGGGTGACGCCGACGCGTCCCCTCGTAACGACTAATGAGGACGTCGTCAGGAGCATCAAGAAAGAGCATCTTCACACTGGGGTGCATGGCGCGCAACTCTCGTTCCATCGCCATGAGCTCGGCCGGTTCTTCTCGACCTGATCGTCCCACAATGAAGGCCACACCGAGGCCGAAGTTGCCACCAGCGGATACTAAGCCGCTCACGCGAACAATCAGTTCCACGGGCAGGTTGTCAATAATGAACCACCCGAGGTCGTCGAGTGCCGACGAAACCGTCGATCGTCCAGCTCCCGACATGCCGGTTACGAGTAACACGTCAGTCATTGTCGCGCTCCCTTCGCAGCTTGGGCTCCGCGGGTGCCCGCAGATGATCGTAGATGCTTTTAGCCACCTCTGCTGGGAGCCACGACCGGGCGTTCAATTCTTCGAGGGTGGCCTGACGGAGATTGTCGAGCGAGCCCATCTCGAGGAGCAGGCGATCGCGCCGCTTGCTCCCGAGTCCGGGAACGCCGTCGAGTACGGTCGCAATCATTGATTTCGCTCGCTTGCTTCGGTGGAAGGATATGGCGAAACGGTGAGCCTCGTCTCGAATTCGCTGAACGAGATACAGACTTTCGCTACCTCGCTCGAGGGCGATGGGCTGCGAGGAACCCGGCCGGTACAAGAGTTCTTCGCGCTTGGCGAGGGCGACCAATTCGACGCTGTCACTCACGCCAGCGTTAGCGGCGGCGATCTGGGCGGCGTGCAGTTGCGGAAGGCCACCGTCAATAATCAGGAGGTTCGCTCGTCGGAATTTGGAGCTGGCCACATCCTCACCCCAGTACCCGAGTCGTCGACGGACCACCTCTTCCATGGCACCGGCGTCATCGTTGCCAAGTATTTCCTTCACGTTGAAGTGCCGGTACTGATTCTTAATTGGCAGTCCGTCTTCGAAAACGACCATGGAACCGACGTAATTAGTCCCCTGTAAGTGACTCATATCGAAACACTCAATGCGGTAGGGAGGTTGGTCGAGGCCGAGTGCGTCACCAAGCTCTTGCAGGGCCCGAGCGCGGACGTTGTGATCGGCCTGCCGACGCAGGGAGTCACGGTTAATAACCGATTGAGCGTCTCGTTGCGCGAGCGCCAAGAGGGCCAATCGCTTTCCTCGCTGGGGCACGGTCACCGAAACCGGTCTTCCTCGTCGCGAACTGAGGTAGTGCGGCGCCCATTCGCAGAGGGCTGTGGCGGAATCAGTGAGTACCGTGGGGGCAACGTCGGAGGAAGCGAAGGCGGAGGTCACCAGTGCGTCGAATATCTCCGCCGACGTTTCATCAAGCGAGCGGTCGGCCATTTGCACGTTTCGCCCGACGATACGGCCGTGGCGCACCCGAAAGTGGACGAGAGCCGCGCGACCCCCACCAGTTGCTACGGTAATAACGTCGAGCGAGGTGCGATCATCGAGAATGACGCTCTGAGCCTTGTCAGCCCGGTCTAGGGCCAATAGACCATCACGAAACTTCGCAGCGGCTTCGTATTTTTTGTTCTCCGCCGCGTCATTCATTCGGTTCGTCAGCAAAGTTCGCAATTGTCGAACGTCGCCGTCGAAGAAACGCGACCAGCCACTCACTAGATCGGCGTAGCCCTGGGCGTCAACCGCGCCGACACAGGGTCCCGAACACTTTCCAATGTCGTAGAGAAGGCAGGGTCGCTTCTGTCGTTGGTGGCTCACGAATTTCGCTGACGTGCAGGAACGCAGTGGGAAAATTTGCAGGAGTTCTTCCATGGTTGCTCGAAGAGCCCGAACGTCAACGAAGGGTCCGTAATAGCGAACGCCCTTTACGTGCTTGCCGCGAGTGATGTAGGGCACGGGGAAAGCACTTCGAGAGTCGATGGCGACAAAGGGATAGGACTTGTCGTCCTTGAGGCGCATGTTGTAGCGCGGCTGATTGACCTTTATCAGTTCGTTTTCGAGCAGTAACGCGTCATTTTCGGTGGGCGTCACTATCCACTCAACGGATGCCGCTTCGACCATCAGCGCTTGCGTTTTCGGCGTTAGGGCTTCAGCCTTTTGAAAGTAACTCGACAGTCGCTGCTGCAGTACCTTGGCTTTGCCAACGTAAATGATCGTCCCCATGGCATTGCGGAAGAGGTAGCAGCCACTCGACCGCGGAATGCCGTCAGGCTTAGCGAACATCAGGCTCGGCCGTGTTGATCCAGCACCTCTCGAAGCACCTGCCCCGTTGCCGTTGGCAATTGCGCGATAGCTTCGGGGGTGCCCTCCCCTACGATGAGGCCGCCACGTCGACCACCATCCGGCCCCAAGTCAATGATCCAGTCAGCCGTCTTAACGACGTCAAGGTTGTGTTCGATAACCAGCACGGTGTTGCCCTGGTCGACCAGACGGTGCAGAACCTGGAGCAACCGGTTGACGTCCTCAAAGTGCAGTCCGGTAGTTGGCTCGTCCATTACGTAGAGCGTGTGCCCCGTAGGGCGACGGGCTAATTCCGCCGCTAGCTTGACTCGCTGGGCCTCGCCACCAGACAATGTGGGGGCGGGCTGTCCCAGTCGCACGTAACCCAGACCCACGTCAACCAGACTCTGAATGTGACGAAGAATTGTAGGCTGGCGCTCAAAGAAGTCGAGGGCCTCAATGATGGGCATGTTCAGCACATCGGCGATCGACTTGCCGCGGTACTTAATTTCCAGGGTTTCTCGGTTGTAGCGGGCCCCGCCACAGGTTTCGCAGTTTACGTACACGTCAGGGAGGAAATTCATTTCAATTCTGAGGGTGCCGTCGCCGGAGCAGGCCTCGCAGCGACCACCCTTTACGTTGAAGGAGAAGCGTCCCTGCTGATACCCGCGGACCTTGGACTCCGCTACGTCGGCGAACAGTTTTCGGATCTTGTCGAAAACGCCGGTATAGGTAGCGGGGTTCGACCGCGGTGTACGTCCGATCGGTTGCTGGTCGACGGCGACGACTTTGTCGAGCAGTTTCACGCCGGTAATGGTTTCGTGTTCAGCGACAATAGTCTTGGCCCTATTGATTTGACGCTCCAACGAAGCCAGCAAGATGCCGTTGATGAGAGTGGACTTTCCCGAGCCTGAAACACCAGTCACCGCCACAAAAGTGCCCAGGGGTACCCCAACCGTTACGTCGCGCAAATTGTTAGCCTTAGCGCCCTTGATGACCACTTTTTGGCCGCTGCCCAGTCGACGAGTGCTGGGAATGTCAATGCGCCGCCGACCCGATAGGTATTGACCGGTGATGGACTCCTTATTGGCGAGCAGGGCTTTGTAGCTGCCCGCGTGGACAACTTCTCCACCAAACTCTCCAGCGCCGGGCCCGATATCAACCACGTAGTCGGCGAGCCGAATCGTTTCTTCATCGTGTTCCACCACAATGACTGAATTGCCAAGGTCGCGTAAGCGCTCCAGAGTAGTGATCAAACGGCGATTATCCCTTTGATGCAGGCCAATGGATGGCTCGTCGAGCACGTACAAAACACCGACGAGATAGCTACCAATTTGGCTGGCCAGACGAATGCGCTGCGCTTCGCCACCCGACAGCGAAGCAGATGCGCGGCTCAAGGTGAGATAGTCGAGCCCCACGTCCATCAAGAACGTCAGCCTCGAGATAATCTCCTTAACCACTTGACGGGCAATGGTGAGATCGCGTTCGCTTAAGTTCAATTGGTTGAAGAAAGCGATCGTCTCGTCGATGGTCATGGCATTTACTTCAGCAATGTTCACTCCCTGAACGCGAACCGCAAGAATTTCGGGCCGCAAACGCTGGCCCGAGCATGCGGTGCACTCCACCTCTCGCATGTATTGCTCGGCTTGCTCCCGAGACCAATCGCCGTCGGCTTCGTTACGCTTTCGCTCCAACCAATCAACGATGCCATTGAAAGAAGTGTCGTAGGTGCGTACCTTGCCGTAACGATTACGAAATTTAACGGGCACCGATTTCGTCTCGACACCGAAGAGCACCAACTTACGATCTTTTGGTCGCAACTTGTTCCACGGAGTATCAAGGTCGAAGCCACCCAAACTCGCGACACCCTCAATCAAGCGATCGAAATATTTCAGTCGATTGCCACCCCAGGGGGCCAGGGCACCCTCCGCCAGGCTCAGGGTGGGATCAGGAACCACCAGATCGGGATCAACCTCGAAGCGAGTTCCCAGTCCCGTGCAGGTGGGGCAGGCGCCGTAGGGCGAGTTGAAGGAAAAATCACGGGGCGCCAATTCCGTGAAGCTGATACCACAAGGCGTACAGGCCATCTTTTCGGAGAAAGTGACCTCTTCATCACTGTCGACGAAAAGGAAAGAGACCAGGCCCTTGGTCAATTTCAGGGCGGATTCAACCGATTCGGTAAGCCGTTGGCGATTTGCGGACTTGACCGTCAGGCGGTCGAGCACCACGTCAATGGTGTGCAGTTCGTAGCGGGCGAGATTGATTTGCTCGCGCTCGGAAAGCTCCCACACTGTGCCGTCCACCCGAACTCGAGAGAATCCCTGCTGGGCCAATTCTGTCAGGAGCGTGGAATACTCCCCCTTGCGCCCCTCGACCACGGTGGCCAGGACCAAAAACCGACCCGCTTCAGTCCGTGCGAGCACGTTGTCAACAATTTGCTGCGAGGTTTGTCGAGACACCGGTCGACCGCAGCGGTGGCAATGCACCACACCAATGCGGGCGAAGAGCAGGCGGAGGTAGTCGTGGATCTCGGTGATGGTGCCCACGGTTGAACGCGGGTTCCGCGACGCCGTCTTTTGGTCAATGGAAATCGCGGGTGACAGGCCCTCGATGAAGTCAACGTCGGGTTTGTCCATCTGCCCCAAAAACTGCCGCGCGTAAGCCGAGAGGCTCTCGACGTAGCGCCGCTGTCCTTCGGCGTAAATGGTGTCGAAGGCCAGTGAGGATTTGCCCGATCCCGAGAGACCCGTGAAGACCACCAATTTGTCTCGCGGTATCTCCACCGAGAGGTTTTTTAAGTTGTGAACGCGTGCGCCCTGGACCCGAATTGTTGACGCCATACTAAAAATCTACCCTCAGGATTCCAATTGGATTCGCAAGTCGTCAACGTTCAGACCCTGCAGTTGGAGAGAATGCAGATAGTCACGCAAGGCCGCCGCTTCCTCGAAGCGCAAATCGCCGGCCGCTTGCAGCATGGCCTCTTCCACCCTGGCGATCTCGAGGGCTAAATCATCGGACTGGAGCGTTTCCAGTGACGAAATGCCGTGGACCTTATTGGCGGGCTGATGGGCCGACTCGGAGCGCAGTCGTCCGAGAATATCGGCCACGTTCTTGGTCACCGTGGTCGGGATGATTCCGCGCTCTTCGTTGTAGGCGATCTGAGCTCGTCGACGCCGTTCGGTTGTCGAGATGGCCTCACGCATTGAATCGGTGATTCGGTCAGCGTAGAGAATCGCCTCACCATTCGCGTTGCGGGCGGCCCGTCCTATGGTCTGGATTAGGGCGCTGCGTGAACGCAAAAAACCTTCCTTGTCCGCATCCAAAATTGCCACCAGTGAGACTTCGGGGAGATCTAAGCCCTCCCGCAGCAAGTTGATGCCGACCAGGATGTCGAATTCCCCTAAGCGAAGAGATCGCAAGATTTCAATGCGCTGGATGGTGTCAATGTCACTGTGCAGGTATTGGACGCGGTAGCCCGCCTTCACCAAGTACGTCGTTAAATCTTCGGACATTCGCTTGGTCAACGTCGTAATGAGTGCGCGCTCACCACGGGCAATCACCGCATCGAGTCGACCACGCAGATCGTCAATCTGATTCTTGGTTGGCACCACCGTCAAAACCGGGTCGAGCAAACCAGTGGGACGGATCACTTGTTCGGCCACTTGGTCAGAATGCTCGATTTCGTAGGGACCCGGAGTGGCGGACACGAAGACTATCTGAGGGACTAGATCGATAAATTCATCGAAATTGAGCGGCCGATTATCAAGGGCACTCGGTAAGCGGAAGCCGTGCTCGACCAGGGTCTCCTTGCGGGATCGGTCACCCGAATGTTGACCGCGAATCTGTGGCACCGCAACGTGACTTTCGTCGATGACGACAAGAAAATCACTGGGAAAATAATCCAATAAGGTGAAGGGCCGCTCCCCTCGGGCTCGACCATCAAGGTGGGCCGAGTAATTCTCAATGCCGGCACAAATGCCGGTCTCTTCGAGCATTTCAAGATCGTGCTCGGTTCGCGATCGAAGTCGCTGCGCTTCGAGCAACTTGCCCTGTTCAGCAAAGAGCGCCAGCTGCTGCTGCAACTCCGCTTCTATGCCTCGACAAGCACGATTGAGCGTTTCACTACTCGTGGCGTAGTGAGAGGCCGCGAAGAGCGTGATGTCATCAACCTTGCCCGTCTCCTCCAGCGTGACGGGATTGAAGAATCGAATCTCTTCGAGCTCATCACCGAAGAATGAGAGACGAATAGCCTCGTTGGAATAGGCCGGTTGCAATTCCATCGTGTCACCCTTAACGCGAAAGGTACCTCGTTCGAGCACCAACTCGTTGCGGTTGTACTGCATCTCCACCAAGCGGCGCAGGAGCGCCCGCTGAACGAAGTGGCCACCAACCTCGAAACGTAACATTCGTTCGCGATACTCGAGTGGCGACCCGAGACCGTAGATGCACGACACCGACGCCACAACAATTGTGTCGCGATGAGTGAGCAGTGACGAAGTGGCCGAGTGGCGGAGCCGGTCAATCTCTTCGTTGATGGCCGAATCCTTCTCAATGAAAGTATCGGTACGAGGGATGTAGGCCTCGGGCTGGTAGTAGTCGTAGTACGACACAAAGAATTCAACCCGGTTGTGCGGCAACATTTCCTTCAGCTCAGATGCCAACTGTGCTGCGAGTGATTTGTTGGGCTCCAAAATGAGCGTGGGGCGTTGCACCTGCTCGACGAGCCAAGCGATAGTGGCCGTCTTGCCCGAACCGGTAATACCCTCGAGAGTCTGATATCGCAATCCGGAGGTGACACCTTCGGCGAGAGTGGCTATTGCTCGCGGTTGATCTCCACTCGGTCGAAACGGCGATTCAACGATGAATTGGTTCACGACAATCCGCGATCCAGTAGCGCCTGATCCACCTGGGTCAGGAGTCCCTCCAGCGAAGCGTTGTTGTCGAGAATCAGGTCGGCGTGGGAACGACGCTCGTCGTTTGATTCTTGCGCGTCAATGCGAGCGCGAGCGTCGGCCGGTGTCATCCCCCGCTGTTCAACCAGTCGCTCCAGCGCCAACGAAGGATCCGTGAGAATCATCCACACCTCGTCGAGACCCAGGGAGCGGTGCTCGGGCCGAAATAGTGGGATAGCAACAAACACCGCTGATCCTTCGGCCTCGTCTATCTGCCGTCGCATTTCGCGGCCAATTGGTCCGTGCGTAATCGCGTTCAATCGCGCACGATTGACCTCACTGGCGAACACTAGTTGGGCGAGAAAGGCTCGGTCGAACACCCCGTCTCGCAGGATGCCAGCCCCGAAGGCATCCACGAGCGCCGCCACGACTGGTGAATCGCCCTGGGCCTGCTGGTGAGCAATTTCGTCGGCGTCCACCACCGTGAAGTGGCGAGAGCGAAGGTATGCAGTGACCGCAGACTTGCCCGAACCAATTCCACCCGACAGAGCGATACGCTTCATTGTTCAACCGTAGCCAAAAGATGATGAAACCCACGACCGCCGCAGCGACCGTGGGAATTCATCAGCCGAATGATGGTGTTCTAGGCCTCTTCAGCCGTGACGTCATCGGCCGGAGCTTCGACGTCGTCAGCCTTGGGGGTGACTTCAGTGGCGTATTCGGCCCACGCAGCCTGTGCTTCAGTTTCTGGAGTAAATTGGCCGAACTCAAAACCGCCGATGTAGTTGCCCTCGGTGTCGTAGGCGTGTGAACCAAAGGCCTCGCGGTACTCCGCTGACACTTCGCCACCCTCAGCCGCCTGCTTGATGGACAAGCTGATGCGTCGACGAGCGGTGTCGAGCTCGATAATCTTGACCCACAATTCTTCGCCCGCGCTGACCACCTGGTCGGGAGACTCGACGTGGTGTGCGGCCAATTCGGAAATGTGCACCAAACCTTCGATGCCGTCGCCAACCTGGACGAATGCGCCAAAGGGCACCAACTTCGTGACGCGACCGTAGACCAGCTGGTCAACGGCGTGGCCCTCGGCAAAGACCTGCCAGGGGTCGGACTGCGTCGCCTTGAGGGAGAGTGAGATGCGCTCCTTCGAGAAATCGACCTCGAGCACTTCCACGTCAACTTCGTCGCCCACGGCCACCACCTGGTTGGGGTGATCGATGTGCTTCCAGCTGAGTTCGGAAACGTGAATGAGGCCGTCCATGCCGCCCAAGTCCACGAAGGCGCCGAAGTTAACAACGGAGGAAATAACACCGTGACGGCGTTCGCCGGGCTTGAGGTTGTTGAGGAAATCGCCGCGCTGTTCCTTCTGGTTCTCCTCGAGCCAGGCTCGACGAGAGAGGACCACGTTGTTACGGTTGCGGTCAAGCTCAATGATCTTCGCTTCAACAGTCTTGCCAATGTAGGGCTGAAGTTCGCGAACCCGACGCAGTTCAACCAGGGACGCAGGCAAGAAGCCGCGGAGGCCAATGTCCACAATCAAGCCACCCTTAACAACTTCAATAACCATTCCGGAAACCATCTCACCACGGTTCTTGAGTTCTTCAATGTTGGCCCAAGCCTTTTCGTACTGAGCACGCTTCTTCGAGAGAACCAGACGACCCTCCTTGTCCTCCTTTTGGAGAACGAGGCACTCCACCTTCTCGCCGATCGAGACGATGGTGTGCGGGTCGACGTCATTGCGAATCGACAGTTCTCGACCGGGAATAACACCTTCGGACTTGAAGCCAATGTCCAGAAGGACTTCGTCGTGATCGATCTTGACGACCGTTCCAGTGACCAGGTCACCGTCTTCAAATTCCAGAACTGAATTTTCGACCAAGGCGGTTAGGTCGGTACCGACCAAGTTGTCTTCGGTAATGACGCGGGGAATGTAATTTCCCTCGGCGTCAAAGGTGCCCATTTGCACCGTGGAGAGGAGGCTGGAGCCGTTCGACATTGTAAAACCTTTGTTTAGACCACACCGGGGCTAACTAGACAGTAGGAACCCACGCCACCGGTGTTGGCGCAGGACTTACCACCTTACCAGTCCCCGCTACCCTTTGGCGTCGGCCCAGCTCTTTCCCCAGTGCAAGGAAACTTCCAGCGGCACTGATAACGCCGCCACATTGGCCAAGGTCTCAAGAATTGCGACTTCTACCTGTTCGCGCTCGTGCGGGGGCGACTCCACCAGCACTTCATCATGCACTTGAAGGATCAATCGAGCTTCGAGTCCTTCAGCCGTCAATCGCTCATCAAGACGGACCAACGCGGCTTTAAAAATGTCCGCCGCCAGTCCCTGGATACCCGCATTCATCGCCTGACGCTCCGCACCCGCTCGTGCCGGACCAATAGCGGTCAGCAAGTCGGGGAAAGGACGAACGCGTCCGAATTCCGTACGCGAGAACCCCGCCGTGGCTATTGAACGAATGGTTTCTTCCATGTAAGCCTTGATGGAGGGAAATCCGGCGAAATAGCGATCCATAATGCCGCGCGCTTGACTCACCGGAATACCGAGTCGTTGACTAAGCCCGAAGGCCTCCATCCCGTACGCCAATCCGTAGGAAACAGCCTTCGCTTGTTCGCGTTGCTCGTGAGTCACCTCGCTCGGGGCAACACCGAACACCGACGACGCGATCGATCTATGCACGTCTTGATCTGACGCGAAAGCGGCCAGCAAGCCTTCGTCATGGGAGAGGTGAGCGAGTATGCGCAACTCAATTTGGTTGTAATCGGCCACCGCCAGCAACCAGCCCTCCTGGGGAACGAAGGCGTAACGCAAGCGTCGACCCTCAGTTGAGCGCACGGGAATGTTGTGCAAGTTGGGGTTTTCCGAACTCAGACGACCCGTTCGAGCGACGGTCTGTTGAAACTGCGCGTGAATGCGCCCATCAGCCCCAACAGCGTCGATGAGGGGCTGTCCGTAGGTGGACCGCAATTTCTCGATTTCGCGGAATCGAAGAATGAGCGGAACTATGCGATGTTCGTCGACAATGGATTCGAGTGTCTGCGCGTCGGTTGAGAAACCAGTCTTCGTCTTCTTGCCGTGCGTGAGACCCATCTCATCAAAAAGCACCACTGCTAGTTGGCTGGGTGAATTGACCTTGAAGGGGTGACCCGCCAGCGTCTGGATTTCCTGATCGAGTGGGGCCACCTCAAGCGTGAACTCGGCGTTGATGCTGCGCAGCAGTTCTACGTCAACGCTGACACCTCGCGCCTCCATCTTTCCCAGTACGGCAACCAAGGGCAGTTCTATAGCGGTGTAGACAAACTGCATTTCCCACTGCGCGACCTCCGCTCGCAAGAGCGGGAGCATACGGGTCACCGCGACAACGCGCGCCCGCACGGCATCGTCGTCGGCGTTGGAGTCGAAAAGTGAAGGTGTTGACGACGTCAAATTCTCGTTGAGGTAACGGGTACTTAAATCGGCCACGTCGTAGCGTCCGGCGTTTACGTCAACCAAGTACGCCATTATCGCGAGATCGTCAACGGGCGCGTTGAGAACGACTCCTCGTTCCGATGCGCGACGGTAGATGGGCTTCAAATCATGGCCCGCAAGATTGTTGGATGAAATGATGGCTATCGCATCATCAAGATCACCCACCCACACTTCATTGCGCTGGGCGTTGAAGAGCCCCACACGACTGCCTTCAGCACTCGCCACGATCAACTCGCTTTGCCAGCCAGTAACAGTGGTCACGAGAGTAGGGGTGATAGCCGAAGCGATTGCTGATTTCTGCACTGGAGTGGGGTCAGTCAAGGCCTCGCCAAAGAGCCCGTCGCGTACCAATTTCTCGAAACGTGACCGCATCGCCCTCATCTCGTATCGGTCAAAGAAGGCGGCAACGTCACCGGCCTTCCAGCCTCCGATAACGAAATCCTCCAAGCGCGCGTCGATGGGCACCGTGCGCACCAGTTGCATCAGCGCGACGTTTTGACGTGCTCGATCTTCGTAAGTGGCGAGGTTCTCTCGCAGCTTTGGCGTCAGCGCATCGAGATTGTTATATAGGTCGTCGAGGTCGCGATACTGCGCAAACAACTTGGCGGCCGTCTTCTCGCCCACGCCGGGAACTCCCGGCAAATTGTCAGAAGCATCGCCCCGCAACGCGGCCAGCAAAGGGTAGCGCAGCGGCTCGATTCCGCAGCGCTCAAAAATCCCCGCCTCATCGTAGAGCGAGTAATCCGACACCCCCCGACGGTTGTACAACACGCGAACGTAGGGGTCTTCTACGAGTTGAAACGAGTCTCGATCGCCAGTGACAATCACCACGGGCATATGGGCGTCGCGGCCCCAGGTTGCCAGGGTCGCAAGTACGTCATCAGCTTCGAAGCCGGGAATGCCCACCACCGGAATACCTAGTACCTCACAAAATTCACGTATCAACGCGAACTGGGGCTCCAGCTCCGGCGGCGTCTGCGCTCTCCCACCTTTGTAGTCTTCCGTCATGGCGTCTCGGAATGTGCCACCAGGAAGATCAAAAGCCACCGCTAACGATCGCGGCTCCTGCGAACGAATCAGGGAATGCACCATTGACGCAAAACCGTGAAGGGCATTGGTAACGAGACCGCTCGAGGTAGCAATCTCGGGCGACAAGGCGAAAAAGGCCCTAAAGGCGAGTGACATTCCATCGAGTAACAAAAGTGGTCGACGGTCTGCGGTTTCAGTCAAGAACTGTGCCCTTCAGAATCGCCTGTGCCACGTCACGCATCCGGCTGCGACCACGCATTGCCGTCTGTTGAATGAATTCAAAGGCCGTAGCTTCGTCCCAACCCTTCTCATCCATCAGCTGCTCTTTCGCCGCCTGCACGATTTCTCTCGTCTCGATCTTGTCGTCAGCCACCACGGGCTCCGACATCACTTTGGCTGCGTCGGGATCGAGCAGTGAGGCCAATTTCGGCAAGATTTCGGAAGAGCGAAAGGGTTTAACTAAGTAGGCCAACGCTCCCGCGTCCCGGGCGCTCTCGATGAGGTGGCGTTGGCTAAAGGCCGTGAGGAGGACCACCGAGGTGGATGATCCCTTGACTGCCTGCGCCACCTGCAAGCCGTCAAGGCCCGGCATCTTGATGTCCAGCAATGCCAAGTCGGGCTGCAAGTCCTGGATAAGAGTCAGCGCGTCGGTCCCGTTGGCTGCTTCGCCAACGACCAAGTACTCCGCCGACTCGAGAATCTCCTTAAGGTCCATGCGGATTATTGATTCATCGTCAGCAATCACGACTCGAACACTCATTACGACTCCTTGGATGTGTAGCGACGCAACGATTCGTCGCGTTCCCTCAATAAGTTTGCCACGTCGGCACGACGCCGAAGTAACTCATCATTGGCTACCGTCACGTGTTTAAGTAGTTCGTTGTAGTCAGCTTGTTGTTGTGGCGTTTCCGACACGAGCGAGCGAATACGGGCCTCTTCGAGCGAATCATTCCAGACGGCTACTTGTTCTTCGAGAATGCGCATGCTCTCTCGCGCCAACATCAATCGACGCTGTACGTCGTCCAGGTGCCTTCTTTGGGCGCGCTCACTCATGAAGGAACTTTACGCCTCCGCCTTAATATCGCTCAACAGCACTGTTTGCTCGAGCCATTCGGCACTGGGTACCACTCCCCATCCATCGTTCGCAATCCCCCACGTCGCTTGTTCTTTGGTTACTACTGTCGCTATGTCACTGGGCTCAGTGACCGAATTCTGGGCGAGGATTCGATTCGCACTGCGCCCCAGAGGACCTTCGAAGAAGCCACCAATGTAAGGGCGCAAGCCCAATTCCAGTGCGAGGGCGGCACAGGTTCGCGCCACCGCATAGCCCCCCAGACGAGCCGGCTTTAGGCAAATGAATGTGGCCGCCGCGTAGCGTGCGGCGTAACTAATATCTCGGGCTGATCGTATGCCCTCATCCAAACTCACCGCTACCGGAAGAGCGGCCGCGAGCAGGCTGTGATCAACCACGTTGCCGGGTGCGTAGGGTTGCTCGACGGCAACAACTTCAACCAGGTTTTCCAGCTGGCGGAGGTGGTGGGCAATTTCGTCACCCTGCGGAGTGCTGCAGTTGTAATCGAGCAGGATCGGCACTGCCACTGTTCGCAAGCGCTCGAGAATTCGGTCGCTCAGCGCCCGACCGTCGACCTTCAGCCGAAGTTGTGCCGTCCGGCTGAGGTCTATGGGCCACTCATCATCCAGAGCCCCTACGGTTTGCATTACGGGCACCGAAAAGCGAGGGGGCCACTGCTCGGCTATCGCTCGATTCGAGTTGCGCTCGAGCCAGTCAAGAGCGGCCATTTCAACGAGCGCCGCGGCCCACGGTGAGGCGGAACGTGAACCGGCGAAGCGCGAGATTCGACTCCAATGGGGAATCGCTCCCTCCCGGCGAAAAGTATCCGCAAATAGTGGAAGAAGGTACTCTCCGAGTTCCCGAGCGACTTCCTCGAAGGACGGATCGCCATTGAGGTGAAAGGGCTGGGGGCTTACTTCACCCCAACCCGATACCCCATCCGAGAAGAGACGCAAGACGAGGTGCTGACGGCGGGTGTGGCTTTGGCTGGCCGCTCGAACCGACGACGACAGCTCTGAGGAAAAGACGAAGAGCGATACACGCACGAACACCACCTTACGGATACTGATAGCGTAGAACTGCAGCCCGGATGGCGGAATGGCAGACGCGGAGGACTCAAAATCCTTTGCCTGAGAGGGCGTGTGGGTTCGAGTCCCACTCTGGGCACGCTGCAGCCGTAGGAAAGTATTGGCGCCGAGCCTCGGCGCGAATCACATTTGCTTTCGTCGTGCGGGCGCGGATTCCCTCCATGGTCACTGAGGCGCTGTTAGCGTTGACCTATGACCCAGCTCATGCGAGACGACACCGTAGTGCTCTTTCCGGGGCAAGGCTCGATCAGCGAGGGGGTCGGCGCGCCCTGGCAGAACTCACCACATTGGTCAATCGTCTCGCGAGTGTCAGAAGTCTCTGACATCGATGTGGCCGAGCTACTTCTGAACTCCCCTACCTCAGAGCTCGTGCGCACCGACCGTGCGCAGATCGCGACCTTTACCCTGTCCCTCGTTGGCTACTACGACATGCGAGACACTGGACTCAATCCTCGCTACCTCCTCGGCCACAGCTTGGGCGAATTCAGCGCGTTGGTGGCTTCGGGCTTGCTGTCTATCGAAGATGGCGCCCGCGTCATCGCCGCCCGCGGAAGCGCGATGGCCCAGGCTGCCACCGTGGTCGATGGCTCTATGGTCGCGGTGATGGGTGGAGAGTTAGAAGCACGCCACGCTCTCGAAAATCTTCCGGACGTTTGGGTGGCGAACATCAACGGATCCGGCCAAATTGTCTTGAGTGGCACAGTTGAAGGCTTGTCCTACGTGCTCGAGAACCACCGCGAACTGGGCTGGAAGCGAGCAACACCACTCCCCGTCGGTGGAGCCTTTCACTCACCCCTGATGGCCCCCGCCCAGAATCAACTCGACGCGGTTCTTGAAAGCGTCGCCTGGGAGCGTACCGATCACATTCTCATTGCCAACGTCGACGGAAAGGCACACACGGACGCTGACGAGTGGCGACAATTGCTATCGCGACAATTGACGTCGCCCGTCGAATTTTTAGCCGCGACGCAAGCCCTACCTGCATCAGTTACGCACAGCATCGAAATGCCACCAGGCAACGTTCTCACCGGTCTCACGCGTCGAATTCGAGAATTTGAAGCGCAGTGGTGCCCTGGTAGCTACCAAGAAATGAAGGAGCTCGCCCAATGAATAGACACGTAATCGTGACCGGAGCCAGTCGAGGTATAGGCCACGCCATAGCCGAACTCTTCATCGCCGAGGGCGACCACGTCGTGGCCCTCTCGCGCTCGGGTCAGGGACCGGCCGGAGCCGTTTGGGCCGCGCCGGTTGATGTCGCGAGCAGTGAACAAATGAATAGCGTCATCAAGGAGTCGATCGCCAAATTTGGGCCGGTCGACGTATTGGTTGCCAATGCTGGAATCACCCACGATGGTTTGGCCATGCGTATGTCGGATGAACAATGGCGGTCCGTCCTGTCAATCAACCTCGACGGGGCGTTTTTTAGCGCTCGGGCCGTACTTTCCTCCATGATTCGTAATCGGCAAGGTTCAATCATCTTCATCTCGTCGATTAGTCCCTTCTACGGTGTTCCCGGTCAAGCGAATTACGCAGCGTCAAAGGCTGGTCTAGTCGGCCTCGCGCGCTCGTTGGCCCGCGAAGTTGCGGGTCGCGGGGTGACAGTCAATGTCGTCGCACCAGGCTTCGTGGATACCGATATGACGAGCAATCTCGGATCGACCACCGACGAAATGACGGCCCTCATACCCATGGGTCGCATCGGTGAAGTGGCCGATATTGCCGGTGTCGTTGGGTTTCTCGCCAGTAACCACAGTCGTTACTTGACGGGCCAGGTAATAGCCGTCGATGGCGGCCTTTCAATGGGTCTCTAGTTCACGTAATCAGCCGTGTTTTTAGTAGAGTGGGTCAAACCACTTTTCAGGGAGAACAAACATGGACCGCAACGAAGCACTAGTTAAATTCACTGAGAACGTCGTCGACGTCCTCGCCGTTGACGCCGCGCAAGTGACACTCGAAGCTTCTTTCGCCGATGACCTTGGCGCCGACAGTT
>CAIKNP010000014.1 GCA_903828785.1 uncultured Actinomycetes bacterium | reverse complement strand
TTTGTCAGTTAAGAAAGGACAGTAATTGAAAGATTTGGTTCGTGCAAGTCATTACGCCAAATAAGACTGCGCACTGTGATTGAGGAAGGGCGGCTCGCGCACCGGATCCCATGGCGACAAGCGCAAAGAACCTGGAGCGGACGACCGGGCTCGAACCGGCGACCTCGACCTTGGCAAGGTCGCGCTCTACCAACTGAGCTACGTCCGCGAGGAATACACACTATAGCCCACCTTCGAGGGGGCTTCAACACACCGGTACTCGGGGACAGCGGAGCGATGCCGCTACGCCCGAGTACCGGGTGCCGTCTTACAGGTTGGGCTGCGGGGTGGTACGCAGGTAGGGCTTGATTCGGGTAAAGCCCTTTGGGAACTTCACGGCGGCGTCTTCGTCGCTCACTGAGTTCACGATGATGACGTCCCCACCGTTGGTCCAGTTCACGGGTGTGGCAACTGAGTAACCGGCAGTCAACTGCAGCGAGTCCAGCACGCGGACAACTTCATCAATGTTTCGGCCCGTTGAAGCGGGGTAGGTCAAGGTCAGCTTTACCTTCTTATCTGGCCCGATGATGAAGACACTACGAACCGTCAAGGTGTCGTTGGCGTTGGGGTGGATCATGTCGTAGAGGTCGGCCACGGTGCGATTCTCGTCACCGATAAGGGGAAAGTTGAGTGCGGTACCCTGCGTCTCGCCAATGTCGGCACTCCAGCGGTTGTGACTTTCGACGTCGTCGACCGAAATGCCAATGATCTTGGTATTACGCGCGTCGAAGTCGGCCTTTCGTGCGGCGAAGCCGCCCAGCTCAGTGGTGCAGACGGGCGTGAAGTCCTTGGGGTGCGAGAACAAAATGCACCAGCTGTCCCCCAGCCATTCGTGAAAAGAAATTGTTCCTTGGGTGGTGTCCGCAGTGAAGTCGGGGGCTACGTCGCCAAGACGAATCGCCATGGATGCTCCTTTGGTAGGTACGCCAGTCCCTTGACTGGCCTCGCTATTATAACCGACTCGTCCAAAATGTCAGTAAAACCTAGTGCTTTTGTAGGAAATTGTTCTTCCGGTGAGTCGGAGTCTGTGAAACTAGACGCATGACTTCATCCCCCACTGTGGCCGCTTTCGATCTTGACGGGACTCTGACTCGGGGTGGCAGCGTCTTTCACTGGCTGCGTTTTCTCGCGGGAGACGCCGCGGTTTTTCAAGCCGCCGCGTCACTGGCAATCCCACTCACTATTGGAGCGATTCGCTCCGGCCGCTGGGCCGACAGCGCCAAGGAGCGGCTCTTTCATCTGATACTCGCCGGGCGCAGTGAGATGGAGGTGCGCGAGCAGTCACGCTTGTTCATCCTCGACCACCTGGCACACGAGGGAAGAAATGATGTTCTCGCTCGACTCCGATGGCACGTCGACCAGGGTCATGACGTTGTATTGGTTTCGGCTTCACCACAGTTATACGTCGATGTGCTGGTCGACGAGCTGGGCGTGGCGGGGGGGCTGGGCACGCGGCTGGCCCTCGATCCCCAAGGAAATCTCACCGGCAGTTACCTGGGCAAAAACTGTCGCGGCAGCGAAAAAATGAAGCGACTTTCGGCGTGGATAGCTAATCGCGGATACGAAGTGGACCCCGTACTCTTCGCCTACGGTAATTCGAGGGGCGACCGCAAAATGCTCGCCGGCGCCGACCACCCCTTTGATTGTGGTCGCATTGGCCGCTTCGGGGCCCTACGAAATCACCCGCGTCTGCGCCCCGAAACTCCTGCCCCCTAATTGTGGCGGATCACCGGGTGCAGTTCAACGAGGCCACCCTCGCGACCGCCGTACGTCACCTGCAAAGTGGCGACCTTCTCGCTCCAGGCTTTGACGTTGCTCCCCCGCTCGTCGACAATGCCAACGTTGACGTCAAAGACGCCGTCCAGGAGTGGGACATTGTCGACGTCCACCGTCACGACATTGGCCCCCGGTCGAAGATTCACCGGCGCCCCTTGGCGATCTGATCGATTCACCAAGACACCGTCGCGGGAGTAGACCTCAAAGACGAAATTACCGCTGTAGGCAGTGGCCGATGTCAGGTGGACGTCAAAACGCATCGCCGCCCCCGTACGTACGTCGAATGACCCTTCCGGCGTGGTGACCGAGTCAACGCTGATATCCGCCAAGTCCGTGACGTCCTGATGCGCCACGGTTTCTTGCATGAGGGCGTCGCGAAAAATGCGCAAGGAGTCGGCGACATCACCGTTCGCAATCATCCGGCCACCATCGAGAACCACGGCACGGTCGCATAGAGCGCGTACCTGGTCAGCCGAGTGCGTGACCAGCAAGATCGACTTTCCTTCTCCTTGAAAACGGCGGATTCGATCAATGCACTTGGCCTGGAATCGCTCGTCACCAACGGCGAGCACTTCGTCGACAACGAGAATGTCAGGGTTGACGTTCACCGCCACCGCGAAGGCGAGACGGACGTACATACCGGAGGAGTAGAACTTGACCTGCGTATCAATGAAATTCTCAATTTCGGAAAAGGCGACGATTTCGTCAAAAATCTGGTCGATGCGCTTCTTCGAAAATCCCAACATGGTGCCGTAGAGATAGACATTGTCACGTCCAGACAATTCCACCTGGAATCCCGCTCCGAGTTCGAGGAGGGCAGCCAGGTTGCCTCGCAAACGTATGCTTCCCGACGTGGGTTGTAGAACGCCACAGATGCACTTGAGCAAGGTCGATTTACCCGATCCGTTATGACCGACGATGCCTACGGTCTCCCCCTCACCTACCGTGAAGCTGATGTCGCGGAGGGCCTGAAAGATTTCGGTTCGACCCGAGCGGGGATGCAGCAAGCGCTCCTTGAGCGATTGGTTACGTTCGTAATGCAATTTGAAAGTCTTATTAACTTCCGCTACGTCAATCACCGCGCTCATTACAACTCCGATTCAAAATTGCCTTCGAGCCGACCAAAGAGCATCAGGGCGAGCAGGAAGAGGACCAGCATGAAAGCGAGGCAGAGGAGATTGCGTTCGACGTAGGCGTTAAAACCCCAGGTGGGCAGCAGGCTCAGCGCCTGGTGCGACACGGTCGACGTGACCGTCGTCGATACGTAGAAGGTTCGCTGAAAGGTGAGCGCCACCAGAGTGATGGGATTGAGGAAGTAAAGGTCGGTTAATCCGTGTTGGTGTAAGGGTGCCGACAGCGAGTTCTCGTAGGAATAGACAATGGGCGTCAAGTAGAACCACAGCTGCAGGGCCACCGCCGTCAGGTGCTTGAGGTCTCGCAGGTACACCGTTAGCGCCGACATCACGATGGCCATCGCCGCGGTGAAGAAGTAGAGGCAAGCGAAGGAGATGGGAAGGACGAGAAAGAATTGCCAGTCGGGCGCGTGGTGCAGCGCGGCGGTGAAGATAAGCAGAACGCCCAACTGAATCAGGAAATACACCACGGCGGAGCCGACATTAGACAGGGGAAGGATTTCTCGCGGAAACGACACTTTCTTCACGAGACCAGCCCGATCGACAATCACGCTGGTTGCGGTCATGACGCCCGAGAAAAACATGTTCCACACCACGAGACCTGACGCCAAATAAATAACGAAGTGCGGAATGCCATTTTTCAAGAAAATCGAAAAGACGAGGAAGTAAATCCCCAGGGTGAAGGCGGGCGACAACATGGACCAGACGACACCCAGCACCGAACCCTTGTACTGGATACGAATATCCGAAACAATTAAATTGCGTAAGAGCTCGCGACGCTCCCAGAGATTTCGCAAACGTTGGCCCAGGCCCACCCGGGCCGAAACGACCCGAACGGCCGCTGTATTCGCCGACGCCGAACGACCCTTCGCCGGTGAGGCGTCGCTCACTAGCGACTCGGCGTGAGTGTGGATCGCTCGATGACCGCGTCGATGAAGCCGTAACTCAAGGCTTCTTGGGCAGTGAACCAGCGGTCGCGGTCAGAGTCGGCCGTAATTTTTTCCACGTCTTGGCCAGTGTGGAACGAGATGCGCTCAGCCAGCATGCCCTTCATGTACACAATTTGTTCGGCCTGGATAGCAATGTCCGACGCCTGGCCCTGCATGCCCCCCATTGAAGGCTGGTGCATCAGGATGCGCGAGTGGGGCAAGGAAAAACGCTTGCCCTTCGCCCCGGCGCACAGGAGAAACTGCCCCATGGATGCGGCCATGCCAATGCAAATCGTTCGGACGTCACAATTCACGTACTGCATGGTGTCGTAGATGGCGAGACCATCGGTGACCGAGCCGCCCGGTGAATTGATGTAGAGGGAGATGTCCTTGGTGGAGTCCTCGGCCTCGAGGAGCAGAAGTTCCGCACAAATGCGGTTAGCCGACTCCTGGTCGACCTGGGTGCCCAAGAAGACAATTCTTTCGCGAAGAAGACGCTGGTTGAGGTCGACAGCCGCAAAGCTTTCGGGCAGGGAGGAATTAATCATGCTTCCAATCTACCGTGCCCTCGAAGAGTTGACGACCGTCTGGTCACCTAGACTGAAGGTATTGCGGGCGTGGCGAAATTGGCAGACGCGCTGGTTTTAGGTACCAGTTCCTAGGAGTGTGGGTTCGAGTCCCTCCGCCCGCACTCGCGGGCGGCGTCGCATCTTGGTGATGACCTTGGGCTTCACCGTCGTCCACCCGATCGCTCTCGGGGCCCGGCATGTCTTCGCAAGCACATGGTGCTCACTGACGAGGAGGTGAGCTGGGGGAAGTACGTAAAGTCCATACGAACACTGGGAATAAAAAATTTGTTCGCTTTTTCCTTGCTGTACTGCTAAGGTTGTCAACGCTGTTCTCGCCGCCCCATGCGGTGGAGCCTACTGGACTGTGACATATCGTCGAGTTGGGCTCATACCAACTTGTTAGGAGTCATATGTCCATGTCCTTTGCCGACCTCGGCGTGCCCACCAATCTGGTGGACCGTCTCGCCGCTCGTGGTATCCACGAAGCCTTCCCCATTCAGGAAGCGTCGATTCCTGACGCCCTGGAGGGTCGCGACATTGTCGGGAAAGCCGCTACTGGTTCGGGCAAGACCCTCGCCTTCGGCCTCCCCATGCTGGCGCGCCTCACCAAGGCCCGCGCCCGCAAGCCGGTGGCGCTGGTATTAGTGCCCACCCGCGAACTCGCCGCCCAAGTGCAAAAGGAATTAGCTGGGCTCACCGAAGACCGCGGTCGTCGCATTATTTGCATCTACGGTGGCACCTCGTACAACGTGGCGCGCAAAGCTTTAAACATGGGCGTTGACGTTGTCGTCGCCTGCCCCGGACGCCTAGAAGACATGCTCGAACAGGGTGCCTTTGATCTGTCCGAAGTGCAGACCGTGGTCGTCGACGAGGCTGACCGGATGGCCGACATGGGCTTCTTGCCCGCGGTTCGCCGCATCATGGCCCAGGCTCCCCGCGATCGTCACGTCATGCTGTTCTCCGCCACCATGGGCCCCGACGTAAAGTCGCTCGTCAAGGAATTCACGCACGACGCAATCGTGCACGACGTTGTCGGAAACGAAGCGCCTAGCGAAGTCGACCACTTCTTCTGGAAGGTCCCTCGCGATCAGCGCCCCTCCTTCGCCGCGGACATTATCGACGAGTACGAGCGCGCCATTATTTTCACCCGCACGAAGCACGGCGCCGATCGTTTGGCTCGCCAACTCGAAGAGCGCGGAATCTCGGCGGTCCCCCTCCACGGTGACCGCACCCAGGCTCAGCGCGAGCGGGCCCTTAAGGCAGTGAAGGCTGGCCAAATCCAGGTGCTTGTCGCCACCGACGTGGCCGCCCGAGGCATCCACATTGACCTCTTGCCCGTCGTCATCCACTACGACCCACCCGCTGCGGCCACTGATTACTTGCACCGTTCGGGCCGTACTGGTCGCGCTGGGGCCACCGGTGTCGTTATTTCGCTCGTAGGCGAGGACGTCATTGGTCAGGTCAAGCGACTTCAGCGGGCTCTCGGCGTACCGATGTCCATCGAAGTTCGCGAGGATGCCCCGGCAATTCGCTTAGGCGCCGTTGACGACACCGCCGCCGCCGAACAGCTCGAAGACCGTGGAGGAAATGGTCGCAGCGAGCGCCCTCGTCCGCAGCGCGACTTTGCCGAGCGTGGTCCGCGTAGTTTCGAGCGCCGCGATGGTGGCGATCGCCCCCGTCGCGACTTCGCCGAACGTGGCCCTCGCCCCGACCGACCAGTCAGTGACCGTCCTCGTCGCGAGTTCGCCGAGCGCGCTCCGCGCAGTGACTTCGCCGATCGAGCACCACGAGCCGAGCGCCCCTACGGCGAGCGGGCTCCGCGTAGCGAATTCGCTGAACGGGCACCTCGAGCCGAACGATCCTTCAACGATCGTGGCGCCAGCCGCCCCTCCGCGGGTGCCGGCGAGGCCATTGTGAGCTTCTTCAACGACGCCAAGGGCTTCGGTTTCGCGACCGACGCCAAGGGCGACGACCTCTTCATCCACTTCTCGAGTATCCAGGGTGACGGCTTCAAGTCCCTGGCGCAAGGTCAGAAGATCACTTTTGAAGAGGCACAGGGCCCCAAGGGCCGTGAGGCGAAGAACGTTCGTCCCGTGGGTGCAAGCTCACGTGGGGCCGGTCGAGGTGCACCCCGCGAGGGCAATCGTGGCCCCGCTCGCGAGCGCCGCTACTAGGATTTCTCTCCATGTCCAATAAGCCATTCGTAGAACCACACCTGGGCGACGCGCCCACCGAATTACTCATCGAAGACCTCGAACTAGGAACGGGCGAGGAGGCCACTGCCGGCCGCCTCGCCGTGGTTCACTACGTCGGCGTCTCGATGAGTAGCGGTGAGCAATTTGATGCATCGTGGGACCGTTCCGAACCCTTCTCCTTCCCCCTCGGTGCCGGTTACGTCATTAAGGGCTGGGACCAGGGGGTGCAAGGTATGAAGGTCGGCGGTCGACGTCGACTCGTCATTCCTTCGCACCTCGGCTACGGCCAGCAGGGCGCCGGCGGCGTTATCGCCCCGGGTGAGACGCTGATCTTCGTGGTAGACCTGCTCGAACTTCGCTAGGCGAAATCGGTTGGTCCGTCCACGTGCAGCATGCGTTGAAAATCGCCGTAGCGTTCACAACAGATTTCCACCAGGAGTCGTAGTCGGTCGTTGGGGTCGCTCAGGCTCAGTATCTTGAATTGGTCCAAGATTGCCATTGGGGCCATGGAGCACAGCTGCCACGTACGCTCCCAGGGATCAGCCGCCATGGTGCAGTGGGCGTCCAAAAGTGCTTCGGGCTCAAGTTCGCTCTGCAGAATTCTCACCGCTCGTACTGATGACTGCGCCAAATTCAGCAAGTCGGGATCGATCATGACGTCGTCGCAACAACGCTCGCGGGCAATCGCTCGGGGGTAGGGATCGTCCTCGAGCCACTGCTCGACGGTGAAACAACTCTGACCCTTGACCAGCAAAAAGGTCTGCCCGTTACCCAAAGGTTGAACCGCAAAGATTTCGAGCAATGTTCCCACACTGCTGCGTTGGTCGCCCCCGCCAACTTCGGAACCCCGTTCAATCAAGCAAGAACCAAAGACGGCGCTGGACTTGACGTCTTCAACTAATTGCAGGTAGCGGTCTTCAAAGACGCACAAGGGGACTACCTGGTGAGGGAAGACAACCATGGAAAGAGGGAACATCGGAAGGGCGTTTCCAATCACCGCTCCAGACTAAAGGTCTTAGGAAATTTTTACGACGCCAGGCGGATCGCGAGCGCCCTGAGCGCCCGCGCACGATGAGAGCTGGCGTTCTTTTCGCCGGCACTGTATTCCCCCAGGCTCCTACCGTCTCCCTCGGACGGCTCGAAAACGCCGTCGTAACCAAAGCCCCCGCTCCCCCGCGGCGCTCGAGTGATTCGACCCTCGAGAACGCCGTCCACCAAGGTTTCTCGCCCGTCGGGGTAGGCCACGGCAATCACCGTTCGGAAGTGCGCAGCTCGCTGATCGTCGGCGAGATCTTCCATTTCACGCAGCAACTTTTCCACGTTCTCCTGATCACTAGCGCCCACGCCGGCGTAACGGGCGCTGTGAACCCCGGGTTGGCCACCCAGGGCGTCAACGAAAAGACCGGTGTCGTCAGCGATCGCCGGCGTACCCGTCGCCCGCACCAGGGCCCAGGCTTTTAAGAGGGCGTTCCCTTCGAGCGTGTCCGAACTTTCATTGACCTCCGGAACCTCACTGGGTCGGGGCAAAACACTTATTCCCAGTTCAGCCAACACCGCATTGATTTCGACGGTCTTGTGGGGATTCGCCGTGGCGAGGACAAACGAGCTCATCGCGGAGTGGGCGCTACCGCGAGTAAGGTCCGCTGGGCTGCGTGAATGCGAGCAATGCCGACACTGGCGAGGTCGAGCAAACTGTCAAGTTCCGTTCGTGCGAAAGGAGCGTTCTCCGCCGTGCCTTGCACTTCGACAAAACCTCCCGAGCCGGTCATCACAACATTCATATCGGTATCGGCGCGCGAATCTTCTTCGTAGGGGAGGTCAAGCATGGGCACCCCACCGACGATGCCAACCGAGATGGCGGCGACGAGATCGGTCAGCGGGTGTTCCAGGAGAAGGCCTCGCTGCAGTACGCGCGTGAGCGCGTCGTGCAGGGCCACGTAGCCACCACAGATGGAGGCCGTGCGCGTGCCACCGTCCGCTTGGAGCACGTCGCAGTCGATGGTGATGGACATATCGGGCATAGCTTCGAGCCGCGTCACGGTGCGCAGACTGCGGCCAATGAGTCGTTGAATTTCTTGGGTGCGCCCCGACTGCTTGCCCTTGGCCGCCTCACGATTGCTGCGTTCGGGCGTGGCGCCCGGCAGCATTGAGTATTCCGCGGTAACCCAGCCCTTGCCGGAATTCTTCAACCAGCGCGGCACATCAGTCTCCACCGACGCCGTGCAAAGTACTCGGGTGCGACCAAAGCTCACGAGTACCGAGCCCAGAGCCATTTCGGTGTAGTCGCGCTCAAAAGAAAGGGGTCGAGCTTCGTCGGTGCTTCGTCCGTCGGCGCGAATAGTCATGGTTCTCCTCGTAGCTGGCAACGCCTCTTTAGGGTAGTAGACCCCGACACCGGAAGGGCGATTTAGAAGTAGATGATTTGTTTGGCGCGGTTAACGACGTCATCAATGTCGTCACTCCACGCGCCGGTGGAAAGGTACTTCCAGCCGTCATCGCAGACAATGGTCACAATGGTCGCCGTCTCGGTCGCCGGTATGAGAGCCGCGCACTTCACCGCACCGGCCATGATTGCCCCCGCACTAATGCCGGTGAACAAACCCACCTCCGTCAATCGTCGCGTCCACTCGATGGATTCTTTGGCCCGAACGACCACTTTGCGATCCAGCAGGTGTACGCCATCGTTGCCGGTGAAGATTGGTGGCACGTAGCCATCTTCCAAGTTACGCAGTCCATCGACCATCTCGCCACTGGGGGGCTCAATGGCCCAAACCTGCGTACCGGGCTTGTGCTCTTTGAGGTAACGCCCCACCCCCATCAGGGTTCCCGAGGTACCCAGACCCGCGACGAAGTGCGTTATCTCGGGAACGTCGGCCAGAATTTCGGGACCAGTGGTTCGGTAGTGCGCGAGTGGGTTGTTGGCGTTCGCGTACTGGTAGAGAAAAACCCACTCGGGGTGCTCGCCGGCCAGGTGCTGAGCGAGCCGCACGGCACCATTGGAACCTTCCGAGCCGGGCGAATCAATGATTTCGGCACCCCAAGCGAGCAAGAGTTGGCGGCGTTCGGGCGAAACATTACTCGGCAAGACCACCTTCAAGTGATAGCCCCGCATTCGACAGACCATCGCCAGAGCAATGCCCGTATTCCCCGAAGAGGGTTCTATCAATATTTGGTCGGCCGCGCCAGGCACCAAGCGACCTTCCGCTTCGGCGGCCTCAATCATCGATAGAGCGATGCGATCCTTTACCGATCCGGCGGGGTTACGTCCTTCGAGCTTCGCCAGAATGCTGACGCCGGGATGTGGACTCAGCGCCGAGACATCAACGATGGGAGTCTGGCCAATGAGGTCGAGAACCGACGCGAAGCGCGTCACGCCGCTCCTCCGGCAACCGCGGGCAGCAAAGTGATGTCGTCGCCATCACTCACCGGTGCCTCGAGACCACCGATGTAGCGGACGTCGTCGTCATTCACGTAGACGTTGAGAAAGCGGTGCAACTTCCCCTCGTCGTCAATAATTTGACCTTGGAGTCCAGGAAACATGTTGGTGAGGAGGGTCAAGACTTCACCAACCGTGCTGCCACCTACGGCAACGGTGGCGTCGCCGCCAACAGCCGGACGGAGAACGGTGGGGATGCGAACAATGGTAGACACGGGGGCCACTTTCGAGGTACGTAAATCCGACTAACTAAGTCAACTTTAGCGGTTCACGAAGCGGATACGACCACGCACTCCTCGAGCGTAACGACGCCCTCAATTATGCGGTAACTCTGGACCTCCGTTGGGATGGTGGCCAGTGACACTAAGACGTAGTGCCAATTTGGGTCCGGCGCTTGATTAACGTCGGTGGGACTGGGGTAGGCCGCCGAATGCGTGTGGGAATGAAAAACACCAATGACCTCGAGTCCGAGATCATCGGCGCGGCGAAAGGTTTTTAGGAGCAATCGGGGATCAATCTCGTAGATGCGCGCCGAGTGGGCGACATTCTCACTGGGAACAATTTCGGCCACCACCCCATCGGCACTCCCGAGCAGGAGCCCGCAACCTTCCTCGGGCAGCGCTCGCAGGCACGTCGCCACCACGCGATCACGTTGGCTGGCGGTAAGGGTTAGCACGCAGTCAGCGTAGTGCCCTCGGACCCCAGGCGACGTGGTCACTACGCTAGAAGCGTGGCGAGAGCAAAGCAGATGCAAGATCGACGAGCGAAGGCCAAGGCCGACGCTGGGAGCGACCGCGTGGTCGCTACGAATCGTCGCGCCCGGCACGACTACGAACTCCTCGACACCTACGAGTGCGGGATGGTTCTCACGGGCTCGGAAGTCAAGTCCTTGCGCGAAGGAAAGGCGCAGATCACCGAGGCCTACGCTCGGCTCGACGATGGTGAACTTTGGCTCTTTCAGTCGCACGTTCCGCCCTGGGTCTTCGCGGTGGGCTTCGGGAGTCACGATCCGGATCGCAAGCGCAAATTGCTGCTTCACCGAAGCGAGCTCGCTCGCATTGCCGACAAAGTCAAGACCCAGCCGCTCACCATCGTTCCCCTGAAGCTCTATTTCAAAGATGGTCGCGCCAAGCTCGAAATTGCATTAGCCAAGGGCCGTAAGCAACACGATCGGCGCGAAGCCATTAAGGAGCGAGACGCCAATCGGGAAATTGCTCGCTCTATCCGAAACGCCGAGAAACTCGGCTGAACCGACGTCACTCGCAGGGAGTACAATTACCCTCTACCGCCAAAGTGGTGGTAGACGAGGGGATGATTGGTTTCGACATTTGATTGCAAGGTAGAAGAAGCGAGCCGTGGTCTCCGGAGCCACGCTAAAGAGCCGGAAACAAAAAATAAACGCCAAGCCTCAGCTTGTGCTTGCTGCCTAGGCAGCAACGTGTATCTGGCCCCAGCCCTGCGGACCAGTAGTACACGCCAATCAGTAGGGCTTACCCCAGTCGTTCGTTAGTGGCAACCGGGGAACACTAAAGCTAACTACGGACCACTGCTGGCGTACACAGTGGAGGTGGTCCCGACAATTTCCTGTGGACTGCGCTCGGAGAAGGACTACTACGTAGCAAATGGACCTGGGTTCGATTCCCAGCATCTCCACCGAATGGCTCTCCGCGAGAACCATGCACCTCTCCTCCCTGGGCTTTTTGTCCAAGGAGGAGATGGTTGAAAACCGCACTGTCGGCGCACCTGATCGGTGGAACTGCATGTCGAAGTAGTGGACGAGACCACTGAAGCCACATCAGCCCGTCCATCGAAGGCGATTACTCCCGATCGACGAAGGTTTGAACGGTCGGATCAGGATGTGGACGTCAACTTCGCCGCGAAATTAGCGTGCGGGCGGAGTCGGAATGTTGAACGGCGAAGGACCGTTCCGCAGGGCGTGACTCAGCATCACGTAGGTGCAGTAGTTGGTGGCCGACACGCTCGTCGACGACGTAGTGCTGTTCAGTGCCAACCACGTTGGCAATGAGTTGGTGGTTGGGATATACAGATACGCCGACAGGATGCGGTTCACCCGGGTCACTAGCGGTGAGTTCGCTTTACGGTCCTGTGCGGCAAATGAAGTAGCACGAGCCCACGTCAACCACTGCTGAAGTGAAGACTCGCAGGCGGTTTGCACCGTCGTCGGCAGTGGCGGTCGAGTGGGGCCGTAGAGAATCGTACTGGGTCCATAGGTTCCGTGGACAACGTCGTGAGCGATTCGACCACTGACGTAAAGCAAGCTGGGAAGCCCGAGGATCTGCTGCGGCATTCCTTGTCCCCCCAGCCCGCCAACGCCGTCGGCGCTCTGGATGAGGTACCAGCCCTTCCCACTTCGTTTAAAGAAGAAAGGGGTGATGTTTTCGGTACAGACACCACACTTGTAGTCGAGTCCCCACGGGGCAAACGTGACGGTGGCACGTCCGACGAGACCGTCGGTTGACACTTGCCATTCAATTCCTTTACCTTCCGCCTGATACGACAAGGTGTTGACTGGGTCGGCGTAGCGATCGGACGAGTTCTGAATCGAGTCGCTGAGGAAGGTCGTGATATCTCGCAACGAGGTCGGTGGTGGCGGGGCGGCCGCCGAAGGCGTAATCAGTGCGGCCACGTTGACCATGGGCAGAACCACGAATTGAGTGAGCAATCGAACACGCTTCACGTCGCCTATTGTAAGGCTTGGCCCCTCATCAGGGGTGGCATCACTGTTCCACCGGGCAAGAGAACTCTGGTCCGGTGGTTCGTCCGAGGTAACGCCATCTCCACCAATAGTTGTCTCAACAACGGATCCCTTAATGCTGGATTCTCGCGACAGTGGGTATTCGACTGATGGCTTTGTTTAAAGAAGCCACTCTGCCTACCCCAGTCGTTTCCGCGTAGCAAATCGCCGACATATTCGCCCCTCGCTCCTGCTGGAACACCAGTAGCAGATCCAGTTAGCACAGGGGACGTTTAGGGATTGACCCGCAGTATTTTTGAGAGCAAGGACTCCTCATCAGCTACCTGGTCAACGTGGCCGAGATACGAGAGAGTTGGCAAATCAATTATCAGCGGGCTTCCGCGCTCGCTACCGGCGAACTATAAGTCTGGGGATAGCACCAAGGATGGTGGCGCGTCGCGTGGTCACAGGGACTACGAATCGAGGGACCGTCGACTCCGTCTTTCTTGCCACTCGCGATCGAGGACGGCGTATATCTTTTCGCTAGTCAACTCGCCCTTGACGATTTCATTTTCCACGAAGTGCGCTTCGAGTCGAAAACCAAGACGTTCACACACCCGCGAGGAGCCATCGTTGCGAGCATCCAAGCAGGCAATAACCCGGCGAACCCTCCAGTAGTCAAAGCAGAGTTCCACCACCCGCTCGGCGGCCTCGGTGGCGAAACCACGTCCCGTGTACTGCGGCAAAAAGACGTAGCCAATCTCCGCCTTGGCGTTCACTTCGTCGGCCAGCCCCAGCCCGACTTCCCCAACGAAACGTCCTTCGTGCTCAACGGCGAGATTGGCCCAGTGGCCCTCTTCTCGCAAGCCTTGCCAGAGTCGCTTTTCAAAATGCGCACGCAGCTCGGCGCCCTCGAGCACCGGCTCGTAGAGATAACGCACGACCTCGGGATTTGAGAAAAGTTGCTGATGGCACGCGAAGTCCGACTCGAGAAGTGGTCGCAAAACGAGTCGTGGCGTCCGCAAAGGCAGCACTAGGTCGTCCATGAAACTAGTTTGCCAGATGGGTGCCCATGGTGATCCTCGGATTCGTGCGGGTGGCCGAGTCTGCTTCTGCAGTGGACCTTTTAAAATGGGCACGGGACTCCCCCAGTCTTCTGATAGGAGCAGTATGCGCACACGATTCTTCATTCCCGTTCTTTCCCTCGTGGCGTGCGCATCGCTCGTGGTCACGAGCGGGTCACCAGCTTCGGCGCTGAGTGCCAAACGCAATGCTCGCTTTTGCGCTGACGTGAGCACCATGGTGAGTATTCCTAGCGTTCCCCTACCCACCGATACCCAGTTCGGTACCCTCCTCAACGCCCTAAATACGGTTGACAAAGACCAAGTCATGGTCACCCGTGATGCGGGGATTCTCGGCTACATGGCCAACAACGTCCCGTCAACCCAGGTGCGCGCTTGGTACCTCACGGCCCAATCCGACGCGCTGGCCGAAGCAAAGGGGCTCGGCACCGTTGGTAAAAATGCCTTTTCCCTTATGGGTGGGCAAAACTCACAAACCATCCTGGTAGTGGCGAGCGCCTTGTCAGTCGCGTCAGCGAACGCCGCCGCGGCGAACACCTTCATCGGAGTGGCCCGAAGCTTCTCGGCTGGATTCTGCGCGAAGTGGCCCACGCCGAAGCCGGTTAAATAGTCCCCGACTCGAGCAGGGCCCTGACGAAGCTTTCTGGTTCGTCAACCGTCACCACGAAGCGGCGCCGACCACTGAGACTGAGTTCGAGTGCGTCCCCCCTGCGGGTGGCGAGTGCGGCGTACTTTAAGAAACGAAGCGATCCGCGGTAGCCCCAGCCGCCCATCTCCAAGAAGGACAGGCTGTGGGCCTGCGCCGACAGGATTTCCCCCGATTGAAAACGCTGGCGTACCAGTCCAAAACCGTAGACAATTTCCAGGCCTCGGCCCCGGTCATCGCCCACTACCCGAACGTCGACCCGCAACGAAAGAACCAACAGGGTGAGCAGAACCAGTGGCACGCCGTATTCAATACATTTCGCGATCAGTGGCGTGTGGGCGCTATTGGCAGTCGAAGCCACCGTGACAATGGCTCCGCCGAGCACCATAAAAATGACGCCAAGTATGGCGCTTAACCCACCCGTGCGGAGGCGCTGTTGCAAAATGATTGTGGCCACGCCCCAGATTACTTTCGGGGGCGGCGCGGCGGCGGTGGGGCCATCACTGTCCAGTCGTGGCCGTCGGGCAGCGCGGTCCAACCCTCCCACGTCCATCCCGGCAGTGCGCCCAGACCGCGGCGCAAAATGGACCGGGCCACGTGGCCCTTGACGGCCTTGGCGTCATGGCCCGCCGCCCCTTGACCGTCGGCGGTTGTGAAGCGCACTCGGCGAAATCGTCCGGCCTCGCTCAGGGCCTCGACATCTATTGCCGACTCGTGCTCGCGAGGCAGCAAACTCACGAAGGTCCCCGCAGTCGCGAGCAGCGTTGCGGTGAGGTGAGGGCGCCAGTAGTTGGCGAGCCCCCCGAGGGGAGCCAGAGCAACTTTGAACGTCAGGCGGTAATCGGTGATTTCGTCATTGCCCGCGTTCACGCCGTAGAGGGCCGAGGGAATCAGCAGCCGCGAGCGCTGGGCGGGCGTCAAGGTGGCGGGGTCGAGGTGCGTCCACACCACTCCTTCGTAGCGTTGCCACGCCGGCATCACTGCGGCCCCTCGCGTGGCGTGGTCCCCCAGCGCCACCTTGGCGCGTTCGAGCAACGGTCCTCGTACGCGCAGCAGGCGTTCGAGGAGCTCGTCGTCAGCACTTTTCACCATCGCTCCCAAGGCTTTACTCACGACCCGACGAGGCTTCTCAAGATGTTCAAAGCGTCCAGGGACGCTGGCGACCGCCCCACCAGTGGCCTTAGATTCCGACGGCGGTAGTAGAACGTAGACCGGCTGTGTCACGGCACCTAGGGTACCGGACAATTACGCAGCGACGCGCCCCGTGATGCCTTGTTCGATGAGGAAGTGACGCAGGCGCATCACCTGGTCCTCCGTCAGATCACGTTCACGAGCAGATCCGAAGGAGACCGTGCCCCCTTCAAAGGTGAGCACCCAATTCCGGTTGTGCGATTCGTGCAGGTCGCCAAAACGCCCCAGCAAGGTGCAGACATCCACCCACTTAATGTTGTGGTTGAGCGGATGTCCGAAGAGCTTCTGGACGATGAGGCGGTGGGTGTGATCCAACTTGATTGACATCGTCAACCTCCTCGGGGGAACGTAGACACTCGCCCCCCTACGCACTATCTACCTTCTACGCGTCCTTGTCAAGGACTGCGACAATTTCGACGTGCTCGGTCATCGGAAAGAGATCAAAGACGCGCACGTCACCCAGCGAATAGCCGCCCGCGACCAGTAGTTTCACGTCGCGCGCAAAGGTCGCGGCGTCACAGGATACGTAGACCAAGCGGCGAGGGGCCCGCCGGACGAGGGCCTCGGCGACCCCCTTGGCGAGACCCGTTCGGGGTGGGTCGAGGACGACCACGTCCCCGGGGGCGACGGAATCATTTACCGCCCGGGGAGTGACACTCCACTCGCGGATTTTTAGCTGGCGAAGTTGGTCAGCGTTCTCTCGCGCGTCGCGTACGGCGTAGGGGGAAGATTCCACCGCCACCACCTTGCCGCCGTAGCCAACTGCCTTGGCGAGCGCGACGCTGAAGAGTCCCACCCCACTGAAAAGGTCTACCGCGTGGTCGCCGGCTTTCACGTCGGCGCCGTTCATTACCTGCTCGAGGAGCAGGCGGGGCGCGTCGCGGTGCGACTGCCAGAAGGCCCGCGGTGAGATTTTGTAAAAGTGACCATTCACCGAGGCGCGCGAATGCGTCGAAGGCGCGAGAGGCTCGCCTCGCATGGTGGTCAACTCGATCACGGTCCCGCGCGACGTTTCGTGCCGCACAACGGCGAAGGGATCACCTTCGCCGATGGCGCGCAGTTCAACCTCTTGCGCGCCGTACCACGAAGTGGCGAAGGCCGGAGCGAAGCGGGGATCGCTCACCCAGCAGCTATCGAGGGCCATGAGTTCATTCGAACGGTACTGGCGAAGCCCGAGTTGACCCTCCTCCGACACACCCAGGCGCAGTCGCGAACGGGTCCCCTGGCCACTCTCACCGACTGCCGTCACGATGATGTCCCGTTCGACGCCCGCCAGGCGACGTAGCTGGTCCCGTACCAGCGTGGCTTTCCACTCACGCTGCGCGCTCGCGCTGAGATGCTGAAAATCACATCCACCACATCCGCCGGGATAGGCGAAGGCACAAGGTGCGGTGACTCGGTCGGGGCTGGCCTCGAGGATTTCGATGGCGTCACCGCGACAGACTTTGGCCGTTTCATCAGTGATGCTTAGCGAAACGAGCTCGCCGGGAATGGCGTGACGGACAAAAACCACCCGCCCATCCTCCAGGTGACCGAGCGCTCCCCCGGTGGCGGGACGTTCGAGGCGTACGGGAGTGGGAAGGATGTTCACTGGTTCAGCCTACGAGGAAAAAGGCTTAGTGGGATAAACCGTTGTGGGCCAGCACGCGGTCGAGCAGCCACAACGCTCGCTCGCGGGCCGCCGGCACCTGCGCGGCCGTAAAGGCGAGGAGTTCGTCGATATCGTGACCGAACTCACGCGCTTCGCCCGAGGCCGTTTCGAGCCAATCGCGCAACTGACGATCATCAATTTCGGGGTGGAACTGCACCCCCACGTGACGGCCCACGCTAAAGGCCTGCACCGCATTTGCCGAAGTGGCCCAGATCTCGGCCGTGGCGGGCAGGCTGCAAGCGTCGTAGTGGAATTCGAACCAGGGACCTTCGTCGAACTCGTGCCCATTCACCCCAGCCACCTGGTACCAACCGACCTCGGGAGCGTCGGAGCGACTCACCGTCCCGCCGGTCAGACGACACAGCGCTTGCGCCCCAAAGCAAATGCCAAAAATGGGAATCTCACGGCGATCGGCATCGGCCATGAGGGCGAGTTCACGCCCGAACCACGCCGCCTCGACGTCACTGTCGTAGACCGACTCCTTGGAACCCAGAATGAGCAAGAGGTCGTAGCCGTCGAGCGAAGGCGTGTCACTTTTGCCGTCGAGCATCACGAGGTGGACCTCGGCACCACGGGTACGCAGCGCTTCACCAATGAGTCCAGGATTATCTTCTTCGTGGTGGCGAACCGCCAATACTCGCATCCCCGTACTTTACTGGAGATGGTCCTGGCGGCCGCCGCGTACGTGGCGGCTCAGCCGCCGGGCACGGCCCAGCCCATGGACTGCGCCACTTCCTTACAGGTCGGGCAGACGGGGTACTTACCCGGATCTTGACCCGGCACCCACACCTTGCCGCAGAGGGCACGCACCGGTGATGAATTGATCATCCCTTCGACGACCGAGTTGCCCACCGGGATGAAATCACCCTTCTTCGGCTGGAAACCCTCGAGCACGATGTGCGTAAATCGTTCGTGGTTCGAGTCGTCAGTCTGCTGGTCCTGGGAAATTTCAACGGTGGTCTCGAGCTGGGTCACGAGTCAAATTGTACCGTCGCGGCTAGCGTTGAGCGCATGAAAGCTCGTCGGCGCCGACCCCACCTCGAAACGCGCCCCCTGGGTAGCGTGACCATGCACTTCAAGCACGACGGGCGTCCGAAGCAGAGCTACCGAACTCAAGTCGAAGCGATGCAGGCGGCGCAGGCCACCTGGGCGATCAACGGAGTCGAGCTCCAAACCTACCGCTGCGATTTCTGCCACCAGTGGCACATGGGCAAGCCCTTCAGTCGAAAGTAGCGAAGCGGCGCCCGTGTCGGTAAGACTGTAGAAAAGCGAAAGGGTGTCTATGACTGTTCAGGCCTACATTCTGATTCAATCCGAAATTGGTTCGAGCGAAAAGGTGGTGCACGCTACGCGCGCCGTACCCGGCGTTCTCGAGTCCTTCGAAGTCACCGGCCCCTACGACGTCATCGTGCGTTGCGAAGCCGACAGCGTCGACATGTTGGGCAAGTTCATTGTTGGCGCTATCCAGCAAGTGCCCGGTATCACCCGCACCCTAACCTGCCCCGTCGTCAATATTTAACTGCTCGCCTTGGAGCGAGCTTTCAGTCCCACCAGAGGTCGTGCCCTAGGACACCCTTGGCAATGAGACCCAACTGGATCTGGCTGGTCCCTTCGACAATCGTGAGTTGTCGAGCGTCGCGATAAAACTGCTCGACGGGGTGGTCTTCCATGTACCCGGCGGCGCCGAGAAGTTGCACGCACAGTCCTGACACCTTGACGGCCATTTCGGCCGCGTAGTACTTGCACATCGAGAGCATGGGGACGAATTCTTTGGTGAATTGCCCCTGGTCGGCCATCCAGGCCGCACGGTAGGTCAAGAGTCGCGCCGCCTCAATCTCGGTGGCGGCCTTGGCGATTTCCCACTGAATACCCTGGAACTCGGCGATGGTCTTATTGAAGGCCGGGCGAGCCTTCACGTATTCCGTCGCGTACATCAAGGCCCCTTCGGCCAAGCCAATGCCTCGGGCCGCTACCACGGGGCGCATGGCGTTGAGCGACTGCATGATCAGAGAGAAGCCCCCGTGCACGACCTGGCGGGGGGCCACGGCGACGCGGTCGAAAACAATGTCGGCGGTATCAATGCCTCGAACACCCATCTTGTGGTCCACCCGGGGACGCGAGACGCCCACCTGGTCGGCTTCCACTATGAAACAGCCAATCTCGTGGTGCGACCTAGAGGAAGGATCGCCCATCTTGGCAAACACGACAAACCAGTCGGCTTGCATACCGCCGGAGATCCAGCACTTCGTTCCGCTGAGCAAGAAGCCACCTTCGACGTCGGGGTCAGGAATCACGCGCGTCTGCATACCCGCAACGTCTGATCCGGCACCGGGTTCGGAGAGGCAGAAGGCGGCGCGCTGTTGACCGCTCGCGATACCGGGCAAGTAGCGCTGCTTTTGTTCCTCGGAGCCGGCGATCATGATGGGACCCGTTGGAAGTCGAGTGAGTAGCAACATCAGTCCCACAACGTTGGAATACTTCGCAACCTCCTCGATGGCGATGGTGAGCCCTAAGATTCCCGCCCCCGATCCGCCGTATTCTTCGGGTATGCACAGACCGAGCAGATCGGCGTGGCGAAAGGCCTGAAAAATGTCCTCGGGATACTCGCCCGAAGTGTCAATGGCCCGAGCGCGTGGTTGGATCTTCTCCTGGGCGAGTCTGCGAACCACTTCTTGGAGGGCAATTAATTCTTCGGGCAGTTGAAAGTTCATACTCTCAATGTACTCCCCGCACTCTCAATTCAGTCCCGGCCCTCGGGTAACCAGGGGGCCAACGCCAATGCCTCGCCGCGCGAATGAGCGCGCTCGAGCAGGGGCCGAGCCAGGGTCAGCGCTCGCGGTTGACTTAGCCCGACAAAGCCCGTCACGACCCCACCGCGTGAGTACATCGCCAGCCACTTCCCCTCGGCCAGAGAGCCGTGAACGAGGTCTACCTCATCGTGGGGACTGGCGTGGCCGATGGCTTGAATTTTCTTGCCGTATTGATCAGACCAGAAGTACGGAATCAGGGGGGTGGTGGGAATTTCGGCGCGTACCCAGACTTGGGCCAGACGAGCAGCGTGGTCGCTGGCGACCTGCCAATGTTCGATGCGCACTCGTTCGCTGCCGGCGGGACCGTCCCAGACGAAACGTGCCACGTCCCCAATGGCGGCGAGACGCTCCGAAACCTGACCGAAGGAATCCACGACCACGCCATTGTCGAGGGGCACCGCGGACGAGGCGAGCCATTCGACGTTCGCAACCGCGCCCACGCCCGCCAGAACAATGTCGGCCAGAAGCGGGTCGTACCCTTCGACATCCACCGCCAGTCCATCGCTCGTGGCGTAGACGTTTCGCACTAGTTGATTCGAGCGCAAGGTGACCCCAGCCGCCGAGGGCAAATCCGCCAGCCAGGTGGAGACCGTCTCACCCAACACCTGAACCAGGGGCCGAGCGCTGGCCTCAAGGACCGTGACCCCCACGCCACTCTTGTGCAAGGAGGTGGCCACTTCGGCTCCGATAAATCCTCCACCGATGACGACCACCCGTGGTTCATGGCGCCCCGCCAGCTCGCGACGCAAACCCGTGAGATCATCAATTGAGCGCAGGTAGCGAACGAGGTCCTCGCCGAAGGGGAGATGGCGAGACCGGGCACCCGTCGCAATCACCACGTGGCTGGCGCTGAGCTGGTCGCCGCTGGCCAGGGTGACCACATTCGTGGAGCTGTCGAGGGCCACCGCTGGGTCAGCCAAGCGCAGCCTGACCCTAGCCCGCTCGAGTCGCTCGGGGGTGGCGAGCAAGGTTTGCTCGACGGGCCACTGCCCGCTCAGCACTTGCTTCGAGAGTGGTGGTCGGTCGTAGGGAAGGTGAGACTCGTCACCAATCAGCGTGATGGGTCCGTCAAAACCCCGTCGACGAAATTCCTCACAACAGCGCCAGCCCGCGAGGCCGGCGCCCACCACGATGAGTGAACGGAGTTCTGTCAAGACCCGAAACTCACGATCCAGTCCCCCAGGGACATGGGACTCATCGCCCCATTCGTGCGCCGCACCTCGCCCAGGGTGGCCTCATTGGCCAGGGCGTACTTGTGACCTGGATACACCAGGAGATCGTCGCTGAGTAGGGCTAAGCGCTCGTGAAGCGAAAGGTAGAGCTCGGCGGCATCCGACTCGGGGCGACCCGTCAGTCCACAACCATTCAAGAAAAGGGTGTCACCCGTCAGTAGTCGCCCCTCGACGAGGAGGCATTGGCTACCGGGCGTGTGGCCGGGCGTGTGCAGCAGGGTCACCGCTACCCCACCCACCATCACGGTGTCACCCGGCTGGTGCGCCACCACTGGTGGTACGCCAACGCCGGTTCCCGTCTTCACGTAGGGAGCCTCAATGGCCTGCACGTGAATGGGCATGGGATGGGCGGCCACCAACTCGGCAATGCCGTCCACCACGTGTCCATGAAAGCTTCCTCCGATGTGGTCGGCGTGGTAGTGCGTCGCAATGACGCCGACGACCTTCAGTCCGTCGGCCTCGACGGCGGCGACCAGTTCGAGGGGTGCGTGGGCCGGATCAACGAGGACCGCCTCGGCGCTTCGAGTATCGCCAATGGCGTAGGCGAAGTTACGCATTTCCTTGGCGAGTTCGTTGCCCAGTGCCACGTCGCGACCCGAGAGCCACTGACGAAAATACAGATGCTCACTCATCGCTGACGAGTGCGTTCAAGCGGGGGTTGAGTTCGGCCACTTGGGCCTTGGTGGCGGTGAGTCGGCGGTCCAACTCTTCGATGAGCTCAGTAGCCCGCGATAGTTTGGCGAACAACTCATCTACCGAGACGTCTTCTCGATCGAAGGACGTCACAATGGCGTCTAGCTCCTGGGCCGCGTCGTTCCATGATGTGGTCATAATTCCTTACTTTCTTTTCCGGTAACCGTGGCGTCAATATGGCCGTCACGAATGGCAATGCGAATATTTTGTCCCTCACGGACCTCCGCCACGGAGCGCAGCCGGTCTCCCCCGCTCGTGGTCACCAGGGCCCAGCCCTGCGCCAAACGCTTTTGCGGATCGTAGGCGCCAAGGAGTTGTCGGGTCGCCGCGAGTGAGGTACTGGCCGCCTGTACGAGGTGATCGGCGTGCAGAGCGAGACGCTGGCCGATACTGCGCAGCTGGCGCTGCTCACTCACGAGACGGTCGCGCACGGCAAACATCATGGTTCGCCGGCGCTCCGCCAGAAACTCGGTCTCTTCCTCGAGCAAGGCGTCGGACCTCGTCACGAGAAAAGCGGCTGGTCCTCGCACGTGACCCTCGTACCAATCCTGAACCAGGCGCACGAGTCCCTCTCCCAATTTGGTGGGGGTTATGGCGTAGTGGTTCGCCGCTAAGTCGGCTATCGACACGTCGCCGGTGTGACCAATTCCCGTCCAAACCGGCGTGCGGGCGGCGCCGATGGCCCTGGCGACGCGCTCGTCGTCAAAGCAGGCGAGGTCGCCCTTTGAGCCACCACCGCGCACGAGACAGATGACGTCAAGGTCGAGTCGGTCGAGGTACGCGATTGCCTCAGCGATTTGCTGCGGGGCCGCCGCGCCCTGCACCAGGGACCGAACGAGAGAAATGTCGAAACTAAAGCGGGAATGCAGAAACTGTCCGGTGAAGTCAGCGTAGCCTTCGGTACCGGGGCTGGCCACCAGTCCGACGCGTAGGGGAACGGCACTCACACTGCAGCGCTTGTTGCCGACACCCTCACCGAGAATCTGGTCTTTGGTGAGACGCTCGATGAGTTCGAGTCGGCGTTTGGCCATGTCGCCCAGAAGATCCTGCACGTGAATCTCGGTTACGGTGAAGCCAATTTTCCCCTGCGGGGCGTAGAGGTCGGCGTATCCCGAAACGGAAATGACGCTGCCCGGCTGCAACACTATGCCCTGGTCCGCCAACTCGCGCTTCAGCGACGTCCACTTCGACAGCCAGCAGTGGGCGTTCAACACGGGTCGCTTGGAGTCGCTCGAGGACGAACCGGCGTCCACGATATCGAGATAGAGATGGCCTTTCTCGTAGACCTTGGCGATTTCGCCTCGTATGGTTACGGGGCGGCTCTTGGAAAACGCCCGTTCCAGGAGGCCCGTCACTATTTCGTAGAACTGCCCGACCTCCAAGACGGCATCGGGGGATTCGGGCGCCATACTCACGTATTGAGGTTACCGGCGCGCTCGCTCTCGCCACGTCACACTCGGGCGTGGCAGAATAGGGGTGGATAGTGAGTTGGCTGGGTGGCCGCAGCCTTGGCAACAAGGAGTGAGGAAAGTCGGGGCTCCGCAGGGCAGGGTGCTCGCGAAACGTGAGTCACGGTGACGTGCAGGACAGTGCCACAGAGAATAGACCGCCGATG
>CAIKNP010000013.1 GCA_903828785.1 uncultured Actinomycetes bacterium | reverse complement strand
TCTTGTCAACGGCCTGAAACAACTGAGGGGACGGGCCAGGCCCCATTCATTGGTCAACCCCTTGTACGAGAGCACCCCTGTAACTTATTGCCTTGTTGCGACATATAGATAATTGTTACGAGGAGCGTTCATGTTTAAATTCGTCCAATGGAGTGCCGGCCTTTTACTGGTAGCAAGCACAGTCGCTACCAGTAGCGCAGTGGCGTCGGCGGCCAGTCCCACCCAGCAGTGGCCCGACTACTGCCAGCACACGCAGACATCGCTCAATCGCTGTGCGGCGAAGTACCTCGCCCAGGAAAACGCTCTCGTCCAGAAAGCCTTGCTCGCTGAAAAGGCCGCCCACTTCAATGCGCGGGCCGTCACCAGCGTCCAGCGCAACTGGCAAATCTATGCCAATTCGGAATGCACCTTGGTGGCCAGTCCCTTCAAGGGCGGCTCGATCTACCCCCTCGAATACGGGCTGTGTGCGATAAAACTAGCCCAGCAGCGCGTGGCGCAAATTAAAGCCGACATCGCCTCCGTCCAGGGACACTAGACATCGCGGCTTGCCTTCGCCCGAGCGTGGCGGCGGAAAATTAGATGCGCCCCTCGGCGAGTCCGCGCAGAACCACCTGCGCTCTTTGGCGCACTTGGGGAAGGTCCGCTAGACGACCAAGTCCGTGAACCTGTTGCGCCATACGGTGATTGGTCGCGAAGGTTGCTCGGTGTCGGTCCAGAAAATCCCAGTAGAGCGTGGTGAAGGGACAGGCACTTTCGCCAATGCGGAGTTTGGGGTTGTAGGGACAATCCTTGCAGTAGGAACCCATGCGGTGGATGTAAGCCCCACCCGCCGCGTAGGGCTTGGTCATCATGGCGCCGCCATCGGCGTGCAGGCCCATGCCAATGACGTTGGGCACCATGACCCACTCGGCCGCGTCAATGAAGCGCCGACGCATCCACGCCAGAAAGGCCTGGGGGTCGACACCCGCGAGCAGGGCCAGATTGCTGAGCACCATGAGTCGAGGAATGTGGTGCGTCCACGCTCGTGCATCGATATCGCGAATGATAGACCCGACGCAGTTCATGCTGGTGGCCGTGGCGTCGTCAAAGAGGGGCAGCAGGGGCGTCGTAGCGGCCAAGCCATTGCCTTCTTGGTACTGCGGCCCCTGAAACCAGTACATGCCGTGGACGTACTCTCGCCATCCAATCAACTGTCGAACGAATCCTTCGGCTGAGGCGATAGGAATGTCTCCACGGGAGAAACGCTCGAGCACGGCATCGAGGACCTCGCGCGGGTGCAGGAGTCCATTGTTCAAGTAGGGACTGAGCAGTGAGTGGTGCATCGACCAGCTCGTCGAGGCCATGGCGTCTTCGTAGGGACCGAAGGCGGCGAAATGCTGCGTGAGGAAGTTCTCCAACTGAGCCAGGGCCCCCGCTCTCGTCGTGGACCACGCCCCCGAGGGCCGGTACGCCACCTCCTCGGCTACGGCTTCGTCAATTTCGTCGAGCGCAAATTGCAAGGGCTCGGGCCATTGGTAGTTCTTCGGGGGAGGCAGGCGGTTGTCGTGATCGAAATTCCAGGCGCCGCCGAGGGGGCTGCCCCCCTCCATTAGTACACCCAGCCGCACTCGCTGCTGTCGATAAAAGTGTTCCATGACGTGCGTGGCGTGCGAGTTCGCCCATGACTGGAACACCTCACTAGGGGTGAGGAAAAAGTCATTGGGCAGGGTTTCGTCGGCGAGGTCGGCCAACCGAGCCCGTTGCCGAAATGAGGACTGTTCAGCTACGACGAGCGTGACGCCGGGGTAGCGGGCCTTTACTTCGAGCAGTCCCGCTCGCGAGGACGCGGCCTTGAGGAACTCCACCCGAAATCCGCTAGCGACGAGGGACTGCGCAAAGTGGCGGGCACTCGAGCGGTAAAAGAAGAGTCGCTCGGGGTGCCAGTCGCGTCCCCGCAGCATGGCGGAGCTTTCGACCATCACGATGACGTCCTCTGCGGGCCTGGCGTCGGCGAGAACGCCGTAGTCACGGTGCAGTTGATCAAAGGCGACGTAGCGAAGCGAGCGGGTCACGAGCGGCGACAGGCCTCGGAGCAGTACTTCACGTGCTCCCACTCCTTGGCCCACTTCTTACGCCACTCGAAGGGGCGAAGGCATCGAGCACAAATCTTGGGCGCAAAACCGTTCTTCGTTCGCGCGGTGTAAGCCACCAGCGAACTTTAGCCTTCCCCCCGAAAGACCACGCGTGGCTTTGCTTCGTCCACGGTGCAAGAGCCCGTCTCAGTCTTGGTGATACTGAGACCTTGGCCGAATTGTGTGGTGCGCCCACAATCGTGCCACCACGAGCACTCATCGCTCCTCAAATGGCGCTTCGGTCTCGGGTCTCAAAGAGGGGGCCGCTAGTGGAGGAGGTGGGGACTATTTGGGCGCGCTCAAAGTACGGGCACGCTCCAATTGGGGCGGCAAGCTTATGTACGAACCGAGCGCTTCAGCCGCCTGCAACGGCCAGCGGGGGTTGCGCATCACCTCGCGGGCAACCATAACGGCATCGACCTCGCCCGTGGCCACGATGTCTTCGGCCTGCTGCGGATCCGTGATCAGGCCGACGGCATTTACCGCAATGCCCACCTCGGTCCGAATTCGTTGCGCCATTGATACCTGGTAGCCGGGTCCCACCGGAATCGTGGCGCCCGCGACGTTCCCTCCGGAGGAGACGTCAATGAGGTCCACACCGACCTTGGCCAGTTCGCGAGCCAGAGCCACGGAATCATCCACCGTCCAGCCACCCTCCGTCCAGTCACTCGCCGAAATACGAACGAAGAGCGGCGTCTCAGCACTCACCGCACGGACCGCCGTGGCCACTTCCATCAGGAGGCGAATGCGATTGTCAAAGCTTCCGCCATACTGGTCCTCGCGCTGGTTTGAGAGCGGCGAAAAGAATTCGTGCAGCAGGTACCCATGCGCTGCGTGAATCTCCAGCACGTCAAAGCCGGCCCGCAGGGCCCGCGAGGCGGCCTCGGCGAAAGTGCCCGGCAGCTCGGCAATTTCTTCCAGGGTGAGCGCGTGGGGCACCGGATAACCCGGGAAGGCCAAGGCGCTGGGGGCCACCGCCCGCCAGCCCCCTTCTTGCTCGCTCGCCATGTGTCCTTCATCCCAGGGACGCAAGGTGGAGGCCTTGCGACCGGCGTGGGCGAGTTGAACACCAACGTGCGTGCCCTGATCGTGAACGAAGGCAGTGACGCGCGACCAGGCTTCGACCTGCTCGTCATTCCACAAACCCGGACAGCCCACCGATATACGTCCCTCGGCACTGACGGCCGTCGCTTCGGCCATGACCAGACCGGTACCCCCCGTTGCGAGGGCCCCAAGGTGGACGAGGTGCCAGTCACCGACCACTCCGTCGGTCGCGGAGTACTGACACATGGGACTTATCCAAAGTCGGTTGGCCAAAACGAGTGATCGAATCGAGAGGGGCGAGAAGAGGATGGACACAACGACTCCTTAGGTTCTGCCTCAGTGTATGGGGGAGAGTTGGCTGAATCGCTACCACCGTGCTGGGGAGTTCAGGTCTCGGCGCCGCACACTCGCATCAACCTCGTCCTCTTCGAGAACCCAGTCTCGTGATGCACCGGGACTCGAAATGGGGGCTGGCCCCGCTCACCACGCCTCGTTCACCCTCTTCGGGCAATCACGCGCGCATGCTCACAATTCCACCGAGGCAGTAGACTCGCTGCGAAACCAGTCGGGAAGGGTGTCCACCATGAGGCGACCACTAATGCAGTCGGCATCGACGGCGATGGGCGTGACCTTGATGGCGGGAGTTTTCGCCACGGTGAGTTCATCGAGCGCCCCCGCGGCCCCCGCGGGCACAACCGCCAGCTACGGCTATCTCTCGTCGGCGCCTACGGTGCTCTACACCTTTCCCCTCTCCGTTAATGCCTACAGCGGTGGTTACGCACAGTTCTCCTACCAGATGTACCGTCCGCTGTACTGGTTTGGCGGCTCGGGAACGGGCGCACCCTTGCTCAATCCCGCCCTCAGCCTCGCCGACCTGCCGCAGTATTCCGCCGACGGTCTCACCGTCACGGTTCGCCTGAAGCACTACCAGTGGTCCGACGGTCACGCCGTGACGGCGCGCGATGTGCAGTTCTTTATGAATTTGGTGAAAGCGGAGCGCTTGCACTGGCCCACCTACGTCCCGGGCTACTTCCCCGACGACGTACGCCAGGTCACGGTGCTGGGAAATGACGAGGTGGTCTTTCACCTCACCCGTTCCTACGGACACAACTCAACCTGGTTTCTCTACAACGAGCTGAGCCAGATCACCCCAATCCCCGCCTTCTACTGGGACAAGGAGTCGGCCAGCTCGCCGATCAAGTCCTACGATCTAACGGCGTCGGGGGCGGCGAAAGTCTGGACCTACCTGAATGACCAGTCGAATGCGACCCAGAGCTACGCGACGAATCCGCTGTGGCGCGTGGTCGACGGCCCCTGGAAGCTCTCGCAATTTTCGACGACCGGCGAAGCGGTCTTTCATCCGAATGCCGCGTACTCGGGTCCCGACAAGCCCAGCGTGTCCACCTACCAAATGATTCCCTTTACGAGTGGTACCGCCGAACTCAACTACTTACTATCGACGCCGAACCTGACGGTGGGCTCCATCCCCACGCTGGACGTGCAAGCGGTGAGCGCTCGACTCAAGCAAGCTGGCTACAACATTGCGGGCGTCCACCCCTGGGCCACCAACTACATTCCCCTCAACTTCAACAATCCAACCTTGGGCCCCGTTGTTTCACAGCTCTACATGCGCCAGGCTATGCAGTCGCTGATTGATCAGCCCACGTATATTTCCAAGGCCTTCAACGGCATGGCCGTTCCCACCTATGGTCCGGTCCCGGTGCAACCGTCCAACCCCTTTGCGAGTACCGCCGAGCGAAGCAATCCCTATCCGTTCAATCCGCAAAAGGCCGTCTCACTGCTCAGCAGCCACGGCTGGAATGTGAAAGATGGTGGCGTGACCACCTGCGCGCGAGCGGGTTCGGGACCCACGCAGTGTGGGGCCGGCATCGCTGCCGGTACGCCCTTGTCCTTCACACTCCAGTACGCTTCGGCGATCACCGAGTTATCGACCGAGCTGCAGTTCGTCGCCGGTAACTTCGAGCGCGCCGGCATTCGATTGATTCTTCGCGGTACGCAGAGCCTGAATTATCCGCAGTGTTCGAAGGGTTCCGCCGACTGCTCCTGGCAGATGGTGCAGGGGGGAACATCGTTCACCTACTTCCCCGATTACTACCCGACGCCCGATGAGTTCGGGTGCAACACCGCCTACAACTCGGGCTCGTATTGCAACAAAGTGGCCGATCCCCTCATTGTCGGGGCTCGCCTCGGGGTGAAGGGCGATCTCACCAAGGTGCAGAACCTGTTGGCGGCGCAAGTGCCCGCGCTCTGGCTCCCGGTGGAGAGCAACGTCGTCGTCTACAAGGCCAATCTTCTCGGCGGCGTGCCCGAGGACTCCCTAGGACAGATTTACCCGGCGGCGTGGCGGTTCGCTCATTAAGGGACTGGCGCGCGGGCGTCATAGCGATCTGTTGATCCTGGTTCACGTCGAAATCTGAAACGTGACTTTCGTGATCCCGCCAAACGGGGACCTGCGTCGGCTAAGGCCTGAGACTCCATGAGCCTGCTCGAGGTGAGAAACCTGAAGACGCAGATCAGGCTGCGCCACGAGACGGTACGGGCGGTCGACGGTGTCAGCTTCACGGTCAACGCCGGCGAAACGGTGGGCCTCGTCGGTGAGTCCGGCTGCGGCAAGAGCATGACGGGCAACTCCATAATGCGCCTCCTCCCTCGAGGAGGCCAGATCACCCAGGGCGAGATCATCTTCGACGGAAGAGATCTCGTCGGGCTTTCGAACGCCGAGATGCGAAAAATCCGGGGCAACGAGATCGGCATGGTCTTTCAGGACCCGATGACCTCCCTCAACCCCAGCATGACCATCGGCCGACAGATTTCCGAAGCGCTCGTTCGACACCAGAAGCTCGGGCGCAAGGAGGCCCTGGTGCGGGCCGCGGAGGTCCTCGCCCTGGTGAAGGTCCCGCGGCCGTCCGAGCGAATCAATGATTACCCTCATCAGCTCTCGGGTGGACTGCGCCAACGAGTCATGATTGCGATGGCCCTGGCCTGCGAGCCAAAAATACTTATCGCTGACGAACCGACGACGGCGCTCGACGTGACCATCCAGGCCCAGATACTCAATCTTCTGGACGATCTCAAGGATCGCCTCCAGATGGCGGTCATCTTGATCACTCACGACCTCGGCGTCATTGCCGGTCGCGCCGACCGGACCCTGGTCATGTACGGCGGTCGTATCGTCGAAGAGGCCGCCACGACCGAGTTGTTTTCGAAAATGCGCCACCCCTACACCGAGGCATTGCTGGCGTCGATACCCCAGGTCAACCAGGATCCTTCACAGCTCTTGTACTCCATTCCCGGACGGCCCCCCGAGCTCAGCAACCCGCCCACCGGCTGCCGCTTCGCACCGCGCTGCCGCTACGCCCAGGACCAGTGCCGCAACGAGGACCCGGTGCTCGGCGGTGACAATCCACAGCATCCCTACGCCTGCTTCTTCCCCACGTCGACTGACGTCGACCAGTTGCGTGAAACGAGCGCGCTGTACCAGGCGTCGGATACGCCGGGCGGATCGGTGACCGGGAGCGAGCCGCCTCGGCTTCGTGACAGCGTGCGCGCCACGAACCCCAGCACCCTCATCTCCTTGCGCTCGGTGTCCAAGGAGTTCTCCGTGGCTTCGGGATCACTGCGGCAACGAAAGACCGCCACCTTAAAGGCGGTCACCGACCTGAACCTCGATATCCGAACGGGAGAAACCTTCGGACTGGTAGGGGAGTCGGGATGCGGCAAGACCACGATTGGCCAGATGATGGTGGCGCTACAGCGACCAACGACCGGGGAAATTAGCTTTGACGGCCAGGACCTGAGTCAGCTGCACGGAAGCGAGTTGCGACGCGTCCGCAGCGATCTACAGATCATGTTCCAGGACCCGTATTCCTCGCTCGACCCGCGCATGCGCGTCGGGGCAATCATTAGCGAGCCGCTCCTCGTGCAAGGTCGAGGTTCCACGCGTGACCGGGAGCGCTGGACCAGTGAACTCCTTGACGAGGTCGGACTCAGCAAAAACGCTATCGATCGTTTTCCCCACGAATTTTCGGGCGGTCAACGACAGCGCATTGGTCTCGCTCGCGCACTTTCACTCAGTCCCCGCTTCATCGTGGCGGACGAACCCGTCTCGGCGCTCGACGTGTCGATGCGTTCCCAGATTCTCAATCTGATGAAGCGACTACAAGGGGAACACGGTCTCACCTATCTCATCATTTCCCACGATCTCTCGGTCATTCGATACATGGCTGATCGCATTGGCGTCATGTACCTCGGCCAGCTGGTCGAGATAGGTAATGGCGCAGACATTTACGAGCGCAGCGCCCACCCCTACACCGCCGGCCTGCTGGAGGCCATTCCCGTCCCCAATCCCGAAGTCGAACGACGGAAGCGGGGCGGAGGAATTTCCGGGGAGTTACCTTCGCCACTCGACCCGCCGTCGGGTTGTCGCTTTCGAACGCGCTGTCCTCGAGCACGGGACCTTTGCGCCCTGGAGGTCCCCCCGATGCAGCGTTTTGGCGCAGAGCATCTCGCCGCTTGCCACTTCCCGCTCCAGACCCCCGTGACCATCAACCAGCGTTAGGAAGAGACCCCGACACTGATGCCTTGGATCAGGCCCGCGCCCTTTCGCGCTTCCGCGCCGCTGTGGAATCTCGCTACAATCTCGGCATGTCATCGAGACCGCCTCGCAAGGGTGCAGCCGTCGGCCACGCCCCGTCTCCGGAGGCTCCCCTGGTCGAGGGAGTACGGGTTCTCGATGTCGCTTGACCCTCGAAGAGCCGAGCCCCTCCCCCGAGCTCGGCGCGTTTCGGGCACCCTACGAGGGGCTTGAAATGTTGCGCTACATCGCGGCCCGCTTGGGCCAAACCGTCCTGATTGTCTTGGCGGTCTCGGTCATTGTCTTCGTCATGACTCGCTTGCTGCCGGGAGGAAGCGCCGAGGCAATCTTGGGCAACCGAGCCTCGCCGGCGGCCATCGCTGCCTTTAATCGTGCGCACGGCCTCAATCTCCCCATTCCGCTCCAGTACGGGCGCTACCTGCTCGCCCTCCTCCATGGTGACTTCGGCTATTCGTACAAACTGGGTCAACCAGTGGCCACCTTGATCGCCACCCGCATGCCCAAGACCATCTTCTTGTCGGGGGTCTCGCTGGCCATCGCTGTCGTCATTTCGATTCCGCTGGGCATATTTCAGGCAATCAGACAATCCAAGCCAATCGATACCTTGCTCACGGCCGGTGAGTTTGTGGTCTATTCAATGCCGGCCTTTTGGCTCGCAATTATTCTCATCCTGGTGTTCGCTGTTCACCTTTCGCTCTTACCCAGCGAGGCGCCGCAGAGTGACAGTCTCGCGCAGATTCTCGCTGATCCCCGGGCCCTGGTCCTGCCCATTGTCGTGACGACTATCGGCACCGTGGCGGCGCTGAGTCGATACATGCGCTCGTCGGCGATCGAGAACCTCGCCAAGGAGTACGTGCGCACGGCCCGGGCCAAGGGACTGCTGGAGTGGACCGTCCTCTTTCGTCACATGGCGCGTAACGCCGTTATTCCCTTGGTAACCCTCGTTGGGTTAAGCGTGCCGGCCCTCGTTTCGGGCAGCGTTATCGTCGAGACCATCTTCAACTTTCCCGGGATAGGCCTGCTCTACGACACGGCCGCTAGTGACCGGGATTACCCCGTCCTGCTCGCCATCGTCTTGGTCGCTTCGGTCGCGACGGCGCTGGGCTCCCTGCTCGCCGACGTGATGTACGTCGTGGTGAATCCCCAGGTCCGCTACGGGACGAAAGAGTGAGGTCCCAGTGAGCCCGACGCCACCAACCCCGAAGGGCGCGGAGCACCGCGCTTCGACGAGCGGTCTCGCGCCTCAGTCCCTCGTCGAGGTGGTCGAGGGTGATAACGTCGCCCCGGGCCCGGGAAACGTCCGTCGCCTGACCACGGTGCTCACCTCGAGTCGCCTCGCCCTGACGGGCGTCGGCCTCATCGTGGCCATGTCGCTGTTCTGTTTCCTGGGGCCACTTCTGTACCACAGCAATCAGCAGATTCCGGATCCCTCCCTTGTCAATCTTCCACCGAGTGCCCTGCACCCGCTCGGGACCGACTCGACGGGCTACGACGAACTCGGACGCCTCATGGCGGGCGGGCAGAGTTCCTTAGAGGTGGGGGTGGGGGTGGGTATCCTCAGCACCCTGATTGGCGTTCTGTGGGGGGCGGCGGCTGGTTTCATTGGTGGCGCATTCGATGCCGTGATGATGCGCGTGGTCGATGTGTTTATGTCGATTCCTAGCCTCTTGCTCCTGATTCTGCTGGCCGACGTGATCACCCCCAACACCTGGTTCGTCATCCTCATTTTCTCCCTCCTGGGCTGGCAGGGCCTGGCCCGACTGATACGAGGTGAGACACTGGGCCTACGGGCCAAAGGGTTCGTCGCGGCGGCGCGCTCGTCGGGAGCCGGAAATACTCGCATCATCCTTCGTCACATCATCCCGAACTCGATTGGCACCATTGTCGTGAACGCCGCATTCGGCGTGGCCGACGCCATCCTCGGATTAGCCGCTCTCAGCTTTCTCGGACTGGGCCTTCCGCCGCCGGCCGCCAACTGGGGTGGCATGCTCAGCACCGGCACCACCTACATCTACTCCAACTACTGGTGGGAGACCTACTTCCCCGGGATCCTGCTCGTACTCACCGTCCTCGCGTTCAATTTCATCGGCGAAGCCCTTCGTGATTCACTGCAGATTCGTAGCGTGCGCGGGTAGAAGGTACCTGCACCGCTGCCGACGCCAGGGCGGGGAGCGACCGAGCGTGAGCACCTCGTCGTTCTAGCGCCTCCGTCACGACCTGCTGTGCGAAGATGGTGCTATGCCTCGTTCAAGGAATAGTGCGGTGACCACAGCCCTTGAGCACGACAAAGCCCTGGGTGCGGCCTTTAATCGCATGTGGGGGGCCAGTCTGGCTTCCAACCTGGCCGACGGCGTAATGATTGCCGCCGCTCCCCTACTCGCCGTCACCTTGACCAAGAATCCCATCTTGATTTCGGCCCTCAGTGGACTGCTGATGCTGCCCTGGCTACTCTTCGCCATCCCAATTGGCGTATTGGTTGACCGCGTGGACCGCCGCTACTTACTCGCGGGGGCCAACGCCACGCGTTGCCTGGTGGCCGGTGCAGTGGTCGTCACCATCACCCAGCACGCCATCACCATCTACGGCTTGCTGCTGGCCAGCTTTGTCATTGGGGCCTGCGAAGTGGTGGCCGATACGACCTCGCAGTCGCTCATTCCTCAGATTCTGCGCGCGTCGCAGTTCGAGCGCGGGAACTCCCGACTCCAGATCTCCGAAACCGTCATCAAGGGATTTGTCGGGGCGCCACTGAGTAGTTTTCTCTACGCCGCCGCGGTCTTCTCACCCTTCGCCGCCAACGGCGTGGGGTACCTCGTCGCCGCCGTCCTGGCCCTCCTCATACCCGTCAAGTTTCTCCAGGACCTACGCGAGGCGAAGGTGGAGGAAACGAGGACGAGTTTTATCACGGAGATGAAATACGGCGTTTCGTTCCTGCTGGCCCACCGACTACTACTGCGCTTGGTACTCACCACGGCCGCCACGGGCTTCTTCTTCTCTCTGTCGAATGCCACCTCGGTGCTGTTCATTCTGCACCAGCTAAAACTGAAGCCCGCCTTCTTCGGCGCCCTCCTGGCGATCGAGGGTCTGGGGGCGATTGTTGGTGGCCTGCTCGCCCCACGGCTCTCGGCCCACTTTGGTCGCAGCCGAGTGATGGCCGTCGGTATTGTCGTCAGTTCACTGCTGACCGTGGTCGCGGGACTTTCCCCCAACATTGTCTTCTTCGCGGTCGTCATCACCGTTCAGCTCTTCGCCGTCACGCTGTGGAACATTCTGTTGATGGCGGTCTACCAAAACACCATTCCGCCCGAACTCTACGGACGCATCCACGGCACCCGCCGGACCCTGGTGTGGGGGCTGATGCCCTTTGGCGCCCTGCTCGGTGGCGTGGTCGCCAAGGGTGGTTTGCGTTGGCCCTTCCTGATCGGCGGTAGCGTCTCCACGCTCATCGCTCTTTTCTCCCTTCGCTTCTTCCTCTCGCTCGGCACCGACGCCACGGCGTCAATTGAGAGCTAGGCAGCGAGTCACGGCTTGTTCGAAATGAATCCGGGGCGCGGGTGTTTCGACCTGATCTAGAGAATGTTGTGGAGACGCCCGAGGCTGCACAGCACGCTGAGCAGAATAAAAACTGCGCCCAGGCTCAGCGTCAGCCCCTTGCGCTGGGCGAGGAATGAGTTGTAGCGGAAGGGGTTTTCCACCAGGTAGTGGAGCAAGGCGGCGATAGCCACCGAGGCCAGGGCCAATTCGACGCGGCTGTGGGCGGGCAGGGGACTGAAGGAATAGAGGGTGGCGATCATGGTCACCGGCCAGTGAACCAGGTACCAGGAATAGGAGATCTCACCCATCCACTCCAGGGGCCGGCCGAGTGTGCGTAACCTCGCGGCGGGGTCGGGTTGCCCGTAGCTGGCACCGAGAATGACCAACACCGCCCCGAGCACCGGCAGGGCCGTTACGAAGTCGGGCCAGGTCGTGTTGGCGTCAATCGTGAACGCGTAATAGGCGATGACGGCGTAGCCCAGGACGCTGAGCCAGCCCAGGGAGGGTCGTCGCAGGATCGTCAACTGCTTTTCCACCACGGCGAGCAGGGCACCCACGCCAATTTCCCAGAAGCGAGTCAGCGGCGAGAAAAAGGCCCACGACGGGTTCTGTCCCACTTGGAGATGACACCACAGCAACGACGTCACGCAGAGGAGGGCGAGCACGATGATGCTGAGCCAGTCTCGAGTGTGACTGAAGCGTCGCGACAGGGAGCGCAGGCCGTAGAAGATGACGGGCCACGCGAGGTAGAACTGCTCCTCGACCGCCAGGGACCAAAATTGTTGCAGCGTTGAGGGTGGATCGGTGGCGGTGAGGTACTGCGTGCCGACGGCGGCGAAGTGGACGTTGCCCGCAAACAGCGCCACCCATATGGCGCTGGTCACTTCGCCCTGGCCCGTGTAATAGGTCAGGTAGTGGTACACGAAAAAGACGGTGGCCACGATAACGATGGTCGCGACCGGCAAGAGGCGTCGCACTCGTCGGGCGTAGAAACTCGTCAGGTAGGCGAAGAAGGGGCCCGGTGATTTCGTGAGACTATTGGTAATGACGTAGCCCGAAATAGCGAAGAAAACGTCAACGCCGATGAACCCCCCACTGAGGCCACCCAGGTGAGCGTGATAGAGCACCACCATGAGGACACTGAGTCCTCGGAGGATTTGAATGTCGTAGCGGTACGAAGCCGTCGTTTCCGTCGCGCGACGTCGCATTCGGCTACTCGTTACGCGGGCAAATAGGGCTTGATGAGTTGGATGAAGGCGGTACTAATCCACTGCGCGTAGGTATTGATCATGTGACGATTATTCAGATACACGTCGTGGTACACACCCGAATCAAGGACCAGAATCGGACAAAGTGTGGCCGTGCAAAAGAGCTTCTCGGTGGGCACCATGGGAACATTGAGGGCAGTGGCGGCCTGGGTCACACCCAGGGCGGCACTCCATTGCGTAAACGAGGCGGCGCCCACGGGCGACATCTCGCAACTCGTAATCGCGGTGGGGCGCAGAGCCAAGCAGTTCCGCGGGTAGCTTCCGCTGGACCAGGGGAAGGGCTGCAGGAACAATACCTTGGCCCCGCTGGGCGCGAGAGCGTGAACAGTTTGCACCGTCGACGCTTGGACGCCCGCCACCGTGGCTGAATTGGTCGGCTTCGAACCAACTTCGAGACCGATAGGAAGAACAACGGCGGGGTGCAGGGCGTTCGCCAGCCCGATGGCGTCATTGACGAAGGTATTGCAGAGGGGTGTTGACTTGAGGCCACTGGTTCCGAAGAGATTTGGCACCGAGGCCCAGGGGCCACAACCGTGGGCGGCGAGGAAATAAATCTTGTAGCCCAGTTGTTGACCCAAAATGTTGAGGGTGGGTAGCCACATCGCGGCGTTGGAATCACCGAAAACAAAAATCGACTTCGTGGCCGAAATTTGACCCCACACGCAGTCATTGGCGTTGGTCATGGTCACGGCGCGCGAGTAGCCGTAGCACTCCGAGGTCATGTTGGGGACGGTCAAGAAAGCGTTGGTCATCAACATCGTGCTCATGACGGGAACCACGCTGTTGGCGGGTGGCGCCTTGTTAATGCTGGCCGAGGTGGCGATGTCGGCCTGCAGCTGCGCCAGCGTTGGGTTGCTTGGCGTGGAACCGTTGGCGTAGGGAACCGCCCCCAGCGAAAGCAAGGTGACCAGAGAAACAATCAGTCCAGCCGCGCGCGAAGTTGTTTTGACGTTCATGTTTCCCATTTCGACCCGAGGTAAGTGTAGATGATAAGAGCATCAATCAACGAGTGAGATTTTCGGCGTATCCACCCGCGCTAAGGGGACGCAATAGCGCGGGTACCAGAGGCAATTCTCCGGATATCCCTGTTTTCCCGGCGCGAACAGCCCCCGGACGTGGCCGGGCTGAGGCGACCGGCCTAGTTCGCTGGACTTACCGTCGACATATTGAAGTCGTCAAAAACCACGGCGGGCGCCGCGGTTCGCATGAACTGCTCGAGTTCTCTGGTCGCGGTGATTTCGGTACTGCCGGCCGCCACCATGCGGCTCAGGAGATCAACGGGTGACTCATTCCAACGGAAGTTGTTCACCGCGCCGATCACTTCACCGTCCTTGATTTCGTAGATACCGTCACGGGTGAGCCCAGTCAGCAAGAAGGTGATGGGATCAACCACGCGAACATACCAAAAAGTTGTGAGCAGGAGACCGCTGGTCACTTTCTCTACCATGGCGTCGAGTCCGCCCGAGGCTCCCGGCAACTCCATAATGAGATTGTCGCCGGGGGGCGCGAAGTTCAGTCCCGTGAACGTGCTGCTGGCCCGAGAGGTGATGAGATTTTCGAGTCGCCCGTCGGAAAGAAGATTCAAGCGGCTATGGGCGATGCCATTGTCGAACACCGAATTGAAGGGGTCGGTACTGGTCGCCACGTTGAAGGGGGCTGACTCCAGTCCGGCGTATGCGGGATCGCTGTAAAGGTTTATCGGTAAACGAGCCAGAGTCTCGCCAACTCTGGTCTTTCCCTTCTGTCCCTTTTTGGCGAAGACCGAGCGCCCCTCAAAGGCGTCGCGAGCGGGCGCCGAATAGAGGAGGTAGCCCATCAAGTCGGCCACGGCCCCCGAGGGCGCGACCGTCTGGTAGCGACCGGGTTTCGCTTCGCTCATGCGTGACTGCCATTCGAGGCGCTGTCGAATGTTGGCGTCCATGTCAGCGACCGACACGTTCGTGAAGTCTCGGGTGGCGCGTCCTTCCCAGGTGGAACGCGTACGGGCGTGCGACTTGGCGGTCATCTCCACGCGGCCCGACGGCTGGTCGTAGCGCAGGCGCAATCCTCGCTTCGAACCAATCCAGGTGCTCTCGTGGGAGTGTTCGGCGTAGCCAAATAATTCAATAGCGTCCGCGTGCGATCGGCGAAACATTTCGCCTAAATCGGGGGCGAAGCTAGTGAATACCTCCGGTCCCGTGGCCTGGTGCGCACCGGACCAGTCGCCACTGTGGACATCACTCAGGAGTTCGGCCTCGTCTTCGGCCTTTCCCGCGGCGAGGGCCACCAGGCCCGCGGCCTTGGCGATGTCGGCGTATTCGCTGGCCTTAACGTCAGTAAGGGTGACCGAGCCAGTGGCCATCCCGCCATCGACGGCCACGAAGGCAATCACGGTGACGCGCTGCTCGGCGATAACTCCGTTGGTCGTCAAGGTACTGCACGCCCAGCGCAAATTGGCCTGCGTCTTGTACTGAACAATGACGAGGCAGTCGTGGTACTGCGCCTCGGCGATGATGCCTTCGACGAGTTCTGATGGCGAAATCATTTCCCGGCCTCCGCGACAGTATTGAGAATATTTACTTGATCAAAGACGGCAGCGGGGCAGCCGTGACTGACCGCTGCGACCTGACCCGGCTGAGCCTTGCCGCAATTAAACGCGCCACCGAGAACGTAGGTTGAGGGACCGCCCACTAACTTCATGGACCTCCAGAAATCGGTGGTCGTGGCCTGGTAAGCGGCATCCTTCACCTGCCCCACTACCTTGCCGTTTTTAATGCGGTGGAACTGCTGACCGGTGAATTGGAAGTTGTAGCGCTGCATGTCAATGGACCAGGACTTGTCGCCCTTGATCATGATGCCGTCGTCAATGCTGGCGATCAGCCCCTCCCAGTCCGGTCCGCTGGGGTTGGGCTGCAGCGACACATTGGGCATGCGCTGGATTGGCACGTGGCTCGGTGAGTCCGCGTAGGCGCAACCGTTGCTGCGGTCACGACCAGCGCGCGCCGCAATCCGACGGTCGAGTTGGTAACCCACTAGGAGTCCATCTTTGATGATGTCCCACTGCTGCGCCTCCACACCTTCGTCGTCGTAATGCACGGTGCTGAGTCCGTGAGGCGTAATGCGATCGCCGGTGACGTTCATGAGGGCCGACCCATACTGAAGTTTGTTCAGCTGGTCAACCGTGGCAAAGGACGTACCCGCGTAATTCGCCTCGTAACCCAAGGCGCGGTCTAATTCCGTGGCGTGACCAATTGATTCGTGAATCGTAAGCCACAAATTGCTGGGGTGAATGAGGAGGTCGTAGCGACCCGGTTCTATCGAGGGGGCCTTAACTTTTTCGGCGAGCAAACTAGGCAATTCGGCAATCTCCGCGGTCCAGTCCCAGATGTCGTCACCCATCCATTCCCAGCCGTAGCCGGCGGGCTGGGCCAAAGTGCGCATCGCCTCGAAGCCCGCGTCGCTCACGTTGAAGGCTTCTATCTGCGTCTGCATGCGTACACGCTGTTGCGTGGTGGAAGTGCCGTAGGAGTCGGCATAGTGTTTCTGTTCCTTAACGAACTTGGTGGCGGCCGACGTGAAGGTCACCGCGGAGGACTTTAAGAGAGTGGCGCTGAGGTCGGCCAAACGCGAAATCTTCTCGCTGGCGCTGACCTCGAAGGGGTCAATGAGGTACTCGCTCACCCAGGTCTTGTTCGCGTAGATCGGCTCAGTCACGAGCGCAATCTCTTCGGTGGAGAGTGGCCCACTGGTTCTGGCCAGTGCGACGGCGGTCATTGCGAGTTCCTTCGCCTTAGTGACACTAATTTCTGGTGACGAAGCAAAGCCCCAGGCGCCATTGACGATGACGCGCACGCCCAGGCCGGAAACACTGTCGTCGGTTTGCGTTTCGGGCCGAGTGTCGCGCAGCTCCAAGATGCCGGTGCGAACACGTTCAACCCGGATGTCGGCGTGGGAGGCCCCCAAGGCCAGCGCAGTTTCTATGGCGGCGTCAGAAACCTCTCGCAGGGGTAATTCGAGAAAATCGGCATCAACATTTTTGGTCATTGACTTTTACAATAGCCATTCAAGGGTCCTTAGCCACGTCAGGACGGCTGCGGCGCGACCCAGCCTGGCGCCTAGGCCATCACCAGGGACCGAGTCTTCACTCGATCGCGTGACCCGAGGTGTTTGGCCCTTTGCCCAGGCGACGAAGGAGGCGGTAGTGCGAAGCCAAGGCCGAACGATAGTTGGGGTGGGTGTAGCGCTCAATACCAAATTGCCGGCAGACTTCCGACACGGCGTCAGTAATCAGGGGATACGCCGTGTGCGGCAAGCGGGGATAGAGGTGGTGCTCTGCCTGGTGATCCAGTCCACCGCACAGCCAGCGAATAATGCGGGCCACAAATCCCCTGCTGTGTGAGAAGTCAATAGAAGTGCGAATCTGCCACTCGTGCCAACGACAGGGAACACTCGCCTTGTCCTCGGCAAACGCTGCCTCTTCGACAATGTGCGCCACCTGCAAGACCATGGCCAACAAGAAGCCAACCATCATCAGCACGGCTACGCCACCCAGGACTACCGTCCAAATGGGGTGCACCAGAGCCGGTACCCCTATCAGCAGGAAGCCGGCCAGAAGTTTGGAACCTAGGGCCGACGCGAAATCCGAGAAGGTGGGCTTGCGCGCTCGCCCATTGGCTTGCCGTGAACTGCGGACGAGGCTAGTGAGGTCACTCGAAATTATCTCGAAAGCCGCGAAAAGATAAAGGGGCCATATATAAAGGTGTTGGTAGCGGTGCCACCAATACCAGGACTGCCCGGGGGCGAAGCGGGCCAAAGCACCCAGATCAAGTTCCGCATCGGTGCCTACGACGTTGGGCGATCCGTGGTGGAGGGTGCCGTGTCTATATATCCAGCGGTTCGCATCAGCCCCAATGGCGAACAAACTCCAGCCGACCAGTCGGTTCGCCCGGGTCAAGCGCTTGACGCCGTGCGTATCAAAAAAGGCGTTGTGATTAGCGTCGTGTTGAATGTTGAACCCAATGGCCGCCGCGGCGAAGGCGAAGGATGTGCAGGCTGCAAGGCCTTGGATCCAACCCGTGGCGAGCACGATTCCCACGTAGGCAGCGACGAACCACAAGCTGATGATGAGGGCCTTTCGGTGGAGCTGCCGACGCGCCCTAAGGAGATCATCATTCGAGAGGCAATCCTCAACCGCCTGGTGCAGGGCCGCAGCGAAGCCGGTGACTCCGGACCGGTCGGTCGCGGATGGCGGCGCCTTAACGCTCCCAAGGTCTTCGAGAGAACTCACTCAGCGTCACCCTACATCGCAGTTGAGTCTTAAAACACCCCGTAACAACAATCACGGGCAATTCATAACGGCCCTGCATCCAAAACGTCGCAGTCTGGACCGAAGGGCTTCGATCATCGCACTGGCAGTATCTAAACAGGAAAAAGGGGAAGCCCGGACCATCTTTAGGCTGAGGAGCCCGAGGCACATTTTCTGGGCTCGGTGAGCATTCCCTTAAGATGGCGAGCAGCAATGCACGAGGGGAACCAATGCCGAAAGCCAAACGATTTAACTCGACCATTCAGCGGGTAGCCATTCTTGTGGTGGCGGCATTCGTCGCCGCCAGCGTTTTCGTCGTCCTTAATGGCAAATCGACAAAATCAGCATCCGCCGTGGCCAGGACTCAACTGTGCACCGCCCTAAGCAATATCGCCAGCTACGAATCAAAGCATCCGCCCAAACACACCTACCCGGACCTAAAAAACACCATTACCTATGATCACAGCCAATTTGCGGGGCAAACCACATCACCGGTCGCGGTGCGATCGAATGTGGTGGCGGCAACGAGCGCTAGCCAGGCGATAATTGACGTTGTGGACAAGATTATTGCGAAGGTGAAGTTTACGAAAGCCCAGGATGCCGCCTCCTTCAACGAAATTACGAAGTGGAAGAAGGCCCGAAGCGCCTTAGCGACGTGGCGAACCGCTAACTGTTCGTCGAAATAATTGCGGTTTTCCCGGGTCATCCCCTAGCTGGTCAAGGGACACGTGGTGCCCTTAGCGGTCGCCCCTCTCTTCGAGCAGGTGCGGGGTGGATTCGCGGAGCGGGCCAGGAACTGAGCGCGGAGATTTTCGGTGGTGGCAGCTATCAGAAACAAGCGTGTTTGTGCTGATAAAAAGGCTTGCGATAGCTCAAATCTATTTGCATCACCTAGGGCTTTTGTGTAAAGTTACGTCATGGGAACTTTTCGCGTCACCAAGATTTTGGCGGTTGTCGCTCTGGCTGCCTCGTCCGTTATTAGCGCCGCACCCGCCCTTGCCGCGGGCACGAGTTACGGCTGCACCGGCTGCACCGGTGGTGGTGGATCTGCCGGTGGTGGCACCATTGTTGGCGTCGTGACCGTTAAGCAAGTTGTGCCAACCATTATTACGGTGCTCTACAACAACGTCCCCTTTAAGTTCACGCTCCCGGCTCGTTCGACGTCAATGGGTGTTTCTGCGGCCCTGATCGCCCCGACTTTCAACTATATAACTCGCGGTGTAAAGCGCTGGTCAACCTTTAAGTTTGTGTATTACAAAGGCAGCATCCAAAACACCCAACGATCCAGCCTTCGAGTTCACGGTTCGGTGCCGGTGCCTCGTAACTCCTTCGTTACGGTCTTGGACCGCAATAGCCCGTTCCCTAACGTTCTGCTCGGGAAGCAATACCAGTCGTACTCCAGCGGAATGTTGCGCTACTCGGTCCCTTCGGCATCCACTTTCACGGTCTTTACCAGTAGCTACTCAGGTCGCTTGCAGTTCGGAAACCGTGGCGCTCTCGTTGCAGCCCTCCAGCACCTCCTGCGAAATGACGGATTTACGACGCCAATTACCGGTGTTTTCGATCGTAAGACGCTGTCAAAACTGGCCGCCGCCCAGCGTTACTTTGGCATCGTTCCTAACGGCCGGACCTACACCGAAGTATGGGAATACCTCGAGGTTCGCTAGTTCTGTAGTTCCCCGAAAGAGCGTTGATTAACCAGCGCCTCCCCGAGTGAAAGATTAAAAATGCCCTCTAACGAGCAATTTCGTTTGCGTAACGCCGAAACCGGAAAACTTTCCCCGACGCCAATTATCGCCCTGGTGGTCGTTCTCGCCCTCGTGGTGGTGGCCGTCGGCGTGTCACTTTCGGGCCCTTCCTCGAAGAGCAGCTCTACCGTCACGCCGCTGCGGACAATGCCCGCCGCCGCCAATACCATCGGTGGCACCGCTCAAGACACTAATGGCGACGTGTACGCACTGGTAAATGGTGGTAAGGCCGCCAACGTGCAGAAGATTGACTTCAGCACGGGCAAAGTTGTTGCTATTTTCCCCGTCTCGGTAGCCGCTACGTCGATTGCCTTGGGCGGAGACGTTCTGGCAGTAGGGACTTCGTTTAAGGCAACGGGTTCCGTGGCGTTTTATTCATTCGCCGGTAAGAAGCTTCGCACGGTCCCTATGCCGGCCCCCGTTGTGCAAATAACCGGTTCAAGTGATCAGTACGACTTCTTCGCGTTAACCAAGTACGGCCAGGTTGCGGCCGCCCTAGACGTCAATCAGCGCACTGGCAACGTCACGAACAACGTCCCCCTCTCGGGTTCGACAACTTCGTTGGTGGTCGATCCAGGAATTCAGAATCTCTACACCCTGGTTGGTGGTGGCACCATCCAAATCGTCAACCTGAGTACCAAGGCCGTAACGCAGCACTTCGTTGTCTCCCCCTACGGAAGCAGCATCACGCTCAGCCCCAACGGCGGTGTTCTCTACGAACTCAAGAATTTGGTCGGTTCATCGAATGTTTCGGTGATTAGCACCGCAACCGAAGCGGTGGTCAAAGTAGTGCCCTCGCCGGCCAACTGCGTCGGGGCGGTGCCCAGCCTCACCGGGCCACAGATCATTGACTACGTCGGCACGCAAACTTTCGGTAACATCCAGATTTTCGCTGTGCCTTCCTAGGCACAATTGATGGAAAACCAGTTGCTGCAGAAGTGCGGATGGACGGCCGCCGCCACCGTACTACTCGTCTTCGCATTTCTCCTCTTTGGTTACAGTGATTCCTACCCGCTCCTGTCGATTGCGGAAGTACTGCTTGGCGCCCTGGGTCTCGGTTCGATTGTCGCTATTTGGGTGATCGACGAAGACCAACTGGTCTACGTTGAGTGGGGAATAATTGCCGTCTCTATTTTGGGCTTCGCCATCTGGTGCTGGATCCAAATTCGTCTGGCCCCCTCCTACGCCACCGACGAGGTGTCCTTTGACCAGTACTCAGCCTCCCTCTTGCTCCATGGCCACAATCCCTACACCTCGTCTCTGGCCCCAGCCTTCGATCTCTTTCACGTGCAGCCCAATGGCTACACCTTTCGTCTGAACGGCACCCCCGTCACGCAGTTGAGTTACCCGTCGATGAGTTTCCTCGTCTACTTGCCCTTCCTCCTTCTGGGAATCAGCAGCCAGGCCGGCATCATTGTCAACTGCATCGCCTGGTCACTGGGACTGCTCGTCGGCTGGCGCCTGCTGGCGCGCGAGCTGCGCTGGGTCATCGTGGTGCTTGGTTTCGTCGGTCTCTACATAGGCTTTGCGGTGGGTGGGGTAACCGACGCCCTCTACGTCCCGCTCCTCATGCTGGCCGTATATAAGTGGGATTCTTTCGAGCGACTGCAGGGCTGGCGAGCCTGGGTCGGTCCCACCGCAATGGGGTTGGCGCTCGGTATTAAGCAAACCCCGTGGTTGGTGCTGGGCTTCTTGCTCGTAGCCATGGCACTCGAAGCCTTCAACGCCGGTGAGTCCTTTCCGGACCTGCTGGGACAGGCGTGGCGTTACTTCTGGCGAGCCCTGGTGGTCTTCTTCGTACCCAACCTGCCCTTCATAGTCTGGGACTTCGGGAGTTGGATTCGTGGTGTTTTAACCCCGCTCACTGGAGGCATCGTGCCCGCGGGTCAGGGTTGGATAGGTATCTCAAACTTTCTCGGTATTGGCGGTGGCGACCTTCGTTTTTACACCCTGCTGGGATTTGGCATGTTGCTTCTCTCGGCCGGCCTACTCGTCGTCACCTACCCCAAAGGCAAGCCCGTCGTGCTTCTTCTGCCTTCCATAGTGCTCTTCTTTCTCTCCCGTTCCTTCGCCAGCTACCTCGTGATGTTGTTGTTGCCCCTCCTCGTAGCGGCGACCTCCGTCCGGCCCTCGGGGAAAATGGGCGCACTCGCCAACTGGAACATGGCGAAGTGGTTTGTTCTGCCCCCGATCTTTATCGTGGTCCTCAGTTTCGCCGCCACGCTCTTCTACGGACAGCCACTGGCCCTCACCATTACCGGCTTGCAGACCACGGGTCAGTTGGCCAGTATCGTTCGCATCGACGTCCACGTCACGAACCAAACCAACGGAAGCTTGAAGCCCCTGTTTTCGAGTGAGAACGGTGGTGCGATCACTGCCCCCTGGAACATTATTTCTGGTCCTTCAACACTGGGGGCGGGCCAGACTGCCAACTACCAACTCGCCGCTCCGAATTATTTCGCCCAGCCCCAGCTGACCAACGCCTTCCAGATGGTGGCGCTTACGCCTACCGCCATGAGTGTCTCCCCACCCTTCACCCCGACCAACCTGCACACCGAAATCGTCCCCGAGGCGGTGAACGCCCCGATTACGGTGGGGGTTCCGGTAACGGTAAAGGTAGAAGTGGTAAACGCCACGAACCAAGCCGTCCAGCGAGCTGGTATTCCCATCTTCCTCGGACAGATCATCTACGCCCAGAGTGGCATCCAGTATTCACAGGCCGTTATCAACGGGAGCAACGCCGGCCAAACGCCCGTCGAGGCGAAGACCGACGCCAACGGGGTCGCGACATTCACCATCGTCGGAACGCAACCCGATATTGACCCGGTGTACTTCGAGGCGAACCTCATCACCACTGGTCTGGGCTACCCCTACGGGTACTCAACAATTTTGCCCATTCAATTCGTCAAGTAGGACCTTTGGCCCTTGCGCACTCGCAGCCGCGCACGAGCAGCCTCGCGCTGAAGCACCGCTAAAAGAGCTTGGCTGCTCCGCGAAGGGGGGCGGCGTTACCCTGAATAATCAGGGTGAGTCCCTCGGTGGCGACCTCGTCAACGCTCAGGCGCTGCGAGTTACCGCCACCCAGGTGAATGATGCTCGAATCCCATTGCGCGGACAGTTCGACGAGGACGCGGCGCAGGGCGGCCAGCCAGGCGTCGGGGTCGGCGGCGCGACCATGTTCGCCGAGTTTGGCGTCGTAGGACTCATCGTCAAAGAACGTCAACTGGCCGTAGTCGGGAATCGTGGCCAGGACCCCGTCGACCACAAGGGCCACGCCAAAGCCCGTCCCCAGGGTCAAGACCAGTTCGCGTCCCTCGCCCCGGGCGCTCCCCCGGGCCGCCAGTGACGCGTCGTTCACCACGCGGACCTCGGCGTCGACCCTCTCGTTGAGCGCCTGCTGCAGAGGGAATCCGCGCCACTGGGCGTCGAGATCGGGGTCCACCTCTGAGTCGAAGCCCTGCGGGCGGGCCAGATTGCCCGGGGCAATGACCACCCCGTCGCGAAACTCACCAGGAAAGCCCACTCCGACACGAGGAATACCACGCTTCGCAATACGCGCCGCCAACAAAGTGACCAGCCGATCCGGCGTGCAGGGGTAGGGCGTGACGCGACGGCGCACTGAACCCTTGATCGTGCCCCGCTCGGTGACGTCGGCCATCTTGATGCTGGAAGCGCCAATGTCAATGGCCAGGACGAAAGCGTCGTCGGGGGTCGGAGTCACCCTTAAAGCGTAGTCAATGGGGGCATTCGTCCTCGTCGGCGGAGCCGTCGAGACCGCCACCAGGGGCGCAATCGCACCGCGTAGATCGGCCGGCGACCCGACACCACCATCGCCGTCCCGGCGGCGCGACGCCGCAGGGGGATCAAGGGACGGTCCTTGGCGCGGGGTGTACTCAACTCGGGGAGAAAGGTGGCGATGGCGGGATCGGCCAGACCACTGAGTACTACTCGAGTCGCGTGATTGTTGACGATGGTGGCCGCTCGTTTACCCCAGCGGGCCTGCAGTTGCGCGAAGTCTTGCACCACGCTTACGAGGGTCACGTTCAGACCGGACACGGTGGCCGCCATCTGGTCCAATTCGTCCAGTGACGCCACGTTGGCGGCCTCGTCGAGAACCATCAACAGGGCGTGGTCGGTACCGGCGTCCACGCGCAACTGCTGTTCCTCGAGCAGCATTCGCAGGGCGCCACGGAAGAGTGGCTCGTAACTGGCCTGCTCGTAGCGGGGGCTGCACAAGTACAGCGTGTTGGCTCCCGCCACGGTGTCGCGAATGCGCGCCACGGGTTGCACAAAGCGCCAAGGCAAGACCATCGCTTCGGCCGTCGTGGAGACGCCGTCGAGCGTCCTGAGGTCGTAGGAACGAAAGGAGCGCAGCGAGTCGGTCGCCGGCGACTCGTCGTCCCAGCTCAGCCAGGTCCGCTCCTCAATAGCTTGCGCCACGTCAAACATGGAGCGACCCGTTTCCAGGGCAACCGCCATGACGCCACCCACCAGCTTGACCGCCAGCGCGTTCCAGAAATCACCATCACTTCGCGAGGACGCCAGCGTGAGTGAGTGCGCCACCCGCAGCGCGTGGCGAATGCCCACCACGCCCTCTAAAGGATTCCAGGTCATGCCGCTCGACGAGCCCGGATCGAGTCGCTGCACCAAACCCAGCGATTGACGCCAGGAAATTGACGTTTGCACCACGTCGTGTTTGACGCTGGTCATGACCACGGGACCAGGCCACCCCAATACCGCGGGGAGAACCAGGGAAGTGGTTTTGCCCGCCTGCGTGGGGCCCACCACCAGCATCGAGTGTCCCTGGGGCAGCCGCTTCACCATTCCCAGGCCCACGCCGCCCCACGCCCAGCGACCCAGTACCGGCTGACTACGACTCACGACTACCCCGCATCGCGGCGTCGGTGTCAATGAATGCGCGGTCCCGATCATCGGGCTGCAGAGCCACCAGGGACCGAGCGTTACCGTAGCGGACGAGAACGTGACCCTTGCTGAGCTGGCTGAGCGACGCCTGCTCCACCGCGCTTAGTCCCAGGGCCCTGCTCAACTCCGCTAATTCGTCATTGAGCTGACGAAAGAGCCACACGGTCTCGCACTCGCGCAGGAGACCCTGCGCCCGAGCTCGGTTAGCGCTCCCTTCGTCACCCACCGCCCCGACGTCCGTCCAACGGTGCAGCACCAGGAGGTGACTCACTCCTCGGGCGCGGGCCAGCTTCCACGATCCCTGAAGCCAGCGCAGCGCGTAGGGGTCCGCTAAGAGGGCCCAGGCCTCGTCGACGATGACGTGGCCTTGTTCGTCGGGCCCCCGTGCGACCTGTTGGGCCGCCGAAACGGCACTCAACGCGGCCATGCCCAGTGACGCTGAGGCCCACTGCTGCGACAGGTCCAAAATGACCAAGCGCTCACCGAAGTTCAGCGGTGGTCCCTCCCCATCGAAGAGGCCCGCGTAATCCCCCGAGATAAAACGCCGCAGTAGCAGGGCCAACGCCCGCTCGGGCGATGACGTCGACGCCACCAAGGTGGCGCGCAGCGCGTCAAAGAGGGACCAGAGTACCCGTGGCGGGGTCTTTCCCTCCAGGGTCAGCCACGTCTCGTCGAGTACAAAATGCTGTTCGGGGGTCAACGACTTTCCCTGGGCGCTGGCGAGAATACTTCGTACCAGGGCACGGTGTTCATTGTCCGACTGCACGAAGGGATTGCACCAGCCATCGCGACCCACGACCACGGGCGTGGTGCCGTAGAGGGAGGCGAGAGGGCCGTACTCACCCTTGGGGTCGACCACCACCACGCGGCGACCCCGTTCCAGCGCGCGGTCGATGAGCATCTTGACCAGGGTGCTCTTACCCATCCCTATCCCGCCGGCGATCACCATGTTGGGGTTCGTGGTTAATCCTCGTTGGTAGGCGTCAAAGGGGTCAAACACGAAGGATTCACCGCGAAAGGCTCGTCCGAGGGGGCGACCAGGAATGCCGGTGCCCGCGTCGTGTAGTGGAAGACGTAGTGACCACCAATCATCGCTGGTCGCCCAGTGCGTCCAGGGTCTCACCACTCCACACCGCCCGGGAGCGCCCAGCGAAACCACTGTGCCTGTCGTCCGTGGCCCCGTTCCAAGGTCAGTCCGACTTCGCGGGCCTGTTGCAGCGCCGCCGCGACGCGATCGCGCAACTCGCGCTGGGAAGCCGCTTCGATGACGAGGTAGACGGCGAGCTGCAACAAGGCTTCACCCGAGACCACCAGTTGCTCGCGTCGCTGCAAACGTCGCTTGTTCATTTCCTGGTTGATGGAATGGCGAAAGCCCATGGCTCCCCTGGCCGCGTCGTCGACGCCGCTGCGGTGGACGGCGCGACCCGTCATCCGTCGCGCTTGGGGGGTGGGTACCACCGCCGCTTGGAGGCACAGCGTCGAGTGGCCCCCAATTCGTTGAAGAATTTCCAGCAGGGGTCGCTGGCCGGTGTTGGCGAAGCGAGCCACGCGAAGTACCGCGACGCTGGCGTCTAAGCAGTCGAGACTGCGCCAGCCTTCACGAATGACGCGAACGCCTTCATCGCAGCGCAGCAGTGGCACCTGATCAGCTGCGACGAGGGAGCCAACATCCGCCGAACCGCGCAGCGCGAGGAAAGTCGACACCCCCTGGTCACTACTCACGACAAACTGACCGAGGTGGCTACGCGCGCTGCCGAGAGCCAGCGTGCCACTCACTTTGCGCAACAAGGCGGTCAGCTCGTGGTCTTGCCCCGCTAGGTCGAGCCTCCCCACCTGGGGAAAGCGGAAGAGTCGTAGATCGACGCTCGAACGGTGCGCCAGACGAAGGGTGCTCCCCTGGCGTTTCACGCGAAGGACAAACCACCGCGAACGCAACGCGTAACGAAAGAGCGCCCCGACTTCGCGGCCAATACTCGTGTGAGCGGAAAGGGGGGTGACCGCCAAGCCGACGAGCGTGGCCAGCAGGACGAGGACCCCATTCCAGTGTTTCGAGAAGACGCGGTCGATACCAAGAGCCCCCAGGACCAGGGCGGCCACGACGTACTCTCGGCGCACACCGACCCAGCGTGGTTCAGCGTCACTGGCCTGCAGCGTTGGCTCAGTCATCCCAGTGCCAACCAATGACCGGACCCCAGCGGTCCTTGAAGTAGGCCACTTTGCCGTGACGCACCTGCGGCAGACCCACCGGTGCCTCGGGAAGTTCGCCGTCGAGCGGGGGAAGAGGCAGATCACCGCTGCCCTCCCAGAAGGGTATCCCCAGGTCTTCGCGGGGAGAGGGGGGAGAGGGCGGGGCCGCCGCCGGCCACAGGGCCTGCACCGCGAGGCCCGCGGGTGATTGTGGACTATTCATGACGGCCCGTACCGCTCGTTGCCGTAATCCGTCGAGCGCGTGCAGGGCCGACTGTTCCATCATCGGAACCAGTCGCAGAATGATAAAGGGCGTGGCGCAGGCCAACAACAAGGTGACGACGCCCATGAGAATGGAGGTCGCGTTGTCACCGTTGAGCTCACTGAGGCCCAGCGCCAGGGTGGTCACCACGATGACTTTGGAACCAGCCAGCGCGACAAAACTTTCGAGCAGACGCCACGCCACCCGGCGAAGGCTGGGAAAGGTCGAAAGCGGAACGATGAGCGGAACGAGTACCAGTAGGAGTGACAGTGCCACCGAACGAAAGAGCAACTCCGCCCATAGCAGTACCGCCGCGAAGGTCACCAGGCTGGCCAGAACGAAGATGCCAAAACCGGGGATGGCCCCCACGTTCACCAGGGCGTTGCCGAGTTGGGAAAAGTCAATAGCGTTGCGTGACGAAGCCACCGAACACAGGGCGTCGACCAAGCGTAAGGCGTCGAGGGCGAGCGGGCGGGCCAAAAAAATGGCGGCCACGCTGACGGGCGCCACCCCCAGGTAGAGGCGCCACAATCCCACCTGGTCCCCGTGGCGAACACAGGAGATGGTCGCCACGAGCAAACCCAGTAAGAGCAGCCAGGGGGCCAGCGGCAACAGGGCCGTGAACTCCCCCTGCGCCGCGTTGACGATCGTACCGGGATCGCTCGTGGCGTTGAGTACCACACCCACCGTTGTGAGCAGCCACTGCACCGCCGCCAGGACCCAGCCCGCGAAGGCGTTAAAGAGGTCATTCAGCGTGGCGTTGGCCAGACTCGTGGTCACGCAATTCAGCGTCACCCAACAGAGAAGGGTAGACATTACTTAACGGTCGTGCCCGTCGCGAAGAAGAAGTTGATCAAGGTCGGGGCCGCACCCAGCAAAATCGCCGACGCCACGGAGGTGAGCACCGCTCGACGTCCAGCGCTGGACTGCTGCATGTTCTGCATCTGGTTGCCGATTGCCCACATCGCCGCGCCGATGACCAGCGCCGCTAGCGAGGCAATGAGGGCCCAGAAGGCCACTCCGTTGATGAGTGACTGAATAACGGCCCCGCCCGGCAGGGCGGTGCTGGATGGATTAAGGCTTACGCCGGCGTACAGCATGGGAACTCTCTTTCCTTGTAGGGGCACCACAACGGTCGTGGTCGCCGACACTTTGTCCAACATCTGCGAGAATGATTGCGTGCACATCGTCTTCAGCCACAACTTCGCGGCTCACTGGTCGGCGGCCGTCACCGACGCCGCCGTTCTCGGAATCCTCATCATCGGCGCCTACTTCGGTGTAGTGATCAATCGTTGGCGGGGAAATCGCGCCATCGCCCAACGCCTCACCGCGCTGGCGGCGCGTATGGGGGTGGAACCCCGTGACGACCGTGGCCGCGTGGAGTCGGCGCTGCTCTTGCTCGAGGAAGTCGCCGGGGCCGCCACCTCCGTCGTGAACGAGGCGGGTGCTGACGTGATTCGCCTGCGTCGAGCTCTCGACGCCCTGCCCCTGGGTCTCGTGCTTTGTGACGAAGCGGGGGCCGTGCTCTACCGCAATCCTCAGGCCGAGAGCCTTATGGTCAGTAGGTACGGCGACGCCATCGCCGCCCAGGCCGTCACCGACACCTTGGCCGAGGGCTGGACCAAGGGTGTGGCCTACCGTGCCGTCGACATCTACGGGCCCCCACGTCGCACGCTGAATATTCAAGCCACCGTCATCGACGACGGCCGACGTCCACTGGGCGTTATCGCCTTCATCGAAGACGTATCGGAACATCGCCGTCTCGAAGAGATTCGTCGCGACTTCATCGCGAACGTTTCGCACGAACTAAAGACCCCGATGGGGGCCCTGGGTCTCTTGGCCGAAACGCTGCAGTACGAGAACGACCCCGCCGTCGCTAATCGACTGGCCAACCGCATCAACGCGGAGGCCTTTCGCGTCAACCGCATTATCGAGGACCTGCTCGACCTCTCGCGAATCGAGGGCGAGTCCTCGGCCACCCGGGAACCGGTGCCCGTGTCACTCATCGTCGCCGACGCCATGGAACGAATTCGCACCGCCAGTGAACAGAATTACGTGACCATCACCTTTGAGGAACCCGAGATTGGTTACGTCATCAACGGTGATCGTCGCCAGCTCATTTCCGCCATCCAGGCCCTGCTGGAAAACGCTGTGGTCTATTCGCCCGAAGGTGGGCAGGTGCGCGTGACCACCACCCGCCACGAAGCGAGCGAGGAAAATGACGTCCCGGTGGTGCGCATTACCGTGGCGGACCACGGGGTAGGTATTCCCGCCAAGGATCTGGACCGCATCTTTGAGCGTTTCTACCGAGTCGACCCGGGTCGCGCTCGAGCCACCGGAGGAACCGGACTCGGTCTCAGCATCGTTCGCCACGTCGCGCAGAATCACGGTGGGCGGGTCCTCGTGGAGTCTCGTGAAGGTGAGGGCAGTATCTTCACGATGGAACTGCCCATCGCCAACCCATGAGTCCATCCTCGAGTGACGACCGGCGTACGCGCATTCTCGTCGTTGAGGACGAGGAATCCTTCATTGACGCGCTCGAGGTAGGTCTCAAGCGGGAAGGATTCGACGTCGTGGTCGCTCGAAACGGCCAGGAGGGCATCGATCGCTTCGACGCCAAAACTATCGACGTCGTTCTGCTCGACCTGATGCTCCCCAAGAAGTCCGGTATGGAGGTCTGCCAAGCAATTCGACTCATCAGCGACACGCCCATCATCATCGTCAGTGCCAAGGGTGAAGAAATCGATATGGTCCTGATGCTCGAAATCGGGGCGGACGACTACGTCACCAAGCCCTATCGCCTGCGTGAACTCGTAGCGCGCATTCGAGCGGTGCTGCGTCGTCGCGAGGGGGCGAGCCCGGCGCTCAGCGCCGAAGTCCTCCAAAACCAGGAGATCCGTCTCGAGGTGGATGCTCGCCGCTGTTTCGTGCGCGGCACCGAGGTCAAGCTTCGCAAAAAGGAGTTCGCCCTGCTCCAATTGCTCCTCGAGAACGCCGGGCGGGTGCTCACCCGCGAGGTGTTAATCGACCGGGTGTGGGGTAGCGACTACTTTGGCGATACCAAGACCCTCGACGTGCACATCAAGCGCCTGCGCAGCGTGATTGAAGACGCCGACGGCAAGAGCTCACCCATCACCACCGTCCGCGGTGTGGGATATCGCCTGGACCTTACTTCCTAGCGACCAGGTGCGTCTGCCCACCCATGTAGGGAACGAGGCAGTCGGGAATTTTTACCGAACCGTCCGCCTGGCGATTCGTTTCAATCACGGCGGCCCAGATTCGCGCCCAGGCCAGGGCTGAACCATTCACCGTGTGAACAAAGGCCGTGCCCTCCGCGCTGCGGAAGCGAACGTTGGCCCGCCTGGCTTGAAAGTCCCGAAACCAGGAGACGGACGACACCTCGAGCCAGCGGTCGACGCCGGGGCTAAACACTTCGAGGTCCACCGTGCGAGCCGAGGAGGTGCCGAGGTCACCGGCGCAGAGGTCGAGCACCCGGTAAGTGAGCCCGAAGGCCTGGAGGAGAGCCTCGGCGCGAGCCAGAATGTCGGCGTGCGCGGCCGGCGCTTGTTCGGGGGTGCAATACGCGAAGAGCTCCACCTTGTCGAATTCGTGCACGCGCAGCAAACCTCGGGTGTCACGTCCAGCCGAACCGGCCTCTCGACGGAAGCAGGCCGTCTGGGCCGTCATGCGTAGTGGCAACTCGGCCTCATCGAGAATCTCACCACGCCGCATTGAGGTCAGGGGGACTTCCGCGGTGGGAATGGCCCAGAGGTCGTCTCGCTCAATCGCGTACATGTCGTCCTGGGACTTCGGCAAGTGGCCGGTGGACATCATGGTTTCGGTGAGCGCAAAACTTGGGGGACGAATCTCCTCGTAGGCGTCACGGTGCTGGTCGAGGGCGAAGGCCCCAAAAGCCCGAAGCAGACGTGAGCCGTCTCCCCGGTAGAGGGGAAACATCGAACCGGCCAATTTGACGCCCGCCTCGAGGTCGAGGATGTTGAGTTCCTTGGCCACGTCCCAGTGATACAGACGCTGGTGGGGCTCGTAGGTGGGAAAGGGGGCCCCTTCGTCCATACCCACCCACCAACGCCGAACCTCGACATTGTCATTTTCGTCAGCCCCGTCGGGGGTGTCTTCCGAGGGCAGGTTGGGCAGGAGAAGAAGTTCGTTGCGAAGATTTGAGGCCACCTCGTCGGTCGCTTCGGAGGCCTGGCGTTCACTCTCGCCCAGTTCCCTACTGCGCAGCGTCAGGGCCTCGGCCGTGTCCGTGTCCTTGGATCGGCGCGCGTCGCCCACTTGGCGAGAAAGATCCTTGATTTCGGCCCGCAAACGCTCGGCTTCTTGGAGGAGTCGGCGGTGTTCGACGTCGAGGGCGATGACGTGGTCAATCAGGGTTGCGGCCACACCCCGACGACCCAGGGCGGTCTTGACCACGTCGGGCTCACGACGTAGCTGCGTTAGGTCAATCATGCCCTTCAGCCTAGTGAACGCCCTGCTTATCGCGAGGAGCGTCTAAGTTGGTTCTTCGTGAACCACGCCGTTGAAACCACCAATCTGCTGATTGCCTTCGGCGACCAGCCCGCGGTCAATGACGTCTCGCTTCACGTCGACTACGGCGAAATCGTTACCTTGCTGGGTCCCAACGGGGCCGGAAAGACGACGCTCGTGGAGACCTTGCTCGGCTTTCGCTCCCCCCAGGGCGGTAGTGCTCGGGTCCACGGACTCGACCCGGTGGCGAAACACCGAGACGTCGTCGCCCGGACGGGAGCCCTGCTCCAGCGGGGCGGCGTGTGGTTTCCCATGACGCCCCGTCAGGTGCTGCAGCTCACCGCAACGTACTACCCCGAAGCCCGGGACCCCGACGAATTGATCGACACCTTGGCCCTACGCGACTGTGCTTCTACCCCTTGGCGTCGACTCAGCGGTGGCGAACAGCAACGCACGCTCCTCGCCCTGGCCCTGCTTGGTAGGCCCAAAGTACTGCTGCTTGATGAACCCACCACCGCGGTAGACCCCGAAGGCCGCCAGGTTATTCGAGCTCTCCTCAGCGCCGAACGTGATCGGGGCTGTGCCTTGTTGATAACCACCCACGAACTCGTCGAGGCCGAACGAAGTGCCGACCGAGTGATCATTCTGAACCGGGGCGAAGTGCTCGCTGAGGGCAGCCTGGCCGAATTGGCGGGCGCGGCAGTCCTGATCATTGAGACCTCCGACGCCGTTTCGGCCGACGAACTGGCCGGCCAACTCGGCGCGCCGGTGGTCGCCACCGACGCCCGTACGTTGACCTGCTCCACGGCCTCGTCGCCCGAGGTCTTGGCGTCCATTAGCGCCTTTCTTCACGACCGCGGCGTCGTCATGACGGCCATGCGCACCCGCGCTTCCCTCGAGGAGCGCTACCTCGAACTCATCCGCCGGGAGGCCTCGTGAACGCCTGGTGGGCGCAGACGCGCGCCGAGGTGCGCATGAACATCCGTCGGGGTGAGACCCTGCTGTTGACCCTCGGCATTCCCGTTGGCCTGCTGGTGTTCTTCTCCCTCATTAAGGTGACGACGGTACCCGGCAGTAGTCGGGTCAACTTCCTCGCCCCGGGCATTCTGGCGCTCTGCGTCTTGTCCACGTCGCTGGTGGCCCTGTCCATATCCACCGGTTTCGAGCGCTCCTACGGCGTGCTTCGGCGGCTGCACGTCACGCCGCTGGGGCAGCGTCGGCTCATCGCCGCCAAGATCGCCAGCGTTCTGGTCACCGAAGCCATTCAGGTGGTGGTGTTGAGCCTCGTCGCCCTGGCCCTGGGCTGGCGTCCGGTGGGTGGCTGGGTGGCGGGCGTCGTGGTCACCGCTGCCCTGGTGCTTGGTTCGGCGGGCTGCGCCGGCATTGGCCTCTTACTGGCCGGCCGATTGCGAGCCGAAGTAAACCTGGCGGCGGCCAATGGTCTGTACCTGATCTTGCTCATGCTTTCGGGCATCGTTATCCCCCTCAGTTCCCTGCCCGCCGTCCTGCGCAGCGTGGTGCTGTGGACACCCTCGGGGGCCATGGCCGACGTGGTCCACCAGGTACTCGGCAATGGCACGACACCGGGCACGAAGGACTGGATTGCGCTCACCCTCTGGGCCGTTCTCGCGCCACTGCTGGCGAGCCGAACCTTTACCTTCGACTAGGCAGCCAGGGCCAGTTCGCTGGCCAGCTGGGCGTTGTTCGTGGGTCCCGAGTGCACCGCCAGGACGTGGCCGGTGGAGGAAATCAGCACCGTGTCCGGTAAGCCGCTGAAGTAGAAGTCACCTTGGGTGATTGCGCCGCTATCGGGTAGGACGGGAAAATCAAAGTGATCGGCGGCGACGAGACGCTTGGCACTCGTGGGGTTGTCAATGTAGTTGATCCCCACGACGCGAGTGGGGCCGAGATTGTGACTCAGGAGATAGGCACTGAGACCCGGCAACTCTTGCCGACAAGGGGGCGCACCAACTCGCCAAGAAAACGAGCAGCGTGGGATGGCCACTCTTCCACGGGGCGCTGACCCGCTGGCCGGCGAGGTCGGTACCCGTAAAGGCGGGAATCTCCTTGCCGATGAGGGCCGAGGGAGGATTGTTCGTCACCTTTCCACCGGTCGCAATCGAGACCACCACGATGAGAGCGACGGCGATCACGAGGCCGATGCCCAGTGAAACGAACATCATGGGCGACGGGCGCCCGCGTTGCTTAGTGTCCTCGGACAAGAACATCCACCGCCATGAGGACGAAGAGGCCCGTCAGGTAACTAATGGAGTAGTGGAACAGTTTCATGGCTTCCGCGGCGTCGGCGGTACCGACGCGCGCGTGCTGGTACAAACGCCAGGCCATCACGGTGAATGCGGCCCCCAGCAGGGTGGCAGAAATTGCGTAAATCCAACCGAGGTTGGCAATGGGGCCAATCGCGATGGTGACGACCCACATGATGACCGAGTAGACCAAGATCTCGAGCGTGGTGCGACGCAGCGAAGTCACTACCGGCATCATGGGCACGTGGGCCGCTTCGTAGTCGTCGCGGTAGCGCACGGCCAAGGCCCAGAAGTGGGGTGGCGTCCAGATGAAAATAACGAGGAAGAGCAGAATGGGCGTGAGCGTGACATTGTTCTGCACCGCGGACCAGCCAATCAGCACGGGAACGGCTCCGGCGGCTCCACCAATGACGATGTTCTGCTTGGAGCGGCGCTTCAGCCACAGCGTGTAGACAAAGACGTAAAAGGCGGTGGCGGCCATCGCGAGCCAAGCGGAAAGTTGGTTCACGAAGAGGGCGAGCACGACGAAGGCCAGTAGTTCTATACCCAGGGCGAAAGTCAGCGCGGCCCGTGGGGACATCACCCCACGCACCAGCGGACGGCCCTGGGTGCGCTTCATGATGGCGTCGATGTCGCGGTCGACCACCATGTTGATGGCGTTCGCTCCGCCGGCGGCCAAAGTGCCACCGATGAGCGTGAAGATGATGAGGTTGACGCCGGGGATACCCTTGTCGGCGACGACCATGGTGGGCAAGGTGGTCACCAAAAGAAGTTCAATGATGCGGGGCTTGGTCAGCGCCACGTATCCCTTGAGTTTTTCGGTGGCGCTAAAGGTGTTGGTGGCCAAAGTTGTCACCCCCCTAGTCTACGACGCCGCCCGAAGTCTCTAGGCTGAGTAGGTATGCGTACCCGCTTGGTCATTAGCCCCGCCGTTTTTCGTTGGTTCGCCTACGCCGCGTTCTTGGCGATGATCATCATCGTGCTCACGGGGGCGGCCGTGCGCCTGACCGGTTCCGGTCTGGGTTGCCCCGACTGGCCTACTTGTTTTCATAACCAGATTGCCGGCAGCTGGAGCATCCACCCCCTGATCGAGTACGCCAACCGCATGGTGACCGTGAGTCTGGTCATCTTGACGGGAGTGACCTTCGTCGCCGCCCTGCTCCGATCGCCCCGCCGCCGGGACCTCACCTTGCTCGCGGGCCTGCTCATCGTGGGCGTTTTACTCGACGCCGTCTTGGGTGCCTTCGTCGTCTACACCAAGCTCAACCCCTGGTTGGTGTCCCTGCATCTGCTCTTGTCCCTGGCCATGGTGGTCACGAGTGCCATCTTGTACCACCGTTCGAAGTACCAATACGGACCGGGTACGCGAGCCGACGTGCGTAGTCGCCACTACCTGTGGATTGCCCGACTCTTGTGGCTGCCCTTCCTCATGCTCCTGATGACCGGCACCATCACCACGGGTTCGGGACCTCACGCCGGGTCCTCGGTGGGGCAGCTCCACGCCCGCCGTCTGCCGTTTTCCTTCGTGGACGCCGCCTGGGTGCACTCCGTGGCCGCCACCTTGTTCGTGGGTCTTGTGCTGGGACTCTTCGTCAGTGTTTGGAAAACCAGCGCCCCCGCACCCCTGCAAATGGGCGTGCGACGCCTGGTGTTCATCTCACTCGCGCAGGCTCTGATTGGGGTAACACAGTATGTTTTGCACGTTCCACCAGTCTTGGTGGGGCTGCACGTGCTGGGCGCGGTTTCCCTCTCCATTGGCGTTACCCAGTTCCACCTTCGCCAAACGGCCCACGACCGTGAAATCGGCATCGCCCCATCTAAAACAGTGATGGTAACTACCACTCAGTAAGTCCTGAAGGAATGGCGTTTCTACTCCTGCAGTCGTATGGTGCGAGTAGGTAGCACTATCTGAGGAGGCTTCCATGTTGGTAGGTGCACTCTTTCCCCTCAACCACCTCGGTCATTATCTGCATTGGCACTTCATCAATGTCAGCGTGGCGAATACGACGGTCATGATTTTGATGATTGCCGTTTTCGTCGCGGCAGTGGCGTTGCCCTTCCCGGGGCGACGTGAGCGAAAGGGGAAGTAATGAACGTTGAACAACAGTGGACGACGCGCCTTCGCAAGCGAGCGGTGGCCACCCTGCCTCCGCAGAAGCTGCTACCCGACACCCAGCCGGCCTACGTGTCGTCGTGGGTTTACGTCTTCGGGGTAGCCACCCTGGCCTCGCTGATCATCGTGATCGGCACGGGTTGCATTCTCGCCATCGGGGGGCCCTCGTGGTGGCACAACTCCTCGATAGGGAATTTCTGTAACTCCTTGCACATGTGGAGCGTTGAGATCTTCTTCTTCGCGATGGTCGTGCACCTTTGGGGCAAGTTCGCCATGGCCGCTTGGCGAGGGGGTCGAGCCATGACCTGGATGACCGGTGTGGTGACCTTTCTCGTCTCCATCGTGACGGCCTTTACCGGGTACCTCAGTCAGAGCAACTTCGACTCCCAATGGATTTCGACGCAGGCTAAGGACGGTATCAACGCCACCGGAGCGGGCGGTTTCTTCAACGTCCTCAACATGGGCCAGATGTTGATGTGGCACATCGTACTGCTTCCCCTCGTCGCCGTTCTTCTCACCGTGGTGCACGTGGTGCTGGTGCGCATCAAGGGTGTGGTTCCGCCAATTGAAACGGAGGTCGCCCCATGAAGCGCCGCTACCGTCCCGACGTCGATGTCCCCGAGTGGACCGGTGGACACTACCCCTACGACATTTTGAAGGAGGGCACCATCGCCCTGGTGGTGGTACTTCTCATCACCGTGACCCTGTCGATCTTTTTCGGATCACCCGATGAGCCCGCCATCACCATCAAGGCCTGGTCCACCGCCGCGCCAATTGACTACGCCCAAACCGCCTTTAGTGAACTCAATGGCACTTCGGGAACGGCCAGCTACGGAGCCCCCTACAACCAGGGAGACTCCCAGCGGCTCGGACCCCTGCAACTGGAGAAGTGGATGGGCGTGCGCATTCCCATCAACGCCGCCCAGGACTTCGTCCTCGGCCCCCTGCAGTCGCTCCCCGGTCAACCCGCGCTGACCTCGGCCCTGCACACTTTCCAGACGGCGTCCGACGCGACGCGTAACGCCTGGTTCGATGCCTACACCAAGGCCGAGGCGACGATGAGTTTCGCCAAGGACCAGGTGGTCGTGCCCACCACCGCCGCCGGTCCGGTGCCGCTGATGATTAACGACCTGACGGCCATGGCCCGTTCGGGAGCGCTCGACCAAGCGCTGCTCACGCGAAACTCCTTCTACACCACGAACTACACCCAGACGCTTCTGCTGCTCAGTGACGGTACCTACCTCGCTAACGTCGCGCAGCAGCAACACCTGCTCGGAACGCAGTGGGGCATGATGAACGAAACCGGCAGCTACCCCGGTCAGGCCTGGTTGTGGCTTTACACCCTGTGGTACCAAGTGCCGCCCTATTCACAGTCGTCGAACGGGGACGTGGAAGTCTTTGGCACGCTGGTGCTCCTAAGCGCCTTCCTGCTCTTCGTACCCTTTATTCCGGGGCTGCGCAGCGTGCCTCGACGACTCGGCATCTACAAGTTGATTTGGCGCGAGCACTACCGCGATCAGTCCTAGCGCTACCGTCGCCAGGTGGGACGGCACTCCCACGCCCTTCGGCGCACCACTGTTTCAAAGGTCGTCGCGGCGGCCAACAGGGACCACTCCTGGTGGGGTCGACCCACCAGGCTGAGGCCCACCGGCAGACCATCAATACATCCCATGGGCACCGTGGCGATGGGCCAACCCATGATGGCCGCCATGGATACCGAGGGGGACGCCCTCGAGTCGCTGTCGCCCTCGACGAGGTCGCTCTTCCACGCGGGTCCGTAGGCGGGGGACACGATGACGTCGTCACTCCCTAATCCGGGTTCGAGACACTCGTCACGCACCCAGGTCGTGAGGGCGTCGAGCCTCGGGGCGTAATCGGCTGAGGTCCGACCCTGGGTGGCCATAGCGGCGCTGAAGAGTTCGTGGCCAAAGTAGCGATGTTCGAGTTCAGCGTGCGCATTCTCGTAGTCCATGACCTCTTGCATGGAGTGAACACCCGCTCCCGGGCGCCCACTCAAATAGGCCGTGAGATCGTCGCGAAACTCGCACAGCAAGAGGAAGAACTCACTTTCCCAGAGCTCCGGCGTCGGTATCGCGAAGGCGCGCTGCGCCACGGCGACGCCCTGCTGGCGAGCCTGGGCCATCACTTCCTCAAAGAGTGCGTCGCTCGCCGGGTGACCGGTTCGCCAGCTCGTGGCCTCGACGAGGCGAGGGTGATCGATCACCGGGGGTCTCGCGTCGCCACTTAACACTTCGTAGAGCAGGGCGGCGTCGGCCACCGTGCGCGCCATCGGGCCCGGACTGTCTTGGCGACTGCTGATGGGAACAACCCCGTCACGAGAAACACGCCCCACCGTGGGCTTCAGTCCCACGAGGCCATTGAACGAGGCGGGACAAATTATTGAACCGTCGGTCTCGGTTCCTACCGCCAAGGGAGCGAACCCGGCCGCCACCGCCGCGCCCGACCCCGACGACGACCCCCCGGCCGAGTGGCCGAGTGACCAGGGATTACCCACGAGACCACCCGTTGCCGAGTACCCCGAGGTCGAACGGGTCGAGCGCATGTTGGCCCATTGACTCAGATTCGTGCTTCCCATAACAATGGCACCAGCCTCGCGCAGACGAGTGACGAGTTCGGCGTCACCCGAGGGGCGTCCGTGCAGGGCGGAGGCGCCAGCCAGACTCGGCAAGTCCCGTGCTTCAATGTTGTCTTTGATCAGCACGGGCACACCGTGCAGGGGACCTCGTGCGACGCCGGAACCTCGTTCGACGTCCCGCTCGTGCGCGACGAGCACGGCGTCGGGCGCGAGACCAGCCATGGCGTTAAGCCCCGTCATCGCATCCAGCGCGGCCACGCGCTCGAGCAGGGTGACGACCCAATCCCGCGAGGTCAAGGAAGCATTGGTGAACTGCGTTGCCGCATCGAGAACGCTGAGGTACGCCCTCTCCTGGCTCGGCGCGTGCGGATCAGACATCCGCCCAGCATAGGTTTAGGGCAGGGGTACGTCGGAGCCGGCGTAGTAGGGAACCTGCCCATCGGCCGTGAGCACCCAGACGGCCCCACTCCCGTGGACCACCCAGTGACCGGGTCCTCCCAGCAACGCGGTCTCTTCGTCGATGCCGATGAGGCTCGCCGTCGAGGACCCACCGGCCATGAAGCGGGCCACGATGTTAGGGACCTTCGAAAAGTACGCGTCGAAGTGCGGAATAATGCGCAGGTCCTTGACCACCGCCAAGCCCGCGGTGCCCCCATCGCCACGGGGGTGGCGTATGGAGGGGACCCAACTACCCATGACCATGGCGCCGGCGGAACAACCAGCGAGTGCCGCCCCGGCGTGCCATTGCTGCACGATGGTATCCCACACCAGCGTTTCACGGAGGGTGTCGGCCAAGAAGCCGGGGTGACCGCCCGAGAGATACACCAAGCCCGCGCCCTCGACCAAGGCCGCCAGGGCGGGATCATTGGCGTCGTCGCGAGTCGCCACGGGGACAATAATGGGCTCAACACCCAGGCGCTGGGCCTGCTCGCTTCCAAGTCGGTGCCACTTCGCCACCACCTCAGGTCCGTCGGGAACGGCCGCTGTAGCGAGTTGCACGTAACGGGGCGCTCGTCCCCGGAGAAGCTCCCCCTCGATAGGAGCCATGACGGGCAAGTACTCGCCGGAACCGACAAAGGCGAGGGGGCCACGGGTGTTTGCTGTCTCGGTGGTCACGCCACACCTTTCTTTCTGACGTCCACCGTATCGCTTGTGTGGCAAAGTCGCTCCCGATAAGGTGCGATTATGCAACTTTCGAACTACCAAAACTGTTCGCGAGAAGAGAAGCGCTTGCTGCTGGCCGCCTTCTGGTCACGCCAGTCCAGTACCAACCCCCGAGTGAGCGCGGCCTGCGTCGAGTACGGTCCCGTTGCACTGGCGCTCATTGCGATCACCACCGTGGAATTCACCGGCCTGAGTTCACTCTTGCTCTGGCGCCACCTCGTCCCCGAGGCGGCCCTCGCCGGCCTCTTCGCCCTCTTTGGCGCATGGTCTACCTGGTGGACCAATCGCTGTCAGCGTTCGGCCCAGCACTACCTCGCTCTCGAGAGCTCGAACTTTCGATCAGTCCTCTAGACCCACTCGGATGGGCGAGTTGTCGCGGCGTGGTGCGTCCGAGTGCAGCGGTGGCGATGGTGGCGCGTCGTAGACTTCGCGAGTGACTTCTAGCGATTCGACCCCGCAGCTCGCCAACGACGCCACCCGGCCCTTTACCCTGGCGATGGACATCGGGGGCTCGAAGATGAAGGCCTCAGTACTGGACGCCGCGGGCGCCATGGTGGTGGAACAGGTCCGCATCCCCACTCCCTACCCCCTGCCCCCCGCGCGATTCGTCGAGGTCGTGAGGGAACTCGCCGAGAAACTGCCCACCGCCGATAGAGCCTCGGTGGGATTCCCCGGCATGGTCCGTGGGGGTGTCGTTCTAAAAGCGCAACGCTTCAGCACGACGGAGGGCCCGGGTAGTGCGCTCGATCCTCTCCTCGTGGCGCAGTGGGAAGGCTACGACCTGGCGGCCAGACTCGCCGAGTCCCTGGCCCTGCCCACCAGGGTGGCCAACGACGCCGACATGCAGGGCGCCGCCGTTATTGAGGGCCGAGGACTGGAACTCGTGCTGACCCTGGGGACAGGCTTTGGCACGGGGCTCTTTTACCTGGGCGAACTCCTGCCCCACCTCGAAATTGCCCATCACCCCTTCGCCAAGGGCCAGACCTACGACGATCGCGTTGGTGACGAAGCCCGCCAGCGCATTGGTGAGTACCGCTGGAATCAGCGAGTGATGAAGGCCGTCAGCAACTTGCGTACCTTGATGCACTTTGATCACTGTTACATCGGTGGCGGCAACTCACGCTTCTTGCACGAGCACCAATTGCCGAGTGACGTGAGCCTGGTCGACAACCTCTCGGGCATCCTGGGCGGGATTCGATTGTGGGAGCCGAAGAAAGCATCAACTCCCGACTCCTCGTCGAACTAAGTCCGCGTTCGCCAGTGGCTTCGGTGCCGAATTAGTGACCGGCCGCTTGGGTCGCGGCCAGGGTTGATGCGAAGATCTGCCAGGCCAGGAGGGACTTCGCCACTAGGGACAAGACCAGGTAGGTCTTTTCCCCCACCAGGTAGTCGCTGAAGCGACCCACCTTCTTGTACTGCAGATACTGCACCAGCGCGAAGCAGTTGAAGAGGGCGAAGAGGGAGACGTAGATGCCGTAGACGAAGCCGGGCGCGTGCTGGGCGGCGCCCGGACCAATGAGGTACACACCAATGGCGACCCAGGGCACGACACCTGCCACGCAACCGAGCCAGAAGGGTTGTAATCCACCACCGGGTGCTTCGTAGCGCTCCTGCATCCAGCCAAAACCGATCATCGACGCGTTTACGCCCACCAGTGCCACCAGCGCCGAGACGTCAGCGATACCGGTGAGCTGGGCGATGGCCACAATCATGAGCGAGGAGGACAGCGAGTACTCCAACCATCGATACGGGTTGCGACTCGCGGCCAGATTCGCCTCGTAACGCGACCGTTGTGAGGTGGCCACGAGAAGGTGGGCTACGCAGGAAAGAAGAAAGAAGGCGCCGATCAACCAGGCCATTGGCAGGTTAAAAAAGAGCACACTCTGACGTGCAGTGGTGCCCGGGGGGCCCGCCATGAAGTTGGCACTCACCGGGAGGGCGAAACTGTTCGCTAGGGTCACCACCGCGACGGCCGAAAGGCCGTGAAGGGCGGCGGCAATGAGGTTGTAACGACGAAGTTGCTGGAGAGAAGTAGCCATAGGACAACTGTAAGTCATTGACTGATTTGGCGCCGTGACCGAAAGTCGGAGAAATCCCTCACCCCTCAGTTGTACCCCGCACGAGGAAAAGTGTCGAAGCACTGCTCGATCCCGGGCCCGGTCAGTCCCCTGCCAGTGAAGCTCGCTTCGAGCCCCTCTTGGCCCCAGAAGAGCGAAACAATTTCTCGGGGGGCTTATCGAGCGAGAAAGAGCTCGACCTCGTGTCGCGCCAGGGGCAAAAAGTCATCGAGCTCGCTGCGGTGACCCGGGTGCTGGGACTCAAGTACGTAGTTCAACATCTGGATTCGACGCAGCAATCGAAGGGCTTCGAGGTCGGCGGCCTCGCCCAGCGGTACTTCAGCCACTTGCTGGTACCCGGTAAGGAGCGCCTGACGATCGCTGGGCTGACGAAGGTAGTAGATCGCGGTGGCGATGTCTTGAATCGGCAGGCCGATACCGCAGTCGTCGAAGTCGAGGATGGAGACGACCCCGTCGTGCCACATCAGGTTGTAGCAATTGGCGTCGGCGTGAATGATGTGGGGACGGGTCGTGGCGTAGTGACGAGCGACCACCTCGGCAATATCGTCCAGCGCCCGGCCGAGGAGCACCTGGTCTCCGTGATCGAGCAGGGATGTCGGCCCCGTCACGAGGTCGTCAAAGCCCCAGAACAAGGAGTCGAACGACGGAAGTGCCGCGTCCCTTGGCAGGACGAAGGACCGACCCTCCTCGTGCAGCGTGGCGAGTAGTCGCCCCGTTGCCAAGAGCGCTTCAGACTTATCCTCCAAGGTGGCCACTTCTGAACCTTCGAGCCAGGTGAACAGCACGGCGGAGGTCGGGCGGTCGAGCGCCTCGCTATACATCGTGGTGAACAACTGGCCCTCGTCGTTGGCGACCGGCAGCGGGAGTGACACGCGACCCGATCGATGCAGCTGGTTCATCCACTCGACTTCGGCGAAGAGATTCTCCGGGGTGCGGGGCGAGTTCACGTTAATCCGAAGTGCGTACTTCGCTCCGCCGACCGTCTCCACCGCGAAGGTTGAGTTGTAGCCGTGGTTGATTGAGTCGATTGATGCGACCTCGACATCGAATCGGGTCATGATGTCTTGCGCCATAGCCCTCATCAGGGCAATCTGCACCGCTTCGGTGTGATCACTAAAGT
>CAIKNP010000012.1 GCA_903828785.1 uncultured Actinomycetes bacterium | reverse complement strand
GGCCAGCAGCAAGATATCGGCGTCGGCGACCTCGTACACGGTGATGCGCCTCACCAACGGCACGCCCTACTACTTCCGCGTCCTCGCCATCGATGGATCAGGCCACACCAGTGCCGTCGTCACCACGCTGACCACGGTGACCCCACGGCCGTAGTTGCGGCCAGACCCCACGCCTCGACTCCGGGAGCGGGTACGGTACTTCCTTGCCATCCTGGTCCAGCGACCTGTAAAGACTCGCAAAGACTTGTGAAGCCCCGGCCCGAGTGGTCGGGGCTTCGTCGTATCCGTCCAGTTGTTGTCCCGTACAAAGTTGGGCACAGGGGAGTATTGCTGAGGTCTGAGCAGTAAGCCAAACACCAGTAGAAACACCAGTTTCTTGGTAGGACACTGCGCTGGGAGCCAGCGTTGTACGGCGCGACGGTCGCCGAACTACGCCGGCGCTCGACGCTGGCCCGTTGCTCGGGTTCGCCCGCCAGCAAGGCTAGGGGGTGGAGAGATTCACCACGAGCGGCGCGGCCGTTCGGGCAACGACGTCGTCGACACTTACACCCGGCGCGAGTTCCCGGAGAACGAGTGCGCCTTCGGCCACATCAATGACCGCTAAGTCAGTGATAATACGGTGCACGCAACGACGGCCCGTTAAGGGCAGGGTGCACCGCTCGAGAATCTTGGCCTCGCCGTTTTTGGCGTTATGTTCCATCATCACAATGACCCGTCGGGCCCCGTGAACGAGATCCATAGCGCCGCCCATCCCCTTCACCATCTTGCCGGGAATCATCCAATTGGCTAGGTCGCCCGTTGCTGAAACCTGCATCGCCCCGAGGATGGCGACGTCGATATGACCTCCGCGAATCATGGCGAAGGAGGCTGCGGAATCAAAGAATGATGCACCGGGCAGCACGGTGACGGTCTCCTTGCCCGCGTTGATGAGGTCGGGGTTCACTTCAGACTCGTGGGGGTAGGGGCCGACGCCCAAGATTCCATTTTCCGCGTGGAGGACGACCTGGACACCGACGGGAACGTAGTTAGGCACCAAGGTCGGCAGTCCAATCCCCAAATTCACGTATTGCCCATCACGCAATTCTTCGGCCACTCGTCGAGCGAGTTCCTCTCGGCTACGGGGCGTCACGCCGTCACCGTTCGCTTCTCAATTCGCTTGTCAACGGCGGAGGCGAGCACCACGCGCTGCACGTATATTCCCGGGGTGTGCACGGTGGCCGGGTTGAGTTCACCCGGTTCAAGGAGTTCTTCGACTTCGGCAATGGTGATGCGACCAGCGGCCGCGACCAGGGGATTGAAATTTTGGGCGCTGGCTTCGTACACCAGGTTCCCGTGGCGGTCGCCGTAGCGGGCGTGGACGAGAGCGTAGTCCGTGCGAATGGCGTGTTCGAGAACGTAGTCGCGTCCGCCGAATTCGCGAACTTCTTTGGGCTGTGAGGCGAGAGCGATTGTCCCGTCAGTGGCGTACCGCAGGGGGAGTCCGCCCTCAGCTACTTGTGTACCAACACCGGCCGGCGTGAAGAAGGCGGGGACACCCGCCCCGCCCGCCCGCAGACGTTCGGCAAGGGTACCCTGGGGGACGACGAGCCAGTTTGGCTCGTAACTCCTCTACGAGGTTTTGTTGGTGTCGAGCGTTTTCGAAAAAATCCTTGCCGCTGGCATCGATTCTCGTCACCCAGCGTTCCTCATCATCGAAGCCACGATTCAACGTACGAACCTCCACAACGTGGTCACGGGCTAAGACTAGTGACATCACGGACCATCGTCGTGAATCCCGACAATTTCGGGGCAATACGCCACTCCGAGCGCGATGTGAACCCCTACTATCGACAAAGTAGGAAGGGCCACTGACTCCCGTGCCCGGGTGCTGGTAGGAACGGAGTCCTTCGTCAACAGAAGGGGAAACGTATGACCGAAGCTGAAGGCAAAGTTGTCGAGCAACGGGGCTTGTGGCTCGACGAGTTCGAGGTTGGTGTCCTCTACCGCCATCGCCCAGGACGTACGGTCACCGAGGCCGACAACGTTCTCTTCTCCACCTTGACCATGAATCCTCAGCCGCTGCATCTGGACGCTGCCTGGTCGGCAACGCAACCCTTCGGGCAACGTCTCGTGAACAGTCTCTTCACGCTCTCAACACTGGTTGGGCTCTCGATTGGCCAATTGACCCTAGGAACGCTGGTCGCGAACCTTGGATTTCGCGAGGTGACCTTTCCCGCTCCCGTTTTCATTGGGGACACCCTCTACGCCGAAACGTTGGTGCGCGAAGTACGAGCCTCTAAGAGTCGCCCGGGGGAGGGCGTGGTCGAGTTGGAGCACACCGCCCGCAATCAAGACGGTACTATTGTCGCCCAATGCCTACGAGCCATGCTCGTACGATCGCGACCGCTCGAAACATCGTGAGGGCATTGGCGCCGGGTCCGGCGTACCTTTTTTGTCCGGCGGATCGACCCGATCGGTATGCGAAAGCCGCTTCCGCTGCTGACGTCGTCATCCTCGACCTCGAAGATGCCGTGGCCGCGGAAGCGAAGGAGCAAGCGCGAAATTGGGTGCGCCAGTCCACCCTTGATCCAGTCCGGACAGTGGTCAGGGTTAATTCGGTCACGTCGGAACACTTTGATGATGACGTGGCCATGCTGCGCGAAAGTACCTTTCGTACAGTGATGCTGGCGAAGACCGCGAGTGCTGAGCACGTGCGTGAGCTCGCTGACTTCAAGGTGGTGGCGCTCATCGAAACCGCGGCCGGGGTGTTGGCGGCCGAAGCAATCGCGGCCTGCCCCAATACGCTGGGCCTGATGTGGGGTTCAGAAGATTTGGTGGCCACGCTGGGAGGAACCTCGAGCCACTTTGGTGATGGTTCGTATCGCGACGTCGCCCGCCACGCCCGGGCTCACACGCTGATCTGCGCGGGAGCTTACGAACGATTGGCCATCGATGCGGTGTGCCTTGAAATCGCCGACGTCGAGGCCCAGCGCGCACGCGCTCAGGACGCGTCGGCGATGGGATTTAGTGCGAGTGCGTGTATTCACCCCAACCAAGTGGCGGTTATTCGGGAGTCGTACCGCCCGACTGCGGACCAGCTTGCGTGGGCCCAGTCCGTTGTGGACGCCGCGCAGGGGCGGGCGGGGGTTTTTCGCCTCGGCACTCTGATGGTTGACGGGCCCGTCATTGCCCAGGCCCAAGCCATTTTGAATCGAGCGATCCAGTAGGGCCAGTGCCGCGACGTTCCTTTGGCACGGAATTGGGCCAAAAGGCCCTCACTTTCAGGCGTGGGCGCTGGTGTAGATTCAGCAGATGGAGGGTCCCCAATGCCTATTGAAAGGTGCATTTCGCCGAAATGTGAATTAATTCGTCACAGAGTCCAAATACCCCGAAATATTTTGCTCATTGAGTTGCGTACTTAACATTTTTCGACTAGAAATACCTACGTTTCATACTACTAATTTACTAAGGAGATTTGAATGAAGTTCATGTCACTACGAGCTGGAGTCGTGCTTGCTGCAGCGACTCTTCTGGCTCCCCTGGGAATTGCGTCGATGGCTAGTGCCAGAGTCACTCTTACTCCCCAGAGCATCAGCATCGCAACCTCGACGGATGTCAATAGCAATGCCCCCCTTACGTTGACGACTGCGGGCGCTTCCGGAACCGGAAAAGTTTCGTTCATGGTTACTGACGCCGGATCGGCTGGCTGTTCGGTGAATAAGAACGTGCTGTCTTCCACCGGTGCTGGTACGTGCACCGTGACGGCGACTGTTGCCCACGACACCATGTACGCTGCTGCGACGTCGGCCCCCGTCACCTTCACCTTCGCTGGCTGTGCCGGTGTGGAAGTCGCGACGCAGGCATGCCCCTACGTGAGCACGCTGGTCTCGGAGTCGGGTCTGGCCCCGGGTACTGGTTTGCTGGATGACACCGCCCTTGCTTACATCGACTTCATCCGGGATTACTACAACCCTGGTTGCACCCTGTTCGAGTCGTACATCAACCCAGGCGCTCACCTCAAGATGAGCTGGTCGGTTAAGTTGCCTAATGGCCTTCCCGCCGCGTCGACCAATGTTGTCCTCGTTGACAACCTGGCGTACGGCTACCCCACCTACCGCATCAACTGGGGTAAGAAGCAGGGAACTGCCGCCGGTCAAACTGGTCTGAACGCGGACCCAACCACGCAGGGTAATTGGTTCGAGGGTGGCACCATGGCCGGTATGACCAACGCCAAGGGCGTCGTGTCGTTCAACCTGACGAACGCCAACACTGCTGCTCAAACCGGTACGGCGC
>CAIKNP010000011.1 GCA_903828785.1 uncultured Actinomycetes bacterium | reverse complement strand
ATGCTGACGGGAGTGACGACGAGGACGTACGTGAAGGTGCCACTGTCACCGTAGACGTCACTGGTGGTGCCGGTCGCGGTGTAGTTACCCGCGGCCAGGGTGCCAGTCGTTGAGACGGCGCCCGAAGCGGAAACCATCAGGCTGGCGGAACCACTCGTCTGCACGAAGGTGACTGCGCCATTGTTGCCACTAACACTCAACTGGTCAACAAACTGGGCCGAGTCAATCGTCGTGCTGGCCCCACTGCTTGGTGCAATCTGCACGATGCTGACGGGAGTGACGACGAGGACGTACGTGAAGGTGCCACTGTCACCGTTGACGTCACTGGTGGTGCCGGTCGCGGTGTAGTTACCCGCGGCCAGGGTGCCGGTCGTTGAGACGGCACCCGAAGCGGAGATGGCAACGCTGTCTGATCCAGTGCTCTGCGTGAATGACACGGGCGCGCTGCTACCTGAAGTAAGTAACTGGTCGTTGAATGCTGACGAGGTTGTGGTCGTGGCGAAGCCCATGGTCGGAGCCAACTGGGTGATTGTCACGGGCGTAACGAGCAAGGTGTAACTGAAGTTGCCGCTGTCGCCGTGGAAGTCAGTCTCGGTTCCAGTCACCGTATAGCTACCCGCCGCCAGAGTGCCCGTCGTTGAGATGGCCCCCGAAGGCGAAACAACTACTGACGCCGAACCAGTCGACTGCGTGAAGGTCACGGGACCGTTGCTACCCGTCGTGGTCAGCTGATCAGAGAACGCTGACGAGGCGACGGTTGTCACCGATCCGCCAGCGTTCGTGCTGGAGATAGTGCCTCCAACCAGGGTGAACGTAAAGGTGCCACTGTCGCCGTTGATGTCACCCGTCGTTCCAGTTGCGTGGTAGGTACCCGCAGCCAAGTAGCCGGTGGTTGACACCGCACCCGTGGAGGAGACGCTGATCCAGTTTTGCCCACCCGTTTGGGTGTAGACCACAGCAGCGCTGTTGTTCGTCGCAGCCAACTGCGAACTAAAGGAATTCGAGCCGGCCAGGGTGGCTGAACCGTCCATGGGCGCAATCTGCTGGATAGTTACGGGGTCGATAGTCAAGGTGTAGGTGAAGACACCGCCGTCACCATTGACGTCATTCGTCGTTCCAGTAGCGGTGTAGGTACCGGCCGCCAAGGTGCCAGTCGTTGAGACAGCACCCGTTGATGAAACCAGGATGCTAGCGAAGCCAGTCGACTGCGTGAACGCCACAGCAGCACTGCTACCGGAAGTGTTCAGTTGGTCAACGAACGAGGCTGACGTCAAAGTCGTTGCCGAACCCGTCGTTGGGGCCGTCTGGCTAATCACGACGGGATTCACCTTCAATGTGTAGGTGAAAGAACCAGTGTCGCCGTAGCCATCCGAGGTCGTGCCCGTCATGATGTACGTGCCGGCTGCCAAGGTGCCCGTCGTCGAAATCATGCCCGACGAAGAGATTGCCAAGTAGTTCGTACCCGCTATCTGCACGAAGGTGACTGGACCGCTGTTCTGAGCCGTCGCCAATTGATCGGTGAACGCCGCTGAAGCCACGGTATCCGTCGATCCGGATGAAGGAGCGAGTTGCGTAATCGTTACGGCATTGACCGTAAGGGAGTAGCTAAAGGTTCCGCTGTCACCGTTGACGTCGTGGGTGGTGCCGGTCGCGGTGTAGGTGCCAGCGGCCAGGGTGCCGGTCGTTGAAACGGCACCGCTGCTGGAAACCTTGATTGCCGCGGAACCGCCTACCTGAGTAAAGGTTGACGGGGCACTGCCACCCGAGGTCGTCAACTGGTCAGCGAAGGATGGCGAAAGCAGAGTCGTTACGGAACCCGAAGTCGGAGCAGTCTGATTGATGCTGACTGGGGTAACTGTGAGGGTGTACGTAAACGTTCCGCTGTCTCCGTGGAAGTCGCTGGTCACACCACTGGCGACATAGGTGCCGGCGGCCAAGGTGCCCGTCGTTGAAACGGCGCCCGTCGATGACACCATAATCTTGGCGGAACCCAGGTTCTGACTAAAGGTCACTGGGCCGATGTTGCCGATGGTGGTGAGTTGGTCAGTGAATCCGGCCGAAGACACCGTGGTGACGGTACCCGCTAAGGGGGCAGCTTGGGCGAAAACGCCAACCGCCAAGGTGTAACTAAAGGTTCCGCTGTCACCATTGACGTCACTGGTGGTACCAGTCGCGGTGTAGGAACCAGCGGGCAGGGTACCCGTGGTCGAAATAGCGCCCGTCGAAGAGATGAGGATGCGACTGGAACCACTCGTCTGCACGTAGCTAACTGCCGCGCTGTTGTTCGAGGGCAGTAGCTGCGCAACAAAAGTCGAAGAGCCAGTAATTGTGGTCGAACCCGTGGTCAGCAACTCACCAATGGTGGTGGCATTCACCGTCAAGGTGTACGAGAAGGAACCGCTGTCACCGTTGACGTCACTCGTGGTGCCCGTCGCGGTGTAGGTCCCGGCGGCCAGGGTGCCCGTGGTTGAAAGAGCGCCCGTTGACGAAACAAGAATGCTGGCCGAACCAGTCGATTGCGCGTAAGCGACCGTGGCACTGCTTCCGGAAGTGTTCAGTTGATCGACAAAGCCGGATGAATTCACCGTAGTGACAGCGCCCGAGGTCGGAAGTACTTGGTCAATTGTTACGGCCTTGACGGTAAGGGTGTAACTAAAGGTTCCGCTGTCACCGTTGACGTCACTGGTGGTGCCCGTCGCGGTGTAGGAACCAGCGGCCAAGGTGCCCGTGGTTGAAAGAGCACCTGACGACGAAACAAGAATGCTGGCTGAACCGGTCACTTGTGAGTAGGTGACGGCTCCGTTATTGCCCGAAACACCAATCTGGTCTACGAAAGAACCCGATCGAACTGTGCTCGTCGAAGCACCCGTTTGGGAACTCTGCGCAATGACGACGGGGTTCACGGTAAGGGTGTAGCTAAAGGTTCCGCTGTCACCGTTGACGTCACTGGTGGTGCCGGTCGCAGTGTAGGAACCAGCGGCCAAAGTGCCAGTCGTCGAGACGGCGCCGGACGGCGAGATGTTGAGGCTGGCGGAACCAGTGGCCTGCGAGTAGATGACGGCGGCACTGTTGTTGTTCGAAGCCAGTTGATCGGTGAAACTCGCTGATGCGGTAGTGGTAGTCGTACCGGAGTTGGGAGCGGCTCCTTGGATAGTGGTGGCCGAGACAGTGAGCGCGTACGCAAAGAGGCCACTGTCACCATTGGCGTCGCTGTCGGTGCCGCTCACCGTGTAGGTTCCAGCGGCCAGGGTGCCGCTGGTCGTCACGACGCCACTGGCTGAAACCATAAGCGCTGGCGAGCCAGTCAATTGAGTGAAGTTGACGCTGGCACTGGCACCAATCGTCGAAATCACACCACTGAAGGTTTGCGATCCGGTTGTTGTGGTTGAGGCCACTGTCTGCACCTGCACGATGGTGACGGGACTGACGCTCAGGGTGAAGGAGAAGTTTCCACTGTCACCGTTGTTGTCGGTGGTAACACCCACCGTGCTGTAGGTCCCGGCGGCCAAAGCCCCGACCGTCGAAATGACACCCGACGAGGAAACGATGAAGGCATTCGAACCCGAGGCCTGAATGAAAGTCACGGCACCGACGTTGCCAGCGGTGGTCAGCTGCGACGTAAAGGTCGATGACCCCGTGGTCGTCGTGGAAGCAGTGGTCGGCGACGTTTGTGAAATAAGTGCGGACGCAGCGAAGGACGGCGATGAAGAGAACACACTCAGTCCTAGGACCATTAGCGAACTCGCCAAGGTGTAGGAGAGTAAGCGCCGTGCGATGCTTGTCTTGCGCACTACAAAATCAGTTTTCTTCTTCATTAGTTTCTACCATGTCCTTCTCCTCGCGATCCAGTATCACGAGTGACCGTTAGATAGTAACACGTTATTGTCTCACATCAATGATTTTTCCTTCCCTGCTCCCCGGGCAAAAAGAGATTCTGATTACGGTGAATAAACTTTTGGATGTACTGCGTCTCATCATCCGCGCGGAAAACAGCGTTTCATCGCGAAAATCTGTGGGGGGCAACAAAAAACCGGGCCCGTAGGCCCGGTTTTTTGTAGAACTGGCGAAACAGTTCCTTACATCATGCCGCCCATACCGCCGTCGTGACCGCCACCCATGGGGGCAGCCGGTTCGGGCTTGTCGGCCACGATGGCCTCGGTCGTGAGCAAGAGCGCCGCAATGGAAGCGGCGTTCTGCAACGCGGAACGAGTGACCTTGGCGGGGTCGATGACACCGGCCGCGACCAGGTCAACAATCTCACCGGTGAGGGCGTTTAGGCCAAAGGATCCCGAGGCGTCGGCAACTTCGCGCACCTTCACGGCCCCTTCGAAACCAGCGTTGGAGGCGATGCAGCGCAGCGGTGCTTCGAGCGAGTTCGCCACAATGCGCGCACCCGTCGCTTCGTCACCGCTCAGCGTCAACACCAGGGCGTCAACGGCCGCGCGGCTACGAACCAGCGCCGTGCCACCACCGGCCACAATGCCTTCGTCCACCGCCGCACGAGTGGCGCTCAGGGCGTCCTCGATGCGGTGCTTCTTTTCCTTGAGCTCGACTTCCGTCGCGGCGCCGACCTTAACCACGGCCACGCCTCCAGCCAACTTCGCCAGACGCTCCTGCAACTTTTCGCGGTCCCAGTCGGAGTCGGTGTTCTCAATCTCCGCCTTGATCTGCGCCACGCGGCCCGCCACGTCGGTGGCCGAACCAGCACCGTCAACGATGGTCGTCGCGTCCTTGGTCACCACGATGCGTCGGGCGGTGCCGAGCAGGTCGATGGTGGCCGACTCCAGCTTGAGGCCAATCTCTTCGGAGATGACCGTGGCACCGGTGAGGATAGCCATGTCCTGAAGCATCGACTTGCGACGCTCACCAAAGCCGGGAGCCTTGACGGCCACCGAGGTGAAGGTGCCACGAATCTTGTTCACGACCAAGGTCGCGAGGGCTTCGCCCTCAACGTCTTCGGCGATGATCAAGAGCGCGCGACCCGACTGCATGACCTTCTCCAACACTGGAACGAGGTCGTGCACGGCCGAGACCTTGCCACTGGTGATGAGGATGTAGGCATTCTCGAGGACCGCTTCCTGGCGCTCCTGGTCGGTAACGAAGTACGGCGACAGGTAGCCCTTGTCGAAGGCCATTCCTTCGGTGAGCTCGAGCTCAATACCAAAGGTGTTGGATTCTTCGACGGTCACGGTGCCGTCCTTGCCGACCTTGTCGATAGCGTCGGCAATAACCTGACCAATTGACGCGTCGGCGGCCGAAATGGTCGCCACCTGCGCAATCTGGTTCTTGTCCGACACGGTCTGGCTCTGGTCCTGGATCGACGCAACGGCCGCCTTGACGGCCTTCTCGATACCGCGCTTCAGGCCGGCTGGGTTCGCCCCCGCCGCCACGTTACGCAGACCTTCCTTGATGAGGGCCTGGGCCAAGACCGTCGCCGTCGTGGTACCGTCACCGGCCACGTCGTTGGTCTTGGTGGCTACTTCCTTCACCAACTGGGCACCCATGTTCTCAAAGGGGTCCTCGAGCTCGATTTCGCGAGCGATAGAAACACCGTCATTGGTAATGGTGGGCGGGCCGAACTTCTTGCCGATGACCACGTTGCGACCCTTGGGTCCCAGGGTCACCTTGACGGCGTCGGCCAGCTTGTCGACACCGGCTTCGAGGCCGCGGCGGGCCTCTTCGTCAAACTTGAGCAACTTAGACATGGGTATACCTACTTAGTAATGGTCGCGAGCACGTCACGGCCGGAGAGGATCAAGAGGTCCTCGCCGTCGACCGAAATCTCGGTCCCGCCGTACTTCGAGTAGACGACGGTGTCGCCAGTGGCGACGCCGGTGGGGATTAGTTCGCCAGAGTCCGAACGACGGCCGGGGCCAACGGCGAGGACTTCACCCTGCTGGGGCTTTTCCTTGGCGGTGTCGGGAATGACGAGGCCAGAGGCCGTCGTTGCTTCGGCGACGTTGGGACGGACCACAATGCGGTCTTCGAGCGGTTGTAACTTCATTTCTTATTGCCTCCTGGTTGATTAGCACTCAAACCTTACGAGTGCCAATTTAGCAGAGTACCACCCCGAGTGCCAACTACAAACATCAGGGAGCTTCTGGCCAGCTGTTTGCCATTTTGGTCCGCGACCCCCGGCCGGACGACTTAGTATCTGGTGGTGCGCCAAACAGCTTCTGCCGTCTTGGCGGGCCTACTACTAGCCATCGGGGTGGGGCTGGGCCTAAGTGTCCTCGCCAGTTCGGCCGCCACAGCGGCTCCCGCTCGAAATCCAGGAATTTCCTTTTCGACGGTCAAGGGATTCTCGATTGCCCGTGGAGAAGTGTTTAGGGCGTCGAGTCTGGCCAAGGGCGCCGAAATCGTCTACTGGGGCATTGAGCCCATCCAGACGTACGCCATTGATTTAACCCACGACACCTGGAATATGAACTTCTACATGTGGTTCCGCTGGAAGCCTCACCCCCACGACGCCGCCTACATCGACCCGGTTACCAGCATGGCCTTTGATAACTCGTCGAACGCGGTGTCGAACTTTAGCGTGACCTACTCCTACACCAACGCCGCCGGGCAGGAGGCGCCCACCAAACTGTCTAACGGTGACTACTACCAGTTGGCGTACTACCAAGTAGGTTTCGCGGCTGATTACGACCTCGCCCGTTTCCCCTTCGATACCCAAAAGCTCCAGATCCGCTTCGAAAACACCACCGATGACTTCAGCCAGCTGGTGTATCTTCCCGACCCTCAGCGCAGTTTCGATCAGCACCTCGTCGTCGCTAATTGGGCCACCGAGAGTGTGACCTACTCCTCCTACGTCAAGCACTACCAGACCGATTTTGGCAACCCCGATTTGGCTTCGCAGTACTCGAACTGGTCCCTCGGGGTCTACACCATCTCCGTGGCTCGACCGACGTCGCACTTCTGGGGAAAATTATTTCTCCCCCTCCTCATTGCCCTCATCGCGTCGTTGAGTGTCTTGCTGATTAAACCCGAGCACGAGATCTCGCGAATCGCCCTCGCCGGGACTGCCCTACTCACCGTGATCTTGATCCAGCAGGGGTACGCCAACTCGCTCCCTGACGTCGTTCCCATCGTGCTGATGGACAAGATTTACGTGCTCGGGTACGTGGTCGTCATGTCGGTCTTCATTCGAAGTATCTGGGAAACTCGCCAGGTCTTTCACCTCAAGCGCGAGGCCGCCACATTCATTATCCCCGATCGATGGATTGCGCTGGCGTTAGGAATGCTCTTCCTCACTGGCTGCGCGCTCCTGGTCTACTAGGGCGCCCATCGACCCCGGGACCAACCGTCGCCGTCTCGGTTATAGATGGCTCGATCGTGCAGTCGGTTCTGGCGATGCTGCCAGAACTCGAAGAGGTCGGGGGTCAACAGAAATCCTCCCCAGTAGGGCGGGCGAGGAATGTCGCGACCGGCGAACTCTTCTTCCACTTCGCCTAACCGAGCGTCGAAGGCGGCGCGGCTCTCGAGCGGGCGGCTCTGCTGCGAGGCCCACGCCCCGAGCTGGTGACCACGCGGCCGACTCGCGAAGTACTCGTCCGACGCCGCCGCCGTCATTGGCGCCACCGCCCCCTCAATGCGAATTTGACGACCCAATGGTTCGCAGTACCAGAGCAGGGCGCCGACCGGATTCTCCAGTAGCGCCCGACCCTTGCGCGATTCGTAGTTAGTGAACCACCCGAAGCTGGTGTCGTCGAAGTGGCGCAACAGCACCATGCGCGTGCTGGGCCGACCATCGAGTGACACCGTCGTCAAGGCGATGGCCTCGCGTTCGCGCATCTCGCGTCCACCTTCGTCGAACCACTTCACGAACTGGCGAAAAGGATTTTCGTCGGCGTCGGCGACATCAAAGGGAATCCAACGCTCACTCATACGAGCTCCGTTAATGGCCAGTTGGGACGGGCCGATAGGGAGCGATCACTCGCTCCGTCTTTTAGAAATCGGTGCAAGCCCGCTGCGGCAATCATGGCTGCATTATCGGTGCACATGGCGAGTGAGGGTAGGTAACTGGGAACCGCGTATTCGAGGGCTAGTTGTTCGACCCCTCGGCGTAAGGCCGAATTGGCCGCTACGCCCCCCGCCAGGGCCACACCTCGAACCTCGCGTTGCTCCAGCACCGCGCGCAATTTACGCAAGAGCTGTTCGGCCACCGCCGCCTGGAAGGAGGCGGCGACGTCGGCGAGTGAAACATCGCGTTGTTTCTCCGTGGCGCGCACCACCGCCGTCTTGAGACCCGAAAAAGAGAAATCGAAACCAGCCCCGGTCATCGAGACGGGGAGTTTGAGAGCCTTCGAGGACCCCTGAGCCGCCAAGCGGTCAATCTCGGGACCCCCGGGATAGGGCAGGCCGAGCCAGCGCGCCACTTTGTCGTAGGCCTCGCCGGCGGCGTCATCAATCGTTTCACCGAGCACCTCGTGGTCCCCAGGACCCCGCTGCAGTACCAGCATGGAGTGACCACCCGACACCAGCAGGGTCACCAGTGGCCAATCGAGGTCGGGCCGCTCGAGCAGGGGGGCGAAGAGGTGCCCCTCCAAGTGGTTCACCCCGACGAAGGGTTTGTCCCAAGCGAGAGCGTAGGCCTTCGCGGCCGAGAGACCTATGAGGAGTGAACCAATGAGCCCCGGACCGCTGGTCACCGCCACGACGTCAATGGCCGGAGCGTGAGGGTCCAGACCCGCGTCTTCGAGGGCCCGACGAACCACCGGGCCAATAGTGGCTAAGTGGGCGCGCCCGGCGATTTCGGGCACGACGCCACCGAAGGCGCGGTGCTGGTCGATGGATGACTCGATCACCGAGGAATGCACGTGCAGGGCGTCGTCGACGACCGCGGCGGCCGTGTCGTCACAACTGGTTTCAATGGCGAGAGCCAAGGTCATCGTTTCACCTTAGGCTCGGGCGCGGCGGCCCAGTCGGCCAGTTCCGTCCACAGGATGAGGGCGTCTTCCTTCGTCTTTTCGTAGTAGTTCTTTCGAACACCCACCGGCTTAAAGCCGAAGCGGTAGTAGAGCTGCTGGGCGCGGGTATTCCCAACGGCGACTTCGAGCGTGACCCGCTCAACACCGCGTTGTCGAGCGTCATCCCAGCCATCGCGCAGCAGACTGGTAGCAATACCTCGCCCTTCGAAACCCGCGCGCACGCCAATGGTGTTGACGTGCATCTCGTCTTTCATGACGTACATCAATCCGAGGTAGCCCAGTACCTGACCCTCGTGCTCCACCACGGTGTAGCGACGGGTATCGAGATTGCGCAGCTCGTCGAGCAGCATTGACCTGGTCCAGGGCTCGGGAAACTGCGTTTCCTCGATGACCAGGATCGCGCCGAGGTCGGCCTCACTCGCTCGTCGCACCAGCCAGTTCACGAGCGCTCCCGAGTGGAGAAGTTCGCCACCGCATCAGCCTCACGTAAGTAGAGCGGTTCGACGAAGGACTGCGGGGGACGACTACGGGCCAGTCGCAGGGCCGCGGAGGTGGAGGGCAAGGCCTGATCGAGCAGCGTCGCGTGCCCCAGCGCGGCAAAGGTCTGGCGGTAGCGCAACACCCCGTCTCCGGCGAAGGTCACCGGCGCCGAGGGCGTCGCCCACTCGAGGGCCACTTCACTGGGGGTGGCCACGCGGGGCGGCGACAGCGCCGTCACGACTTCGTCCAGGTGGAAGGTTTGGACGAACACTTCGCCTCGTCGCCCATCCACCGCCCCGACCAGTGTCCCGCGCACTCCTTCACTCTGGGCCCCGTGGGCCAAGAGTTCGAGCGAGCTCACGCCCACCAGATCAATGCCGAGGGCGTCGGTGAGCCCGATGGCGGTGGCGAGCCCCACTCGCAGTCCGGTGAAGAGACCAGGTCCACGGTCAACCACGACGCGGTCGAGGTCCCGGGGGCGTAGGGAGAACTCGCGCAGCACGCGATCAATAGCCATGGTGAGGGCTTCGGTGTGGTGACGGTCCTCGTCGACCACCCAGCCCATCTCGAAGCCCGAGGTCGTGGCCAGTCCCACCGCGCAGGCGGTGGTGGCGGTTTCGATGGCGAGAATATTCACGAGTCACTCCAACGCTGCAGTTGGCGGGCTCGCTCCTGGTCAATCGCGCCCGCCACGCTGATCAGTCGATCGTCACTCTCATCGGGCAAGGAGATGGCGATAGTGAGCACCTCGCGGCCAAAGATGGAGGAGGCCAATTCGCCCCACTCCACCAGGACGACGGCCGACTCCTCAACTAATTCCCCCAGATCGAGGTCCAGCACTTCCCCCAGGTTCTCCACTCGATACACGTCGCAGTGGTGCAGCGTCGTAATGCCCTGGTCATTATGAGCGTCGTGTTGGCGCACCATAGTGAAGGTGGGGCTCGTCACTCGCTCGACCACGCCCAGTCCCCGGGCCACCCCCTTGGTGAAGGTGGTCTTTCCAGCCCCCAGGGGGCCCGAGAGCAACACGATGTCGCCGGGGCGCAACACGGCGGCGAAGGACTCCCCCGCGGCCTGGGAGGCCTCGTCACTCGAGCAGTAGCGCGTGAAGGTCATCGCCCTAGGAGCTCTTTGACGAGGACGAGATCGGCGCGCATCACGCGTTCTACGTTAGAACCTCCACGCAGCGCGGCGGCCGGATGATAGGTCGCCAGGGCGCTCGCCCCGAAGACCGTGAAAATCTGTCCGTGCAGGGTGCCCACGGGAGAAGACGAACCCAGCACCGCTCGGGCCGCCGTGGCCCCAGCGCAGAGGATGACGGCGGGGTTCTGGCTGCGCAGTTGCTCCTCGAGCCAGGGCCGACAGGCCTCCCGTTCCGGCTGCGAAGGTGGGCGATTGTTCGGCGGGCGGCACTTAACAACGTTGGTGATGTAGTACTCCTCGCGGCCGAGACCCAGCTCCTCGGCGATGAGCCGGGTTAACAGTTGACCACTGCGGCCAATGAAGGGTTCACCACCCTCATCCTCGCGGCGGCCGGGCGCTTCGCCAACGACCAGGAGACGGGCGTCGAGGGGACCAGCACCGATGACGACGCGCTGGCGGGTCTCGTGTAAGGCACAACGTCGGCAGACCGACGCGGCCGCGACGTCCAGCACGCTTAGTCCACCACGACGCGAACGATGCGTGGTCCTAGTCGCGTGAGGATCTCCCAGTGGACGGTCTGCGACCAGCGGGCCCAGTCTTGGGCGTCAATGCTCTCGTCCCCACTGGACCCCAGGAGAACAACTTCGTCCCCCACCTGCACCGGCGCGTCCCCGACGTCGACGACAATCTGGTCCATCGTGACCCGCCCCGCGAGGGGGAAGCGCTGGCCCCGAATCAGGACCTCACCGCTGGTGGAGAGAAGGCGGGGGTAGCCGTCGGCGTAGCCGACCGGAATGGTTACCACCGTGGCGTCGGCCGGCAGGGCTCGCGCCCGGCCGTAACTGGGGCGTTCACCAGCACTCACGCGGCGAAGGGCCGTCACAGCCGAGGTCAAACGAAGCACGGGACGCAGCGTGAGGCCACGGCGCGCAAGCTCCTCGGCGAGCCAGGGTTCGGGCGCGTAGCCGTAGAGCGTGAGACCGGAGCGAATCATGCTGCGGTGGCTGCGGGGGTGGGCGATGCTGGCGGCGCTGTTGGCCTCGTGGACCAGGGGCACCTCTAGCCCCCGAGCCCGTAGGTGGGCCAAGGCATCGTCGAGTTGCGCACTTTGCGCCGCGGTGAAGTTACGCGCCTCCTCGCTTTCTCCATCGGCCACTGGAAAATGCGTGTACAGCCCTTCAATGAGGACGTCCGCGTCGAGGAGCACCTGGGCGAGCGCAGTGACTTCGTGGGGTGCCACCCCTTGTCGGTACATACCGGTATCGACTTTTATATGCACGCGCACCTCGGCCGACGTGCCCGCCACAGTGTCGCGCACCTGCTGGGCACCCGCCAGGGACGAGACGGTGAGCGTAAAGCCTTGTTCGATGGCCAGGGCGAGGTGCTCGAGAGGTACTTCGGACAAGATCAGGATGGGCACCGTGACGTCGGCCTCACGAAGTTCGAGGGCCTCGTCGAGCAGGGCGACCGCCAGAAGATCCACGCCCTCGCCCAACACGCTGGCGATGGTGGTGGCTCCGTGACCGTACCCGTCGCTCTTTAAGATGGCGCAAAGTTTGGCGCCCTGGGCGAGGGTGCGCATCACCCCAAGATTGTGCTCGAGGGCCGAGCGCGAAATGAGGACGCGGGTGGGACGCCGCGAGGCAACGGCGGTCACTCGCCCTCCCCCACCACGAAGGCCGTCGCCGTGTGCCGCGTGTGCGACAGGGACACGTGCAGGCGCACGACGCCCCGCGAGGTCGCGAGCTGCTGCGCCCTTCCGTGCAGTCCAATGCGCGGCGCGCCGGAGTCCTCGCGTTCGACTTCGATGTCGTGCCAGCGCGCGGCCCCCAGACCAGCGCTCAGTGCCTTGAGCACGGCCTCCTTAGCGGCGAAACGGGCCGCCAAACGCTCGGGTGCTTTCGCGGCGTCACGCAGCTCGCCCGAGGTAAAGAGCTTGTTCGCGATCTGGGGACGCCGCTCGAGCAGGGCGGCGAAGCGCTCCACGTCCACGACGTCGACCCCAATCCCCACGACGCCCATTATTCGACCGTCACCGTCTTGGCGAGGTTGCGTGGTCGGTCAACGTTGCGACCGAGTCCGCGGGCCAATTCGTAGGCGAGGAGTTGCAGGGGGATGATGTCCACCATGGGGGCCAGCATGGGGTGGGCTGAAGGGACCCGCAGCACGAAGTCCGCCACGGCGTCAATACGCCGGTCGTCCTCACGAGCGACCGCTACCACCGAGGCCCCGCGGGCCTTGACTTCCGCCAGGTTGGACATCATCTTGTCGTGCAGCAGTTCATCAGTCACCACCGCGACGACGACCACGCCGGGCTCAATTAAGGCCAGGGGACCGTGCTTCAATTCGCCCGCCGCGTAACCCTCGGCGTGGAGGTAGGTAATTTCTTTCAACTTGAGGGCACCTTCGAGGGCGGTGGGAAAACCCAGGTGACGACCAATGAAGAAGTAATCCCGAGCACCCAAGAGTTCGGTCGCGACGGCCCGCACCGCGGGGGCCGTGCGCAGGGCCGTGGCAATGAGATCAGGCACCGCAAGCAGCGCGCCCAGGTGCTCGTCGATGTCGAAAGGCGTCAGCGTTCCGCGCAGCTGGGCGAGACGAAGAGCCAGTATCTCCAGCGCCGCGATCTGCGCGACGTAGGCCTTGGTGGAGGCCACGGAGACCTCGAGCCCGGCGCGAGTGTAGAGCACGGCGTCGGCGTCGCGCGCGAGCGAGGCGTCCACCACGTTGCACACCGCCAGCACGGTGGCGCCGCGTCGCTTGGCCTCCCGCGTGGCTTGGATGGTGTCAATGGTTTCACCGGACTGGGAGATGCCGATGACCAGGGTGCCCACCTCGACCAGGGGATCACGGTAGTGGTACTCACTGGCGATCTCCACCTCGACGCTGAGTCGGGCCCAGCGCTCAATCGCGTACTTGGCGATGTGGGCGGCGTGAAGGGAGGTCCCACAGGCGACGAGGACCACGCGGCGCACTCGCCGCAATTCGTCATCACTGATACGGATCTCGTCAAAGGTGATGCTTCCGTCCTCACGGCGACGATCGAGCAGGGTGTTGCGCACCGCGTGGGGTTGCTCGGCGATTTCCTTGGACATGAAGTCGTCGAAGCCGTCGAGCTGCGCCGTTTCCAGGTCCCAGTCCACCTGCAGGGCCCGCAGACGCACCGGAGTACCGTCGAGGTCAATGGCCGAGCATCCGGCGGGAACCAGTCGAACGATTTCGTCATCGTCAACCACGTAGAAGTTCTCCGCGCGACCCCACATCGCCGGAACGTCCGAGGCCAGGTAGGTGACCCCGGGGGCCGTACCCACCACCAGGGGGGAGATGCGCCGCGCGGCCACGATGACGTCGGGTTCGGAAGCGTCCACCACGGCGAGGGCGAAGGCCCCGCGAATGTCGCCCAGTGTGCGGCGAACGGATTCGAGCAGATCAGCCCCGCCACGGCGCTGCTCCTCGATGAGGTGCGCCACCACTTCGGAGTCGGTGGCCGAGGTGAAAACGTGCCCACGAGTGAGCAGCTGTTCGCGCAAGACGGCGTGATTCTCGATAATGCCGTTATGAATGATGGCCACCTTGCCCGAACAGTCGAGGTGGGGGTGCGCATTGACGGCTTCGGGGGCGCCGTGGGTGGCCCAGCGGGTGTGGCCAATGCCCGAGAAGTACCCCTCGGGGGCAGCCAAGCACTGTTCGCGCAGGGCCGCGACCGAGGTCGTTCCGGCCGCGCTACGGGCCCGCCAGGTGGATCCTGGTCGCACCAGGGCGACGCCGGCCGAGTCGTAGCCGCGGTACTCCAGTCGCTCGAGACCGTCGAGCAACGTGGCCAACGCTTCCGTCGATCCAACGACGCCAATGATGCCGCACACGGGTGCAGTCTAGTTGGGGGTCTCGGTCAGTCGGGAAGGCGCAACTGGGCCGCACTGAAGTAATCAGCGACTCGTCGAGCGAAGGCGTCAACGAAGGCTCCGTCGATGGCTTCGACCATGACGCGGACCAAGGGTTCCGTGCCGGAACGGCGAATAAGGAGGCGCACATCCTCCGGCGCGACGGCGTGGGTGAGACAGAGTTCGCGAAAAACACCCTGCACGTACTCCTCGTCGTAGGCACTGCGGCTGACGTTCACGAGGACTTGGGGCACGCGCTGCCAGGCCTCGTTGGCCAGGGTCGCCAGCGGTCCGCGACGCCGCACTAACTCAGCGAGGTGCAGTCCGGTCAACAATCCGTCGCCGGTAGGACTATGGTCACGGAAGATTAAGTGACCGCTCTGCTCTCCACCAAAATTCCAGTCGCGCTCCTCGAGGGCGATGAGCACATTACGGTCGCCCACGTCGGTCTCGACGATGGTGATACCCGCCTCACTCAAGGCTCGGCGAAGTCCTAAGTTGCTCATCGACGTCAGCACCACACCGCTGGCGCGAACGTCGGGGCGATCGAGGGCGAAGAGCACCATCAAGTCGTCACCGTCACGAACGGCACCCGTCGCGTCCACGGCGATGAGTCGATCGGCGTCCCCGTCAAAGGCCAGCCCCAGGTCAGCGTTCAGGCGCCGTACTTCGGCCACCAAGGAGTCGGGGTGGGTCGACCCGCAGTGTTCGTTGATGTTGTGGCCGTCGGGCGTATTGTGCAGCACCGAGACCTCGGCCCCGGCGGCGCGAAAGAGTTCCTCGGCGAGGTGTGAAGCGGCGCCGTTCGCGCAGTCGAGCACGACGTGCAAGGCGGCTACGTCGCCGGGCACCGCCCGGCGAAGGTGCGCGGTGTAGTCAGCGGCCGCGGTGGGGTCCACGGGCACTTCTGCGAAGTGGGGGTCCGGGGCCGAAGGGGCGCTCAGCAAGGCCGCCGCCACGGCCGCTTCGGTGGCTAAGTCCAGCTTGCTGCCACCGAGACCCAGCACCTTAAGTCCGTTGTCGTAGTAGGGGTTGTGCGAAGCCGAGACGACGACGCCGACCCCCTGACGTTGCTGGGCAATCACGGCCACGCCAGGCGTCGTTATGACGCCCAGGTTGCTTCCTTGGGCCCCCGCGTCAGCTAATCCGGCCAGCACGGCCGACGCCAGAATGGGGGAACTCTCTCGGGTGTCGTAACCCACGAGGGCGGGAGCGTGAAAGACCACGCCAACGGCGTAACCCAAACGGTAGGCGAGGTCGACGGTAATCTCGTCGAACGCTCTCCCGCGAATACCATCCGTGCCGAATGTCACCGGCGAGGGCATTATCGCTTCGAGTACTGGGGAGCCTTACGGGCCTTCTTGAGACCGTACTTCTTGGTCTCCTTCTTACGCGAGTCGCGCGTAAGCAGACCAGACTTCTTCAGGGTGGGACGAACTTCTTCGTTCAGCTCCAGCAAGGAACGTGCGATGCCGAGGCGAAGGGCGCCGGCCTGGCCGGCCATGCCGCCACCTTCGATGGTGGCCACGACGTCGTAGGTCTCGACGGTGTCGGTAAGACGCATGGGCTCCATCACCATCTGGCGGTGCGTCGCCGAGGTGAAGTAGTTGTCGAAGGCGCGCTTGTTAATGGTGATGGTGCCGGTGCCGGGGCGCAACATCACGCGGGCGACGGCTTCCTTGCGGCGGCCGGTGGTCTGAGTCAATGGGGTAGTCACGAAAATTCTCCTTAGCCGCGGCGAATCGCCGAGGTGTCAAACTGCGAAGGCTGCTGCGCGGTGTGGGGGTGGCTGGGTCCGGCGTAGACGAAAAGCTTGCCCATCTGTGCGCGACCAAGGCGGTTCTTGGGAACCATGCCCTTGATCGAGTCGAAGACCAACTTGACCGGGTCGGTGTCGTAGAGGGCCTGCCACGAGGTCGAGCGAATACCACCGGGGTACCCGGAGTGGCGGTAGCGGAAGTTCTGCGCGAGCTTGTTGGCGGTCACGACAATCTTGTCGGCGTTAACGATGACCACGAAGTCACCGGTGTCCATGTGGGGGGCGAAGTAGGGACGGTGCTTGCCGCGAAGCAGGCTGGCGGCGACGGTCGAGAGGCGTCCGAGGACAAGACCTTCGGCGTCAATCACGTGCCACTCGCGCGTGATTTCTTTTTCTTTCGGTGAGTACGTACGCACAGTTCTTCCTTCAGCGATCAAAATTCAAACCCCTGGCTACACGGGGGACTACCTAGCCTACAAAACCAGAGGGCCCTCCGGCAAATGCGTCGTAACCAACCCCGATCAAACTTAGGCCCGCCGCGGGTGCGGGCGGGGGTAGGTGCAAGCGGTCAGCACTCAAAAGTCTAGTGCTGACCTCACTTTCGGGCAATCGGCCCCGGCCAATCGCCACGAAGGTCGAGGTGAGACTGCGCACCATGTTGTGGCAAAAACTCTCGGCTCGAATGGTAAATCGTACCGCCGGGGCCCGCTCGGGACTCATTTGCCACTGGTCCTCGAGACGTTCCCAGGTGGCATCGAGCACGTGTCGACGTAGTGCTTCGTCGGGCGTCTTGTCCACCGGACGTCGACAAAAGGCCCGGAAGTCGTGGGTACCAATGATGTCGGCACAGGCCCGGTTCATCGCCGCCAGGTCGAGAGGGCCCTCCACCGCCCAACTCCACGCGTCGTGCAGGGCGAGGGCTGGAGGCCGAGTCTCGAGGACCAGGTAGCGGTAACAGCGCCACTGGGCGGAGAAGCGAGCGTGAAAGTCCTTAGAGACCTTCTGGGCTTTCAGGACGCGAATGCGTCCTCGTAGTTGCAAGTTGAGGGCGGTCGTCAAACGCTCTTCGTCAGGGGCGCGATTGTCGCGGAACATCGGATCGGGTAGGTCGACGTGGATGACTTGGGCGAAGGCGTGCACCCCCGTGTCGGTTCGACCGGCCCCGATGATGACCGGTTCCTCGTCGAGGCGCAGGGTGGAGGCCAAGGTCTCACGGAGGAGACCGGTGACGGTGGTCAGCGTGGGCTGAAAGGCGAAACCGAAGAGACCAGCGCCGTCGTAGGCGAGGTCCAGACGCCACCGTTGGGTGGCGTCAATCAGTTCCTCAGACGAGCTCAATGCGCGCCATGGGGGCGTTGTCGCCCTGACGCGGCCCGAGCTTCAGGATCCGGGTGTACCCACCAGGACGGTCACTGTAGCGAGGAGCAATCTCGGTGAACAGCTTGTGGGCCATGTCCTTGTCACGAATGAAGCCCACCACGCGACGCTGCGCGTGAACGGAACCTTCGGGCGAGTTCTTGGCGGCCGTAATGACCTTCTCCACGATGGGTCGCAAGGCCTTGGCCTTGGCCTCGGTGGTCACGATACCTTCGGCGGCGATCAGTGAGGCCACCAGGTTGCCCATCATGGCCTTCTGGTGACTCGCACTACCGCCGAAACGCTTTCCCTTTTTTGGTGCACCCAGCATGATTAGTCCTCTATCCGCAGTGACAGGCCACGCTCTTCGAGGCGGTCCACCACGTCCTTCAGCGACGTTGCGCCAAAGTTCGTAATCGAGGTGAGGTCGCGCTCGGTGGCGTTGATGAGTTGCGCGATGGTGTTGATACCGGCGCGCTTAAGGCAGTTACGTGAACGCTCGGACAGACCAAGGTCTTCAATCCGGGTGTTGTCGAGTTCGCTGGCCTCGGCCTGCGCCGCACCGACGTCGCCCAACTTGGGGGCCGGAGCGTCAAGGTTCAAGGTGGCGATGATGGTGATGAGCTCGCCGAGGGTCTTGCCCGACGACGCCAGGGCGTCCTGCGGGGTGATGGAACCATCGGTTTCGATGTCGATGATCAGCATGTCCTGGTCGCGCGACTGCTCGGAACGCTTCGGCTCCACGATGATGCTGACGCGGCGAACGGGGGTGAAGATCGAGTCCAGTGGGATGACGCCAATGGTCGAGGAACCCTTGTTACCGTCAGCACCGACGTAGCCCTTACCCTGCTCCACCGTGAGGGTGAAGGCCAGTTCGGCCTTGGGGTCGGTGAGGTAGGCCAACTGAAGGTCGGGGTTCAGGATTTCCACGTCGGCCGTCGTAGAGAGGTCGCTGGCGTACACCGGGCCCTCTCCGGTCTTGGCGAGACGCAACTCCACGGGCTCTTCGGAGTACATACGCACCAGAAGGTCCTTCAAGTTGAGGCAGATGTCCTGGACGTCTTCCTTCACGTAAGGAATCACGTCGAACTCGTGCAACACGGCGTCGAACTTCACGCGCGTCGCGGCGGCACCGGGAATCGACGAGAGCAGGGTACGACGCAGGGAATTACCCAGCGTGTGACCGAAGCCAGTGTCGAGCGGTCCAATGCGGAACGTCTGTCGGTTTTGTACTTCGTCGCCTACGGCTTCGATAGTGGGGCGTTGAATCAGCAACATGGGAACTCCTTACGATCTGAGGGTGGGGGCGACTACTTGGAGTACAGCTCAACGATGAGCTGTTCCTTGATCGACTCGTCGATCTGTTCGCGGGCGGGGATGACGCGTACGGTGACGCTAAAGCCGTTGTCGCCCGTTTCGAGCCAACCCGGAACACTGCGGTCGAGCACGTCACGGTTACGAACGACGTTGAAGTTGTCACGGGTGACGGCCTTGAGGGCCACGACTTCACCAGGACGAACGCGGTAGGAAGGAATCGTCACGCGCTTGCCGTTCACGGTCACGTGACCGTGGCGAACGAGCTGGCGAGCCTGGGCGCGACTGGCACCCCAGGTCGCGCGGTAGGCGACGTTGTCGAGGCGCAGTTCGAGGAACTGCAGCAGGTTCGTACCGGTCATGCCGGGACGGTGACTGGCCTCTTCGTAGAGGTTGCGGAACTGGTTCTCGAGCAAGCCGTAAATACGACGAGCCTTCTGCTTCTCACGAAGCTGACCCAGGTACTCACTGCCCTGTCGCTGGCGCGAAGCGCCGTGCTGACCGGGTGGGAAGGCGCGCTTCTGGCGCTCCGAGTTCTCAGAAACGGGGCACTTCAGGGTGTGGCAACGCTCACCCTTCAGGTACAACTTGGTGCGCTCACGACGACAGAGTCGGCAAACGGGTCCGGTATAACGAGCCATAATCTTCCTTAGCCTCGCTTCCGCTTCTTAGGGCGGCAGCCGTTGTGGGGTAGTGGAGTGACGTCCTTGATGGCGACCACTTCGATGCCGGCGGCGGCGATTGAACGAATCGCGGTCTCACGACCCGATCCGGGGCCACGCACCAGAACGTCGACTTTCTTCACACCGTGCTCAATAGCGGCACGGGCACACTTCTCAGCAGCCAACTGGGCGGCGTAGGGGGTTGACTTACGCGAGCCCTTGAAGCCGACCTGACCCGACGAGGCCCACGCGACCACGTTGCCCTCGGGGTCGGTGATGGACACGATGGTGTTGTTGAAGGAGCTCTTGATGTGCGCAACGCCAAAGGCAACGTTCTTGCGCTCCTTCTTGCGCATCTTGCGAACTGCGGTGGGCTTAGCCATTACTTCGTTACCTTCTTCTTACCGGCGACAGTGCGCTTGGGTCCCTTGCGGGTGCGAGCGTTGGTGCGGGTGCGCTGACCGCGGACCGGCAGGCCCTTGCGGTGACGAACGCCCTGCAGGCAGTTGATTTCCATCTTGCGCTTGATGTCCTGGGCCACGTCGCGGCGCAGGTCACCCTCGACGGTGAGGTTCTGGTCGATGTAGGCACGAATCTTGTTGACTTCGGCTTCCGTCAGTTCCTTCACGCGGGTCGACTCGTCGATCTCGGTGGCGGCACAAATTTCTTTGGCCTTGGTGGGCCCGACGCCAAAGATGTAGGTGAGGGAAATCACCGTTCGCTTGTCGCGGGGAATGTCTACTCCAGAAATACGGGCCATCTCGTTCCTCTCCTAGCCCTGACGCTGCTTGTGACGGGGGTTTTCGCAGATCACGCGGACGTGACCGGCCCGGCGAATGACTTTGCACTTCTCACACATGGTCTTAACGCTGGCGCGAACCTTCATACTGTTCTTTCTCGATCTCTACTGAACGTGAGTTATTTGTAGCGGTAGGTGATGCGGCCGCGGGTCATGTCGTAGGGCGTAATTTCTACCTGCACCTTGTCACCGGGGAGGATGCGGATGCGGTGCATGCGCATTTTTCCCGAACTGTGCGCGAGTACGGTGTACCCGTTCTCCAGTTCAACACGGAACATGGCGTTTGGTAGTGGCTCGACGACGGTTCCCTCAACGGTGAACGCGTCTTCCTTTGGCTTACTCAGGTTCTTTCTCCTTGTTGCGGAACTGCGGCGCGACGGAGCAACGAACTCCGCCACGGTGACCTATTCAAATAGGTCGGCTGACTATTCTACCGAAATTTCTTGATAATGCAAAAACGAGGATAGAAGGGTCATCTCCCCCGCCGGTTTTGGGCGCTCGCCGGCTGCTCAAACGCGGGAAAAACAGTCTACCCGTCTTTGCTCACTGCCCACCAAGCACCCAGCGAGTCAGCTTCGCCAGACGCACCCCGGCCGACGGGCTAGGAATCTGGGCACTGCGCCGTGATCTTGCTCGGCTTTCCAAGTAGCAATTACCCTTCAGCGGGTGGCGAGCGCCGGTTTCACGGCAAAACGACGTCCCGGACGTGTAGTGAACGCCTGGGTGCTGGGTGCCATGACCTTTCGCGTCGGGACCAAGGCCCCTCTGCGACAATCCCGCACCGCTTCGTCGTTGTCGAGGAGATCATTGCCCCGCAGGCGCCGGGCGCGTGCTCAGGCAATCGTGAAAATTTCGGGCCCGTTCGCCGTTACGGCAATCGTGTGCTCAAAGTGCGCCGACAGCTGGCCGTCTTGGGTCATCACTCCCCAGCCGTCTTCTAAGACGTAGGTGTGAAAACTTCCGACGTTGACCATGGGCTCAACGGCGAAGACCATGCCCTCCTTCAACACCGGGCCGGGGTTCCCGGGCCAGTAGTTGGGTACTTGAGGGCTTTCGTGCATGGCCGTGCCAATGGCGTGACCCACGTACTCGCGCACCACCGAGAAGCCGGCCGCTTCGGCCACTTTTTGGACGGCCCGACCAACCTCGTGGAGACGATTGCCGATAGTTAACTGATCGATCCCCGCGTACATCGAACGCTCGGTCACCTCAATGAGCCGCTTGGCGGTGGCGCTGATCTCCCCCACCCCAGCGGTGTAGGCGGCGTCGCCGTGGTAGCCCTCGACAATGGCGCCACAGTCCACCGAGATGATGTCACCATCGCGCAAGACGTAGTCGCCGGGGATACCGTGGACGATCATGTCGTTGGGGCTGGTGCAGATCACCGCGGGGAAACCGTGGTAGTTCAGAAAGTTCGACCTCGCTCCGCGGCGCTCAATGACCTCGGCGGCGACTTTGTTGAGGTCCATGGTGGTGATACCGGGTCGAATGGCCGCGCGCGTCGCTTCGTGCATCTCGGCCACCACCTTGCCGGCCTTGCGCATTTTGTCCAGTTCGCTCGCGTTGCGCCTCATGCGAGTTGACGCTCGCGCACCACGTTCAAAATTGCCGCGGTGACCTCGTCGGTGGTTTGATTGCCGTCGACCGCGACCAGCAGCCCGCGGGCCTCGTAGAAATTGAGCAGGGGGGCGGTGTCGAGCTCGTAGGTGGCCAGACGGCGCAAAATAGCCTCGGGCTGGTCGTCGGGACGCTGCACGACGTCACCGCCGCACTTTTCGCAGGTGCCCGAAATGGCTTCAATGTCCGTGTCACGGTAGATTGCCCCGCACTCCTGGCACACCCGGCGGGCGCTGAGCCGCTCAGCCACCATTTCGCTGGACACCTCGAGATTTATAACGAGCTTGATGCCGTCGTCACCGAGGATCTCTTCGAGCAGAGTGGCCTGGGCTTGATTGCGCGGGTACCCGTCGAGCAAGGCACCCCCTTGGGCGTCCGCCTCGGCGAAGCGCTCCTTCACCAAGCGACCGACCAGTTCGTCGTTCACCAGTCCCCCGGCGGTCAAAATGCCCTCCACCTCGAGGCCCAGGGGGGTCTTATCGCGCACGGCGGCGCGCAGGATGTCACCGGTAGACACGTGCGGGATGCCCAGGCTCTGCGCCAAACGCTTGCACTGGGTGCCCTTGCCGGCGCCCTGCTTGCCGAGGACGACGATGATGACGCGATTGGTCATCGTTACTTTTTCAGGAAGCCTTCGTAATTGCGCATCATCAGCTGCGAGTCAATCTGCTGCATGGTCTGCAAGGCCACGCCAGTGGCGATGAGGAGGGTGGTGCCGTAGTAGGGGAACTTGTTGATGTTCCACACGGCCATGATGAGCGCCGGCACGACGGCCACGGAGGCCAAGAACACGGCCCCCACGGTGGTGAGTCGCGAGAGCATCTTCGAGAAGTAGGCCTCGGTGGGCTGGCCGGGACGGATACCGGGGACGAAACCACCCTGCTGGCGCAACTGCTCGGCCTGCTGGTGAGGCTCGAAGGCGATGTAGACGTAGAAGAAGGTGAAGCCGAAGATCAAAACAAAGTCGGCGATGATGTAGGTGAAGCTGGTCGGGTGCAGCGAGTTGTTGACCCAGTTGACGAACCAGGCCCAGGGCACGATGTTGGCCAATAGGACCGGAATGTAGAGCACCGACGAAGCGAAGATGATGGGGATAACGCCCGACTGGTTGACCTTTAGAGGAATGTAGGTGGAGTTACCACCCATTTCCTTGCGACCCACCACGCGTCGCGCGAAGGTCACCGGAATGCGGCGCTGACCCTGGTCCATGAAGACAATGAAGACCAGCAGGATGAGCGAGATAACGACAATGACGGTGAACTTGGTCGGCCCGCCTTCGGCCCATACCGCTCGCCCACCGGTAGGCAGGTTCGAAACGACGTTGGAGAAAATCAAAATACTCATGCCCTGCCCAATACCGCGCTGGGTAATGAGTTCCGCCAACCACATCACGAAACCGGTGCCCGCCGTCATGATGAGCACCATGAAGAGGCCGAGCCAGAAGTTGAAGTTAGGAATGAGGTCAATGTTGAAGCCGAGCAGGGCCTGGTCGTGGCCGTGGAAGGCGTAGACCAATCCGGTCGACTGCAGCAGGGCCAGACCAATGGTCAAGTACCGCGTGACCTGGGTAATGCGCTTTTGACCCTCGGCCCCCTGATCACGCCACTGCGTGAGCTTGGGGATGACCGTCGTCAACAACTGAATAACAATTGACGAGGTGATGTAGGGCATGACACCGAGGCCAAAGACGGCCAAACGGGTCAGGGCCCCACCGGAGAAGAGGTTCAAGAACCCCAGCACACCACTCGAACTCGACTTCGCCTCCAGCAGCGCCACCTGGGACCAACTCACACCCGGAATGGGGAGGTTGGCGCCCAGCTGGTACAGGCAGATTACGGCGATGGTGAACAGGACCTTATTGCGAAGGTCCGGCACCCGGAAGATGTTCGAGAGGCGACGTAACACAGTAACTAAACCTAGCGGTTTTGGTGCTGGTTGCCCGCCGCTGGCGGACGAACGCTAAAGGGCAGGTCCACCGAAGTGGTCGTTCCGCCGGCAGCCTCGATGGCGGCCTTGGCCGACGCCGAGAAGCCGTGCGCCGAAACGTGCAGCGCCGTCGAGAGTTCGCCGCGGCCGAGGATCTTCACGAGATCCTTCTTACGCAACAAGCCGTGGGCCACCAAGACGTCAGGATTAATTTCGCTCACACCCAAGGCCACGAGGGCGTCGAGGTTCACGGGCGTGTACTCCACGCGGAAGGGGTTCGTGAAACCCTTCAGCTTGGGGATGCGCTGCAGGGTGGGCAACTGACCACCTTCGAAACCGGCGGGAATCTGGCGACGAGCCTTCTGACCCTTGGTACCACGGCCGGCGGTCTTTCCACCCTTACCACCAATACCGCGACCCAGGATGCGCTTGCGGTGCGTTGTCCCCGCGGGTGAACTTAGATCGTGCAACTTCATTCGTTGACCTCTTCTACTTTGACCAAGTGTGGCACGCGAGCAATCATCCCGCGAATTTCTGGACGGTCGGGCAGGACGTTGGACTGACCAATACCGCGCAGTCCCAGCGCGCGCAGCGAACCGCGGTGCTTGGGCTTCGTACCGATACCGGAACGAATCTGCGTAACTTTCAACTGGCTCATGCTGACGCCTCCGTCTTAAACAGGTCAGCTTCGCGCTGACGCTCACGGTAGGCGCGCAGGGTGCCCGCCGGAATAACGTGATCGGCGGGCTTGTCGCGCAGGGCGGCCAGCTCTTCGGGACGACGCAGCTGCTTCAGGCCTTCAATGGTGGCGTGGGCCACGTTGATGCCGTTGGAGGACCCCAGCGACTTCGCGATGATGTCCTTGACACCGGCCATTTCCAAAATGGCCCGGGCGGCGCCACCGGCGATAACTCCGGTACCGGGGGCGGCGGGCTTCAAGAGCACGCGACCAGCACCGGCTTCACCAATGACGGGATAAATGATCGTCGTGCCGGCGAGGGGGACGTCGAAGAGGTTCTTGCGAGCTTCTTCGATACCCTTCTGCACGGCCAGACCGGCTTCCTTGGCCTTACCGTAGCCCAGGCCGACCTTGCCGTTGCCGTCACCGATGACCATAAGGGCGGTGAAGGAGAACCGACGTCCACCCTTAACGACCTTGGACACGCGGTTCACCTTGATGGTGCGCTCTTCAAAGGATTCAATGTCCATTAAAACTCCAGTCCGTCGGCGCGCAGTTGGTCCGCAAAGGCGGCCACGCGACCGTGGTAGTCAAAGCCACCGCGGTCGAAGACCACGGTCGTAATGCCGGCGGCCTTAGCGCGGGCGGACAACTGCGCCGCCACGGCCTTAGCGCCTTCAATGTTGGCGCCACTGACGTCCTTGAACGCGCCCTCTACTGAGGAAGCGGCCGCCAAGGTAACACCAGCGGTGTCGTCAATGATCTGCGCCGAGATGTGCTTGTTCGTGCGACTCACGGCCACGCGCGGACGAGCCGCCGTTCCCGAAAGCTTGCGACGAATTCGAGCGTGACGACGTTCACGCAATTCACGAGTTGAACGAGCCATTACTTCGCCGCCTTTCCAGCCTTGCGCGCAACCTTTTCACCGAGGTAGCGAACACCCTTACCCTTGTAGGGCTCGGGCTTACGAATCTTGCGAATAGACGCCGCCACTTGGCCGACGACTTCCTTGTCCGGACCCTTAATGATGACGCGGGTCGGCGACGGTACTTCGAAGGTGACGCCGGCCGGCGCGTTGTACTTCACCGGGTGGGAGAAGCCCAGCGCCAAGTCGAGCACGGCGGGGTTCGAGGTCGCGGCGCGGTAACCAACGCCAATGATCTCGAGTTCCTTGACCCAACCCGTCGTCACGCCTACCACCATGTTCGAAACCAGGGTGCGGGTGAGGCCGTGCAGGGACTTCTGCGACGTCTCTTCACTCGAGCGGTCCACGGTCAAGACGTCACCGTCTTGAGCCAGCGTGATGCCCTCGGGAAGGTTGCGCGACATGGTCGCGTTGGGACCCTTGACGGTGACGACGCCGTTGGCGACCTCAATCGTCACGCCCGCGGGGACCGTGATGGGATTACGACCGATGCGTGACATCAGCACACCTCCAAAACAATGAACGAGTTACCACACATAACAAAGCACCTCGCCGCCGAGCTTGGCCTTGCGGGCCTGGCGGTCGGTCATGAGGCCGTGGCTGGTCGATACGACCGCCACACCCACGCCACCGAGCACCTTGGGCATCTCGTCGGACTTCTTGTAGATGCGAAGACCGGGCTTCGAGACGCGCTTGATACCAACAATGGTCTTCTTACGGTCTTCGGAGTACTTCAGGGTGATCTCCAGCGTCATGCCCGGCTTACCTTCAACCTTGGTCACGGTGAAGCCGGCAATAAAGCCTTCCTTCTCCAGGACCTTGGCCAGATTCTCCTTGAGCTTGGAACTGGGCATCTTTACGGTGTCAAACATGGCGGCATTCGCGTTACGAATGCGCGTCAGCATGTCGGCAATGGGGTCAGTCATAGTCATGTGCTGATCTCCTTACCAACTGGCCTTGGTAACGCCGGGGATTTCTCCCGCGTGCACCATGACACGTAGGCAAATGCGGCAAAGGCCGAACTTGCGGTATACCGAACGGGGACGACCACAGCGCTCGCAACGGGTGTAGGCCCGCGTCGAGAACTTCGGCGTCTGCTGCTGCTTGATTCGAAGGGCTTTCTTCGCCATGAACTATCGATTCTCCTGCTTGAAAGGGAAGCCGTAGGCGCGCAGAAACGCGCGACCTTGCTCGTCGGTGGAGGCCGAGGTAACGATCGTGATGTCGAAACCGCGTGGGGCGTCAATCTTGTCGTAGTCAATCTCCGCGAAGATCAACTGGTCGTTAACACCAAAGGTGTAGTTGCCGTGTCCGTCAAAGGACTTCGGCGAGAGGCCGCGGAAGTCACGAATACGGGGGATGGCCACGCTCAGCAGTCGGTCGAAGAACTCCCAGGCCCGGTCACCACGAAGGGTGACCTTGGTACCGATGGCCTGCTCTTCGCGCAACTTGAAACTGGAGATGGACTTGCGGGCCCGCGTCACAACCGGCTTTTGGCCGGTGATGAGTGCGAGGTCACGCTGCGCCCCTTCGAGCAAGGAAGCTTGCTGCGTAGCGCGTCCGACACCGGAATTGAGAACAATCTTCTCCAGGCGCGGAACCTGCATGATGTTAGCGAGTCCGAGTTCTTCCTTCAGGGCCTGACGAATGCTTTCGTCGTACTGGACCTTTAGGCGCGGACGTGTAGTCGTCGTCATAGTACCTCTCCACATTTGCGACAGACGCGAACCTTGCCGTCATCGGTGATCTTGTAGCCAACCT
>CAIKNP010000010.1 GCA_903828785.1 uncultured Actinomycetes bacterium | reverse complement strand
TCCGCTCCAGGTTCTTTGCGCTTGTCGCCATGGGATCCGGTGCGCGAGCCGCCCTTCCTCAATCACAGTGCGCAGTCTTATTTGGCGTAATGACTTGCACGAACCAAATCTTTCAATTACTGTCCTTTCTTAACTGACAAATTCATCGCGGTTAGGAGCCACGATGCTTGGGGGGAAATATGAAGAGGTTATGGACCATGTCGCTGGCGGTGGCTTTAGTCACACCAGCGATTTCTATGTCGGGTGCGACGCCCACGCAAGCGTCGGTGACGACGTCGCCGATGGTGATCATGCTGGCCAAGGGTGCAGCTGGGTCGAGCGGCTCCACTGCGAGTGCCCTGGCGGCAATTGCCTCCAGCATTACCAATTCTGGCGGACGAGTCACCTCACAGGCCAGTGCGCCCCTCTCGGTTAGCGCCAATGTTTCGGCATCTGAAGCGGCCCTCCTTAAAGTCACCAAGGGTGTCCTTTTGGTAGCGCCGAATGCAGTCATCCACGGACCGACGGCGAGCGTCGTCCCTCACGCCTCGGGACTGCACATCAGCCGCACGCCGAATGGCGCCGTCGATGCCAACGGCAATCCTGTCGGACAGTGCGGTACGCAAGCCGCCCCCGAGCTCGATCCCGAAGCCGTGACTGCGATCAACGCCCCCGCCGCCTGGAGTGCCGGATTCACCGGAACGGGTGTGAGCGTGGCCTTCATGGCTGAGGGCATCGATACGACGAACCCGGACTTCCAGCGCAACGGTGCCTACAGTGGCGGCCAGAATGCCGGCTCGCCCGTCATCACCGCTCAGCCCGACTTCTCGGGTGACGGCAACCGAGCCAGTACCGGTGGTGGCGAGGCGTTCCTCGACGCTTCCTCTATTGGTGCGCAGGGCAACCAAACCTACGACCTCTACAACTACCCCGACAACATCAACAACGCGGGTTGCTACATCAAGGTTGTGGGAGTTGCTCCCGGTGCTTCAATGACCTCGCTCAAGGTGTTTGGCAAGGCCAACTTGACCACCACCTCAGGTTTCGTTCAGGCCATTCAGTACGCGATTGCGAACGGTGTGAAGGTGCTCAACGAATCCTTCGGCGGCAACCCCATGGGAGACTCCACCGCTGACGCCGTCAAAATTGCCAATGACGCGGCCGTGGCGGCCGGCGTCACCGTGGTGGTTTCTTCAGGCGACGCGGGGCCAACCAACACCATTGGTTCCCCCGCTTCCGACCCCAACGTTATTAATGTTGGCGCCTCGACCACTTTCCGCGCTTACGCGCAGGATTTCTACGGGGGCTACAACGTCCCCGGCGTTGGTAACGGTTCGTGGATCAACAACAACATCTCCGGTCTGTCGTCCGGCGGCATGACGCAGTCGGGTCGCACCGTCGACCTCGTTGCGCCCGGTGACCTCAACTGGGCACTGTGCTCGACCAATCCCACCTACGCCGACTGTGGCGGATTCGACTTGACCATGTCGGGTGGTACCTCGGAGTCAGCCCCGCTGACCGCTGGCGCCGCCGCTGACGTGATTCAGGCCTACCGCTCGAGCCACGCTGGGGCCTACCCAACGCCTGGCATGATCAAGCACATCTTGATGAGTACCGCCACTGACGTCAACGCTCCCGCCACCGAACAGGGTGTGGGACTACTTAACGTGGGTGCCGCCGTGCAGCTCGCTAAGTCCATTGGCGCCGCTAAGGGCAGTGCTTCGGGCAGCGTCTTGATGACTTCGAACTCCTTGACTTTGTCGGGTAAGGCTGGCCAAAAGACCACCTCGAAGATTTCCCTGCAGAACACGTCGAACACGGCCGCGAGCATCAGCTTTAGCGCTCGTCAGTTGACTCCTTCGGGAAACGAGACCGGCTCATTCAACCTTGACCCCAGTGTTACGTCGACGCAGCCCACCTTCCCAATTTGGAGTGGTGCTCAAGAGACGTACCAGACCACGCACTTTACTGTTCCTGCGGGGACCGACCACGTGAGCTTCGCGAGTGTCTTTACCTTCACGGGCCAAAGTTCGGTGTTGCACGTGGCCCTGTTTGACCCCAGTGGTAACTACGCTGGCTACTCCGAATCGCAGGGATTGGCCGACCACACGAACATCGAAGTGGCATCGCCAGCGGCCGGTACGTGGACGGCGGTGTACTTCACTGTCTCCAACACGTGGTGTGCTTCCTGCACGGGCACCTCAGGTAGGATTCAGTGGGAAGCCGACTACGCGAACTGGGCGTCGATTCCGGTGAACAACAGTCTTTCCCTCGGTGCTGGTAAGACGGGTACCACGAGCGTTGTTTTGTACCTCCCGAATGTTGCCGGTGATTACTCGGCTTCCATTCAGGCTTCGGTAACGCCAACGGGAGCAGGATCACCAACGCAGACCATTTCAATTCCGGTCACGGAGCGAGTTGCCGTCACGATTGCTGGTGGCGCAGGTAACTTCCGCGGTGTGATAACGGGTGGTAACGGTCGCGCCGGTGTTTACGGCCAGGCCAATACCTTCAACTTCCCCGTAGCTGCTGGTGTCCCCAACATTGAAGCTGACATTGAGTTGGCCAACTTCGAGGCTGCGGGCTCCATTGCCGGCGACCAGATCGTGGGTGCACTCATTGACCCCAGCGGAAACCTGCAGGCCTACGACACCAACTACACCTTGAGCCAGTCCGGCAGTGAAGTTGCGTTGCCCTACTTGTCGCTGTACGCGGCAAACCCCGTGGCTGGAACGTGGCAGCTTGAATTGTGGGTCGCCAACCCGGTGGTGGGCAACACGCTCCAGACGCCGTTCCACGGCCAAATCTTGATGGACGCTGTTTCGGTCAAGACCACCATGCCTAACAGCAGTGGAACGACGGTCTCGATGTCCAACGGTGCAATGGCGACCGTCAGTATTACGAACAATGGCTTAACGCCAATGTTCCTCTCTACTGACGCTCGGAGCACGCAGAGCGCAACCTACAGTCCCTACTCGAGCCTTGACCTCTTCGGTCAACCTTCGACCATGGTGCTGAACAACTACTGGGTCTACTACGTGCCCACCCAGACGTCGTCAGTGACGGCCACGCTTAGCAGTTCGGTGAACGCCACCTTCGATGTGGGATCGTGGATCGGTGACCCCGAGTTCTCCGTGTTGCAGAACGCACCCGACCTCACGACGAATGGGAACTCTCTCACCTACGCTCCGGCTGGTGGTGTGGAGTCAGGTGTTTGGCAGCAGGGTTGGGCGTACGCCACTCCAGCTGACGCCACTGCTGTTGACGCCACCCAAACCGCGACTGCCGGTTTCTCGTTTACCGCGAAGGCCTTCGACGACTCCGTGACCACCTCCATTGGTGACTTGCAGGAATACTTGATGAGCTTTGGGGTGAACCAGGGCACTGGTGCCCTCGTCTTCCCTGGTCAAACGATGAACATTCAGGTGGCCATTAACCCGACCGCCGCAGTGGGAACGACGGTTACTGGAAATCTGTCCCTGGAAACGGGATCAATCGGTAACTGGCTTGTCGGTTTGTCGCAGCTCACGGGGACCTCGCCCTTCTTCAGCGAGATTGCTCAAATCCCCTACAGCTACACCGTCGGTAGCTAGTAGTTCGCAGTACCCCGTTCAATGGCCCCGGCGTTTCGCCGGGGCCATTGAACGTTGGTGCGGGAATAGCGGTCGGCGAGTACGGCCCTAATCTGACGCGCAGCGAAGCAGCGAGGCCCGAGCCCCTCCGCTTTGTGCAAGAAGCCGAAGGCTGCGTGGTCTAGCTCGTGGTTGACGGCGGTGCGAACAAGGTGTTCCGGTAGTGGACGAGTTCGCTGATCGAAGCGCGAATGTCGTCAAGCGCTCGGTGAGTCGAGGGCTTTTCCTCGGCAGCCGCCAGAACCTCGGGATTCCAACGACGGGCGAGTTCCTTGATGGTTGAGACGTCCACGTTGCGGTAATGGAAAAATGATTCGAGTTCGGGCATGTATTCCTGCAGAAATCGTCGGTCCGTACCAATGGAGTTACCGCAGAGTGGAACCGTCCGAGCTTCGCTTATGTGCTGGCGCAGAAAGTCCAGCGTCGCCTGTTGGGCCTGGTTGACCGTAATCGTGGAGGCCATGATCTGGGGGAGTAAGCCGGAGCTGGTGTGCATCGTGGTAACGAAATCTCCCATGTGGGAGAGCTCTTCGGCGCTCGCGTGCAGGACCAGATCAGGACCTTCGGCGACGATGTTGAGATGGTCGTCAGTAAGGAGAGTGGCGATTTCGACAATGACGTGACGATGGGGTTCGAGACCCGTCATTTCTAGATCCATCCACGCCAACATTCTGGCCATCTTAGTTTCTCCACTTAGTATCGACCGGAGAACTAACCTGCCGTGCATGGATATTCTGACGAAACGCTTACACCCTGATGCGGTGCTGCCAAGCGTGGCCCACCAGGGAGACGCTGGATGTGACCTCGTGGCGGTCGAGACAGTCACGCTTCCACCGGGCGGGGGGCGAGCGATGGTGGCCTTAGGCTTCGCGATTGCGATTCCCGAGGGCTACGCCGGATTTGTGCTCCCTCGCTCCGGACTTTCATCCAAACACGGAGTCACCTGCGTGAACGCTCCTGGGCTGGTCGATGCGGGGTACCGCGGTGAACTCAAAGTGGCTCTCGTCAACCTCGATCCCACGACGCCGTATACGGTGCGGGCGGGCGACCGCATCGCTCAATTAGTGATTCAGGCCGTGCCCGAGGTGACCTACCGCGAGGTGTCCGAACTGCCCGCTTCCGCGCGCGGCGAGGGTGGTTTTGGTTCAACGGGACGCTAGGAAGTGACCTTCATTTCTCACGCGTCGGTACCTCGTGACGACCTAAGATTTTACATAAAGGAGCCTTATGCACCCGGACTACGTTGCGTTTTTGGCGTCCACGCCCGCCCCGATACACCCCGACGACACCACCTATGCTGAACGACGCCAGCAGTGGCGTGACGAAGCCTTGGCCGCACGGGGGCCAGAGGTGAACATGACCGAGGTGCGCGACGTATCGATTGACTTGAGCGACCACCAGGTGGGGGCTCGTCTCTACGTGCCGCCCGTCGAGGAGCACGGTGCTTTGGTTCTGTACTTTCACGGCGGTTCCTTCGTCGAAGGGGATCTTGATATCTACGACGACTTGTGTCGTCGGCTGAGCGTGGCGACGGCGATGCGTTTCCTTTCGGTGGACTACCGCCTCGCTCCGGAATTCCCTTTTCCCGCTGGTCTCAATGACGCCATTGACGTCACCCGCTATGTAGCGGCGCACCGTAGTTCCTTTGACCTGCCCGACGCGCCACTCTTGCTCATGGGTGATTCGGCCGGTGGCGCCATCGCGGCCGTGGTGAGTGCTGAGTTGCGCCAGGAGGATTTGGGGATCGTGGGTCAAGTGCTCATTTATCCCACCATGGGACCTGATCTGGTCACGAATTCTTCCAAGCAGTACGGGTCGGGTTACCTCTTAGAGATGGACAACTTCCGCCTCGACTATTTGCGCTACTTGGGCGACCACACCGACCACACTGATCCCCGGGTGACGCCACTGCTGGCAACCGACCTCACGGGAGTGGCACCAGCCATCGTGATCGTCTCCGAGTGTGATCCTCTGCGCGACGAAGCGGTGGCCTACGCCGGCCTGCTCGAACACTTCGCCGTGCCGGTAGAGCTCGTCGAGGCCGAAGGCATGCTGCACGGATTCTTGTTTCACGGGCCCTACATCGACGGGGCGTGGGATACGGTGGCCGACGTGGCCCGACACATGGCGAGCTACGTCGCGGGTCGTTGACGACGAAGCCGCCGCGCCGCACGGCCGCGGTTGCGACACTCCCTACGCACTGAGCCATTCGAAGCGACGCCGTGACGCTAACTATGCTCACCAGCCGTGGGCTTTCTTTCTATAGTTAGACCATGTTCACCTCCCCCCTTGACCATGCCGGCATCATCGCGTAGTTCCTGGTTCGTCCTCGCCGCCCTTTGTTTGGCCGTCTTCTTGGTGGTGGTGGATAACACCATCGTCAACGTGGCCCTGCCCACTCTGGCCGCTCGCCTCGCGGCGTCCAACGCCACGTTGCAGTGGATTGTTGATGCCTACACCCTGCCCTTCGCTGGTCTGCTACTGGCCGGCGGGGAGCTCGCCGATCGTTTTGGTCGTCGTCGAGTTATGCAGCTGGGTCTCGTCGCCTTTTCCTTATTCTCGCTGGCCGCCGCCGAGAGTCATTCCGTACTGGCGCTCCTCCTCGCGCGCGCCGCCATGGGTGCGAGCGCCGCGTTCATTTTCCCGGCGACTCTGTCCATTCTCAACGCCACTTTCGTCGATTCTCGCGAGCGAGCGACCGCCTTTGGTGTTTGGGGTGCGACGGTGGGGGTGGCTATCGCCACGGGCCCCCTGGTGGGGGGCTACTTACTCGATCACTTCTGGTACGGTTCAATCTTTCTCGTCAGCGTGCCCATCGGTCTGGTGGCCGTAGGCGCGAGCCTTGTGCTCGTGACCGAGTCCCGATCCCCCGACGTAGGGTCGCTCGACGCTCGGGGACTTCTACTCGGTGTGCTGGGGGTTAGTTCGCTCACCTGGGGCATCATCGAAGGTCCGACCTGGGGTTGGCACGCTCGCTCCACGGTGCTGGTGCTGGCGGCGAGCGTGGCGCTGCTCACGGTCTTCATTCGCTTCGAACGAGGTCATCCACACCCCATTCTTGACGTCCACGTTTTTTCGAATCGTCGTTTTTCGGGGTCGGCGATCGCTATTTTCGTAGGCTTTTTCTGCCTCTTCGGCTTTATTTTCGTCGTCACGCAGTACTTCCAGTTCATTCGGGGTTACACGCCCTTTTCGGCGGGGGTCCACACCCTGCCCTTTGCGGTAGTCACCGCCCTGGCGGCTCCCGTGGCCACCAAAGTCGAAGCCCGCATCGGTGCTCGTTGGGTGGTGTCGTTTGGACTGGTCACAATGGGCTGTGCCTTGTTCTGGGTGTCGGCGCTCTCCGCCAACTCGCCCTACTTAGGCTCGGTGGTGTTGAGCATGATGTTGTTGGCCCTGGGATTTGCCTGCATATCCTCGCCCGCTACTGCGACCATTATGGGTACCGTGCGACCCGGTCAAGTGGGGGTGGGGGCGGCGGTGAACGAAACGACGCGTGAATTGGGCGGTACCTTCGGGGTGGCCGTGGTCGGATCCGTGTTCTCCACCGTGTTCTCGACGCAGATCGCGGGTGTTTTGCGTTCGGCGGGAGTCGCCCCCGGACGCATTGCTGAGGCGCAGGCTTCAATGCTTCGAGCCTTCGCGGCCCTCGGTCCCGCGCGGGTGCGCGCACTGCACCCGGCCATCGTCGCGGCCTTCATGCACGGCTTTGAAGATACCTGTCGAGTGGTCTCGATTATGACTCTCGGGGCTGGGCTGGCAGTTTTTCTTTTGCTGCCGGCACGGTCTCGCTAAGGCGACCAACCCAGACGCGCTCCACCTTCTAGGGTGGAAGAATGCGGTGGAACATTGATGAGAGCAATCAGGACACGGGCTTGCCGCTCGAGGGTATTCGCATCCTCGATTTTGCTCGGGTCGTGGCGGGTCCACTGGTCGGCATGGTGGCTGGCGACTTGGGCGCGGACGTCATAAAGGTCGAGAGTCCCGCCGGGGATCCGGTGCGTTCCATGGCGCCGCCGACCTACGACGGCCTTTCTACCTACTACCTAAGTGTGAACCGTCATCGTCGTAACGTGGTCGCCGACCTCACCAATCCCCGCGACCGGGCCGCCATTATGGAGCTCTTGGGTCAAGCTGACGCGGTGATAGAAAACTTCCTGCCCAGTCAGTACCGCTCGCTGAATATTGCCGAGTTGCGCGCGGTTAATCCCGATCTCGTGTGGGTCAGCGTTACGGGGGCCTCGTCCGATCAGCCCCTGGCACTCGAGCCCTCCTTCGACGTCCTAGCCCAGGCGCGTTCGGGCATTATGAGCGTGACCGGGGAAGCCCAGGGACCGCCCACCAAGGTGGGGGCACCCATTGCCGACGTCGTGACCGGACTCTACGCCACTATCGGGCTCCTCTCGGGCTTGCTGGCCCGTCAAGTCGGCCGACCGGGCCGGCACTTCGAAGCATCGCTGCTCGAGTCGACGATGTCGGCGTTGGTAAATCAGGCCCAGGGCTACCTGGCCGCTGATGTCGTCCCCACTCGCCGAGGTAACGAACACCCCAGTATCGTCCCCTACGGCCCCCTCACCGCGAGTGATGGCCAGCTCATGGTGGCGGTGGGCACTGATGCGCAATTCGCCCGGCTGATCGACGTGATTGGGGACGAGACGCTGCTTGTCGCCGCGGCCCAGTGGGGGAGCAACACCGAGCGGGTGGCAGACCGGGAGAACCTTCTGATCACCTTGAACCGCTGCTTCGCCACCCAGACGAAGGAGGAGTGGGCGCAACGCCTTAGTGAAGCCGGCATTCCCTGTGCCCCAATTTTGGCGGTGGACGAAGCCTTCGCTCAGTCGACGATACGCGAGGGTGACTTCGTGGGACTGATGGACGTACCGGGGGGCCGCGTGCGCAGCATGCGTTCGCCGCTGCGCATTGATGGGAAGCGGCCAGTAATACGCCGTGGTCCCCGTGAACTAGGTCAGGACTCGGCCGAGTTACTCGGACCTAGTGCTTGACGAGGTCGAAGGCTCGCAGGCCGCGGATGCGGTCAGCGCGGCGCTGACGCAACTTCTTGTTGGGCATCGCCGCGAGCTCCACGTAGGCCTTAAGGATGCTGGCGTGCAGTGACTCGGCGGTGACGAAGGGATTCGCGTCCTCCGCTACCACTTCGTCGACGAGGCCGAGGTCGAGTTGGTCAGCCGCGGTGGAGCGCATCGTCGAGACCGTCACCTTGACCTGTTCGTGGGTGGGTGTCGCGGTCTTGTAGAGGATGGAAGCGGCGGAACGAGGTTCGGCGACGAAGGCCATGGCCTTTTCGAGCATGATGACGTGGTCGGCCAGCGGCGTCGTGGCGAGACCACCACCGGAGCCCAGCGCGCCCGCCACGACCGTAATGACGGGTTGGGAGTAGTCAATGCCCTTCAAAATAGCTTTGGCAATGGCGCGCGATTGACCACGTCGCTCGCTCTCCAGCGTGGGTCGCGCCCCCAGGGTGTCGGTGATGAAGAGGGCTGGCAGCCCGAGGCGCTCACCCATTTCCAAGACGCGCTGCATGTAGTCGAAGTCCTCGGGGCCGGGGTTGGATGGACGCTTGACCACGGTGTCACCGATGCGCTGATACGAAGGTTGGGTGCCTACCACCACGAAGGGCTGCGCCCCGATTTTGGCGATGGCGCCCACGACGGCGGGGTAGCGCTTGAAGTTCGTTTCGGCCACGTAGTTGTAGAGAGCGAGGGTCTCGGTGAAGGCGTAGCGGGCAATGAATTCGAGGTCGATGCGGTTGGCGTCGGTCATTAAGTCCTGGTAGCGCTCCACGAGCGCGTCGTCGGGGTCGGGCGAAGGCGTGCGCGTGGCGCTGGGTCGAACAAACTCGGCCTCGGGGTCCACGGCAAAATCGGGGCCGTGAATCCCGACGCTTCCAAAATCGAAGGTGCGACGGGTGTCGGGTCCAGCAACGTTTCGCAGGGTGGGTTTGGTCGCGCTGCTGAGCTGTGCGGATTTTTCGGGACGCGCCGTCGCTCCGAGAATGTCGCCTAGGTAGCGCACGAGCGCGGGCACGTCACGCAGTACCACGTCGATATTGCGATCCAGCAAATTGGCTTCGGCGCTCTGGGAGCCGGCGGGTACGCTCAGACCTTCGAAGGCTTCAATAACGTTGGGACCGGCGAAGCCGTAGTCGGTGCCCGACGTGGCCAAGATGAGGTCGGCGTTGGGGACGGCCGACGCGGAAACGCCACCCCAGACGTTGCCGAGCAAAATAGCGACCTGGGGGAGTTGCACCTTCTCCTTGTAATGACGAATAGCTTCGACCATGCGCGTCATTTGGGTGAGTCCCGCGAAGTTTTCGTGTTGGCGCACGCCCGACGACACGTAGACGCTCACGAAGGGTAGGTTCTTGGAAATCGCGAGGTCGGCGGCCGCCTGGAAGGCCTCACCCGAAACCACCCCCAGGGATCCCGCGAAAAAGTCCCAGTTCATGGCGTAGAGCACGATGGGGTGGTCGCCGATGGTGGCCAGGCCGTAGGTGGAAGATTCGGCCTTGCCTCGCTTGGTTTCGCGACGCAGTTTGTCCAGGTAGCTCTCGTCCTTCTCGCCGGCTGAACCGCGGCGAATCAGGCCGATGAGGTCCTTGCGAATGGACCACGCCTGCTGGGAAGACTTGAAGTGGACCAACTCTTGCAAGTCCAGCAATTCCTGCGGACTGTTGACCTTGCGCCGGTTGTGCAGGTGGGCCCCAATCTTCGGAACGAAGGTGGGGAGGCCAACGGGGATACCTTCGCCGTAGAACTGGGCGTCGAGGGGATCGAGGGGCGTTGCGCCATTCTCGGGCTTGTCAATCATGGTCCTCAATTATGCCACAGGTGGCCGATTTTCTATGGCCCCCGCCACTCGTGTTAGCGAGACCGCAAGGCAGCAAGGGTAACTTGGCAGTAACTATTTTCCCTAGCCCGTCAAAAACGGTGAACTACGCGTCGCGTCGCTGCATCAAAACGGTACCCACCACGATCACGACGGCAACGTAGGAGAGAAGAACCAGCGTGGCTACGCCCCAGGAGAAGTTCTGGGCGGTGGGCAGAGGAGCGTACATCGCCGAACCTAAGTTGGCCGGGAGAAACTTGTTAATGCCGTCTTTCAAACTGCTGGGCAAGAAATTGACAATGATGGGCAGAATTAAAAGCAAGGTCGTGAAGACGATGATGCTGAAGGCCGTGGTGCGAAGTATCAGACCGATGCCCAAACCCAGGACGGTTAAAAGGGCCACGTACAAACCCGCCATGAGCACGGCCCGCAATACGCCCGCTTGGTTAAAGGAAGCCGTCGGAACCGTTCCGCGAAAAATAGCTTGGCCAATGGTGAACGCCGCAAAAACGACAACCTCGCCGATGACGGTGAGGGAGGCAAAGAGCACCACGGTCTTGGCCACGACGAGTCGGGCTCGGTGGGGGACCGCCGAAAGTGTGGTGCGAATCGAACCAGTGTTGTACTCCGACGTAATCGTGATGATCCCTACGGCACCGGCGGCGAACTGCGCTAGGAAGAGCCCGCCGAGCGAAACGGAGGTGGGGTCAAAGAGCAGGTGATCAAAGTGGCTCCCCGGGTCACCCCAGTGCGCCTTGATCGCCAGGCAGATAATGACACCTATGCCCAAGGTGAGAACAATCAGGGTGGCGAGTCCGGTGACCGTTGACCGCACGGTGCGAAATTTAATCCATTCCGAGTGAATGGTGGACCAGAGAGTTGGGTTCACGAGGCGAGCTCCGGGTTGTGATGACCGTATTCGACTGAATCGGCCGTGAGGTCCATGAACACTTCCTCCAAGGAGGCGCGTTGCGGGGTGAGCTCGTGGAGGGCAATACCGTTAGCGAAAGCCAATTCACCGATAGCCTCGCAGCTCAGGCCCGTCACGCTCAAGGCGTCATCGTTCAGCACCTCGACCTGACGGGCTGCGGTGAGCAGCGAGCGCAGTCGATCGGAGGAGTTGGACCGGACCAGTACCGTCCCCGTGGCGGAGGCGGTCAACTCGTCGACCGAACCAGCGGTGATGAAACGACCACGCCCAATGACGATGATTTGGTCGGCACTCACGGCCATTTCACTCATGAGGTGCGAACTCACGAAAACGGTCCGTCCCTCGCTGGCCAGTGAACGGAAGAATTCTCGAATCCAGCGGATGCCCTCGGGATCGAGCCCATTGACGGGCTCGTCAAACAGGAGGATTCCGGGGTCGCCGAGAAGCGCGCCCGCAATACCGAGACGTTGGCTCATGCCGAGCGAGAAGCCGCCGACCTTTTTGTTGGCGACCGAAGCGATTCCCACGAATTCCAGCACGGCGTCAACGCGCGCGAAGGGGATTTTGTTGGACGCGGCGAGGGCGCGCAAATGATTACGGGCGCTGCGCTGGGGATTGAGTGACTTGGCATCGAGCAGGGCACCCACTTCACGCAGCGGTGACTCTAAATCGGCGTATACCTTGCCGTTAATTGTGGCGCGTCCTTTGGTGGGGCGGTCCAAGCCCATGATGACACGCATCGTGGTTGATTTCCCCGAGCCGTTAGGACCCAAAAATCCCGTGACGACTCCGGGTTTGACCTCAAAGTCCAGGTCATTGATCGCCAGCGTGTCGTGATACTGCTTGGACAGGTGGTCGACTTTGAGCATCGGGGCAACCTTAGCCGTCGACGCGGCATTTTTGACAACGGCCCGACAAGGTCACGTGATGCCGATGGAGATCGAATCCTATGGAGTCAAGCAGTTCTCGGGCGAAAGTGTCGAAGAGTTGATCGGGCACTTCGAAGGTCACCTGACAACGCTCGCAGGTCACGTGACCGTGATCGTCGCCAATGAGATGGTAGGTCGCCGCGGCGCGGCTGCTGTGGGTGTGTTCGATGAAACCAAAATGCTCTAATTCTTCGAGAATTCGGTAGACCGTTGATGAGGAAATTCGCGGGTCAAGCACTTGCACCGCCTGCGTGATTTCCTCCGCGCTGTGGTGGGTGTTGTGCTCCACCATGTAGGAGACCACCGATCGCTTCGCCGACGTTATGCGTTTACCTTCAGTACGCAGTGTCTTCAGGACCGACTCGGTCGTTGTTTGGCGATTCCCCATAGTTTTCTACGATAGGTCGCGCGGGTGATCCCACGCCGGCATGGTCTTTGAGCTCTCCAGCCCGAGATTCACGCCCCTACGCCTCGTGGGCGACCGCTACGGCGAAGGACGACGACGCCAGCAGCACCACCCACGACGGAAGCCACCAGGAGACCGAGGGTAATGGCGTAGTACGACGGAGTCATTCCAAAACGAATCTGGGCAAAGATCAGGGGGACGGTAAATCCCATGGCGCAGAGCAGACTCGCCCCGAGCACGTGGCTGGACGACAAGGTCGTCGCCCAGAGGGGTTTGATTCGCCCGACTATTTGCACACTGCCCCAAATTCCCAGTACCTTGCCCGCGAGGCGCACCACAACGATTCCCAGGAACAAACTCACTACCGGGTTTTGGCGAATGGCTGACCACCAGATGCCGCAGGAGCAGAACGCGAAGAGTGGCAGGACGATCATGGCGTTCCATCGATGACCTCGGTGCATCATTCTCACGGTGTTGGGTGTGGCCATCATGCAAAGACCGACGACCAATCCGGCGAGGGCCGGTTCGGTACCGGCGTACGCGAGCGCCACCCAAAGCAGCGTTCCGCCCAAGGCAAAGCCCCACCAAGGTAGTCGCCGGCGCAGCAAGGTCAGTAGTCCCGCAAGCGTCGCTGCGAGCACCAGCCCGATGATCCTCGGGTGGTGCTGGGCGAACACCGCCAGCACCATTAGCGACCCCAAGTCATCGGCGATTGCCAGGGTGAGCAGGAAAATTCGCAACTCGTGTGGAATGCGTTTCCCACAAAAAGCGAGCATGCCGATGACGAACGCGACGTCCGTCGCCATGGACACCCCCCAGCCTTGAAGGAGGCCACTGACGTGAAACATCGATGCGATGAGCAGTGAAAGCAGCGCCGTGAGCACCATGCCACCCAACGCGGCCAGCGTCGGAGCAATTGCCTTCGTCCGCTGACGCAGCACGCCGTGGGTGAGGTCGTGCGCTAACTCCCACCCGACTACCAGGAAGAAGATGGTGAGTAGTCCATTATTGGTCGCGCTGCGCAATGAACAGTGCCAGACGACCGCTGAGGTAAGGGTGTGGTAGCTCGTCCAGGACCAGGCCGACCATATCAGCGCGAGCAAGGCCCCACCGCAAAGGGCCGCCGCCGGCCATGATGAATGCTGCCCTTTCACCGGACGGGGGGATTGACCCATGGATTCACTGTAGGAGAATCCTTTGGCGAGGGCATTCATTAGGCTGAGGGGTGGTCAACGATGACGAATTGAGGTCGGATGAAAGAACTGGTGGACGGCTCCTTGCCCAAGCGAGAGTTGTACTGGGTCTTTAGCGCCCTAATGCTCGGTATGTTGCTCGCGGCCCTGGACAACACCATTGTGTCGACGGCCCTGCCCACCATTGTGGGTGAGTTGCACGGCTCGAGCCATTTGAGTTGGGTGGTGGTCTCCTACTTGTTGGCTTCGACTGTCTCGGTCCCCCTATGGGGGAAACTTGGTGATCTTCACGGGCGCAAGATGTATTTTCAGATGGCTATCGCCCTCTTCTTGGTCGGCTCGATGTTGTGTGGCCTCGCCCACAGCATGCTCACGCTCATCCTCTTTCGCGCCTTGCAAGGTGTGGGTGGCGGAGGTTTGATGGTTGGTGCGCAGGCCATCATTGCCGACGTCGTGACCCCGCGTGAACGCGGTCGCTACTCCGGTCTCTTCGGTGCCGTCTTTGGGGCGGCGACGGTCTTGGGTCCACTGCTCGGTGGCTTCATCGTCGAATACTGGAGTTGGCGGTGGATTTTTTACGTCAATATTCCCTTTGGCGTCATTGCGCTCGTGGTGACCGCCATTGCCCTCCCCAACGCCGCGAAGCGGATCAAACACGTCATCGACTACGCGGGTATCTTGTTGTTGACCCTGGCGTCGACGGCGCTCGTTCTCTTCACCTCCTTGGGGGGATCATCCTGGGCCTGGGCGTCACGGCCTTCGATCGCTCTGCTGCTTTCCGGTGTGCTGCTCACGGCGGTGTTTCTCTGGGTTGAACACAAGGCGGAAGAACCCGTCCTTTCCCTCAAGCTTTTTTCCAACCGGGTGTATTCCTCCGCCGCGGCCATCGGTTTCGTGGTCGGTTTCGCTATGTTTGGCGCGCTGACCTTCCTGCCGCTGTACTTCCAAGACGTGCACGGCGCTTCGCCGACGAACTCGGGACTGCGTCTGCTTCCAATGATGGTCGGACTCTTTGGCGCTTCAATCGTGACGGGGCAGCTGGTGGTGAAGACCGGACGGTACCGGCGTTATCCCATCGTGGGGACCGCGGTTATGACGCTAGGACTGGGCCTGCTAGGCACGATCACCGTGACGACGTCGGGGCTGGCGACGGGTGTGTTTATGTTCATCCTCGGTGTCGGCATTGGCCTAGTCATGCAGATCCTCATAACGGCGGTGCAGAATGCCGTGGATATGAAGGAGGTCGGCGCGGCCACTGCGGGTTCGAATTTCTTCCGGTCAATTGGTGGCTCGTTCGGAACAGCAATTTTCGGGGCTCTCTTTTCGAACGAATTCCCCGTGCGCTTAAAGACCGGCCTCACCGCACTGCATTACAACGGGCTCATTCCGCCCTTCAGCAAGATGACGCCGAGCACACTGCGATCGCTGCCGGCACCAGTGCTGCACGTCTTCGTGGATGCTCTCGCTAAAAGTATTTCGTACATCTACATCTGGGCCGTGCCGGTCGGGGTGCTGGCTTTTGTCTTGTCACTTTTCTTACCCGAAGTTACTTTGCGGTCTAGTGTTCACCACGCGACCGACAGCCCCAGCACCCCCTCTGAATCACTGTCGCAGTAGGGCCTGAGACTGACGGTAGGGGTGTTTTTCCGTACCGAGTAGTGCTCGAGCAGGTACGATGAGCGTAGGGAAAGGAGACCGCGGTGCCACTCTCAGAACACGAACAGCAAATACTTGCGGAACTTGAGGAGTCGCTCTCGAAGGCGGATCCACGCTTCGCGAAGAGTGTCCGTGAGACCAATGTGTACTCGCACTCCTTACGTCAAGTGCGTTGGGGGGCCGCCGGTTTCCTCGTCGGGCTCATCGTGCTGGTGGCCTTCTTCTCCCAGAGCATTCTGCTGGGGCTCGCCGGCGTCACTTTGATGTTTCTCTCGGCCGTGCTCATTGAACGTAACGCCCGACGAATTGGTCGCGCCTCCTGGCGCGATCTCACCCGCCCGCGAAGTGGCGAGGATGCCACGTCGGTGGCCGCCGGTAGTAGGACCACCGCGCTGCGTGAGTGGCTGAATCGGCAACGCCGTCGTTCGCAGTGACCTCGGCCCCACCGACGCCTGACGAATTTTGTCTGGCGATCGATATTGGTGGGACCAAAGTCGAAGGTGCCGTCGTTAACACGGCGGGCGAGATTGGGCAACGACTCCGTTTCGACGTGGCCGATGCGGGTGACGAACTCTTTGAGCAACTCGTGGACATGGTTCAACGTTTGCGGTCCCGGCAACCTGTCTCCAAACTCGGCGTCGCCTGTGCTGGTCCAATGAGCAGGGGTGGCGAGCTCGTCTCACCCTTGAACATAAAGCAATGGGACGACTTTCCTCTCCGAACTTCCTTAGTCGCGGCTACTGAACTCGAGGTCTGTGTCGAAGGGGACGTTCGGGCCTTGGCTTTGGCCGAAGGGCAGTACGGCGCTGCGAAGAATTTGTCGAATTACGCCTCATTGGTGGTATCCACTGGTGTGGGGGGCGCCTTCGTGCTTGACGGGGAGCTCATCGATGGCAACACGGGTAACGCGGGCCACATTGGCCATCTCAACGTCGTACCCAATGGGGCCGCCTGTTCCTGTGGTGCTCGCGGATGCCTCGAAGCCGAAGTTTCGGGATGGGCCATACGGGAGCGCACGGGTGCCCCACCCGCCGAGGCGTCAGAGGACGTTCGTCGACGCTCTGCCACCTTGGTGGGCCAGGCAGTGGGTACATTGGCTACGGTGCTTGATTTCAATCGTTGCTTCGTAGCGGGTTCGGTCGCGTTGGGTTTCGGATCAGCGTTCTTTGAGCGCGCGACCGAGCGAGCCCGCGAGATGGCGCAACTCTCGTATTCGTCCACGATAGAAATCCTCCCTTCGGCATTAGGGCACGACGGGATGCTGCTCGGGGCGGCCTTGGTCGCTCGCCGGAGCCAGTCGTGAGAACCTGGTGGCCCAAGGGCCTCACGCGCTACCTTCTGCGCCATCCTTCGGGCATCCTTCCGGTGATGTTGGCGGGCTGGCGATTACGCCGATCAGCGTGGTGGCGACGTACGCCCTTTCTCCCTCTGCCCGATCCGGCCTACTGGGCTTTTCGCCTCTCGACGGTGGCGGGGCGTGAAGGAGTTCTCGAGCCGCGGGCGGTCGTGGAAGCGGCCCGTTGGGCCCAGCGCCAGCCGGTGAAGGGCTAGGAGCTTCGTGGCACGGGTCCTGCTCCTCAACGCAACCTTCGAACCACTGCAGTTGGTCAGCGAGCGACGAGCGGTGGTGCTTTTGCTGGCCGGTCGAGCCGAGTCGGTGGCCGTCGCCGAGGATCCGCCGCGCTGCCGTTCGGCATCAATGGAAGTCGAAATCCCGTCAATTGTTCGATTGCACGATATGGTGCGACTGCCAACCAAAGTGCGCACTCCTCCACTGACCCGGCGGGCGCTGCTCTTGCGCGACGGCTATCGATGCGCGTACTGCCTGGGTCACGCCGACACGATCGATCACGTCGTGCCCCGCAGTCGCGGAGGTCGACACGAATGGACGAACGTGGTGGCCGCCTGCCGGCGCCACAACATGCAAAAGGGCGACCGCTTGGTGGAGGAATTGGGCTGGTCAATGTCCTTTGAAGCCCGAGTACCCGAGGGGCCGTGGTGGCGTTGGCGACACCTCGCCGACCCCGATCCACTCTGGGCCCCCTTCCTGCCACGCGCGTCGTGAACCACGAGGTCGAAGAACTGTACGACTACGAGGTCGTGCGCACGCTCACCGAGTGCACCATGTTCGTGGTGCGAGTAGCCAGTCCCACAGTCGTTTTGGGGGGCAGTCAATCGCGAAGTATTTTGCGACCCGAGCTCGAAGACCGCGGTCTTCGTCGACGTCGAGGCGGCGGTGGCTGCGTCTACCTGCAACCCGACGATCTCTGGATCGATTGGTGGATTCCACGAGCAGACGAACGATGGGTCCTTGACATCCACCACGCTTCGTACCTGGCGGGCGAGTGGTGGTGGTCCGCGCTCAGCGAGCAGGGCTTGGCGCCCATGATGCACCAGGGTCGAGTGGAGGATCACCCCGAACATCGCGTCGCATGCTTTAGTGGACGTGGTCCGGGCGAGTTGTTTATCGATGAGCAAAAGGCCGTGGGACTTACGCAGTGGCGCGTGCGCGAAGGATTCTTTCTTTCGACCGTGATGCACGCAGCGCCATCGCTCCCACTGCTCGATCTGCTGGCCACTGTTCCCGAGGGTCTCGCCACGGCACTTAATCACGCGACTTGGCCCGAGGCGGGTATCGACGCTGAACGCATTGTCGATGATCTGCGCACCTACAGCCGGCCCGCGGCGCTTCGCAACTTATACCTGTTGGCCTAGCCAGACACTTCACGACACCCGAACTCGGGGACCGTCACGTCCACGTTTTCTATGAGGGGCTAAAAACTTGGCAAAATTGGGGAGCTGGGGAGTAAAAGGGAGTCAAATGGCGTGATACTGTAACCAAGTGGGGGAAAGTGGTTTCCTCAGGGGAGGGTAGTCATGAGCTTGTTGGTCGGCCAGGCCCAGCACTCGCTGGATGTCAAAGGTCGACTAATCCTGCCCGTCAAGTACCGACCCGAATTCGAACGCGGCGGTTACCTGACCTTGCACCCGGGTGGCTGCATTGCTCTTTGGACCATTGGTGAGTTCACGCGCAAAGCAGTCGAGTACACCGCCAAGAGTCGTTCCGATACGGGCATCGATAGTCGCACCAGCCTCTCGTGGTCAGCGTTCTCCACCGAAGTCGAAGTGGACCGCCAGGGGCGCTTCCTTCTACCCAGTACCTTGCGTGACCTCGCCGATCTACAAGGCGACGTCATCATCGTGGGACACTTCGACCACATTGAACTGTGGAGTCCCGAGCGATTCATGAATCGCGTTGCTCCCGCGATGCCCTTCTTTGCCGTGGATGAAGACCAATGACCTTCACCGTTTCTTACCGACCTCGCTCCATGCGCAGCCTGGCAATCGCTGAGGAGGATCGAGCTACTTTCTCCGCCCGCTCGTCTTCCGAGGGGATTGAAAGGCTGCAGGTGTCGCGAGACGACTATCACACCCCCGTGATGGAAAACGAAACGGTGACCAGTTTCGCCTCCTTCGAGCAGGGGGTCGTGATTGACGCGACACTGGGTGGCGGGGGGCACGCCCTCGCGCTCTTGCGGGCGTACCCGCAACTACGCGTTCTCGGCATCGACCGCGATCCCGAGGCTCGCGCTCGTGCGAGTCAAACATTGGCACCCTTCGCCGGGCGGTTCATGATCGCTGCGGCGACCTTTAGCGATGTCGCAGGGGTAGTGGCGGCCCATCGGGACTGGATTGGGAGCGACGACGTCATCGGCGTTCTGATGGACCTTGGCGTTTCGTCACACCAACTTGACGCGGGGGAGCGAGGATTCTCCTTTCGCTCGGACGCCCCGCTCGACATGCGCATGGATCCCACTTCGGGCAGGACCGCTGCGCAATACATCGCCCAAGCGGAAGTGCACGACTTCACACGCCTCCTGCGGGCTAACGGTGAGGATCGCTTCGCCGGCGCCATTGCTCGTTCGGTGATTAACAGCTTGCCCACCACGACGGCAGAACTCAGTGCGGCGGTGGAACGAGCGGTACCCATGGCCGCGCGCCGAAAGGGTCACGTGGCGACTCGAGTTTTTCAGGCCTTGCGCATTGCCGTGAATGACGAAGTGGCGCAACTCGAAGCGGGATTGGCGGGGGCCCTCGAAGTACTGGCACCCGCAGGAGTCCTCGTGGTGATCGCCTATCACTCTGGTGAGGATCGGGTGGTCAAGAGCACCTTCAATAACTGGGCGACCGGTGGTTGCCACTGTTCGCACGAACTGGGCTGCGTCTGCGGTGCGATCCCTCTGGTGGTGGTGGAGCGGGCGAGCGCCCGCTTGGCCTCGACCACCGAAATTTCCCAGAACCCTCGAGCTCGTTCGGCTCGTTTTCGCATTGCTCGAAAGGTGAGCGCGTGAGTATCATCAACCTTCCCCGTCGAATTCAACCCACGACCCCCCGGCATCGCTCACCGAAACCGGTTCCCAACAAGCCCTCGGCGCCGAGCACTTCTCGCACGACGCGATTCGAATCGAAGCAACCAGCGGTACGGAATCGACTGCTGGTCAAGAGTGCGGCGGTCGTCATCCTCGCCCTCGTTGTCTCGGTGTTTGGGGCTTTAGAGAACGCTCAACGCCAAGTGCAGCTGCACAACAACCAGACTGAACTATTGAATCTTGAGTCAAGTTACGCGGTGCAACTGGGCACGGTGTCCAACCTCTCGGCTCCTAACGTCATTGCGAGCAACGCCGCTTCGCTTCACCTGGTCGATCCCCGGTCGGTAAGCCAAATCGCCGCGACGTCGCTCAGTGACCCCCTGCGCACTCCGGTCTTTACGACTCCCGTTATCGTCACCCCGAGGACATCGCGGTGAGCGCTCACGCGTCCTCAACCCACGCCCGCCCTCAATCTCGCTCATCAAGTACCTCGACACCGACCCGCCGCATCACCTTGATGCACGGGATCTACTTTCTACTTTTCGCTCTGCTGCTCGTTCGGCTCGTGACGCTACAAATAATGGACCACGGTCATTACAATCGACTATCACTCCTCCAAGCAAAGCGTGACATTACAACCACCGCCCTGCGCGCTGGCGTCTACGACCGCTATGGGCACACACTGGCGATTTCTCAGCCCACGGCCATGGTGCTGGCCGATGACCTCCAAATTCATTCACCGCACACCGAAGCAATTGCGATGTCGGGTTTCATTCATATTCCGGTAGGGAAACTCACCCACCTGCTCTCCAAGCATTCGGGCTACGTGGTTCTTTCCTCAACGCTCGATCTCGCTGATGGGCGAGCCATTACGGCACAAAACTTTCCTGGGGTGGTTGTTGAATCATCGTCGACGCGTTCGTACCCCAACGGCACCTTGGCCCAGTCTCTGCTGGGGCGGACGAACGCCGCCGGTGTTGGGTCGACGGGCCTCGAGTATCAGAACCAAAGTCTCTTAGCGGGTCAGAGCGGACTAAGCCGTGCCTATCTGAGCGGATCAGGAGTGAATTTACCCAGCACTTACACCACGGTTATCAAGAAAGCGGTACCCGGGGTAGGGCTCGAGCTGACGGTTGACAACTCCCTGCAGTTCGTTACTGAGCACGTGCTCGCGAATCAGTTGCACGCCGTTGGTGGCATCACCGGACAGGCAATCGTTTTGGACGTAAAGACTGGGGAAGTGCTCGCTGATGCCTCCCTGGTGAACACCAAGACCAACCCCGGGGTTCTGGGACCCATTCCGGCGTGGGGTCAATCCGTAGGGGTTCCGGGTATTGAGCAAACAATTAACAATCTCCCCTTTTCGCAGGCCTACGAACCGGGATCGGTGTTTAAGGCCGTGACCTTCTCCGCCGCCCTGCAGGCGGGTGTCATAACGCCATCAACGAAATTTACTGTGCCTAATTCCGTCGTTGTTGGCGGTCGCTATTTTCACGACGCTGAAAGCCATGGACTGGAGCGCTTAAGCGCCACGCAAGTCCTGGCCCTTTCGTCGAACCTCGGCACCTACGAAGTGGGTCGCACGGTTGGTGAGAACAAGATTCTGGCCCAAGTGCAACGGATGGGCTTTGGTCAACTCACGTCCATTAACTATCCCGGAGAAACGGCGGGCCTCTTGGTGAACGCCGCCACGTGGTACGGATCGGACGCCGTGGCACTGCCCATTGGTCAGGTCGACGCGGTTCCCGCCATTCAAGTACTCGACGCGTATAACTCGATAGCCAACAACGGAACCTTCGTTGAACCAAAGTTGGTGCGCGGTTACGTCTACGCCAATGGCAAATTGCAGGCGACGCCTCCCAGCGTCAGCCGACCGGCGTTGTCGTATTCCGTGGCCCGCACGATGAACAAAATGCTGCAGCAAGTGGTTCTCGCGGGAACGGGAACCAACGCGATTATTCCTGGTTACGCCGTTGCCGGCAAGACGGGTACCGCAACTATTCCCAAGCCGGGCGCGGACCGACTTTTGGTGGGGGAGTACAACGCCAGTTTTGTAGGTTTCGCGCCCGCAAACAATCCGACCCTGTCCATGATTGTGGTCATTGAACGTCCACAGACCTCAATTTTTGGTGGTACCGTCGCCGCCCCCGTCTTCCAACAGGTAATGAGTTACGCCCTGCACCACTACAACATCGCCTCAAACGGCACGATGACCAAACCCCTCAAGGGCGCCGCGGCCTTCGCATCGGACGTGACCTGATGCAACTGGGTGAACTTTTTTCCGAAATGTCCCTGCCCCTTTCAACGGCGGCTCTGGAGTTCACGAGTGTCGCTATCGATTCGCGTACCTGCCAACCTGGTGGCCTGTACTTCGCCATGCCCGGTTCCGTCACCGACGGTGTCCTCTACGCGGCTGAGGCGGTAGCACGTGGAGCGGTAGCGGTGGTTTCTCCTACGCCGCTACAACTCGAAGTGCCGGTTATCACCGTGCCGATGGCCGATATGGCGACCGAACTCGGTCGGGCCGCGGCGGCCCTCGCTGACTGGCCCGACCGTGAGCTCACACTCGTGGCCATTACTGGTACTAACGGCAAAACCAGTGTGGCCACCATGGTGGGCGAACTGGTTCGAGTTCTAGGGTGGAACGGCGCCAGCATGGGGACATTGACCAATGTGCGAACGACCCCCGCAGCCCCGGAATTATGGCGAGACCTTCGCGGCATACGCGATTCCTTTACGGACGCGAGTGTTCCTTCGGTGGTCGCGCTGGAGGTCTCGAGCCACGCCCTCACCCAACAGCGAGTTGCGGGTGTGCACTTCACGATTGCCGCGTTCACCAACTTGAGTCACGACCACCTCGACTATCACGGCGACATGGAGAACTACTTCGCGGCCAAGTCCCTACTTTTCACCTCAGAAAAAGCCCAACGAGCCGTCATTTGGGTGGATGACCCTTACGGGGCTCGTCTGGCCGCTTCGACTGAACTTCCCGTCACGAAGGTTTCGCGAGCCGACGCCAGCGAGGTGCAAATGTCGATCTCGGGTTCCTCATTTTTCTGGCGAGGGCACGTGGTGTTGACTTCCCTGGTGGGCGATTACAACGTCGACAACGCACTCTTGGCTATGACCGTTGTCTCCGAGCTGGGCGCTGATGATGCGGCCATCGCCAGCGCCATGGGATTGCTGTCATCGGTGCCGGGCCGTTTCGAAATTATTCATCGCGGCGACCGTACGGTGGTGGTGGACTACGCACACACTCCCGATGGACTCGGTCGCCTCCTGACGTCGATTCGACCCATGGCCAGTGGTCGGGTGCTGCTGGTCTTTGGTTGCGGGGGAGACCGCGACAAGGCCAAGCGACCCGTAATGGGCGCGGTGGCCACCGAATTAGCCGATTTTGTCATTGTTACCTCTGATAATCCACGTAGCGAAGATCCGGACGCGATTATTGAAGAAATTGTCGCCGACCTTGACCCGGCCCGCTTCGAGCGAGTGAGGGATCGACGCGACGCCATCACTCGAGTCCTCGCTCTGGCCGACGCTGGTGACGTCGTGGTTCTTGCCGGTAAGGGCCACGAGGTGACACAAACAATCGGTCAGCAGGTCGTAGCCTTTGATGACCGCGAGATTGTTCGAGAGTTGCTGAAGTGAGGTCCGAATGCTGAGTTTGATGAAATCGGGGGGATTCGCGTTCCTCTTCGCTATTTTCGTCACACCTTTGTGGATTCGCTTCGTTTCAGCACGTTCCTTGGGCCAACGGATTCGCGAAGACGGCCCGGCGTCGCACTTAACGAAGGCCGGAACCCCGACCCTGGGTGGGGTGGTGATTGTTGTGGCCACCGTTTTGGGGTACGGCGTGGGCCACTTGGGCTCCGCCATGACCTTCACCCGCAGTGGTGAACTCGCCATTTTTGTCATCGTGGCCTCCGGACTACTCGGTTTCGTCGATGACTACATCGGTATTCGTAACGCCAGAAACCTTGGCCTGAACAAGCGTGGCAAGTTCGCGGGGCAGGTACTTATCGCTGCGGCGTTTGCCGCGGCGGCCATTTTTTGGGTGCACACCTCGACGCACTTGTCGTTTACCCGGGTCACCTTGCCCGGCTGGAACCTCAGCGAAATTGGCTGGATGTTACTGGCGGCTTTCGTCATTGTGGCCACTTCCAACGCGGTCAACCTTACCGATGGCCTCGACGGCCTGGTCGCCGGATCGAGCAGCTTCTGCTTTGGCGTGCTCGCCATCATTGGCTACTGGGAATTCCGTCACTTCGGGATCTATCACCTCCACGCCTCGCTGGACCTGGGACTGGTCGCCGTTGCCTTGGTCGGAGCGACCTTGGGTTTTCTCTGGTGGAACGCCGCACCGGCACGCATCTACATGGGCGATACCGGCTCTTTGGCCATCGGTACCGGGCTAGGGGCCCTTTGCCTTTTATTGAACCTCGATTTATTATTGCCCATCATTGGCGGTCTCTTCGTGGCGGAAACCCTGTCGGTCATTTTGCAAGTGTTCAGTTTTCGAATTTTCGGAAAGCGCATCTTTAAAATGGCTCCCTTCCACCATCACTTCGAACTCAAGGGTTGGCCCGAGATAACGGTAACGGTCCGATTCTGGATACTGGCAATATTGCTCGCTGCTTTGGGTCTGGGTATCTTTTATGGTGACTTTGTCAAGATTGCCAAGGTGATTTAGATGACCTTTCGTAAGTTTTTCCACCCTTTCCCCAAGGGCAATCCTTTAGGGCTGGCGCTGCTCGTCGTCACGGGCGTGATGGTCATCTTTGGTTCGATGATGATCGCTTCGGCTTCGGAGGGTCAGGCCGCGGTGGGTGGTTCAACCTTCCACCTCATGATTAACGACGCACTGTATTTGGTCATTGGTCTCATCATCATGTGGTTCATGATGGTCGTCGAAATAAGGAAATTACTAAGCCTGTCGATTCCGATTATGGCGATAAGCCTGGCCCTTCTGGCGTGGGTCATGCTCGCTGGTGTCACGGTGTCGGGCGCCAAACGGTGGATTAACGTGGGAGGGCAAATACTTCAGCCCTCAGAATTCTTTAAGTTCGCCCTCATCCTCTTCGTGGCCTACGTCGTAACCCGTCACCACAGCCGACTCGCCAGCGGCCAACACTTGGTGGTATTCATGTTGCCGGTGTTGGCGGGACTCGTGCTCATCGTTCGTGAAAATGACCTGGGCACCACCTCTATTGTCGGCGCCATTGCCCTCGCAATGTTGGTGGCGGTGGGAATGTCACGATTTCAGATTGCCGTCACCGTCGGGGCGGCGATTTCGGGTGCGCTCATCTACGGCCAATTGAAGCCGTACACCCTGGCCCGCTTTATGGCGTTTATTCACCCCAACGCCAATCTCGCCTCGTCCGGGTACCAGTTATTCGAGTCCAAAATCGCTCTGGGTTCGGGATACTTGTGGGGACTGGGTTACGGGCAGAGCCGAACTAAGTGGGGCTTCTTGCCCAATCCGCACACCGATTTCATTTTCTCCATTATTGGTGAGGAGCTGGGCTTGCTGGGAACCGTCATGGTGATCGTCCTCTTCGCGATCTTCCTCGTGGTCGCGAGTCGCATTATTGGCAATTGTCGCAACGAAACCAATCGACTCATTGCGGTGGGGATTACCACGTGGATAATTCTCGAAGCCCTCATCAACATCGCCTCAGTGGTGGGTTTTTGGGCCGTGACGGGTGTGCCCCTACCATTCTTTAGTTACGGTGGCTCTGCGACCGTCACGGCCCTCGCCGCCGTTGGCTTGCTCTACAACATCGCTCACGATAAGAGCACGACACCTCGCATCGTCCTACGCGCCGATGACGCACCCTTCATTGCGCTTACTACTTCTCGGACGGTCCGCCACCGACCCGTTTCGTCCCGACCGCATTCGCCGGTTCGCTCTCGACCCTCGTGAACCGTCCCATTGTGGTCACCGGCGGGGGAACGGGCGGACACATCTTTCCCATGCAGGCCGTAGCGGAAGTCCTTATGAAGCGCGGCGTCGCGGCGCAAGGTTTGCGTTACGTGGGCAGTCGTCGCGGGCAAGAAGCCGAGATTCTGAAAAGCAGCGACATTGCATTAACCCTCCTACCGGGCCGGGGAATTCGACGTTCGTTCACACCGAGCGCCATCGTTCAGAATGTGGGCTCGGTATTTGCCCTCCTGCTTGCGGTCGCTCGAGCCATTGCGCTGGTTGGACTATGGCGCCCGCGGGCCGTGGTCTCAGTGGGGGGTTACGCGTCCTTCGCAATGTCCCTGGCGGCCGTCGTGTGGCGGCGCCCACTCATCCTCATCGACCTCGACGCCACGCCACCCGCTACCCATCGACTATTGGCTCGCTTCGCGACCCGACGCTGCGTGGCCCTTGGGGCTGGTGACGCCTCCGCCGTCGTCACGGGGGCCCCGGTTCGGGCCGACCTCGTGGCGCTTGATCGATCGCCGAAAGAGCGCGCCTCAAGCAAGGCTTCGCTGCCACAACCTATCGACCCAGCACGACGAGTAATCGTGGTGATGACCGGTTCACTCGGGGCTCGCCGAGTCAATGAGGCAGTGGTGGAACTGGTTTCGCTATGGGCGACTCGATCGGACCTGGCGCTGATCCACGTCACGGGACGTCGTGACGAGTCGTGGGTTCGCGAGATGGCGCCCACGACCAGCGAACTGGATTATCGCGTGATTGATTTCGCGGACATGCTTACCTGGTGGGCCGTCGCCGACCTGGCCGTTTGTCGGGCTGGAGCAACGACGGTGGCGGAGTTGACCATTCTGGGCATTCCCTCGGTGCTGGTGCCCCTCCCGGGTGCCCCGGGTGACCATCAGGGGGCGAACGCCAGGGCGCTGAGCGACGCGGGAGCAGCGATTGTGATGCTCGACCAGGACGTTTCGGCCACGAAGCTCGCCAGTGCCCTGGAGGAACTGACCAGCGACGACCTACTCGACCGGATGAGCAATGCCGCGCGGCGCTTGGGTCGCGCTGACGCCACCGACCGCATTGTCGAGATCATTTTGGCGGTGGCTCGGTGATTTTTGCGACGGGAAGCCGAGTACACATCATTGGTGTTGGTGGCGCGGGCATGAGCGGGGTTGCTCGACTGCTGGTCGAACGTGGTTGCCGGGTGTCGGGAAGCGACGCGGTTGCGACGACGACGACCGAATCTCTCGCCGCGGCCGGTGTGGACATCACCATTGGTTTCGATGTGGAACGCGCGGGCGCTGCTGAGGTAGTGCTCTGGTCGCCCGCCGTCGCCGAAACGCATCCCGAACTTCTCCGTGCCCGAGAAACGGGGGCCGAACTCATCGATCGAGCGCACGTCCTTTCGGCGCTCGGTGAACTATACGAGGTGATTGGTCTCACCGGGACTCACGGCAAGACCAGCGCAACTTCGATGCTGGCGCTGGTCTTCGCAGCGGCGTCTTTGGACGCTGGGCGACTCGTCGGGGCCGAGGTCCGTGGACTCGGCTTCAACGGCCACGCGGGTACCACCGGGCAGTTGCTGCTCGAAACCGATGAAAGTTACGGAACCTTCACCGAGCTTTGCCCCCAAGCGCTGGGCCTCTTGAATGTGGAAGCCGATCACCTTGACTTCTACGGTTCACTCGCCGGCCTCGAAGAAGCCTTCGTTCAGCTGGTCAGGCGCGTCCGCGGGCCCGTCGTGGTGTGGACCGATGATGCCGGTGCCCGACGGGTGGCTGACGCGGCGGACCGAGTGCTGGTGCGAGTCGGCACGACGGACGACACCCAGTGGCGAGTAGAGAACATCGTGCTTGGCCGGCGTGGATCCTCCTTTGACCTGCGAGGCCCGCAAAACCTGGCCCTGCAGCTTGGCGTCACCGGACAACACAACGTCGCCAACGCCGCTACCGTGGCGGTGCTGGCGCTTAGCGTGGGGTTGGCCCCAGCGGCGGTGGTGCGAGGCTTGAGTGAGTTTCACGGAGCCCCCCGCCGATTTGAATTTCGGGGGCGCTGGCAAAATATGGACGTGTACGAGGATTACGCACACCTCCCAGGCGAGATTTCCGCCACCCTGCGGGCCGCCCGCGACGCGGGCTACGAACGGGTGGCTTGCGTTTTTCAGCCTCACCGAATTACCCGCACGCTCGCGATAGGTGATGGTTTTGCGTCGGCCTTTGATGACGCCGACGTCATTGTCATTACCGATATTTACACCGCCGGCGAAGCGAATCCCGATCACATTGATGGACGGCGAGTTTTTGATCCCGTCCACGCTCGTCGGGGCGACCGCGCTTCCTACGCGCCGCGCTTGGCTGACGTGAAGGCCGCCCTGGCCACTCTCGACGCTGACGTCCTCTTCGTCTTGGGCGCGGGGGACATCGGGCTCGTCATCGCTGAACTAGGGATGCGTCGTGACTGATTTTTTCAATGATCCCCGGGTGGCCCTCGACGAGGCCATGAGTCGCCACTGCACCTACCGAGTCGGTGGAACTGTTCGCGCCTTTGTCACGGTGAGCAGTGACGCGGACCTTGTCGAACTCGCACCGCAGTGGCAGGCCCTGGGCTGGCCAGTGATGGCGGTGGGCAACGGGTCCAATCTCCTGGTCGCCGAAGGGACCCACGATCTGGTGGTGGTACACCTGAGTGGGAGTTTCGCGGAACTCAGTTGGCGGGCCGAAGGTGAAGGCTTCGAGGCGCGCCTCGGCGGGGCTCTCGATCTGCCTATCGCGGCTCGACGACTCGCCGCCGAAGGGCTGGGGGGCTTTGAGTGGGCCGTCGGGGTACCCGGAACGGTGGGGGGAGCCTTGGCGATGAACGCCGGAGGTCACGGTTCGGACATGGCCGCCAACGTGACCTGGGCGAAGGTTTGGCGAGACGGTGGTAGCCGCGAATGGTTACCCAGCGAATTGGCCCTGAGCTATCGAAGTTCCGCCTTGGCGGTGGGTGACATCGTCACTGAGGTGGGCCTGCGCTTGACGGCGACGCCAAGTGACAAAGCCAAGGAAGCCCTGCGCGAGATAGTGCGATGGCGACGCGAACATCAGCCGGGTGGGCAGAACGCGGGGAGTGTCTTTCGCAACCCTGAGGGCGAGCACGCGGGGCAGTTGATCGAGGCCGCCGGCGGGCGAGGACTGCGAATCGGCACGGCCAGCACCTCGAGCAAACACGCCAATTTCATAGTGACTGATGAAGGTGGGAGCGCTAGCGATGTCTGGGCTCTCATGCAGGAACTGCGGCGCAGGGTTCACGAAACCTCGGGCGTGAACCTCATCAGCGAAACTCGATGCGTGGGTTTTGGTGACTCGTGGTAGGCAAGCGCAGCGCACCACGTCGACGCACGGGCCGCGCCAAAGCGTCGTCTCCGGCTCGCGCGAGTAAAGGCACCGCTCTCGCCAGTGACGCCGCTACGCCCGAGCGCCGCCGTCCACGAGTGATTGTGTACGTGCTTTCCTTCCTGCTCCTCGTCACCGCCGCCCTTTTGGGTGGTCAATGGATACTCCAGCGCTCCTACTTTCGCGTGCAGCACGTGGTCGTGGTGGGGAACGTGCACGAGTCCACCCTCCAAATTGAGCGGGCCACCGGTTTAGCCCTGCACCCCACGATGCTGTCGGTCTCGACCAGCTCCCTGGTGCGGGAGATTGAAGCTTTCCCCTGGGTGCAACGAGCCCGAGTGGCGAAGCACTGGCCCAACACGGTAACGGTCAGCGTTGACGAGACCACGGCGGTGGGGGTGGCCGCCAAGGGAGCTGGTTGGGACTACGTGGGGCGAAATGGCGCCGACCTCGGAGTAGCTCCGGCGACCGCCAATTTTCCCACTTTGGTTGATCAGAAACCCAGTGCCCAGTGGCCCTTTACTTCGTCGGCGCTGAACGCCGTCACCGTCGCCGACGCCCTGCCCGCCACGCTGTCCCCGCAAGTGCGCCAGGTCGTGGTCAGCCCCTCGGGTGCCGTTTCCCTCATTTTGACCACCCCCGTCCAATTCGATCTGGGCCAGCCCACGAAACTCACCGCCAAATTCGTGGCCGTTGCCTCAGTAATTAGAAGCGCCACCCTCGTTCCGGGGGACGTGGTGGACGTCAGCGTACCCACCGAGGTCGCAGTCACGCCTCCGGGTACCACGGGATGAGCATTTGACCACCTATTGTTTGTAAAACTAGCCTTACGAGATTCGTACGGCGAGTAATTTGGTCGTAAGCGCCGCAAGGTCGTAATCGAAGTGCAATCCTAAGGAGATGTTTATGAGTTTGAACCAGGGGAACTACCACGCCGTCATCAAGGTAATTGGTGTCGGTGGCGGCGGCGTCAACGCCGTGAACCGCATGATCACATCGGGACTTCGCAACATCGAATTCATCGCCGCCAACACCGACGCGCAAGCCTTGCTCCTGAGCGAAGCCGACCTCAAGATCGACATTGGCCGTTCACTGACCCGTGGCTTGGGAGCTGGTTCGGACCCGGAAATCGGTCGCCAGGCGGCTGAGGATCACCGCGCCGAGATCGAAGAGGCACTGAAGGACACCGACATGGTCTTCATCACGGCTGGTGAGGGTGGTGGCACTGGTACTGGCGCTGCGCCCGTCGTCGCCGACATTGCCCGCTCACTGGGTGTGTTGACCATTGGTGTCGTGACCCGCCCGTTCACCTTCGAAGGGAAGCGTCGCGCCACTCAGGCGGAGAAGGGTATCCAGGCCCTGCGTGAGAAGGTCGACACGCTCATCGTGATTCCTAACGACCGCTTGCGCACCGTGACCACCACCGAGACGACGATCATGGATGCCTTCAAGATTGCCGACGACGTGTTGTTGTCGGCGGTTCGTGGTGTCACTGACCTCATCACCGTGCCCGGTCTCATTAACACGGACTTCGCTGACGTTAACGCCATTATGCGCAATGCTGGGAGCGCCATTATGGGCGTCGGCATGTCGACGGGCGAAGGACGGGCCATCAACGCCGCTCGCGCCGCCATCACGTCACCGCTGCTCGAGACCTCCATCGAGGGTGCTCGTGGCATCTTGATGAACATTGTGGGTGGCCCTGGTGTGACCCTGTCGGAAGTGACCGACGCCGCCCAGATCATTTACGAAGTGGCTCACCCCGACGCGAACATTATCTTCGGCTCCGTTATCGACGAGTCGGTAGGCGAGGCCGTACGGGTTACGGTTATCGCCGCTGGATTCGATCACCCAACGTCGTCGAAGTCGCACAACGCGGCGGTTTCTTCAGCCGCCGCCGTTGCGTCGATGGTCGAGGGTCCCCGCAGCGATATTTTCGCCACCTCGAGCGATGACGACTTCGCGGGACTGGGCGGCGATGACGACCTCCCCAGCTTCCTTCGATAACAGTCAGCTGATCGAGCACGTCCGCGCCAGTCTCGTCACGGTCCGCAACAAGATAGGTGAGACGGGTCGCGATCCCTCGTCGGTGCGCATCGTTGCGGTAACGAAGACCTTCGGGACTGAAGCCGTATTGGCCGCGCACGCGGCTGGATTAACGAGCGTGGGGGAGAACTACCTCAACGAACTCAGCGCCAAGCGTGAGGCCCTGGCCGACCTGGCGGTGAACTGGCACTACCTGGGGGCACTGCAGACCAATAAAATTGGCCGTATCGCCGCGGTAGCTGACGTGGTGAGCGGTGTTTCGAGAGCGAAGGAAATCGAGCGCTTGGCCGCCCTCACCTCCACCGTCATGATCGACATACAAGTCGACGTAACGGGCATGGAGCAACGAAACGGGGCCGCCCCCGCCGACGTGGTCAAGCTGGTCGCTTTCGCGCGCTCCCTGGGCGTTCGGGTTCGGGGTCTGATGATTGTGGCGCCCCCCGACCCCGTGGCGGCGCAGCGAGCCTTTGCCACCGTGGGTGCCTTGGCCGACGAAGCAGGAGTGGTCGAGCGATCAATGGGTATGAGCGACGACTACGAATCGGCCTGCCGGGCCGGGAGCACGGAATTGCGCCTCGGGCGGGTGCTCTTTGGCGCTCGGGTGCCCTTGACGGAACTGTCCTAACATGGGGCGAGGCGGAAAGTGAGGAGAGCTCGATGAACGAAGCGGTACGCAAGATTATGAAATTTCTGGGTTTGATTGAAGAGGACTACGCCGACTACGGCAACACCCAGGCGCGCCCCTACGCCGACCCGCCCGTTGATGAGTGGAACCGCGCCGCCGCCCCCGCGCCCGCCCCGATGATGCGCCCCCAGCCCGTCCGTCCGGCCCCCGTCAACCGGGTCTCGTCCATCAGTATCCTCGACGCCAACGGCGAGCCGATTCGCGCCCGCGCCGTGCCACCCCTCGGCGGACCACGTGGCATGTCGACGGTGACCTCCGAGCTCGACGTTGATGTCTTTAAGCCGGCTTCCTTTAACGAAGCCGATCGCGTGAGCAATCAACTCAAATTGGCTCGACCGGTGGTCTTGAATATCATTTACGCCGACGCCGGTCTACGACGTCGCTATATCGACTTCACTTCTGGGGTGGTCTGCGCCATGGACGCCACGATCGAGTCACTGGAAAAGGGTCTGGTCTACCTCGTCTGCCCCAAGGGAGTGACCGTGTCGCCCGAAGTCAAAGCTCGCCTGCGGGCCAACAAATACGAGTCCTTTTAACCCATGATTTTCATTCAGGACCTCATCAGTATTTACATCTACGTTTTCGTCTTCGCGGCGATTCTCTCGTGGTTTCCCTCCGCCTCTTCACAGGGGGGCTTGGCCCAGGTCAAGCGCGTCGTTGTTCAACTGACGGAGCCCGTCTTGAGGCCCATTCGTCAAGTAATGCCCCGAACCGGCTTTGGCGGAGTCAACATCGATTTTTCAGTCTGGGTAGCCATCATTGGCCTCGAAATAATTCGCTATTTCCTATAGTGATCTGCCCCGTTTTACTGGGTAGTGAGTTGTAAGGTTGAGGTATGGACAGCACTGAAGAATCCCGTTCGGCCCTTGATCAAATCAAGGATGTCAATTTTCGCACGGGTATGCGTGGCTACGTCGTCGATGAGGTAGACGAATTTCTCGATCAGGCCGCAATCGAAGTGGATCAATTGCGTGAACAGATGCACCAGTTGCGTCAGCAGCTTCGACAGGCTTCCGAGCGTATTGTGCAGTTGCAAAATGGTGCAACGTCCGCCCCCGCCCCGATGGCAGCGCCGGCGCCGGCGCCGGCCCCGGTCTCGGCACTGCGTCCCGTTCAGGGGGGTGCGGAGCAGGTAACCGCCATGATCACCATGGCCCAGCAGTTCATTGACCAAGCGCAGAACGAAGCCGCCGAGAAGGCTCGTGAAATGACGGCCACCGCCCAAGAGCGGGCACGCGAAATTATCAACGAGGCTCGCAGCCGCGCCGAGGATGAAGTGCAACGTCTGAACGGCCTCAAGCAGCGTCTCAGTGAGGACGTCGACGCCCTCACTCGCCAGCTCGACAGCGAGCGCCAGCGAGTGGCCAAGGTGCTGAGTGAACTCCATCAGTGGATTGAGGATTCCCTTCACGTGAACGTCACTCGAACGGCGCCCGCTACGGTCGCCCCAACGCCAACCCTGGCTCCCGCCCCGAGCGCGCCGACGTCAATTTTTGAGACGCCACGTCCCGCGACGCCGCCCGCTGCTCCGCCCAGGACCATCGGGGAGGTCGTCGACCCCAGCGGAGAAGAGAACCGCTTGTAGGGGCGCCCGTGCCTGCTAGCCTCGGCGCGCTGATTCACTATTCGTCACCAAGGGAGAACCATGCCGTCGAAGAAAACGCCTGTCGCTACGAAGCCTGGTCGCAGTGCCACTGTCGCCAAGAAGGTCACGCCATCGACGAAGGCTGGAGTGACAAGTAAATCGCAACCCGTTGCCAAGAAGGTCTCCGCCAAGAAGGCTGCCGCCAAGAAGCCACTGACGAAACCGGTGGTCAAGAAGAAGTCCACGCTCGCCACTAAGGCCGTGGTCACAAAAAAGACGGTGCCCGCAAAGAAGGTAGTACCGACTACGAAGTCCGCTGTAAAGAAAAAAGTAGTAACTCCCCCCAACAAGGCCGCGGCCAAAAAGGTTCAAGCAAAAAAAGTGACTAATGCATCGAGCGCAGTGAATAAGAAGGCTGCAGCAACCCAGGCGGCCAAAGAAAAGCAATTGCTCGCCGCTGCTAAGGAAAAGGCTGCGAAGGCTAAAGCTGCCGCCGCCGCTAAGGCCACCAAAGAGAAGCAAGCGGCCGCCGCGGCTGCCGCGAAGGAAAAGGCTGCGAAGGCCAAGGCGGCTGCCGCCGCCAAAGCCGCTGCCGCTAAGGCCAAGGTTGCTGCTGCTGCCGAGAAGGCTCGAGCCGCGGCTGCCGCCAAGCTGGCTAAAGAAAAAGAGGCGAAGGCTAAGGCTGCTGCCAAATTAAAGGAATCCCAGCGCCGCGCCCGAGAGAAGGCCGCCGCTGAAGCAAAGAAGCACAAGGAAGCGGAAGCCAAGCGTAGAGCGATTGAGGCAGAGCGGGCTCGTAAGTTAAAGGAAATCGAGCGGCGTAACCACGAAGAGCAGATTCGCCAAGAACGACGCGAAGCGGAAGAGCGTAAGCGAGTAGCGGCGCTTGAGGCCAAGATGCACGCCACGCCCTACGCCAAGGATCTCAAATTCCTTGAGAAAATTCGTGAATTGTTGCTGGCCAAGCGGGCCGAGATGCTGGCCATGATTAGCGTCAGTGAGGCCGAGGCCGACGAGATGCTCGTCGACCGCGAGCGTCTCGAATACGACGACGAAGACGGTAGCAGCGTGGCCTCCGACATCCAGCGGGACCAGCTGAAGGACCAGGCGGTGCTCTACCGTCAGAGTGTTTCATACATTGATGTGGCCCTGTCACGCGTGGATGATGGAAGCTACGGACGTTGCGACGAGTGCTACGAGCCCATCGGAAAGGCTCGGCTGGAGTACCAGCTGCCCACCTTTACCTGCGTGACGTGTCGCGCCAGCGTCTGAGGCGCGTCAATCTCCGCGTTCTCGGAATAGCGCTGGTGGTCGTCCTCGTTGATTTGGCGACCAAAGCGTGGGCTCGGGATTCGCTGGGAAAGGCACGTCATCTCTGGGGCCCTCTCTGGCTGCGTTTGCAGTACAACAGTGGCGTCTCCTTCTCCTTCAACCACGGATTGCCCTTGATGAGTGCCCTCGTGGCCCTCGCGGTTGCGCTGGTCGTCTTGGTCATTGGATCTCGAGCCGCCGCGGGTTTCCCGACGTGGGGATTTGGTTTGCTCATTGGCGGGGGCGTGGGTAACGTGGCGAACCGCTTTTTGAGCTCACCGCCTCGAGTCACCGACTTTGTTGCGGTGAGTTCTTTCCCCGTGTTTAATGCGGCCGACGCCGCTATTACGGTGGGATTTCTAACGCTCCTCGTGGCGATCCTTCGGGGCCAGCGTATGGTGGGCTCGTGAGCGACGTATTTCCTTCCGACCCCATTGATCCTTTTGACGGTGAAACGCTCGACGTGGTGATTCCCTCAACCTTGGACGACACGCGAATTGACCGGGTGCTTTCCATGTTGACGGGTTTGTCACGTAACGACGCCACTGACCTTCTTCGTGACGCCAAAGTCGTGGTGAACGAAAAGGTCATCATCAAGGGATCCGTGCACGTTTTTATGGGTCAACACCTGGTGGCTCTGTTGCCAGCCCCCGATGACGGTACGGTGACGCCCGACCCGTCCGTATTCGTCGACGTGGTCTACGACGACCCTGACTTTGCGGTCATCAACAAGCAATCAGGTCAAGTGGTGCACCCCGGTGCCGGGCAGCGAGACGGCACGCTCGTCGCCGGCCTCCTGGCGAAATTTCCCGAAATGCAAGTCTTAAGTGACGAGGGACTCAGCGACCCCTTCCGCCCCGGTATCGTCCATCGCCTGGACAAGGGTACGTCGGGCGTTTTGGTGGTCGCTAAGACGGCGCGAGGCCTCGTAAACCTGCGTGAGCAGTTGGCCCGCCGAGACATGGAACGTACCTACTTGGGGCTCGTTGAGGGCCACGTCACCGAGGAGCGAGGTGTGGTGGACGCTCCCATAGGTCGATCAACTCGAACGCCGACGCTCATGGCGGTTCGCAGCGACGGTCGCGAGTCACGCACGGGCTACGACGTTTTGTTGCGCATCGATAAGCCCCAGCCGGTTACCTTGCTGAAACTGTCCCTCGACACTGGTCGAACGCACCAAATTCGGGTGCACATGGCCACCATTGGCCATCCCGTCGTCAATGATCCCCGCTACGGACACCGTCGAGATCGTCGGCTACCCGAAGATCGCTTTTTTCTGCACTCGCGTACGCTGGGCTTTGCTCATCCCGTGACGGGCGAGTGGGTGCACGCCGAAGCGCCCTTACCGAGTGACCTCGCGGCCTTGGTGCCGGACTTCGCCGACGCAGACTTCTAAGCGTCAGCGCGGACGGCCAAGACGCTCTCGTCGTGGCGAAGCAGGGCCAGAGCCTCTTCCTCGGCACGGCGAACGCGACGAACGCCAATGTCGAGTTTGGTGGCGGTGGCCTGGAGGGACAGGGGTGTGGCGCCATTCAGGCCGAAGCGCAGGGTCAATACCTCGCGTTGCAGCTCGCTGAGTCCCGCGAGGGCCCCGTGCAACTGCTCGTCCATCAGCGACTGTTCAATGTCGCCAACCCAGTCGGTTTGGCTCGGAGCAACGAGATCACCCAAGGTGGTCGCGGAGTCTGAAGACGCCGGCTGGTCGAGGCTGGCGGTGACGCCCGCGAGACCACGAAGGCTTTCGCGCAGTTCCCGGTTCATTCCCGTGGCTTCTTCGAGCTCGTCGTCAGTCGGCTTGCGCCCAAAGAGCGAAGTCAATTCCGCGGCGGTGGCTTCGAGTCGCTGCAGCTGTTCGCCCACTTCGAGGGGGATACGGATGGTGCGTCCGTGCTGCTGCACCGCCCGCTGGAGGGCCTGGCGAATCCACCAGGTGGCGTAGGTCGAGAACTTAAAGCCGCGCTCCCAGTCGAATTTTTCAACGGCGCGCAAGAGTCCGAAGGTGCCTTCTTGGACGAGATCGACCATTTCGACGCCGCGGTCCTGGTAGCGACGAGCCCAGTGAAGAACGAGTCGGAGATTGGCGGCCACCATCTGCTTTTTGGCCTCTTCGTCACCCGCGGTCACGCGCTTGGCTAATTCGACTTGCTCGTCGTAATTTGGCATTGGGTAGCGGTCTAGGTCCCTCATCAAGAGGCCCAGCATGTCATTGGTGTTAACGGCAGTTCGGCGGGGGGTGGTATTCACGACTACTCCTTGCAGTGGATTAGTACTCAGCGCCGACAGGAGCATTTCTCCTACGACGACAGTTAAAAGTTACCACGGAGTATTCTCGAAATTTTGGCTTCTTATTGATGTTTTACATCTCAAAACCTAATGCTCGAGTCGGCTCCTAGGAACTTGAAGGCCTTTTGCCTGATTGACCATGTCTTCCAGGGTGAAACTCGAGAGATGGTCTCGCATGTGTTCGCCTACCTCGGCCCAAACGGCGAGTAGAACACACTTTCCTTCGTGGTCGCACGCTCCGTCACGGTGGGGTTCACCAAAGTCGCCGGCCACAATGGGGCCATCGACGGCTGCAACAATCTCGGCCAAACTGATGTCGTGGGCGGAGCGCGCCAGCACGTAGCCGCCACCGACTCCGCGCTTTGAACGAACCAGGCCCACACTCTTGAGGCCGAGCAGGATCTGTTCGAGGTAGGGCTGGGGGAGCCCGGTACGCTTCGCCAGGTCACGAACCGAGACGGGCAGGGAGAGGTCCTCCCGCAGTGCCAGACTGAGCAGGGCACGGCTGGCGTAGTCACCCCTCGTTGAAACGCGCACAAGGGCAGTCTACCGAGCCAGACTTCCTCGCTCCGTGTCACGGCCCGCCGATTTTTCTGGCACACTACGAGGGTGGAACAAGCGAGCGAATCATCAATAACGGTAAATCCCGACGAAGTCCTGGGACCAGGTGAGGAAGAGGGGGCGGCTGCCCCCACCTCGAGTGGCGAGGACTTTATTTCCCAGCCCGCCAAGGTCATGCGCCTCGGGGCCATGGTGAAGTCGCTGCTCGACGAAGCCCGCGGTGCACCGCTCGATGAGGCTGGTCGGGCTCGCATGCGCGAAATCTACGACACGACCCTGGTGGAGCTCTCGGGCGCCCTTTCGACGGACCTGGCCACTGAACTTCGTCGTATGGCCCCGCCCTTCCAGAGCGAGGTACCCAGCGAATCAGAACTTCGTATCGCTCAGGCCCAATTAGTGGGGTGGCTCGAGGGACTCTTTCACGGGATACAGGCCTCACTCTTCTCCCAACAAGCAGCGGCGCAGGCGCAACTCGAACAGATGCGCGACCGCTCGCTCGTCCCCGGACACGACGTCACCCCCGGGACGTATCTGTAAAACCATGTCGTGTCACAACCCTGTTCTATTCTCCCGCCGCACCCACTGCGTGGGTCGCGAGAGGAATGATGACTAATGGCTGACGGCTTTGTACACTTGCACAATCACACGGAGTACTCGATGCTCGACGGAGCGGCCCGTGTCGAAGAAATGGTCTTGGCGGCCAAGGCGGACGGACAAAGCGCCATTGCGATCACCGACCACGGGAATCTCTACGGGGTCATCGAGTTTTACGAAACTTGCCGCAAATACGACATCACTCCTATTTTGGGCCTCGAGGCCTACATGGCACCGAACTCTCGATTTGAGCGACCCCCTCGCCGGGGCAAGGTCGATGATTCGGGGGGCGAAACCGAAGGTGGCGTGAAGCTCAACAACCACACGACATTGTTGGCCACGAGCAATACCGGGTACCGAAATCTGCGCCAACTCTCGTCGCGCGCTTTTCTGGAGGGTTACTACTACAACGCTCGCGTCGACTGGGAATTACTCGAAGAACACCACGAGGGTCTGATCGCCACTTCGGGTTGTCTGGGGGGTGTTGTCCTCCAGGCGCTGTTGCGCGACGACTACGCCAAGGCCCTCGAGCTCGCCGCGCGCTTTCAAACGATTTTTGGACGCGAGAACTTTTTCATCGAGATGCAAGATCACGGAATGCCCGAACAGGCGCGCACGAACCCGATGCTGCTGCAAATTGCCCAGGAAATTCGTTCGCCGCTGCTGGCTACCAATGACCTGCACTACGTGAAGCACAGTGACTACGCGATGCACGACGCGCTTTTGTGCATTGGTACCGGTGCCCGTGTTTCCGACGCTGACCGCTTCCGCTTCTCGAGTGACCAGCACTACTTGAAGACCGCAGCTGAGATGCGCTACCTCTTTCGCGATATTCCCGAGGCCTGTGACAACACCCTCGAGGTCGCCGAGCGCGTCAATGTGACGATCGACTTCGGCAACAGCGCGCTGCCCGAATTTCCTATTCCGGCGAATCTCGCCGGAGCCAACCACAAGGACGGGGCGGACCGTTATCTGCGCGAGCTGACCTACGCCGGCGCCCGCGACCGTTACGGCGACTTGACGCCCGAGATTGAATCGAGACTTGACTACGAACTGGCCGTCGTCTCCGACATGGGTTTTTCTGATTACTTCTTAGTCGTCTGGGACTTGATCCGCCACGCCCGCGAGGTCGGCATCCGCGTTGGGCCGGGTCGAGGGTCGGCAGCGGGCTGCGCCATTGCCTACTGTCTGCGAATCGTGGATCTCGACCCCATGCGCTACGGACTCATTTTCGAGCGCTTCTTGAATCCGGGTCGCAAGCAAATGCCCGACATTGACATGGACTTCGACGAGCGATATCGCGGCGACATGATTCGCTACGCCGCCGAACGCTACGGCTCTGATCACGTGGCCCAAATCGTCACCTTTTCAACCATTAAGGCTCGCGCCGCCGTTCGCGACGCCGGCCGAGTGCTGGGCTACCCGCCTCAGTTAGGCGACAAGATTTGTAAGGCCATGCCGCCGCTGGTGATGGGTCAAGATTTGCCACTCGAAGCCTGCTTCAGCAAGGTTCCCGGCTACGAGGATCGATTTGGCGAGGCGCTCGACTTGCGAAACCTCTACGCCGAAGACAGCGACGTGGCCCACATCGTCGACACCGCCAAGGGATTCGTCGGTAAACGACGTCAAGACGGTATCCACGCGGCCGCCGTCGTAATTACCCGCGGCCCCGTACTGGACTACGTTCCCATTCAACGCAAGTCCTCGCCCAACGGCAATCCCGACGACGCCCCTATTGTCACGCAGTACGAAGCCACGGCCATTGAAAAGCTGGGTCTCTTGAAGATGGACTTTTTGGGGCTACGCAACCTGGCGATTATCGAGCGCACCCTGGACCATATCGAAGAGACGACTGGTATGCGTATCGATATCGACCAGGTGCCGCTCGACGACGAAAAGGTTTTCGAGATGCTGCGGCTGGGGAATTCCATTGGTATTTTCCAGCTGGAGGGTGGTCCCTTGCGCACCTTGATGCGCCGTCTCGCCCCCACTTCCTTTGACGACATCGCGGCGCTCACCGCCCTGTATCGACCCGGTCCCTTAAGCGAAAACGTGCACAACGACTACGCCGACCGAAAGAACGCCAAGCAAACGGTGACCTTCGATCACCCCGACCTCGAAGCGGTGTTGGGTGAGACCTTCGGACTGATGATCTACCAGGAAGACATCATGCGCGTGGCGACCACCATCGCCGGCTTCTCAATGACCGAGGCCGACGACCTGCGCAAGGCCTGCTCTAAGAAGATTCGTGAAATGATTCAAGCGCAACGCGCCAAGTTTGTCGACGGTGCTGAGCGCCAGGGCTATGAGCGCAAATTAGCCGAAGACATCTTCGCCAAAATTGAGCCCTTCGCCGACTACGCCTTCAATAAGAGCCACGCCTACGGTTACGCCCTTATCGCGTACCAGAACTCCTGGCTTAAGGCCAACTACCCCGTGGAGTACATGGCGGCGCTTTTGACCTCCTTCCGTGACGACAAGGACAAGGCTGCGCTCTACCTCAACGAAGCGCGCATGATGAATATCACGGTTGACGTGCCCGACGTTAATCAATCCTTCGCTGATTTCACCCCGTCCAAGGCCAGAGAGCGAACCATCGTCTTTGGTATGGCCGCGATCCGTAATGTTGGTGAAGCACTGATTGAGAAAATTGTGGCCGAGCGCGCCAGTGGGGGTCCCTTCGCCGACGTTTACGACTTCTTACGTCGCGTCGATCCTTCGGTGCTGAACCGACGAACCATGGAGTCGCTGATCAAGGCTGGCGCCTTCGACTCGCTGGGCGTCGCCCGCTTGGGCTTTAGCCTCAAGGTCGACGAACTGATCGAAACGACGATGAATAGACGCAAGGACATGGCCATGGGTATTAGTACCTTGTTTTCGGCCATGGGCGAAGACAGCGCCAATGACTGGGAGGGAACCGATACCCCCATTCCCACGGCCGAATACGAAAAGAACGTCAAGCTCGACTTCGAACGAGAAATGCTGGGTACCTACGTCTCTGACCACCCGCTCTACGCCGTTGAACAGATCCTGGCGACCAGGGCCGACGGCACCATTTCCTACCTCAAGGATCACGCCGCCGAGGTTGGGAGACTGCCCAACCCCTTCACCGTCGGTGGCATCTTGTCCGAGGTGACGGTGCGCACCACCAAGGAGGGCAAGCCCTACGCTCGCACCGTGCTCGAAGACCTGGGCGGGTCGATGGAAGTGAACGTTTCGTCCGCGGCCTTTAGCCGGGTGAGTGGCTCACTCACCAAGGACAATATCGTCCTGGCGAAAGTGCGTATCGATGACCGCGAGGACGAGATTCGTTTTAGCGTCGTCGATCTCACGGTCCTCAAAACCGAATCGGGCCCCCAAGAACTTCGACTCGCCCTTCGCCCCGAGGAGCTGACCGGATCAACGATCGCACGTTTGCGAGAGATTTTGACCCAACACCCCGGACCTTCACCGGTAGTGCTCGAAGCCGGCGACGCGGGCCAGGCCTTCCGTTTAGGTGATGATTTCAAGGTTTCCATCGCCGCCGTGGTACCGGATCTCCGTTCGGAGTTCGGCCGGCACGTCATCCGCGCCTAGCGGATTTTTCCCCTAGGGCTGCGCGCCGTAGAATGGACCGTATGGCAATAACGGTTACCACCAAGGACACCACCGCTCTCAGTGACACCGAGTTGGTCGAAATGGCCGACCTCTGTGTCGATCGTGAACCAAACTTCGATATCGGCTTTCTCTCGAAGCAGCGCGAGGAGTGGGTGCTCGTCACGCAGGCCCGCGAGAACGGCAAACTGCGCGGCTACGCCTTCTGCACGCTCGAGCGCATTGGAGGAACCCCATCGCTGCTGGTGGGTCTCATGCTGGTTGATCGCAACGCGAAGTCTGATCAGACCTTGAAGGCCTTGTTGCACGACCAATTCCGGCGAGCTCTGTTGGCTTTTCCTGATGAAGACGTATTGCTCGGGACTCGACTGCTGGCGGCTGACGGCTTCCGGGCTTTTGCCGGTCTCGCCGACATCGTTCCTCGTTTGGGTTACCGCCCCACCGGTGAAGACCGCGCCTGGGGCCGACGTCTGGCCAAGCGCTTCGGATCGGAAAAGGCCATCGACGACAAAACGTTCGTAATGACGGTGCCGCAGGGTCCCGTTGGCGGACTCGATTACGTGGCGAGCAAGGGCGCAATTCCCGAAGGCGCCGCGAGTTTCTTTGAGGGCTTGAACCCCGACCAGGGGCAACGTCTGGTGGCCTTCGGTTGGGCCATGGCCGAGACTTTGGCCACGGGCAAACTCTTTAAGTAGATCAGCCCCGAGGCAAGAGTCCGGTGCAACTCTTGTAGCAGTGGCCATCGATGGGCGCACTGAGGGTCGTTAAAACGTAGACCGGGCGAAAGCCGAGAGCGGTCGCCAATTCTTTGCCACTAAGCGAGCTTCGACGGGTGGCTTCGATGGTGCGAATAGCGTGCTGGTCTTCGCAGAGCAACCAAATGTCGTCGCCGAACCAACCGAAACGCACCCAGGTCGAGCCATCATCGTGGCGGCGCATCAACTGCGGTCCACGGTCGGCCGCGACCAGCGCCACGCTAGGGCGCTCACCGCGGAACTCCCAGTAGGGAGCGCTGGGACCACGAAAGCCGAAGAGGGGGCCATCAAGGGGTGTGGCCAGTCGCTCGAGCCACTGGCGAACTTGACGCCCCTGGTAGGAACCGAGGCGCCGCGGGAGTTCGGCCAGGGTGACGGCTTCGGGCTGGGCCAGATCGTTTCGCTCAATGTCGCTCGCCAGCGTGCCCTCCACCACGTCAAAGGTACTGAGGTCGCTCACGACCCCAGCGGGCCAGGGGATGCGCCAGCGAACAATGGTCTGCGACGCGAGGTCCACCACGGTCGTGGATTCGTAGGTGGAGCCCAGGACAAGTCCGTAGACCTTGGAACCCGGCGTCAGGTCCACAATCTCTCGTTGAACGGTACCTTCCACCAATTTCTTGATGGCGCGGGCCGCGGGGTCTCGTCGCAACGCCATTAGTGGACCTCCGAAAGTGCCTGTTCTAGCTCCCGAATTGTAGCAACGGGGGAGTGACAGACCCCGCCACGGCAGAGGTAGGCCAGTCCAGCTTGACGACCCCGGAGCAAGGGCGAGGAGTTTTCGCCGGTAACGAGCACGCGTCGCGACCCCGGGCGACCGCGCAGCCACCGAGTGAGTTCGTTGTCTGGTCCCGGCACCACAATTTCAACACCGTCGAGTACGAATCCGGCGGCGTCGGCGAGGTCCACCACCGCTTGGGGATGCGTGCCTACGAGTCCCGCTCCGAGATCCACGAGGCGCTGCGCGACGGCGAGGGCATCGTTGTTACCCGTGATCAGGCCGAGCCGAGCGAAGGCTCGCGTACTTTGCGCGTGACACGAAGGCGTCGCGCCGTCGAAGATTTCTTTGGGTCGAAGATAGAGGTCCGTGACCTCGCTGCTCACGGCGTAAAAGCCTGCTCCACGCTCCGGGTGGAGGGCGCTGGGGAGTTCGCCATCCCAATAGTGCGCGGTGAGGTAAGCGGCGAGGTCGTTCGCACGGTCCAGCCACTCGTCACTGCCCCGTACTTCGAAGGCGTCTACGCAGGCGTCGAGCAACCACGCCAGGTCACTGGTGGTGGCGTGGGCGTTGCGTTGTTCCGTGCGCCACCACCGACCACTGCCGTAGTGACTGGTTGCCAGCGAACGCAGTAGTTGGAGGGCGCGGTCCTCGTACGCCGCGTCCCCACTCAGCAAGAGAGCGCTAGCGAACATCGCGTTCCACTCCAGAACAACCTTTTCGTCACGACCCGGCTGGGGGCGTGTGGCCCGCTGGTCACGCAAAGCTTGTCGAGCCGCTCGCAATTCGTCTGGCGTTGTGAAGGGCTCGCCGTCGGCGAGGCGAGGAATACTGCGTCCTTCGAAGAGGCCCGGGCTGGTGATTCGCCAGCGATGCAGAACCTGACTGACGTGCGCCCCGAGACCAGCGTGCTCGAGGGCGAAAGATACTTCGGGCACTGACCAGGTCACGTGCGAACCTTCGTGGCCACCGGCGTCGGCGTCGAGTGAGGAAGCGAAGCCCAGTGGGACCGCAAAGGCGTCGAGGACTCGCTCCACGGTGGCCCGAGCGACGTCGCGCCACGTGGGGTCATCCAAAACGCGGGCTGCTTCGAAGTAACAACGCGCGAGGAGTGCTTGGTCGCTGAGCATCTGTTCAAAGTGGGGTACGTGCCATTGGGCGTCAACGCTGTAGCGAGCGAAGCCTCCCTCGATGTGGTCGTAGAGACCGCCGAAGGCCATGGCTCGCAGGGTCCGCGACGCGGCGGCGTACTCCCCACCAGCCCACAGGGCCCGAACGTAACTTGGTCGAGGGAAACGAGGGGCACCCTGGCCCCCGGCGTTGTCGGTCTGCTCGGCAATTTGTCGAGCGAGGGAATGTCGCAGCGCCTCCCCGTGCAAGCCTTCCTCCAATGGGGCGAGGTGGTCAATAAATCCCACTTCGCGGGCCAACGACTGCTCCAGGGCGCGAGCCTGGGTTTCGACGTCATCGCGTCGTTCACGCCACGCGGTGGCGATGACACTCAGCAAACGCCCAAAACCAACCTGTCCACCGCGATCGACTGGCGGGTAGTAGGTTCCCGCGGTGAAGGGTCGACCGTCGGGAGCGAGAAAGACCGACATTGGCCAACCACCGTGGCCACTGATGAGTTGGGTGGCCGCCATATAGACCTGGTCGACGTCGGGCCGCTCCTCGCGGTCAACCTTTATGGCGACGAAATCAGCGCGGAGGATCTCGCCGATTCGAGGGTCTTCGAATGATTCGTGCGCCATGACGTGGCACCAGTGGCAGGCCGCGTAGCCGACGGACAAGAAGACGGGCACGTCCCGGCGGCGCGCTTCGTCGAAGGCGTCATCGCCCCAGGCCCACCAATCGACTGGATTACTGACGTGGGCGCGCAAATAGGCCGACGCCACGTCGGGAGTGTCGCGAAGGAGGGGCACCGCTCTACGCTACGGCTTTCGTGTCGTGACGGTGTCGACACCCTTCTGCGGGGCGGCTGCCACCGCCGCGAAACGTGGTAACCCTAAAAGAGATTCACCAGGGCGCTTCGGCGAATCTTTCCGTTGCTGGTTCGCGGTATGGCGGTGACGTAGCGAATCTCTTTGGGCACCGCCCAAGGTCCCAGGTGTTCGATTGCGCGAGCCCGCAACTCCTCGTCTACGGACCTGGCGCTAACGACCAGGGCCACTACGCGCTGGCCCCACTCGGGGTCGTCGACGCCCGTGATGGCGACGTCGTTCAGGCCATCGACCGCAGCGAAGATCTTCTCGAGGTCTTCGGGCCAAACCTTTTCGCCACCGGTGGAGATGACGAACTGCAGGCGCCCCTGAACACGCACCTTGCCATCGTCGACACTGCCCCCGTCGCCGGTGGGGAACCAGGTACCCTCGTCATCGACGTACGCCGGTCGTGGCGCGTCCCGATAGGCCCGAAAGAGGGTGGGTGACTGCACGCAGAGTTCACCTTGTATCGCCTTGACCCGCACGTGCGCCAAGGCCCGTCCGTCGTACACGATTCCCGAGGCGGTTTCGGTCAGTCCCCAGGTGGCAATCACGTTGTTCGCGACGTGTTCGGGAGCTTTGGCCCCGCCCAGCAAAACACATGCGTACTCGCCCAGTTCGTAACGCGAGAGTTGTGCTCGCACCACGGCGATATGCGTGGCCCCCTCACGGGGTCCGGGCCAGGATTGTCAGGCCATCGCAACTCAGCGTCATTCAAAACACTTCGCAAGAGCACCGATAGTCCGCCAATGTGGGCGGGGGGTAGGCAGGGCACCCATACCGGCGTGTCCGCCCCGCGAAGTGCCGACTGCGTAATTTCCGCACTGGCTAGTAGGGACGCCCAGGTGTGAATGGCGGCCTTGGGCGTTCCACTCGAACCCGAGGTCAACATCACCAAGGCGTCCCCATCCTCGAGTTCGCAACCGCCTTCGAGGGCGACAGTACCGTTTTCGTCGCGGATATGCGTGGCCCCCATCAAGCGCAGGGCCTCTTCGCGCGCTCGCGGAGAGAGTCGCTGGTCAAGGATGCAGAAAGCCTGAGAAGTCATGGCGCACTCGACGAGTTCGTCCACGAGCGCTGGCCCTAGGGGGAAGTCGAGTGCGAGGAGCGAGGCCACTGCTCCAGCCTAGGAGTAACGTCGCCGACGTGAATGGGTCACGGTAGCGTGGGGGTATGGCCTCTACCGTTATTTCGGGTTCCCCCGTTGACCCCGTTGATCAGTTTCGTTCGCTGCCGCTGCCGTCGTGGGAGCGACGTGGCGACTACGCCGACATACTTTTTGAAGTCGCTGAAGGCATAGCTCGCATCACCATAAATCGACCAGAGCGCCGAAACGCTTTTCGGCCGCAGACCCTGTTCGAATTGGCGGATGCCTTTGAACGCGCCCGTAACGACGTGGGCGTTGGCGCCATCATCTTGACGGGAGCCGGTCCCGACGCCTTCTGCTCCGGTGGCGATCAGAAGATTCGAGGCGACGACGGCTACATGGGCGATGATGACGTCGCTCGTCAAGGTGTGGGTCGACTCAATGTCCTCGATCTGCAAATTCAGATTCGACGACTGCCGAAGCCGGTCATCGCGCAAATTGCGGGCTACGCCATTGGCGGTGGCCACATTTTGCACCTGGTGTGCGACCTGTCGATCGCTGCTGACAACGCTCGCTTCGGGCAAACCGGACCTCGAGTTGGCTCCTTTGATGGTGGCTACGGTTCGTCACTTCTGGCCAGCACGATTGGCGTCAAGCGCGCGAAGGAAGTGTGGTTCCTCTGCCGACAATACGACGCGGCGCAGGCCCTGGAATGGGGTCTCGTCAACACCGTCGTGCCGCTCGAGGACCTCGAACGTGAAACCGTGGCCTGGTGTCGGCAGATGTTGACGCTGTCACCCCTGGCACTGCGCATGCTCAAGGCGGGCTTCAACGCGGCCGAGGACGGCCTCGCCGGTATTCAGCAACTCGCCGGTGACGCGACCATGCTGTTCTACATGTCCGAGGAAGGTCAAGAGGGGCGCAACGCCTTCGTCGAGCACCGCCCGCCGGACTTCTCGCGCTTCCCGAAGCGTCCCTAGCTATGGAAACTCCCGGCTCAATTCGCCGTTGGGTGCTTGCGGCGCGGACCCGAACGCTGCGGGCCGCCGCGGTACCCGTAGCCATAGGAGCGGTCTTCGTTCGACCCCGTAGCGTCAACTGGGCGACAACCGCCCTGTGCTTGGTGGTCGCCTTGGCCTTGCAGATCGGAACGAACTACGCCAATGATTACTCCGACGGCATCCGCGGCACTGATGATGATCGAGTTGGCCCCTTTCGATTGACGGCCTCCAAACTGGTCCCCGCTCTCGCGGTGAAGCGCATGGCCTTTGCCTTCTTCGCCCTGGCGGCGGTGGCGGGCCTCACCCTCAGCGTCAACGTCTCTCTTTGGTACCTCCCCATTGGCGCCACGGCCATTCTGGCCGGCTGGTTCTACACCGGTGGTCCTAAGCCCTACGGCTACTCGGGACTGGGTGAACTCTTCGTGATGATTTATTTCGGCTTTGTCGCCACCCTGGGGACGACCTACGCTCAGCACCACCAACTCAGCACCCGCGCGTGGTGGTGGGGTTTGTGCGCGGGCTCTATGGCCTGTGCGCTGCTGGAAGCCAACAACCTGCGTGACATCGATGGTGACCGCGCTTCGGGTAAGAAGACCTTGGCCGCTCGCCTGGGTCGACGTGGTGGCGCGGTGCTGTACGCCCTTTGCGTGCTGGGCGCCATGCTGGGAGCCCAGCAGGGTGGGGAGACCCTGATCGCCGCGGTCGTGCTGGTGATGTACGTGCCGGCCCTGCAACTGGCGTTCTCGGAAAAGACGGGTCGCGAATTATTGCCGCTGCTGAAGCACTCGGCGCGTGCGCAGTGGGTGGTGGGTCTCGCGACCGTCGCCGTGTTTTTCCTTACGCGCTAAGAAATTCCCCGACGAGCTCTGCCAGCAACTCGGGGCATTCGAGCGGTAGCGCGTGCCCGCCCGGTACGACGTGAACGCGTGACTGGGGGAGGAGGGAGTGAAGCTGCGCCGCGGCCGCCACGAATTTCTCATCATTCTGACCACAGAGCAGCAGCGTAGGCATGGTTAAGCGGTGCAGCTGGGGACCGAGAAATTCTTGTGTTCCTAGGCCACAAAGTTCCAGTGACGAGGCCAGCCCTTCGCCATCCCTGCTGCGGTGCTCGGCGTCGGTGTTTTGCAAGGATGCGAAGAGGGGCTGTGATAGCCACTCCTCGAGAAATGCGCTCGCGCCCTCGGCGCGGATTCGCTGGGCGAGAAGGCGGTCGCGCTCGCGCCGCGTGGCCCGTTCTGATTCGTCGGCGATGCCCATGGATGCACTCACGAGCACCAGGCGTCGAACACGCTCGGGGGCCATGAGTGCCACGTGTAGGGCTATTCGACCGCCGAGTGAATAGCCACCAAGGTCGAAAATCGCCGGAGCATCCGCCAGAATGTCCTGGGCCGTCTCGGTGAGTGAACGGCGTTGCGGGGCTGCCCGTCCGTGTCCGGGGAGGTCGGGTGCGTGAACGGGACGACTTCCTGCCAGAATGGAACGGAACAGTGGCGCCGAACAACTCGTTTGGGTGAAGCCGTGCAGCCACAACAGTGCCGGTTCGAGCTGGTCTCGGTCCGCAGTCAGGAGTGCCATCGTTTATGAGCGTATCGAGTGCGAGTGCCACGCAGGCCACCTTTTGTGCAACGATCGTTGATGAATGGGTGCGGTCGGGTTTAACCGACGTCGTCATTTGCCCGGGGTCGCGATCGACGCCCCTCGCCCTCGCGCTGAGTAGCCGTCAGGAAGTCACCTGCTTTGTTCGGGTTGATGAGCGGTCCGCGGCCTTTTTTGCCCTGGGTCGAGCCCTCGCGACTGCTCGTCCCGTGGTCATTTTGGTGACCAGCGGCACCGCCGCGACCGAACTTCACGCTGCGGTCGCGGAAGCTGATCTCGCGAGAGTGAGCCTTATCGTCGTCACGGCTGATCGCCCGCCGGAGCTCCGAGATGTCGGCGCCGCGCAAACCATCACTCAGGTTCAACTCTTCAGTTCTATGGTGCGGGCATTCGTCGAGCCCGGCGTCGCTCGCGACGAGGCCCGAGGGTCGTGGCGGCCGATGGCCAGTCGGGTATGGCGGGTGGCGAGTGGACTCGACGACGTCCCCCGCGGTCCGGTGCACCTGAATGTTGCCTTTATCGAGCCACTGGTCGCCACGCCGGGGGAGTTACCGCCCGGACGAGACGACGGCGCGACGTGGACCTACGCCCCAGTGGTACCTTCTCCCCGCTCGGCGATCGACATCGCCGGTAAGCGCGTGTTGTGTGTGGTGGGGGCGGGTGTCAGCGCCGCCATGATTATTGAGCTGTGGAGTCTCGATTGGGCCGTTATTGGTGACGCCACGAGCCAACATACGCTGCCCTATGTCGATCCACTGCTCCGCGACGACGAGGTGGCCGAGCGCCTTCGTCCCGACGTGGTCGTGCGACTTGGAGGGGTACCGGCGTCGAAGGTACTGGCCCAACGCCTTCGCGAATGGGACGCCCACGTCGTGGGTTTCACGGGAGCGGGTTTCCTGGCTGACCCTGACGGACTGGTGCGCGATCGATTACCGGGACTGCCTGATGGGCGAGCCACCCACTTGCGGGGTGACGCGGCCTTCGTTCAGGGCTGGGCCCAATGCTCTCGTCAGGTTGGTGAACATCTGGCCGCCATGGACGCGGGATCCTGGTCAGAAGTGAGTGTCGCTCGCGCCTGCGTCGATGCCGCCGCCGCGAGTGAGGCCGCGCTCGTGGTGGGCTCGTCAATGCCCGTTCGTGACGTCGAATGGTGGTCGCCTTCGCGGGTCACTCCCACCTTTGCGAATCGCGGAGCCAACGGTATCGATGGCGTCCTTTCGACCGCTTTGGGAGTGGCCACTCATCAAGCGGCGGTGGCTTTGGTGGGTGACATCACCTTCCTGCACGACGTGTCGGCGCTCGTGGATGGTGTTGACGAGGATACGCGGGCCGTTGTCGTCGTGGCGGACAACCACGGTGGCGGCATTTTCAACTTTCTGCCACAAGCGACCGCACTGGAAACTGAACACTTCGAGAAACTGTTCGCCACCCCTCGCCCGCACGATTTAGTCGCGGTCGCCGCGGCCTTTGGGCACCACGCGCAGCGAGTTAGCGAACTCAACGAACTTCGTGACGCGCTGCGCGCGGGCCTCGAGCGCCCCGGGATTTCGGTGATCGTCGCGGCTCTGCCCCCGCGAGAGGCGAACGTGGTGACGCACAGCGAGCTGAATGCGGCCGTCGCGGGATGGCTTACGTGGTAGCAGCACTGCCAACCTCGCTGCTCGCAGCCTTTCCCTTCGCTTTCGCCGCCGGATTCGTCTCCTTTCTCTCACCTTGCGTGCTGCCACTCCTACCGGGTTACCTCGCCTTTCTCAGTGGCGCCGCCGGTTCGAGCGTGTCGCGGGGGGGTAGGGGGCGAGCCGTGGCTGGCTCACTGGCCTTCGTCTTCGGCTTCGCTCTCGTCTTCGTCTCCTTTGGGGCCTTTTTTGGATTTCTAGGAGCCAAGCTCAAAGAACACCAACATCCCTTGGAAATAGGCTTCGGCATTATCACCATCGTCCTGGGACTCTCCTACGCCGGCTGGTGGCCTTCAGCGTGGCTGCAGCGCGAGCGCCGTAGTCATCGCCTACCGAGGGCCTCGATACTGGGCGCTCTGGCCTTGGGATTTTTGTTTGCGCTGGGCTGGACACCCTGTATCGGCCCCACCCTCGGGGCCATTTTGGGTCTCGCGTCGTCTTCGTCGGGAGCCACGGCCTTACGAGGGTCGATGCTGGCGCTGGTCTACTGTCTGGGACTGGGACTGCCCTTCGTGGTGGCGGCTGCGGCTTCTGAGTGGATGATCGGCGCCTCGAAGTGGTTGCGCCGACGCGCCAAGGTCTTGGCGACGGTGGGGGGCATCTTGCTAATAGTAATTGGCGTGGCCGAAATCACTGGATTGTGGACCAGCTGGGTGCAGTGGTTGCAAGTACACGCTCCGGCAACGACCAACTTCTAGCCCCGCCAAAAGTGGGCGCCAGGGCTTGGCATTGCTGGCTGAGGCCGGGCAAAAAATCATCTCGCACATTGGGTAATGTGGCTTCATGGCTATCGACTCATCTCGACAATTACGACACATGTCGTGGGCGAATCAACGAGTGTTCGAAATCGTGCAGACCCTGCCGCTGGAGGCACTGGAGAGTTACCTGACGAACCCGGAGTTCACGGTGGCGAAAATTTTGCACCACATTGTTGATGGGGCGGAATGGTACGGCTACTGCATCACCGGACAGCACCACGGCTTCAAGCAGGTGTATCCCAAAGAGATGGGCGACGTGGCGGTACTCGCCGCCCAATTACTCATCTTCGACGCCACTCTTCTAGAACAAAGTGCGCGTGACGACGAAATGTTGTCCATTGTTGAGGGTGAGGTGGCGACGAGAAATTTGCTCTCAACGCTCATTGCCCAATCAGTTCATCACGCCACAGAGCATCGAGCACAGTTGGTCGACGCCCTTGAACTACGCGGATACCCAGCAATAAATCTTGACGACTTGGACCTGTGGGCCTTCGAGGCCTTTGAGCGTTGACCGGTCTGGTTCTCGCTGCGGAGTAGGTTCGTCGCTCGCCCTTTAACGGGAGGGGGTCGACGGCTTCTAGACTTTGGCTATGACATTGCGCGCCGACTGGGAATTTCGCGGACTGGTTCACCAGGCCACCGACGAAGGGGTCCTCGACCGACTCAGTGCCGGCGGCGTCAGTGCGTACATCGGTTTCGATCCGACCGCCAGCTCCCTGCACCTTGGGTCCTTGCTCCAATTGTGCAATCTTCGACGTCTGCAGTTAGCGGGCAATCGCCCAATTGCCCTCGCGGGCGGTGGCACGGGCCTGATTGGTGACCCCAGTTTTAAGGCGGTCGAACGACCGCTCCTCACGCCCGAACAGCTGGAAGCCAACGTCGCCGGTATTCGCGAACAACTGACTCGTTTCTTGGATTTCTCACCCAGCGCCGGTGCCTCCCAAGCCCTGCTTCTTAACAACGCCAACTGGTTGACGACCGTGCCCCTGACGGACTTCCTGCGCGACGTTGGCAAGCACTTCACCGTGAATCAGATGATTGCTAAGGACTCCGTCAAGAGTCGACTTGATCGAGACGACGTGGGCCTCTCCTTCACCGAATTCTCCTATATGCTCCTGCAGGCCTACGACTTCTTGCGCCTCAACATTGACCACGGCTGCACCTTGCAACTCGGGGGTTCGGACCAGTGGGGCAACATCACCATGGGCACCGAGTTGATACGCAAGGTAACGGGGTCTTCGGCGGCGGGGCTGACCTCACCTCTGCTGCTGCGGGCCGACGGTCAGAAGTTTGGTAAGTCCGAAGGAGGGAATCAGAAGGTGTGGCTGGACGCGACGATGACCTCACCCTTCGCCCTGCACCAGTTCCTGCTGAACGCGGACGACCAAACCGTCCCGACCCTGTTGCGCTTCTTCACCTTTCTCGACCACGAGACCATTCGTGATCTGGACGACGCCACTCGTAAGGCACCCCAGGAGCGCATGGCCCAACGGGCCCTTGCGAACGCCGTCGTGGTCCTCGTGCACGGTGACGAGGCTGCCCTGGCCGCCGAACGGGCCGGGGAGGCCTTATTTTCTGAATCGATTGCCGACCTCGATGAGGCCATGTTGCTAACGGTGATGGAAGACGCACCCTCGTCGAGCTGGTCGCGTAGTGAACTCCTGGCGGGTGTGGACGCAGCCGAGCTGCTCGTGCGCTGTCAATTGGCCAAGTCCAAGGGGGAGGCCCGACGCTTCGTCGAACAGGGCGGCGTCTACGTCAACAATCTTCGCGTCACCTTGGACCTCCCGGTCGATCTGTCACGAGCTCTGCACGGCAAGTATTTGGTCGTGCGGCGCGGCAAGCGCGAATTGCACCTCGTGGTAGCGGTGTGATTCGACGCAGCATCGTACTGGCCTTCGCCGCGGTCCTCCTGGCCAGTTGCGCTACGCAGACGCTTGGTTCGGCCCTGACGAAGTGGATGACGCAAAGTTCCTTCAGCGTGAACACCAGCGCACTGCGTCTCGACGCCGCCCACGCCGCCAAAGCGCTGCGCAACCCGACGACGTCGGCGGCCAGCTTGCACACCGTCTGTGGGGTGCTGGATTTCGATACGGAGGCCGCTAACGCCGCTCTGCCCACGCCCGACGCCCAGCTAAATGCCACCTTGGCGCAGGCCTACAACGCGCTGGGCGACGGGGCGAGTCTTTGCTATCACGCCGCCGCCTCTCGCACTACACGCGCCGCCGCCGTGAACTACCTCATTCGTGGCGTGGGAGGACTGGCCGAAGGGCTGGTCCGGGCATCAGTGGTAACGAACTAGTCCTGCTTTGGCGGGCGCAAATCAATTTCGAGGCGCAAGATCCCGTCCTCGAGGGTGGCCACCGCGTCACCCAACATGGCGTAGTCCTGGAAGTCCAAGCGAGAGGCCTCAATGAAGCGCTGTCGCTCGGGACCTTCGACGGGCGGCACGCCGCGCCTTCGCACCGCGTCGGCGCGTTCGCGGAAGCGCAGGATCATGTCGTTGGGATCAAAGGTTGCGGTCACCACGCCAGCGTAGGGCGCTTGGCGCAGGAAAGTTGGTACACTAGGAAACTGACTTGGGAAAACTGGGTCGTAACCGCCGCCGTCGTCGGCCTGCGGTTAGTCAGGAGTTCACGTGAAAAAAGGTCGCCACCGTCGTTTCGTTGAAGCCCGTGAATTGAAGCACTCCACCGGTCCCCGAGCGACGACCTGCGTGGAATGCGGAGCCGCCCCCGAGGATATTCACGCCGAGTGGTGCCTCGTTGAGGAAGACCGCTACGACGAAATCCTCGGATCGCTTCCTCGTCCGGTGTTCGCCGAAGAAGACCCGCTCAAGAACGACTAGTTAGCGGCGCCGCACGACGGGGTGCGCAACTGCGGTACCTTGTGCACTGCGTTCGTTGCAGTAGCGCAACACCTGTTCGTACGCCCAAGGATTCATCAGGGCGACCAGTTCTTCTTGCATCGTTTCAACGACGCGTGACGAAGAGGTGAAGGCCCCGGGGTCTTGGGTGCACCACCAGTGAAACTCCGCACCACCGGCGCCCCAGTCGCTGCGGTCCCACTGACCAATGCGCACGACCACGTCACCACTTTCGAGGGCGAGGGGTTCCTTGCGCAGTGGTACCTGCCAGCAGACTTCGGGCTTTAGGGGGATGAAACTTTCCCCAGTGTCGAGCGCCAAGACGTGCAGAGCGCAGCCGGCTCCGCGGTGAAAGTCGGGGCGATTCAGAAAGATGCAGGCGTTTTGCACGAGTTTGGTGACCGCCTCACCATTCTTCTTCACTCGGGTAGTGCCGTTTTTGCCCTTGGACTTGAATTGCCACTGATCAGCACCCAAACGGGTGGCGGCGAGTTCGACGCGCTGTCGGTCCTCCCCGTCGGCGAAGTGAGCCCCGTAACTGCAGCAGCCCTGTTCGAGTTCCGGTGAGGGGCCGGTGAGAACTCCCTGACACCCGTTGCCGAAGATGCAATTCCAGTTCGAGAGCAAAAAGGTTATGTCCACCATCCAGGTGAACTCCTCGTGGGGGTCAAAGAAGGTCATCCACTCGTGGGTGGAAGAAGGGGCAGCAGACATGGCTTAAAACTTAGTAGTTGGCAAGGACCCCACACACCTTTAGACTGGCGCCATGACGAATGCAACCTTTGAAGTCCTGACCCTTACCGACGAAGCCCGCAACGTTGTGCTCGACGCCATTGCGGGCGAGCAGCCCAACGAGGGTCTCGGACTCTACGTGGAGGTCACCGGCACCCAAGGCAATGGCTACGCCTACGACTTGTACTTTTCGGAAGTCAAGGATGCGCCGGAGGGTTCGGCCGTCGGGCACGATGGCGACCTCGCCATCGTGATACCCGCCGCTTCCATTAGTCGCCTGCAGGGCTCGCGTCTCGAATTCGCCACCGAAGGTGGCGGCGGACTCGTCCTCGTTAATCCCAACCACCCAACGCCGCAGGAGATGAATCCTGGTGTGCCCGCAGAGATATTGGCGATGGGCATTGAGAGTGAGTTGGCTCGACGCGCGGTCGCGGTATTGGACGAGCAGGTTAATCCTTCAATCGCCTCGCACGGAGGTCGAGCCGACCTCGTGGCACTGGACGACGGCACCAAGGTGGCCTACATCAAGATGTCGGGTGGATGCCAAGGTTGCGCCATGAGTCGACTTACCTTGACCCAGGGCATTGAGACCGCGTTGCGAGCGGCCCTTCCCGAACTGACCGATGTTCGCGACGTCACCGATCACGCCTCGGGCGAAAATCCCTTTTACGCGGACGCCACCTAGAGTCCCTATTTCTGCTTCGCACCTAGAATGGGTGGATGTTGCGATTCCTCACCGCGGGCGAAAGCCACGGACCTTCACTGACCGTCATTGTCGAGGGCCTTCCCTCGGGCTTGCCCATTACTGAAGAGGCCATCAGCGACCAGCTGGCTCGCCGTCGCTTGGGATACGGTCGCGGACCACGTATGCGTTTTGAACGAGACGTTTTACGCCTGACTGGTGGTATTCGCCATGGACGCACCCTTGGTTCACCAGTTTCCATCGAAGTGCTCAACTCCGAGTGGCCCAAGTGGGAGGTGGAAATGTCTGCCGCCCCCGGAACACCGAGTGACAAGTTGACGACGCCTCGTCCCGGTCACGCCGACCTAGTGGGTATGCAAAAGTACGCCTTCGATGACGCCCGTGACGTGCTCGAACGCGCCAGCGCGCGAGAAACGGCCGCCCGCGTGGTGGTCGGCGCCCTGGCTCGAGCGCTCCTCGCCCACATCGGAGTGCAGGTCGTGTCCCACGTCGTGCGTATCGGCACCGTTGCGTCGCCCCCCGACCGACGCCCCGGACCCGATGATCTCGATCAGGTGGATGAAAGCGAAGTGCGTTGCTACGACCAGGCGACGGCGCTGGCCATGATTGACGAAATCAAGGCGGCCGCCAAGGAAGGCGACTCGCTGGGGGGCATTGTTGAGGTTGTCGCCTACGGCGTGCCCGTGGGACTAGGGAGTCACGTGCACTGGGATCGCAAACTCGATGGTCTTATCGCTGGAGCCCTGATGAGCATCCAGGCCGTCAAGGCCGTGGAAATTGGCGACGGCATCGCCCAAGCCTCCCAGCGTGGTTCGGTGGCCCACGACGCCATTGCCCTCGACGGCGACTTCGCCCGAGGTGGTGGATTCATTCGGCGAAGTGATCACGCCGGTGGTCTCGAGGGTGGCATGACGTCGGGTTCACCAGTGATCGCCAAGGTCGCCATGAAGCCCCTCTCGACGCTGAATCGTCCAGTGCTGGAAACGGTCGACGTCGCCACGGGGGAGTCGACGGTGAGCTTCAAGGAGCGCACCGACGTGACCGCAGTGCCCGCTCTGGGTGTGGTGGCCGAGGCCATGCTGTCCATCGTCCTGGCGAATGAAGCCATGCGCAAGTTCGGTGGTGATTCCGTCGAAGAGTTCGTGCGCAACCACGACAGCTACCTCGCCAATATCGGCTCGACCGCGTCGGCCGCTCGTCCGCACTAGCCGTGGCACGCGTCGTCTTCGTTGGTCTGCCCGGGGTTGGCAAATCGACCTTGGGTGCCGCCCTCGCCCAGCGATTACACCTGCCCTTCGTCGACGCGGACCAGGCCTTTAGCGAACAACAGGGACTAAGCGTGCAGGAATCGCTACGCAGCGAGGGTGAAGGTGCTTTTCGCCGTCGCGAACTCGCCGTCCTCGAGTCACTCCTCACCCTGGAGGCGGTCGTCGCCACTGGTGGTGGGGTCGTTACGACGCCGCAAGCCCGGGTGCTCCTTCGCTCGCAGCCCACGTGCTGGATCGACGCCAGCGACGAGGTTATTTTGCCGCGACTAGGCGAGGGGGATCGGCCCCTCCTCGGTACTGATCCGGGTGAAGTGCTGGCCCGCTTGCGAACCGACCGGGCGCCACTATATCGAGAGGTGTCGCGTTGGAAGATTGATGCGAATCGTTCCATTGAAGAACTGATTGACGAGGTCATGGGATTACTGGGAGCCTTGCGAGCGTGAGTATCCGGGTCGATCTGCAAGATAATCCCTACGAGGTGCACGTCGGCCGCGGCGTTCGCTCAAGCTTGGCTGAGCGAGTGAGCAGTTTGGTGCCACGGGCCAAGTTGGCGGTAATCATTACGACGCCAATGCTTCGCGCCCAGCCGTGGTTTGACTTTGCTCTTGCACTACCGACACACGTTATCGAGGCGCCCGAGGGTGAGTCAGGTAAGAATTTGGCCACCGTAGAGCGACTCTGCGACGAATTGACAGCCCTCGGCGTGTCTCGCCACGACGTGATTGTCGGGGTTGGCGGGGGCGCTACCACCGACTTGGCGGGTTTCGTCGCCGCCGTTTATTTACGCGGCATTGCCGTTGTTCACGTGGCCACTTCCGTGGCCGGTCAGGTTGACGCCGCGATAGGCGGTAAAACGGCCGTTGATTTGGTGGGAGGTAAAAACCTCGTCGGGGCCTTTCATCAGCCGCGCGGCGTCTGGTGCGACCTCGACACCCTCGACACCCTCTCGACGCGTGAGCGCATCGCCGGCATGGGGGAGGTGGCGAAGTGCTGGCTCCTCGAGGGTCGCTCGGTTTCCGACTTAGCCACTACCACGCTCGAAGAATTCGTGACGATGGCGGTGGCCCTCAAGGCGCGCGTGGTGGCCGAAGACGAATTTGAGACCAGCGGCCGGCGAGCACTTCTGAATTACGGCCACACCTTCGCGCACGCCGTCGAATTACTTACTCTGTCGCGTGATCCGGACGCCCTGCGCCACGGCGAGGCCGTCGCGCTGGGCCTACGTTTTGAAGCTCGTCTCGCGCACCGACTCGGGCGGATTGACGCCACCGAGGTCGCCGCCACCGATGAGGTCGTTGCTTTCTTCGGTCTGCCCTCGCGATTGCCTTGGGCTTTTGAGATTACCGACGTGCTGGCCGTCATGGCGAGGGATAAAAAGGCGCACCATAATCTCACCTTCGTTCTACCTGGGGTCCAGGGCTTCTCCACCGTCGCGGATGTCTCGGCCGACGAGGTGGTTGCCACCTATGCTGAATTCATAGGAGGGCTGGAGTGAGTAAAGAAATCTTGGTGCTTTCTGGTCCTAATCTCGACCAGTTAGGGACGCGCAGTCCAGAAATTTATGGAACGGCGACCCTCGACGACCACGTCGATCGACTGCGGGCGAAAGCTGAATCTCAGGGATTTAGCTTGCGTCACGTGCAATCGAACTTTGAAGGAGTCCTGATTGAGGCGATCCACGAGGCTCGTCACACCAGCGCGGCAATCCTCTTCAACGCCGGCGCGCTAACGCACTCGTCTTGGGCCTTGGCGGACGCACTGGCGATGTTTACGGGCCCGGCGATAGAAGTCCATCTTTCCAACCCGGCCGCCCGGGAGCCCTTTCGCCACACTTCCACCCTGGCAGGGGTGGTGCAAGGTTCCATTGCCGGATTCGGGGGCTTCAGCTACGACCTGGCCCTGGACGCGGCCCTCGCTCTTTTGGTCTAGGTACACCACTTTCGTTTCTCGTGCCTAGAATTGACGACGCACGTCACGCGAAAGGGTTTAGGCCACATGCCGTCCATTAACACGTCCGATATCAAAAACGGCATCACACTCAAGATCGACGAAGGCCTCTTCACGGTTATTGAGTTCCAGCACGTCAAGCCCGGTAAGGGTGGCGCCTTTGTTCGCACCAAGTTGCGAAACGCTCGCAGTGGGGCGGTTATCGAGCGAACCTACAACTCCGGCGAAAAGATGGAGCAAGCCATCATTGACAAGATGGACACGCAGTATCTCTACCGCGATGGCGATGACTACATTTTCATGGACCAAGACACCTACGACCAGATCCCGGTCTCGTCTAAGAACTTGGGCGACGTCACGAATTTTCTTATCGAAACGGGTAAGGCCATGATTATCTCCTACCAGGGTGAGGTTATTGGCGTTGAACTGCCGGCTTCGGTGGAGCTGCGCATTAGCGAAACCGAACCTGGTATTCAGGGGGATCGCGTTTCGGGCGCCCGCAAGCCGGCGACTCTCGAAACGGGCTACGTGGTGCAGGTGCCCTTGTTCGTGGGACCCGACGAGGTCATCAAGGTTGATACCCGCACGGGCGAATACATGACGCGGGCCTAGTGAACGACCTCGGTAGCCAACGAACACTCGCTCGTCAACGAGCCCTTGAGCTGCTCTACGAAGCCGCTATCAAGGAGCGCAGCGTGGGTGTTCTCTTGGGTGAACTCCCCGTTGCTCCCGACCCGTACACCGTTCTCTTGCTTCACGCGAGTGAAGATAGTCGTTCTCGTTCCCAGGAATTGATTTCGAGCCACGCCATTGACTGGCCGCTTGATCGCATCGCCCTTATCGATCGGCTGATCATGGAACTGGCGGTTGGTGAAGCGCTGCTCGATGACGCCCCGCCCAAGGCCGTCATCATGGATGAGGCCGTCGAGAACACTCGAACCTACTCCGGTGATAATGCGCCCTCCTTCGTTAACGGCGTGCTCGCCGCAATTTTTGACGAGTTAGGTCTGTAAAGAGGTTTCGCCATGGTGATGACCCATAGTCAGATTTCGCTGACTAATCCACTTATCGTTGCGTACTTTCGCCACGATCTCTTCGTTCGCGCCGTGGGACTCTTCGTGGCCCTAGGGATGCTGTTGCTCTTGATTGGCCTAGTGACGGGTCGTCTACGCACTTTCAACCTGTCATCCATCGGCGCTACCGAGCCCCGTAACCGTACCTTCTTGCGGATGTCCTTTGGGGCCATCTGGCTCGTCGACGGCATTTTGCAGTTTCAGCCTTCAATGCCATTGGGGCTCGGCACGGGAGTTGTCGGCGCCGCCATCCCGGGGACCCCCGGGTGGCTGCACTCATTGATGAACAGCGGAATAGTCCTTTGGAATGAACATCCCCTCGCGCTCGCCGTTGGTACGGCGTGGATTCAGGTGGGCATTGGCATTGCGCTCATGGTTTCAAATGGTCGACTAGGGCGCTCGGTGGCCTTGGTCTCAGCTGCCTGGGCGGCCATGATTTGGTTGATTGGCAATGGTGCGGGAGGGATTTTTTCGCCTACCGGGTCAATTCTCTTTGGCTGGCCCGGCGCAACCTTGTTTTACGTCATCGCGGGTCTATGGCTCGCGGGGGGAACGGAAGTCTTCAAACGAACTTTCTCTCGTTCTACCTTGCGGTTATTGAGTGTGATTTTGACGCTCGGAGCCCTTCGTCAGTGCCTCCCCTCGGATGGCTTCTGGCAGGGTGGAAACGCCAATGCCTTGACGGCGATGACCCAGTCCATGACCCAAGTGGCCCAGCCTCACTGGATTGCTTCGCTCGCCCTGCACGGCGGAAACGTCGCGGGCACCATCGGTGGAGGCGCCAATCTGATCATCATTTTCTGGCTACTCATCAGCGCCGGGGGATTGTGGTTCGCGTCTGACCGAGCGTGGAACTGGCCCGTGTGGTCAACGGTGGCCTTCGCCCTCGTTTTCTGGGTGGTGGCCCAAGACGTCGCATTCTTTGGTGGCCTCGCGACCGACTTCAATTCACTCGTCCCACTCGCCGCCCTCTGCGCCTGCGCAGCGCCTCGATTCAACGAACTTTCTCTCAAGCCGAGTCGATTGCCCAAGGAACTTCGCTCACTGTCGGGAGGTGTGGTGGCGAGCTTTGCGACGGCCATGATTGTGTTCTCGGTGGCCTCGATGGCGTGGGCGACAACGCAACCGATCGAGAAAACGTTTTACGAAGCCGCCAACGGATTGGCCTCGCACCCCGTGGCGAGTGAAGTAGCGCCGCCCTTTACCCTGACGGACCAAAACGGCAAGACCTACACCCTGGGAGAGCACCGGGACCATTACGTCTTGTTGACCTTCCTCGACCCCGTGTGCTGGACGGACTGTTCGCTACTCGCCGCCCAATTGAAGTCCGTTCGCTCCCAACTTTCGACACACTCGCCAATCGACATAGTGGCCGTGGCGGCGAATCCATTGCACGAGTCCTTGGCGGACGTACAGCACTTCGTGGCGCAGCACCAGCTCCGCAGCGTCCCCAACTTTTTCTTCGTGACTGGGTCGAACGCCCACTTAAAGAAGGTGTGGAACTCCTTCGGGATTTCGGTGCTCTCATCGCCCAAGGGGCGAATGAGCATTCACGCCGACTACTTCTTTATCATCGACCCCTCGGGCCATTTGCAGTGGATAATTCCCGATGACCCCTTGAACGGCGGCAGCGCCACGCAAGGTTCCGCCGAAGCAGAGGTACTCTCGCTTCTGCACCAGCTAGGTGTGCGATGACCCCTCTGGGCGTAGTGGCGATGGCCGGCGCGGCGCTTAGCGTCGGGGCGCTTATTCGTCACCCTCACCGGAGGCAACGAGTTTGGGGTCAATGCGCTCTCTCAATTTTCTCGTGGGGACTTCTGTGGTTCGCGGCCGCCTCGCCCTTCGAGCGTCTCGGCATGATGAATCTGCCCGACCACATGATTGGCCACGTCATTGTGATGTTTGCGGTGCCCATGGGGCTCATCGCGAGTTCGACGCTACGACACTGGGCGAGGCTGTTGCCCGTGGGCTGGCGGCGGCGGCTACAACGCTGGTGGTACCTGGATCGCCGCGTTCGGATTCCTCGAGCGGTGGCAAATCCAATCGTGGCCGCCCTGGTCCTTAACGGGGTAATGGTTGCGTCGCATCTTCCCCGCCTGTTTGACGCCATCATGCTCCACGACTGGATGATGCAATGGTTGATGGAACCGGCTTTTTTACTCTCGGGCTTCTTCTTTTTCCATTACCTCATACCCTCGTGGCCACGGCCCGTGAAGACTCGACTGCGCTTGCAGTTTCTGATGGTGGTTGTTTCCATGTTCGAGATGCTGGTTATGGCTATGGCGATGTCAATTTTCACCAAGACCAACTGGTACTCGGTGATGACCCTGAGTTCGATGCCCTCCATGCCCCACATGCCGGGCATGGGAATCTCGCCCGCGACAGCGTTCGCCCACCAACAATTGGCCGCCGCGATCTTGTGGATTTGTGGCGACTTCTGGGCCGTGCCCTGCTTGGTATTGATAATCCGTCGCTTAGTACTTCGTGAGGGGTCCCTCATGGGGGCGCTCGAGCGTCAAACGTCGCGTTTGTCGAGTGTGACGTCGGCTTGAGGCTTCACCCCATGGACCGAGGCCAGGTAATCGTTCCAGGCCTTTAGTTCCGGGTCGTCGGACTGCTGGCGTTCAATGCGCTCAGGTTCAGCCTGCGACCGCTCGTCCTCACCTCGTTCTTCTTTGAGCATTTTGGACCACATGAAAACGGCATAAATGGCCAGACCCGGCCACTCGATCACGTAGGCCCACGAAAGCAGGTTGCCGTGCAGCGCCCGCGAGAGTTCGAAGATACCGGCGGGAATGCAAATGCTTTCGGCAATCACTAGACCCAAGTGAATGCGAAAGGTTGAATTGTTTTCAATTGCCACGGTAGTGAACCTTAATCCTTGCCTTATGGTTTTTTTGCGCTACATTTACTACAGGTGTTTGTGAATAGTTGCACACGCCTCTAGATGAAGTTTATGAAGGAGACCACATGGAGCGATCGAAAGCGATCGGCACGGCACTGGCTTCAATACTTCTTGGTGGGGGAGCACTCGCATTAGCGGGTTTTGCGCTGGCTAGCGCAACGCCTCATCAGGACGCATTGCAGTGTGTGCCCACAACCCCGGGAAATTGCACCTTGACGATTAGCACCTACCCAGACTCGTTAGCGGGTTATCACGGTGCGACGGGTGGCGCCCACCCCGACTGGGTCACCTACTCAAACTTTCGCTGGGAAGCGCCAGCGAACACCGTCGTCCACATGACCATCAAGCAGTACGACGGTGGTGGTCCATTGAACAATTCATTCTTCTCGCACGTCTACGGGACCACCGATGGTATGGCAACGTGGCAGATGCCCAAGACTGATGCGAAGACGGCGGACGCCTCGAGCTACGAGGCTCCCGTGACGGGAACGAGTGTGGATACCACGCAAATTGGCCACACGTTCACTCTTCGCGGCATTCCTCAGGGGACGACGCCGGCACTCTTCGTGTCGGTGCCGCTTCCGGCGGACCCCGCTAATCCCACTCCAGTGGCCCAAGGAACCGGAACCTACCCGGAGCCCGTACTCGTGAACTTCTCGTTCAAGACCGGGGCCGCCGGCACGGTCTACGAATGGAACTGTGAGTTCCCCTGCGGTGGATCACGTGAAGGCCAGTTTGGCTACGCGATGTCCTCGTACGGATACATGTCCGGCGCTTTGACGGTTAAGTAAGGAACAACATGACTGATAACAAAAATAAGCAGAGCCTCAAGGGCATGTATTGGACGTGGTTTGTCCTCACCGTCATCGGTGTTCTGATTTCGGTGTGGGTGCCTAGCTACTTGATGCCGAAGTCGATGAGTGACTCCATGCACTTGTCGATTTTGACCATCGTGATCTTTTCCGTCGCCGCCGCTCCGGTGGCCGCCGGAGTGTACGCCGCTACCCTCTTCGCGCTCAAGCACTGGGTGCACAAGGGAGAGGGCGTGCCCGAAGCCGCGGAGCCAATTCGCGAGAACAACAAGGTGGTTGCCTACTGGCTGATTGCCTCGACCGTCCTCACTGTCTTCTTGCTCATCTGGGGCCTCGGTGCTCTGGCGGTTGACAACGGGAATACGGGGAACAATCCTCTCGTCGTCAACGTGACCGGTCAGCAATGGGTCTGGAGTTTCTCCTACCCCGGAACGTCCGTGGAGTCGCCCACCCTGGTTCTGCCCGAGGGCCGTACGGTGGTGTTCCACATTACGTCTGACGACATCACGCACGGTTTCTGGATCGCCAACATGGGTGTCCAGGTTGACGCCAACGCCGGAGCGATTACTACCCTGCACGTGACACCAAACGCTCTGGGTAATTTCAACATTCGCTGTACGCAGTTCTGTGGTCTTAACCACGCATTCATGGTTACGACAGGTACCGTCCTGTCGGCCAACGATTTCAACTCGTGGCTGCAAACGCAGTCGCAGAAGGCATAGGGGGAGTTCATGACTTCGACTTTGGAACACGTAGCGCACACTGAGGCCCCACAGGGCGGCGGTTTGGCGCGACGTCAGAACATATTCACCGGCTTCCTGGGTGGTGTGGTCTTCGGGTGGGCCTCGTGGGCGATAGCCCACCACGTGCTCGACCAGAGCAGCAGGAACTTCAGTGACATGGTTGTGTTGTTCTTGACCTTCGGATGGACCGTCGGATTCTGGCTGGGTATCGGTGCTCTGAACGGACCGGGACGTTGGCTCATTGGCCGCGACCACACCCGAGCTGACGATCTCTACTACGCCGGTGAGAACCAGGGTGTCAAGCGCTACTGGAAGTTCTGCACGGACCACAAGGTGGTCGGTGTGCAGTACATCGTCATGACGGCCGTGTTGCTGGGTGCCGGTGGCATCTTGGCCATGGCCATCCGTACTGAACTGATTGTTCCTGGTAACCACTTCGTCGACCAGCAGGTGTACAACGGTTTCATTGCGGTGCACGGAATGTTGATGATTTTGGCTCTGATTGTCGCCGTTGCTGGCCCCTGGGGCAACTTCGTCGTACCAATCATGTGCGGTGCTCGGGACATGGCGTTCCCTCGTCTGAACGCCTTGAGTCTTTGGACATTGGTGGCCGCTGCGGGCCTGCTCTTGACGGTTCTGGGCGTTGGCTCTTTGACCATGGGCTGGGTTGTGCTGGCGCCAATCGCCGACCAAGCCGGTATCGGTATGGACTTCTTCGCCATGGCGATCATCGTCTTCACCGTTTCCACAACGGTGGCCGGCGTTAACACCATCTGCACGGTCATGACCATGCGTACCAAGGGTATGACGCTCGCCCGTTTGCCGATCATGGTGTGGTCGGCGATCATCGCCGCCGCGCTGGGCCTCTACGCCTTCCCCTACTTCTCACTGGTGGAGGCGCAGACCTTGATGGACCGCGTCTTTAACACGAGTTTCTTCATCGCAAGTGGCGGTGGAACCGGATGGTTACAGGCCAACTTGTTCTGGCTCATGGGACACCCCGAGGTGTACGTGATCTTGATCCCCGCGGTCGGTGCTCTCTTCGAGATCGCTTCGGTTATGGCTCGCAAGCCCGTGTTTAGCTACCGTACCGCTATCGCTGGTATGGCTGGTTTGGCTGGACTCTCCATGCTGGTGTGGGCGCACCACATGTTCACCACTGGTTGGGCACCCAACCTCGGTGGGCCGTTCATGCTGACGACTGAGCTCATTTCCTTGCCCACCGGTCTCTTCTTCCTGGTGATTGTGGGGACCTTATGGCGCGGAAACATTTGGATGAAGTTGCCAACGGTGTGGCTCTTTGGATTCATCTTCAACTTCATCATTGCCGGTGTCACTGGTATTTACCTCTCGGACATTCCGATTGACAATCAGTTGCACGGCACCATGTTCGTTACGGCGCACTTCCACTACGTCTTCGTTGGTTCAGTCTTGTTCGGTGCCATTGCGGCGCTGTGTTTCTGGTACCCGAAGGTGACTGGGCGCTACTTAGACGAGACGATGGGACGAATTTCCTTCTGGCTGGTCTTCATTGGCGTGCAGGTGACCTTTGGCGCCATGTTCATCTCCGGAATGCGCGGTATGCCACGTCGCTACTCGTCCTACGCCCTGTTGTTTGAGCACACCAACTTCATTACGACCATTGGCGCCTACATGATCATGGCGGGAATGCTGGTGCTGCTGGCCGCGGTGGTTCGATGCTGGAGTCACGGCGAGGCCTCTGGTCCTAACCCATGGCAGGCGAACTCCCTTGAGTGGCTCGTTCCGACGCCACCACCACTGGAGAACTTCGACGTTCTTCCCGTCATTACCGAAGACCCTTACAACTACGGAAAGGAACTGGTGCGTTCATGAGTATCGACACCCACGCCGAGCATGACGCTCACGGAGGCCACGATGGTGGTCACCACGAGCCGCCAGAGGTCGTTGACGGCCGCCAGCGAATGGCGATTTGGTTGTTCATCGGTGGTGACATCATTACAACCGCCGCTCTGCTGTTCACCTACCTCTACTTGCGAGGCGTGAACACCGGGGGACACTGGATGTCCATGCTGGGTTACCCAGGTCCGCAGATGGCTGGCGGTCACACCTATGCGTGGTACCAGAATGCCGCGAGTTTGGCTGATCCCACCAACGTCATGGTGGGCAAACTGGCTGCCGGTCTCAACTGGACGGTGACCTTGCTCACCGTCTTGAGTGCCCTGATTATCTGGGGTGCCGAGAAGGCCCTGCGCAGTTCAAAGAACGCGAAGAACTATTCGATGACCTGCTGGGTTGCCGTCTTGGTCACCGTGGTTGCGATTGTTTTGAGCTTCAAGCAGTTGCAGTCCATTCCGCAGATTTACGTTGCGGTAAATGACTCGCAGACAATGAGCTACACCACCTACGACTCGTCGATGATGGTGATCATTGGCTCAGCTGTGGTTCACCTCTTCCTCCTCGCCTTCTTGGGCGTGGGGCTCGCGATTCGTTCAGCGCGAGGCGTTATCAACGGTGACAAGTGGTACCAGGCTCGCCTGGTTCGCTTGTTCTGGGTGTGGGTTGGTGTTTCGGCGATTGTCGTCTCCGCCACCACTACCTTCATCAACGTTGTACACTAAGTAACAACAGATCCCGAGCGGGGGTCGCCGAAAGGCGGCCTCCGCGAAGGACTGTCGTGAAGCGAGTCCCGTGAGTCTCGTACGACAGGAGAAAAATGAATTCTGAAGAAGCACGCCAGGACCGCGAACGCGGCCTGGCGTTTGTTGTTAAAAGTCAGTTGCTTTCCGTCGAGGACGTCTCTCGAGCTTTAACGCGTATGGCTCACGAGATTATCGAGCGGAATCTCTCGGTGGAGAAGCTCATCATCGTCGGCCTGCAACGCGGGGGAGTGGCGATTGCCGAACGACTGGCCAAACAGCTCGCCCACATCGCTGGGGTGCCGGTTCGCTTTGAGACACTGGACGTCTCCTTTTATCGGGACGACATCGGTTCGAATCCTCTTAAGACATCGTCGCGCACAACTCTTAGCGGCAACTTGGCTGGTTCCACGGTCGTGCTGGTGGATGATGTTCTGTTTACCGGTCGGACCATTCGCGCCGCCCTTCAAGCACTCAGCGACTGGGGTCGCCCCGATGCGGTGCAGTTGGCGGTGCTCGTTGATCGTGGCCACCGTGAATTGCCCATTCGCCCAGATTTCGTTGGCAAGAACTTGCCAACGTCACTCAGCGAGTCGGTGCGCGCTTCACTGGAAGGCGTCTGGCTGGGGGTGAAGCCCCAATGAGTATTCGAGGAAGTAATCTGCTGACCCTGGGGGGACTGTCGCGAGAAGCACTCCTTGAAATTCTCGATACCGCGGAGTCCTTCGTTGAGGTTAACCAGCGGACGGTTAAGAAGGTGCCGGCCCTAAAGGGGCGAGTGGTGGCGTCGCTCTTCTTTGAAGAATCAACGCGTACGCGCTTAAGTTTCGAGACCGCCGCTAAGCGTTTAGGGGCTGACGTGGTCTCGCTGGCGGTGGCCTCGAGTTCGGTTAAGAAGGGTGAGTCGCTGCGAGACACAATCGCCACTATTGACGCCTTGGGGCTCGACGCCGTCGTCTTGCGTCACCGTTCCTCGGGGGCGGCCGAGCAAGTCAGTCGTTACGTTCCACACGTTCGGGTTATCAACGCTGGGGACGGGATGCATCAGCACCCCACCCAGGGACTCTTAGATGCCTTCACGGTCCGCCAGGTCTTGGCCGCTCGCCGTGGCCTCAGTGGTTCGGAGACCGGGTCCAGCTTGTTTGAGGGATTGCGGGTTCTCATCGTTGGCGACATCCGCCATTCGCGGGTGGCGCGCTCGGATATCGCCGCTTACGCCACACTGGGTGCCCAGGTCAGAGTCGCCGCTCCGGGAACCCTCCTGCCTTCAGACATTTCGAATTGGCCCGTGGAAGTGGTGGACAATTTTGACGAAGCCCTGGAGTGGGCTGACGTCGTTGGGCTGTTGCGTCTGCAGCAGGAGCGCGGGACCGGTGCGTTTGTGCCGAGCCTGGAGGAGTTCACCTTCACCTACGGACTCACGCAGGAGCGGGCCGCTCGGCTGCGCCCCGAAACGCTGATTACCCACCCGGGGCCAATGAACCGTGGGGTGGAAGTGGACTCGGCGGTGGCAGATTTACCCTCGGCTCTGATTAGCCAGCAGGTGAGCAATGGCGTACCCATTCGAATGGCGGTGCTCTACTTAACGGTGGCCGCCCCTAAGGAGAACTCATGAAAATTGTTTTGCGCGGCGGCCTCGTTATTGGACCCACCACGAGTGCGTTGACCGACATCGCTATCCGCGACGGGGTGATTGTGGAGCGAGGTACTTCAGTCGACCTCACGAACGCTCAGGTGATTGACGTGAGCGGATGCTGGGTGGGACCAGGATTGGTGGACCTGCACACTCACCTGCGTGAACCCGGTCGTGAGGACGCCGAAGACGTGGCCTCGGGTGCCCGGGCGGGTGCCATGGGGGGCTACACCGCTCTCACCGCCATGCCCAATACGGAACCGGCCTTGGACTCCGTCGCCCTGGTTTCCTTCGTCTTGGCCCAGGGGGCCAAGACGCCGCTCGACGTGGCCGTGGCGGGGGCAATTACGGTAGGTCGCCGAGGTGAACTGCTCGCGCCCATGGCGGAAATGGCTGCCCTCGGGGTGCGCATCTTCACTGACGACGGTACGGGGGTGCAGAATCCACTCGTCATGCGCCGGGCCCTCGAATACGCGAAGCCCCTCGGCGTTCGTCTCGCCCAGCACTGCGAGGACGAAGCGCTCGCCGCTGGTGGGGTCATGAATGAAGGTGCACTTAGTGCTGCGTTGGGGCTCGTGGGGCGTCCGGCCCTGGCCGAGGAACTAATGGTCTTGCGTGACATTGAACTTGTTCGCTTGACGGGTGGCCGCATGCACTTCTTGCACCTGTCAACGGGCCGCTCAATTGCTCTGGTCGCCGCGGCGAAGGCTGAGGGACTCGACGTAACCTGCGAAGTCATGCCCCACCACTTCATCTTCACGGAAGAACGTTGCGGCCACTACGACGCACAGTTCAAAGTGCACCCACCCCTGCGTGGCGAACTCGACCGCGACGCCTTACGGGTGGCGCTGCACACCTCGGCGATCGACGCCGTGGCTACCGACCACGCCCCGCACGCCCCACAACTGAAGGAACTGCCCTTCGACGAAGCGCCGGCCGGCATGTTAGGCCTCGAGCACGCCGCTTCGCTCACCTACGAGGCTCTCGGCGAGGACCCATCGCCCCAGCAGTTCTTTGAACTTCTTTCGCGGGGACCGGCCCGCGTGGGCCAGTTGCGCGAACACGATCGTCGAGTCGGCCTCAGCGCGCATGGAGGTGATCTCAGCGTTGGGAGTGACGCCAACGTGGTGGTCTTTGACCCCGCAGCTCGCTGGATTGCCTCCAAGGAAAACCTGGCGTCGAGGGCGACAAATACCCCCTACGACGCGAGGGCCATGTTGGGTAAGGTTCGAGTAACGATAGCCAAGGGCCGGCTCGTCGTGAACGAAGGAGTTCTGCAGTGATTCGACCACCCGCCCTCTTAATTCTCGCCGACGGCACCACTTTCGAAGGCTACGCCGCCGGGCATCTGCCCTCCACGGGAGTGACCACGGGGGAGTTCGTCTTCAACACCGCCCTTAGTGGTTACCAGGAGGTCATCACCGACCCCAGCTACGCCGGTCAGATCATTAGTTTCACCTACCCCCATATCGGCAACTACGGCGTGACCGCTCTCGATAACGAAGCGCTTCGACCCTGGTGTCGGGGCATCGTGGTGCGCGACCTGACGAAACAACCTTCAAACTGGCGCGCGACGAGCCCGCTCGAGTCCCTGCTGGTGCAGTACGAGATTCCCGCCATCGTCGGGATCGACACGCGTCGGCTCACCCGACACCTTCGCGAGCACGGCGCTCTACCGGGCGCCTTCGGGCACGCAAGTGCGGATGCCGTTCGCGCCGCGGCAATGAGCGCTACCGGAACCGACCACACGGACTTGGTCAGCGCGGTATCGACGCCCGAGCCCTACGTTCGCGGTAGCGGTTCCCTGCACGTCGTGGCTTTTGATTACGGCATTAAGCACACCATGGTGCGCCAGTTAGCTGAGCGATTTCGCGTGACCGTCGTTCCCGCCGCCACGGGGGCCGACGCCGTACGGGAGCTGTCGCCGGATGGCGTTTTTCTGTCGAATGGTCCTGGCGATCCGGCGGCCCTGGGCGCGAAGATCGCCGTCGTGCGAGAGCTGCTGGGAACGGTACCCATTTTCGGGATTTGCCTGGGCCACCAACTCCTGGCCACCGCGCTGGGTGGTCGTACGGGCAAATTGCCCTTCGGTCACCACGGATCCAACCACCCGGTGCAGGATCTCGTAACCGGTCGTATTGAGATCACCGCGCAGAACCATAATTATGCGGTCACGCCCGATTCTCTCGACCAGGGGCTGGTGAGTCACGTGAATCTCAACGACGGGGTCATTGAAGGTATCGCCGTCCCCGACGAGCGTTGCTTCTCCGTGCAGTACCACCCCGAGGCGGGTCCTGGTCCCCACGACGCCCGCTATCTCTTTGATCGTTTTGAGAACCTTTTACGCACGCAACGCCTGGAGAGTCGCTAATGCCCCGTCGCAATGATTTGAAAACCATTATGGTCATCGGTTCGGGACCAATCGTCATTGGCCAAGCCTGCGAATTTGACTACTCGGGAACGCAAGCCTGCCAAGTACTGCGCGAAGAGGGCTATCGAGTTGTCTTGGTCAACTCCAACCCCGCCACGATTATGACCGACCCCGCTACCGCCGACGTGACCTACGTCGAGCCCCTCGACCTGGATGTCTTGACCGACATCATCGCCAAAGAGCGCCCCGACGCCATGCTGCCGACTCTCGGTGGCCAGACCGCCCTCAACCTCACCATGGAATTGGTGGCGGCCGGAGTCTGTGAGCGTTACGGGGTTGAAGTAATTGGCGCCCGCCCCGAAGCAATTTCGACCGCGGAAGACCGTGAGAAATTCAAGGCGGCCATGGCCGACATCGGCCTGGGAGTGCCGGTTTCGGGTTTCGCGCACTCGGTAGAAGAAGCCTTGTCGATAGCCGAGACCATCGGGTACCCCATCATTATTCGACCCTCCTTCATTCTCGGCGGCGCCGGAACGGGAATTGCGCACGACCGCGAGCACTTGGCGCAGTTGGCCGCAGAGGGTATTGAGGCTTCTCCCGTGCGCGAGATACTCGTTGAGCAGTCCATCGCCGGCTGGAAGGAGTACGAACTCGAAGTCATGCGCGACGCCAATGACAACTGCCTGATCATCTGCAGCATCGAGAACTTCGACCCCATGGGTGTGCACACGGGCGACTCCATTACCGTGGCGCCACAGCAGACGCTCTCGGACGTCGAGTACCAAGCGATGCGCGACGACGCCTTCGCGGTGCTGCGCCGAGTCGGCGTCGAAACCGGCGGATCGAACGTACAGTTCGCCGTCAATCCCGCCACGGGCGAGCGGCTCGTCATTGAGATGAACCCTCGAGTGAGTCGGTCCTCGGCGCTGGCTTCGAAGGCCACCGGGTACCCCATCGCCAAGATCGCCGCCCGCTTGGCAGTGGGCTACACCCTCGACGAGATTCAAAACGACATTACGTCGGTGACGCCGGCCAGTTTTGAGCCAACCATTGACTACGTGGTCACGAAGATTCCCCGGTGGGCCTTCGAGAAATTGCCCGGTTCGAACCCCGTGTTGGGCACGCGAATGCAGTCCGTCGGCGAAGTGATGGCCATCGGTCGCACCTTCGCTGAATCCCTGCAAAAAGCGATTCGTTCACTCGAGCAGGGGCGCCTCGGGTTTGTACCGGCCGACGACGGGGAGTTCGCCGATCTCGACGACGAGACCTTATGGCAGCGCTGCATTGTCGCGACGCCCGAGCGCCTCTACGCCCTGCACGAAATTTTGCGGCGAGGCGCGAGTGAGGCCGACGTCGTCGCCCGCACGAAGATCGACCCCTGGTTCGTTCAGGAGCTCTCCGACCTGGTGCAGATGGGCCGCGAAATTCGCTCAGAGGTGACCATCGATCAACTCGACGGCCGAGCCTGGCGCCGCCTGAAGCAGCGGGGTTTCTCCGATGCGCAGTTGGCGGCCCTGACCGGCAACGAGATTGCCGCGGTGCGCACCAGCCGCGTCGCCGCTGGGGTGGTAACGACCTTTAAGACGGTGGATACCTGTGCCGCCGAATTCGAGTCCCTGACGCCGTATCACTACAGCACCTACGAAGATGAATCCGAGGTACGTTCCTCCAGTCGCGACCGCGTCCTCATTCTGGGCTCGGGCCCGAACCGCATTGGCCAGGGCATTGAATTCGACTACTGCTGCGTGCACGCCTCCATGGCCCTGCGTGACATGGGCTACGAGACGGTGATGGTGAACTGCAACCCCGAGACCGTGTCCACCGACTACTCCACCTCGGATCGCTTGTACTTCGAGCCCCTGACCACCGAGGATCTTGCCGAGATCATTGAAGCCGAAACCCAAGCCTGTACCGACGGCGCCCGCATTGTGGGCGTGGTGGTTTCGCTGGGCGGACAGACGCCACTCAAGTTGTCGCACGGGATCGACCCAGCCCTGGTACTGGGTACCCCAGTCGCTTCAATCGACTTAGCCGAAGACCGCGAACGGTGGTCCGCCATCTGTCACGAACTCGGCCTTCGTCAGCCCCCGGGCGACGTCGCCTTGACCCACGACGAGGCCGTTGGAATTGCGGACCGTATAGGTTTCCCGGTGCTCGTTCGCCCCAGTTACGTGCTGGGTGGACGGGCGATGGAGATTGTTTACGATCACGCGTCCCTCGCGAGGGTGATGGCCGACCTCACCAGTGCGCACGGCGCTTTGGCGCGCGAGGGTGGCGCATCAGCAACCCGACCCATATTGCTCGACCGCTTCCTCGAGGACGCGACCGAAGTCGACGTTGACGCTATACGCGACCACGACGGCGACCTCTACATTGCCGGCATCATGGAGCACGTTGAGGAAGCGGGAGTGCACTCCGGTGACTCGGCCTGCGCTCTGCCACCGCAGAGTCTGTCCGAGGACGTCGTCGTGACCCTGCGCAACTACACCCGGGCGATTGCCGATCGACTCGGCGTGATTGGACTCATTAACGTCCAGTACGCCATCAAGGATGAGGAGGTCTTTGTTCTCGAGGCCAACCCTCGCGCGAGCCGCACCGTGCCCTTCGTGGCGAAAGCCACGGGAGTGTCCGTGGCGCAGGTGGCCACTCGCGTGATGATGGGGGTGCGCCTCGAGTCGCTACGCGCGTCGGGGGAGGTGCCACTCGACACCCCCCAGCCCAAGTACGTCAGCGTTAAAGAAGCCGTGTTGCCCTTCAATCGTTTCCCGAACGTGGACACCCTGCTCGGTCCGGAGATGCGTTCAACGGGTGAAGTCATGGGAATAGGCGAGAGTTTCGGCATCGCCTTCGCGAAGGCCCAGCTCGCCGCCGGCACCAGATTGCCCCAGTCGGGTCAGGTATTTCTGTCCCTGGCCGACAAGGACAAGTCCAACGCGCCGGCATTGGCTCAACAACTACGTGGACTGGGTTTTCGACTCGCCGCTACGGCGGGGACGGCGGCGTTCCTCGCGGAACAGGGAGTCGTGGTTGACACCCTGGTCGAAAAGATTGCCGACGGTGCGGGAGCGACGGCTTCGGACCTCATCGCTTCGGGAGATGTGCAGATGGTAATCAATACTCCTTCGGGTCGGTCCGCCCGAGCTGATGGGCAAGCTATACGTCGCGCCGCCACAACGAACAAGGTGCCTTGCGTTACCACGATGAGCGCGGCGCTGGCCGCCGTGAAGGGTATTGCGGACACGAGGGTCCAGGGCTGGAGCGTCCGTTCACTACAGGAGCTGCACGCGTGAAGACCGCCGTCCAGGTCGGGACGCGTAACCTGCGATCCTTTCTCCTCACCGCCGCAGGCACCGCCGGCTTGGGTGACGAACTTGCCGGGTACGGAGACGTCAGCGCACTGGGAGCGGTGGTAACGAAGTCACTGGCCGCCTTCGCCTGGGAGGGCAATCGCGCCCCTCGGGTGGCGGCCGCTGGTGAAGACATGCTGAACGCCGTTGGGCTCGCGGGTCCGGGTGTCGAGGCCTGGCGCCGCGACTACTTGCCCCCCCTTCGCGCGCGCGGCGCGGACGTGGTCGCCTCAATTTGGGGCCGGACGGTTGACGAATTCGCCCAAGCCGCGGTCGCGATGCACGGTGCGGACGTGCTGGCGCTGGAGGTCAACGCCAGTTGCCCCAACCTCGAGAGTCGCGCGAACATCTTCGCCCACTCCGCCGTCGCCACCTCGGCCGTCGTCACGGCGGCCAAGGAATCGGGTCTGCCCTTGTGGGTTAAATTGAGCCCGAATACGCCCGACTTGCTCCCCGTGGCGGAAGCGGCGTTGTCGGCCGGCGCCGACGCGCTGGTTCTCGTGAACACTGTTCTGGGCCTTTCTATCGACATCGAGAAGCGCCGTCCCTCCCTCGGAAACGGGGGCGGAGGTCTAAGTGGACCAGGTATTTTGCCAGTAGCGCTGCGCGCCGTGTACGAATGTCGACGGGCCTTCCCCGAGTCCTCGATCGTCGGTGTGGGTGGCGTAAGTCGTGGTGAAGACGTCATCGCGATGTTGATGGCCGGGGCCAATGCCGTGGAGGTGGGAACGGCCATCTTTGCCGATCCCCGAGCACCGTGGCGCATTCAACGTGAGGCCCTTCGCTGGATGAGCAAGCACGGCGTCGAGGACGTTCAAGACTTGACGGGAGTGGCGCATGCTTGATCGATTCGGACCGCGCCTGCAGGAACGTATTCGAGCGCTCGGGCCTCTGTGCGTAGGCATCGATCCTTCGTCGGCCCTGCTCACCAGCTGGGACCGTCCGGATTCCATTGAGGGGGCGGAATTCTTCGCGCTCTCCCTGCTCGAAGCGGCGATCGGCCACGCGGCGGCGATCAAACCGCAAATTGCCTACTTCGAGCGCTTCGGCGCGGCCGGCTACGGGGTCCTGGAGCGTCTCTTTCTCGAGGCGCGCGACGCCGACGTCTTGATTATCGCCGACGCGAAGCGAGGCGATATCGGCAGTACCAATGACGGCTACGCCTTCGCGTGGCTGGACGAGCGTTCCCCCTTGTGCGCTGACGCGGTGACCCTCAGTCCCTACACTGGGGTTGACGCCCTCGCACCCTTCTTCAACTACACCCAAGGGGGGAAGGGGGTCTTCATCTTGGCGGCGACGTCCAATGACGAGGGACGCCCCCTGCAAACCGCTCGGCTGGACGGGGACGAGGCCGTTGAGGACATGGTGCTGCGGCAGGTGGCGGAACGCAATGGCGGGGGAGACGAGCTGGGCAGTATCGGTGTCGTTCTCGGGGCGACCCGCCAGCGACCCCGTTTTGATCTCACGCGAGTCCACGGGCCCTTCCTCGTGCCGGGAGTGGGGGCCCAGGGGGCCACCCCTGACCAGGTAGGTCGCCTCTTTGATCGTTGTCCTCCCAACAGTGTCCTGGTGAACGTGAGCCGGGCCCTGGCCTCGGCCGGTCCGGAGCGCTCGGGCTTGCGCGACGCCGTTCGGCGATGGCGTGATGATTTGTCGAGTACCTTGTAGCCAAGGGCGCCCCTAGGGGCTAGTGTCAGATTATGGCTCCCATTCCTCCTTCCCTCACGCAAGAACAGCGCGTGGCGGCCTCGCACGCCGCCGTGGCGAATCGGCGGCGTCGAGCGGAAGTGAAGAAAATGGTCAAGAGTGGCGAACTCTCACTCGAAGAGCTCTTCACCCTGGCCGAAGTCGAGGATTGCGTCGCTCAGATGCGCGCCTTTGATTTGATCAGCGCTCTGCCCGCCATCGGTGAGGTGAAGGCCACTCGCATTATGCAGCAAGCAAATATCGCACAAACTCGACGTATTCGTGGTCTGGGACCCCGCCAGCGCGAGCAGTTGTTTAACGCCCTTGTCCGCTAAACCACTCGTCGTGGTGATTATCGGCCCCGGTGGTGTCGGTAAGGGAACCGTGGTTCGGGACCTCGTTGCCCGAGACGCCAAACTTTGGTTGTCGAGGTCGTGGACGACGAGGGCCAAGCGGCCTTCCGAAACGGGTGACGAGTACGTCTTCGTCAGTACCGAAACCTTTCGAGACGCCATAGCGGCCGACGCTTTCCTCGAATGGGCAGAGTTCCTTGGTTACCTGTACGGCACTCCTCGGCCAACGATAGGCGACACTCACGACCTCTTGCTCGAAATTGAAATCCAGGGTGCCCAGCAGATTCGTGAGCACGACCCCGACGCGGTCATAATTCTGCTCACGCCGCCGTCGCGCGAGGAGCTCGAAGAGCGCTTGCGACGACGAGGCGACGACGATGTACACGTGCAGAGACGCTTGCGTTCCAGCGACCTCGAACTCGAAATGGGCCGGGCCTTAGCCGATTTTGTCGTGGTTAATGAGGACGTAGCGCAGACCGGGGCTGAAATTGCCTCTATACTTGAGGGTCTTCGTCAATCTCGACGTTAATTTCTCAAAGGAACGCTATGGCTGAGTACCCCACCCTGGTAGATCCACCCATCGAAAACCTCTTGCAGGCCGTGGGCAACTCCAAGTTCACCCTGGTCGCCGTGGCGTCGGTGCGAGCTCGGGCCATCACCAACTATTTCAATGGCTTGGGTCGTGGCGACGGAAAGATTGAACCGCCGCAGGTGAGCATCGAGTCGAACAAGTCGCTCTCCTTCGCCTTCGAAGAGCTCGTGGAGGGCAAGCTGGTCTACACCCGTTTGAGTCCCGAAGAAATTGAAGAAATGAAGGCCAAGGAAGCCGCCATGGCCGCCGAGCTGGTGGCGTCACCAGTGAACGAGTTTGACGCTCTCCTTGGTGACAACCGAGACGCCTAAGACGCTCGCCAAGCGCATCGTCCTGGGGGTCACCGGTGGGGTGGCCGCGTACAAGGCAATCTTGATTCTTCGTCAATTGATGGACGCGGGATACTTCGTTTCTCCCGTCCTCACTCCCGACGCGCTGCATTTCGTGGGGCCCGTTACCTTCAGTGCCCTGGCGTCAGAGCCGGCACGAAGCTCGCTCTACGGCGACAGTGCGACACCGAGTCCTCACACCTACTTGGGCCAGCACGCCGACCTGGTGGTGGTGGCGCCCGCCACGGCTCACTTCGTCGCTCGCCTGGCCGCTGGTTTAGCCAACGATCTCTTAAGCGCCACGGTGCTCGCCACGACCGCTCCGGTTTTGCTCTGCCCGGCAATGCACACCGAGATGTGGGAACACCCTTCAGTGCAAGAAAATCTGGCCATCCTGTGTCGGCGGGGATTTCTCATCATGCCACCGGTGGTGGGAATGCTGGCCGGCGGTGATGAAGGAGCCGGTCGGCTCCCCGAACCCGAGGCCATTGTGGAACTCGCGCGCGCCATTGTGGACGGATACCGAGGGCCACTCAGTGGGCGTCACGTCCTCGTGAGTGCTGGAGGCACCAGTGAGCCACTCGACCCCGTGCGCACGCTGACGAATCGATCCAGTGGGCACCAGGGCTACGCCATCGCCGAGCTTGCTGCGCGCCTCGGCGCGCAGGTGACCTTGGTGAGTGCGTCGAACAGGGAACTTGCCCTCGATCTTCGCCGTCGCGTCACCCTGCATCGCGTCGAGCGAGCCTCCGAAATGGCGTCCGTGGTTCTCAGCCTGGCTCCCAGCGCCGACGTCGTCATCATGGCGGCGGCGGTGTCGGACTTCACCGTGGACGAAGCGGCGCAGAAGATTAAGAAGGATCAGGGCGTGCCGGTGGTAGTCCTTCAAGCCACCGACGACATTGTGGCGGCCCTCATCGCTCAGCGTTCACCCGGCCAAGTACTCGTCGCCTTCGCGGCAGAGACGACGCAGGTTATGGACCACGCGCGTCGCAAATTGGAAAGTAAACCCGTCGATCTACTCGTCGTGAATGACGTGAGTCAGCCGGGCGTCGGATTCGCGGGACCCACGAACGCCGTGACCATCCTTTCACCCGACGGATTGGTCGACGTCGTGGAATTGACGTCGAAAGAAGCGGTAGCGGAGCGCCTGTTGACTAGGGTTGTTGCAACGTTGACGCAAGGAGCGTAGTGATGTCGCGCACGCGGTTTACCTCAGAGTCGGTCACAGAAGGCCACCCTGACAAAATGGCTGATCAGGTCTCGGACGCAGTACTGGACGCCATGTTGGCGCTGGACCCTATGGCCCGCGTGGCCTGCGAGACGCTCGTGACTACCGGCCTATGCGTGGTGGCCGGTGAAATTACCACTACCGCGGTCGTCGACCTCAACGCTCTGGCCCGCAAGACGATCATCGACATCGGCTACGACAACGCCGACAAGGGTTTTGACGGTGCCTCGTGCGCCGTTCTGGTCTCCCTCGACAAGCAGAGTCCCGATATCGCCGGAGGTGTCGACGCCTCACACGAGCAGCGGGCTGGCGTGCTCGAGGATGAACTGGATTCTCTCGGCGCGGGGGACCAGGGAATGATGTTCGGTTACGCCTGCAATGACAACGACGACTACATGCCCACGCCAATTTGGCTGGCGCACCGTCTTTCAATGCGCCTCACCCAAGCCCGGCGAAGCGGGGCCGTGCCCTATCTTCGCCCCGACGGTAAGACGCAGGTCACCGTGGTGTACGAGGATGGGCGGCCGGTGGCGGTGGATACCGTCCTGATTTCCACCCAGCACGAAGAAGGCGTGGACCTGGCAACCATTACGCGCGACGTAACCGAGGAAATCATTCGACCCATGCTGCCCGACAATCTCGACACCTCGGGTATGCGCGTCTTCGTGAATCCTTCGGGCAAATTTGTGCTCGGCGGTCCGCACGCCGATACGGGACTGACCGGTCGAAAAATCATTGTGGATACCTACGGGGGTATGGCCCGTCACGGCGGCGGTGCCTTCTCGGGCAAGGACCCTTCCAAAGTGGACCGCTCCGCCGCCTACGCCGCCCGTTGGGTGGCCAAGCACGTGGTGGCCTCCGGCGCGGCTGAGCGCTGTGAAGTGCAGGTCGCGTACGCCATTGGCGTCGCGCGCCCTGTTTCACTTCTGGTGGAAACTTTTGGCACCGAGCGAGTGGACCGTGACCGCATTGCCAAGGCCGTCGAGGCTCTCTTCGACCTGCGCCCCGCCGCGATCATTCGCGATCTCGACTTGCGTCGACCGATTTACCAGTCAACCGCTGCCTACGGACACTTCGGTCGTAACGACGCGGCCTTTACCTGGGAGCAGACGCCGCGCGTCGACGAGCTGCGCCGCGAACTCGCGCTCTAACCGTGTCTCGGGTGGTCCGGGTCGTCACTGAAGTGGCGGCGGTTGATCGAGCCTTTGACTACGACGTTCCTTCTTCCTTCCCCGGGCTCGCCACGGGGGATCGAGTCCGCATGAATTTCAACGGCCGCTCGGTGCGTGGCTGGGTCGCCGGTGACGTTGAACCCAGTGGGGACCTGGCGCGAAAGCCACTGGTGAAGTGGTTGGGTTTCGGACCACCCTCGGAGCTCTGGGGTCTGCTCGAATGGTGCGCGTGGCGCTGGACCAGTCCACTGTCTCGGTTTTTGCTCGCCGCGTCACCGTCGCGCCTGGTTACGACCTTGCCACCCACCCCCGCTAAAACGGCCCTCGCGTCACCACCCCCTCATCGCGAAGCCGGGGTTTGGCAGTTTGGCCCCACGCACGACCCACTGGATTTAGTGCTCAGCGCCTACGAACAAACGCGTTCACGCGATGGTTCGCTGCTCGTGCTGGTGCCCACCGAAGCGTGGGCCCAGCGCTTGCGGGGCCGATTGGAACAGCGCGGACTCGTGGTGGCCCAGGGCGAGGGCCAGTGGGACCGCATGCGAGCCCAGTGGCCAGTGATCATCGGGGCCCGCGGCGCGGCGCTCGCCCCCACGCCTCGCTTGTGCGCTGCGGTGGTCATTGACGCCGACGATGACGGATACCGCTCGGAGGCATCACCGACGTGGCACGCCGCCGAGGTGGTGCGCGAACGTTGTCGTCGTGACGATGCGCCCTTTTGGGCCAGTACCGTTTTGGCCACGCCCAGCGTAACGGCTTTGGCACCGCTGCACCTGGACGATGACGCGCGAAACGAATGGCCCGAGGTGACCATCGTTGATCGCCGAGGTCGCGACCCTCACGAGGGGGTGCTCGCCGGCCCGGCCCTGCAAGCGGCCCGAACCGCCCTCCAGGGTGAGGAGAAGGTGGCGGTGGCGGTAATCCTGCAGCGACTGGGAACCGGAAGGCTCTTCGCCTGTCGGCAGTGTGGCGAATTGGCACGCTGCGCAGTCTGCGGCCAAGCCGAACTCGAGGACAACGGCCAGTTGCGCTGCCCCGATGAACACCTTCAACGCGAGAACTTCTGTCAAGCGTGTTCCGCGACCAACCTACGGAGGGTGCGCGTTGGCGTCACGACCCTGGCGCGCGACGTCGCCGCTCAATTGAGTCAAGAGGTAAGCGAGTTAACGGCCACCACGCTTGGGGAACCCAGTACCCGGGTGGTTGTGGGTACCGAGGCAGTCTTTGGCCGCGTGCGACGTTGCGGCGTGGTGATTTTCGTGGATTTTGACCAGTACCTGCTCGCCCCTCGGGCCAACGCTCGACACGAGGCGGTGGCGGCGGTCGTCAAAGCGGCCCGTCTCGTGGCCAGGGCCAGCGCCAGCACTGGCGTCGTGGTGCAGACGCGCCGCCGTGACGAGGTCATCAACGCCCTCGAGCAACGTGACGTGTCGGCCCTGCGCATCGACGACGATCTGGTGGCCCAAGCCTTGGGACTCCCGCCCTACGGGGGGGTGGCTGAAGTCTCTGGTGAAGGAGCGGCGGCCTTCGTCGGCAGCCTCAGCGATGCTCGACTGCGGGTGAGTGAGCGCGACGGGGTGTATTCCCTCAGGGCGTCTTCGTCGGCCGTGCTGGCCGACGTTCTCGCCGGTGGCGTCCGCGGGACAGGTCGCCTGCGTTTAGCAGTGCAGTGAGGCTCGGCGTTCTACTATTAAGTCATGAGCGACATTGCGACCCGCGAGGACTACATCGATTTTCATGGGTACCAAACCTGGTTCAAAGTGGTGGGCGATCTCTCCTCGCCCCTGACGCCGCTGGTTACCCTGCACGGTGGACCCGGGTGCAGCCACCTCTACCTGCAGACCATGGATCAACTCGCCGAGGACGGTAGGGCCGTCATCTTCTACGACCAGCTGGGCTGCGGGAAGTCCACTGACCTCCGCCACCAGCCTGCGGACTTTTGGACCATCGACCTCTTTCTTGACGAGCTGAACAGTGTCCTCACCACTATTGGCGTGGCCGACGACTACCACCTCTTCGGCCAGTCCTGGGGTGGCATGCTCGGCGCGGAGCACGCCGTTCGGGCCCCCACGGGACTGCGCTCGCTGATTATCTCCAACGCCCTGCCTTCCTCGGAGAGTTGGACCCGGGGCGCGAAGCGCTTGCGCTCATTGCTGCCGCCCGAGGTGGAAGCAGCGCTGGACCGTCACGAAGCCGCCGGCACCGAGACTGACCCCGAGTACGTCGCGGCCGCTGACGTGTACTACGGGCGCCACGTCTGTCGTATCCCAATGCCCGAACACGTGGCCAAGAGTTTCGCGCTCTTGAGCGAGAATCCCTCGGTCTACGGCTCCATGTGGGGCAACTACGAATTCTCACCCACCGGATCACTGCGGGACTGGAGCATCGTCGAACGCCTGTCCCAGATTGCGGTACCCACGCTCGTGATCGCCGGTGAATACGACGAGGCGACCTCTGAGACCCAGGAGATCTTCGTCGCCGAAATCCCCGACGTTCGTCAGGTGGTCGTACCGGACGCCTCCCACATGGCTATCGTCGAACAACCCGAGTTGTACTTTGCGGCCCTGCGCGACTTTTTGGCGGAAGTTGACTAAGTCCCTGCGGCGTGACCTTCCGAGCAGCCAGCGCGGAACTATCGTGGCGTCGTGAGTATTCTCCCCATTCGTACCTACGGCGACCCCGTTTTGGGCATCGCTACTCAAACGATTGACGAGATTGATGGCAAGATCGTCGCCCTCGCCAAGACCATGATCGAGACGATGTACCGGGCACCCGGCGTGGGCCTGGCTGCGAATCAGGTCGGTATCTCGAAGCGGATGTTCGTCTGGGACTCCGGGGATGGTTTGGGTCCGCGCACGGTGATCAATCCGCGCATTCTCGAAACCAGTGGTGAGTGGACCTACGAAGAAGGCTGCCTCTCAGTGCCCGGACTCAGCTGGGAGGTTGTGCGACCGAACAAGGTTCACCTCGTCGGACTAGATCTCGATGGCAATGAGCTTGACCTCGAGGTTGACGGATATCACGGGCGCATCTTCCAACACGAAACTGATCACCTCGACGGTCACCTGCTGCTGCACTGTCTGACCGAGGAGCAAGCGCTGGAGTCGCGCAAGGAGATTCGTAAGATTCGAATGCAGACAGCGTCGGCAACTACCCCAACCTTTTTAGGAAGCTGAGTGAGACTGGTCTTCTTCGGCACCCCCGAGGCCGCGGTCCCCAGTCTCCGGGCGCTGGTGGCCGCTGGTCACGAGGTGTTGGCGGTGGTCACGCAACCCGATAGGCGTCGAGGTCGAGGTAACCAACTTTCGCCTAGTCCGGTAAAAGCAGCGGCGACGGCCCTGTCTATTCCGGTGGTGCATAGCGTGGCCGAACTGGCCGACGTGGACGCCGAGTGGGGCATCGTGGTGGCCTACGGAGCCATGATCAAGCCCGAGGTTCTGGCGGTGCTACCCATGCTCAACGTACACTTCTCACTCTTGCCGCGTTGGCGCGGCGCGGCGCCGGTAGAGCGAGCCATTTTGGCCGGTGACGCCCAGACCGGAGTTACGATCATGACTCTCGAAGCCACCCTGGACACGGGGCCGATTCACGCCGAAAAGCGCACCTCGATTGGGACCAAGACCGCCCAGGCCCTGACGGCCGAATTGGCCGAGTCGGGGGCCCAATTGTTGGTCGAGGTTCTCGCCACCCCTTCACGCTTGGGCCACGCTCGCGCTCAGAAGGGGCCGGCCACCTACGCCGAAAAGCTCACCAGTGATACCTTTCACCTGCGACCCGAAATTCCCGTCGAAGATCTCGAGCGCATCGTGCGACTCGGCAAAGCGTGGTGCACAATTGCCCAAAAGCGCGTCCGCGTTCTCGAAGCCAGCGGCGAGTCCACTCCCGCCACGCCGGGGGAGCTCGTCGTTCGTGACGGCGGCGTCGGCCTCGCCACTGGAGACGGTATCTTGTGGTTGACGCTGGTGCAGCCGGAAGGATCGACCGCCATGACGGCTCAGTCGTGGTGGGGTGGCGCCCGGCTAGCGCCTGACGCAACGTGGGGCTAGGCCCTCGGCCTCCCCTAGTGTGGTGGTCATGATCGATCCCGGTCCTATCGGCGCGCGACGAATAGCGCCCTCGATTCTGGCGGCTGATTTTGGGGTATTGGCCGCCCAAGTGCAAGCGGTCGATGCGGAGACGGACTGGTTGCACGTCGACGTGATGGATGGACACTTCGTCCCCAACATTTCGATGGGACCACCCGTCATAAAATCACTGCGTCCCTATAGCCAGCGTTTCTTCGACTGTCACCTAATGATGAGTGATCCGGGTCGTTACCTGGAGGCTTTCGCGAACGTTGGGGCCGATGGCGTGTCGGTACACGTCGAAGTAGGCGGCACGAGCGCTCTACTGCGTGACGCTCGGGACCTGGGAATGCGCGCCGGTCTCGTGCTTAACCCCGAAACCCCCTACGACGCGGTGGTCCCCTTTTTGGGTGACATCGACTACCTCATGGTGATGAGCGTGCACCCGGGCTTCGGTGGACAGTCTTTTATCCACGACGTGATGGACAAGGTGCGCTGGGCACGACGAGACATTGATGAAGGCGGTCTCGCTTGTGACCTCGAAATCGACGGGGGAATTGATTTGCACAGCGCGCCGATTGCGGCGCAGGCGGGCGCCAACATCTTGGTGGCGGGCTCGGCAATCTTCGCTCAGCCCCAACCCCTGGCCGCCGCGACCGCAATTCGTCAGGTGGCGTGGGGCGACGTTTCGTGACGCTCGACCTCACCGCGCTCATGACCGAGGCCATGGTCGAAGGTGAAAAAGCGCGCTACCACGCACCACCGAATCCCTGGGTCGGTTGCCTCATTGTCGACGCCGATGGCCTGGTAGTGGGTAGGGGCCACACCCAAATTCCTGGTGAGTCCCACGCCGAGGTCGAAGCGCTCCACATGGCGGGCGAGCGCGCCCGAGGGGCCACGTTAGTCGTGACCCTGGAGCCCTGCGTGCACGTGGGTCGAACGGGCCCTTGTGTGGACGCCATAGTCGAAGCGGGCGTCGCGCGGGTTGTGGTGGCCACCCTGGACCCCGATCCCCGCGTGGCCGGAGGCGGGGTCAGCGCGCTACGGGCCGCGGGCATCACGGTCACCACTGGTATTGGCACCGAGGCAGTCCGAACGCAGCTCGCCGCGTATCTGTGGCACCGGGTTACTGGGCGTCCCTACGTGGTCGCCAAAGTCGCCAGTACGCTCGACGGCGTCGTCGCCATGGCCGACGGAACCTCGCAGTGGATCACGGGTGCGCAGGCTCGTCACGACGCCCACGTGGTCCGCGCCCAGAGTCAAGCCATCATCGTGGGTGCGGGCACGGTGCGTAGTGACGACCCCGCCCTAACCGCTCGCTTGGGGGACCTTGTTCTTGAGCCCCTGCGGGTCGTGCTGGGCTCGGCACCCGCGGCGGCGCGGGTGCGACCCTGTCTCGAGCGATCGGGTGAACTGGGGAGTATCCTCGATGAACTCGGCGAGCTCGACATTTTGCAGGTCCTCGTCGAGGGCGGTCCGGCGACGGTCTCGGCCTTTTTGGAGGCCGGACTCGTTAACCACGTGATCTGGTACGTGGCGCCGGCCTTCGCGGGGGCCGTCGCCACGACAGCGGCGCTGCGGGGCCTCTCGACCGGTACGCTGGCGCAACTACGTCGGGCACGTTTTACCAATGTGCAGCGACTGGGTGACGATATTCGAATGGACGTGGAGATCTAGTGGCGCTGTCAACGATTGAAGAAGCTCTCGAGCAGTTACGGCGGGGCGGAATGATTATCGTCGTCGACGATGAGGACCGCGAAAACGAAGGTGACCTGATTATGGCCGCCGAAGACGTCACGGCGGAGTCCATGGCCTTCTTTCTCGAGCACACGTCGGGCGTGATTTGCTCGCCGCTCGAAGCCGAGCGCGCTGACGAACTCGACCTGCCACTCATGGTGGTCGCCAACACCGAAGCCCAGCGAACGGCCTTCACGGTGACCGTGGATTACCGACACGGAACCACCACCGGCATCTCGGCCGCCGACCGAGCCGCGACCATTCGGGCGCTCATCGATCCCGCCACCAAGGCCAGTGACCTTAATCGACCTGGCCACATCTTCCCCCTGCGCTACCGCACCGGTGGCGTCTTGAAGCGCGCCGGGCACACCGAGGCCACCGTCGACCTATGCCGCCTCGCTGGCAAGTACCCCTCGGGGGTGCTGTGCGAAATTGTCACCAAGGACAAGGCCGATATGGCCCGACTCCCCGAATTGGAGGCCTTCGCCGCCGAGCACAATCTGCCGCTGGTGAGTATCGCCGACTTGATTCGCTATCGGCGCCAAAACGAAAAACTCGTACGCCAGGTCGCCGAAGCCTCACTGCCGACGGTGCACGGCGACTTTCGCGCCTTCGTCTACGAAAGCGTGCTCGATGGTGAACAGCACATGGCGCTGGTCTACGGTGATCTCGAAGCTGCCCATGAAGTATTGGTGCGCGTGCACTCCGAATGTCTAACCGGTGACGCTTTGGGGTCTCTACGCTGCGACTGTGGCCCTCAGCTGCAGGCCGCTCTGGCGAAGATAGCGGCCGAAGGGGCGGGCGTGGTCGTCTACTTGCGCGGCCACGAAGGTCGGGGCATAGGTCTCGGACACAAGATCCGGGCCTACGCCCTGCAAGAGAACGGGGCCGACACCGTGGACGCCAATACCGAACTGGGCTTGCCGGTTGACTCGCGCGAGTACGGAATAGGGGCCCAAATACTGGTTGATCTCGGCGTAAGTTCGATGCGATTGTTGACCAACAATCCGGCCAAGTACGGGGGCCTCGAGGGTTTTGGTCTCAATATTGTCGAACGCGTGCCCCTCGAGAGTGCGCCCACGGCTTTTAATATTGATTACTTGCGCACCAAGCGCGAGCGCATGGGACACCTACTGGAGGGCCTCGATGACCTCGTCGAATGAAACGGAACTAGCGGCGCAGACCGACGAGCAGTTGCGTTCGACGGTTGGGCGGTACTTTGAGCCCCTCATCGACGGTAGGGGCGTGCGGATAGGTATTGCCTGCGGGCGCTTTAACGGGGGGATAACGACCCGATTGCTCGAGGCCTGCCTCAGCGCCCTCGTCGACGCGGGAGTTGATCGGCGCGACATCACCCTGGCTTGGGTTCCCGGGGCCTTCGAAATTCCCCTGCTCGCCCAAACCATGATCAAGGCGGGCACGGTTGACGCCGTTATTACGCTGGGTGCCGTCATTCGCGGTGACACCGGTCACTACGAAGTGGTGGCGGGGGAGTGTGCGCGAGGCGTTCAAGACGTGCAATTGGCGAGCGGCGTCCCCGTGGTGTTTGGCGTCTTGACGACCAACACCATTGATCAGGCGCTGGAACGCTCACTGCCCGACGAGAGTAACAAGGGTCGCGAATCAGCCCACACCGCGCTCGAAATGATCTCGGTTCTGCGTCGCGCCTCGCTCGGGGCCTGATGCTCTCTGGGGTGGTTGAGTCCTTTGACGCCCACCGAGGCGACGGCTGGCTGCTCAGTGACGACGGCGAACGATTCTATTTTCACTGCGTGGCCATCGCCGACGGCACGAGAAGTGTGGCGCTTGGTCAACGGGTGGGGGCGACGAGGATAGTGGGTCACCTCGGACGCGACGAGGCGAGTGCGCTTATTTCTCTAGGCTGAGGGTCCCTGGGCGGCCCGAACGTAGGCCTGCTGGGCCTCCGCTAATGCCGAACGATAGAGGTTCGTGTGTTCACCGAGCCATTCGCCCGCTGCTTCAATCATGGCCCGCAGCGTGTCAATGAGCAGCTGCGCCGACGCCAAGTTCGGTGGCGTGCTACCGAGGTAGAGGCCAATGAGTTGGACGAGAACAACGACGTGATTACCCAGAATTTGCTCGACGGGCGTGTTCTGGAGGTAGGCAATTTCTTCGGAGAAGTCGGGGCTGTCGGACACGTGAGCCACAGTACCCGACGAGGCCGGCCGGCGTGACATCGACGTCGACGCGGGGGCGTACGCCGGTCTGCTAGCCTTTAAGGGCAGTTCACAGCAAGTGAGGTTGGCTTCCAACTTCCACCTGATCACGCACACGTGATTCGGGTTTACGGGTTTTTGCGCCTCGCTTGCCGTGGCGACGTCATGGTGACGTCGCGCAGAGCAAGGAGATCGTTATCGCAACAGTGCCTGGAGACCACCGCGTCAATGAACGCATTCGGGTTGAGACTGTCCGCCTGATTGACCATGAAGGTAATCAGCGTGGCGTAACCACGAGCCGCGAGGCTCTGGCTCTCGCTCGCAGTCTGGATCTGGATCTCGTGGAGATTGCCCCGACCGCCCAGCCCCCAGTGTGTCGAATCATGGACTACGGAAAGTTCAAGTTCGACGAAGCCCAAAAGGCCAAGGAGTCGCGTCGCAAGACCCAAAACGTCGGTGTGAAGGAGATGAAGTACCGTCCGAAAATCGGTCCCGGTGACTTCGATACCAAAACCCGCCTCGTGGAGAAGTTCTTGACCGAAGGTCACAAGGTGAAAGTCACCATCATGTTCCGGGGACGCGAGTCGGCCCACCCGGAACTGGGGAAGAAGATTTTGGACCGTTTGGTTGAACGCTTGGTCGACGTGGCCAAGGTTGAGTCAGCGGCCAAGCTCGACGGACGCAACATGATTATGGTTCTGGGCCCGGACAAGAAGTCCAAGCCCAAGGCCGAAAGTTTGAAAGAAAAAGTTGTAGAGCAAGAAGCGCTATCGACGTCGTCGGTAGCGGAGTCGCCAGAGGAGGGCTGACATGCCAAAGATGAAAACTGACAGTGGTGCCAAGAAGCGCATCAAGGTGACCGGGACCGGACGACTTCGTCGTCGTCAGGCCTTCCGCGGCCACTTGATGGAGAACAAGAGCTCCACCCGCGCGCGCCGCCTCGGCCGCGAACAGGACATCGCACCCGGAATCGCTAAGAACATCAAGCGCTTGATGGGTCTTTAGGAACGAATAGGAAAGAGGAAGCACCATGGCACGTGTCAAGCGTGGCGTTAACGCCAAGAAGCACCACAAGGCAGTACTCGAAGAGGCCAAGGGCTACTACGGTGACCGTAGTCGTACCTTCCGCGCCGCCAACCAGGCCGTTCAGCACGCTGGCGTGTACGCGTTCCGCGACCGTCGCGCCCGCAAGGGTGACATGCGCCGTCTCTGGATCCAGCGCATCAACGCGGCGACGCGTCTGCACGGCATGAGCTACAGCCGCTTCATTGCGGGGCTGAACGCCGCCGGGATTGAAGTGGACCGTCGTATGCTCGCTGATCTAGCGGTCAACGACGCGGCGGCCTTCGGCGCCGTGGTGGCCCAGGCCGCTGCGGCCCTGGCCGACAAGTAGGCCGTATCAGCATCGAAACGCTGGGGCCGACGCACGAACGGGTGCGTCGGCTTCGCCGACTCACCATGAAGCGCTCCGAGCGCTGGAGCGAGGGCGCCTGCGTTCTCGAAGGGCCGGACTTGATTGACGCCGCACTCGCGAGCGCGATTGAGGTCGAGGCCATTTACTTCGAGGGGCGAGCGCTCACGTCCAACGCCTGCTCCGCATCCTTGGCGCGAGCGCAAGAGGCCGGCGTGCGGGCCTTCGAGCTCCCCGAAGGGACCCTGCTGAAGGTGGCCGACACCAAGTCGCCGCAACCCCTGCTGGCCACCGCTCGTTTCCGCGTCGACACGATGGACGACGTGCCCACGGATCGGGCGATTTTGATTCTCGACAATATCCGTGATCCCGGTAACGCCGGCACCATGATTCGCAGTGCGGACGCCGCCGGCGTCGGGGCGGTTCTCTTCACGGGTGATTGCGTGGACCCCTTCAATCCCAAGACTTTGCGATCGTCGGCGGGTTCGGTTTTTCACTTGCCCCTGCTGGTGGGTCTTTCCCTCGCTGAAGCCTGCGAGGGCTTGCGCGCCCGCGGCGTTTCATCGCTGGCCAGCATGGTGCGCGGTGGCGTGGACTTCCGCTCGGCGCCCCTATCGGCGGGTTGCGCCATCGTCATTGGCAACGAATCGTCGGGGCTGAGTGCCGAAGCAATCGCCCTATGTGACTCGATGGTGTCGATCACCATGGCGGGTCGCAGTGAATCACTCAACGCTGGCGTGGCCGCGTCCTTGCTCCTTTTTGAAGCGCTGCACCAACGTACCGCCACTTTGGGCTAGGAAGCCTCTAGCCTTGAGGTTGATATGACTGCGTCCCCACTCGCCCAACTCCAGGAGCAGACGACTGACCTTCTCGCCACGGTGGCGGCTTGGCAAACGCTCGACGAACTCCTCGAGGGAGAAGTCTTCGTTACCGGTAAGCGCTCCATTCTCAGCGCCCTGCAGAAATCGCTGGGTTCTCTCGAGCCCGAAGCGCGCAAGGGTGCCGGAGCGCAATTACAAGAAGCTCGTCGGAGTGTCGAAGCCGCCGTGGCGCAAAAGCGCGCCGAACTCGAAAGCGCCGCGCGCATCGTGGCGCTCGAGGCTGACCGTCTGGACCTGGGTGACGTGGTGAGCTCGGCGGTAAGAGTTCCCTACAGCCACGGCCACCCCGGCATTGTGGCGGCGACGCAACGCGAGCTCGAAGACGTCTTCGTCGGCATGGGATTTCGGGTGGCGGACGGTCCGGAAGTTGAAACCGACTGGTACAACTTCGAAGCGCTCAACATTCCCCCCGCGCACCCGTCGCGGGGCATGTGGGACACCTTTTACGTGGAACTGGGCGATCCCGAGACCGTCGTGCTTCGCACGCACACCTCACCGACGCAGATTCACTTGATGGAGGCAGCGGTTGCGAGCGATTCGCTGCCCATTCACTCGGTGATGCCGGGTCGTTGTTACCGTCGTGATACTCCCGATGCTCGCCACCTCGCGGCCTTCCACCAAATTGAGGGTCTCGTGGTGGACCGGGGCATTACCTTCGCCGACCTGGCCGGGGTCATCGACACCTTTACCAAGGCGTACTTCGGCGCCGACATGCAATCGCGCTTGCGCCCCGCCTTCTTCCCATTTACTGAACCATCGGCCGAATTCGAAATCACCTGCACTATCTGTCGTGGTGAAGGTTGTCGCACCTGTTCACACACCGGCTGGATTGAGCTGGGTGGTTGCGGCATGTTGGATCCTGCGGTACTGGCGGCCGTGGGCATCGATGGTGACGAGTGGAGCGGTTTCGCCTTTGGCTTTGGTATCGACCGCTGCGCCCAGATGCGCCACCAAATCGCTGACATGCGGGCCCTGATTGAAAATGATGTTCGCTTCCTAAGGCAGCTGTCGTGAAAATTCCCCTTTCCTGGCTCGCCGAGTTTGTCGATCTCCCCGCGGACCTCGATGCGCTCATCGCCTCCATGGATGACCTCGGTCTGGTAGTCGAAGGTGTGGAGCGCATCGGTGAGGGTCTCGAGGACGTCATCGTGGCCCGGGTCAACACGATTACGCCAATCGAAGGCGCTGACCGCATTCGCCTTATCTCGGTTGACGCCGGTAATGGCCCCCTCGACATCGTGTGTGGGGCGATGAATTTCGCGGTCGGCAATCACGTGCCGCTCGCCCCCGTGGGTGCCGTCCTGCCCGGGAATTTCGTGATTGCTGAGCGCAGAATGAAGGGTGTTATCTCGAATGGCATGCTCTGCTCGGCGCGAGAGTTGCGCCTGAGCGAGGACCACGAAGGGCTCATGCTGCTGGATGCCCTCATTACACCAGTAATCGGCGAGAAACTGACGAGCGCGCTGGGCATTGTCCCCGACGTCGTCCTCGACGTTTCGATTGAGGGCAACCGCCCAGATGCTTGGTCCATTGTGGGTATCGCCCGAGATTTGGCGGCTCGTTTTGGACAGGTCCTTCGTCTACCCGCCACCGCCCTTCCCGACGACGGTGCCCCCACTTCATCGCTGGCCACAGCGACGATTGCGGTACCCGATCTTTGCGGTCGCCTTACTCTCTCGGTGCTTACGGACGTGGTGGTTGGGCCCTCGCCCCAGCACCTGGCTCAGCGGCTCACCATGGCGGGGATGCGGCCAATATCCAACGTGGTCGACGCCTCGAATCTGGTCATGCTCGAACTCGGTCAACCAACGCACCCCTACGACGCCAGCCTGGTCGCCGGGTCCAGCATTGGCGTCCGGCGAGCCCGCTCGGGCGAATCGCTACAGACCCTCGACGACGTTACGCGTCCCCTGGCCCAGCCGGGACGCGGCTTGGGCGACAGCGGTGACGACTGCGTGATTGTTGACGGCGACGACCAGGTCATTGGCCTCGCCGGCATTATGGGTGGTGCGAGTTCAGAAATCTCCGCCGCCACGACCACGGTTTTGCTCGAAGCGGCTTTTTTCGATCCCATGACCATTGCGCGCTCATCGAAGCGACACGGTCTGCGCTCGGAGGCCTCGAATCGATTCGAGCGCGGCGTCGACCCCGAACTCGCGCTCTTCGCCGCCGCCCGCTTCGTGGAACTCTTGCGGCAAAGTTCGCCCACTCTGCACTGGATGAGTGACCCCCTCGATGTACGGGGAGAGACGCCCAGCGTGCCCAGCGTGACCTTGCGGCCCGGTGACGTTCAGCGCAGTCTCGGCGTCACGATAGACGAGAGCGAAGTACGCCGATTGCTGACCTCGCTGGACTTCACCGTCACGGGGGAGAGCACGCTCATCGTCACGCCACCGACGCGCCGACTCGACGTGCGCGACGGCGCCGCTGGGCGGGCTGACGTCATCGAAGAAATTGCTCGTCTCTATAGCTACAGCCGTTTGCCTCGGCACACTCCAACCTGGCCACAGCCGGGCGGACTCAGTGACCGCCAGAAGATGCGTCGTCGTTTGCGCGATGTGCTGGTTGACCTAGGGGTGAACGAGGCGTGGACGCCAACGCTGGGGAGTGACGAAGACTTTGCGCTGCTGCACCCCAATGAATCGCGCGTCCGGGTGACGAATCCCCTCGCTTCGGAAGAATCAGTCTTGCGACGATCGATGATTCTCGGTCTCGTGCGCGCGTGGGCGCGAAACGCTGAGCGAGGGCTCGGTGACGTAGTACTCGGTGAGATTGGCGTGGTCTTCACGCACCCCGATGACGCGACCACCGCCCGCGTCGTACGTGGCGGCAACGGCGGATCGGTGAAGCTCACGTTGCCCAGCGAGAATGAGCGGGCCACGATTATCCTGGGGCGTTCCGGCGACGACGCGACGAGCGCCGTCGCCTTCTGGAACGCGGTGGCGAGTCGGCTGGATCTCCACGACGTGGTCGTGCGCTCCACCAGTGAGGTAGCGGCGGGCTTGCACCCCACGCGCGCGGCGAGCCTCGAGCTGTCGACGGGTGAAGTACTGGGCTGGGTGGGAGAAGTCGACCCCGCCCTCCTGGGTCAACTTTCGACCATTGCTGCTCGTCGCCTCGGCGTGCTCGACCTTGATCTCGATGTGGTGATAAAGACCGCGCTGGAGCGTCAGGCGAACCAGTACGTGGCGGTGCCGAGTCGCTTTCCCTCCGCCGCGCTCGATCTCGCCCTGGTAACGCCTCAGACCGTGCACGCCGCCGATGTGGCCCAGGCCTTACGCGCGGCCAGCGAACTCGTCCAGGACGTGGTCCTCTTTGACGTGTACCAAGGTCCGGGACTCCCGCAGGGCACTCGGTCGCTGGCCTACGCCTTGTGTCTGGGTGCCGACGACCGCACCCTGAGTGAGCGGGAGCTTGGCGACCTTCGGGCCCAGTTGATTGCCGCAGCCAATGCGCTCGGCGCGGTTCTGCGGGCGTGAACGAGATGGAGTACGTCCCCCTCCCGGCGAGCGGACGACGTTTTTCAACCCCTAGTCGGGTGTACCTCGGTGACGTGAATCCGCAGGGACTCTTGCGCCTCGATGGTGTGGCGCAAACCTTGCAAGACGTGGCCACCGACGACTGGGACGACAGTGGTATTAACTCAGAGTTCTTTTGGGTGGCCCGGCGAACGAGTTTTCGAACGGTGGGGGCGCACTGGCCCCGCTACCAAGATGACCTGCAGTCCACCACGTGGTGCGCGGGAACGGGAGCCGCGTGGGCGGAGCGGCGCACCAATATCTACGTAAAGGGTGAGTTGATCATCGAGGCGTCATCACTGTGGGTGCCAATCAATGACGGTGGCTTCCCCCAGCGCATTCCCGCGCGCTTTTACGAGATTTACGGAGAGGCCATGAATGGTCGGCGGGTTTCGGGGCGGGTGGCCGCTGCCACGGTGACGCCAGGAGCGACGCGGCGTGACTGGACGATCCGTCAAAGTGACCTTGACGTCGTGGGTCACGTTAATAATGCCGCAATGTGGCAGGCCGTCGAGGAAGTGTTTGATGCGCCGGTGGCGTCCGCCGAAATGGTCCACCATGGTCAAATGGAAGCGGGTGACGAGGTTCAGCTGCTCCACCACGGCAAGCAGCTCTGGTTAGTCGTCGATGAAGAGGTACGAGTCAACGCCCGCATCGCCTGATCCACGAGTAGCCGTAGTGCCCAGGTAGGAACCGGCGACGATGAGCGGGAAGCCGAGCACAATGCCCACGGTGAGCGGCTCGTGAAGAAAAACCACCCCCAGCAGGATTGCGATAGCCGTATTCGAATACACCACCACCAACGATCTTCCCGATCCGGCCTCCTTAACGAGCGCAAAAAATACTAAGAAGGCCACCGCGGTGCAAATCACGGAGAGAACGGCGACCGACTGCCAGGTCTCGCTGTTCACGTGCCGGGGGAGGTGGGTGACAAAGTAGGGCAGCCACGCCAGCGCGACCATACCCGTGGCTCCGCAAACGATGGCTGGCCCCGGGACATCGGTGAGTTTGGTTTGCAGAACCAGTGGACCGAGGGCGTAGCCCACGCACACCACGACGAGTAGAAGAATTGACGCCACGCCCCCGTGACCGAGGTCCAGTCCGACGAGGAGGCCAACGCCGACCGCACCAATTGCGAGACCCGCGATTCGTCGTTTACTCAGTTTCTCGTGCGCACTGGTGAAGCGACCGGCAAAAATGGCGATCAGCGGCACGCCGCAAATCACCAAACTCGTGAAGGAACTGGTTAGGTGCTCCTCGGCCGTGGACATGCAGTACCAGGGAATGCCGAACTCGACCACCCCGAAAGCCAAAATCCAGCGCCAATGTTTGACGATGAGTGAAAACTGGCGTCGGTAGAGAACGAGTGGCAGGAGAAGCAGAGCCGCGGGCAAGGTGCGCAACACGACAATTTGGCCGGGGTGGAGATCGCGCACCGCTACACGAATGAGCAGGTAAGGAATACCCCAAATGAAGGCCATGGCCGCAAAGAGAAACCACGCCTTTTTCGTCACGCACCCAGCATAGTTGCCCGTATTTGCAATTTTACTCCACTTTGTGGATAAAATAGCAAGTATGCGCATTGGCATTGTCGGAGCCACCGGGTACGCCGGTTTAGAACTTCTTCGTCTTCTCGGAAGCCACCCCGAGGCCGAAATCGTCGTCGCGACGGGTGACTCCAACGCGGGGCGCAGCGTCGCCGAACACGCTCCCGCCCTGGCAGCTCTCTTTCCCACCCTGGTCTACCAATCCACCGAGGCAATTCTGACGAGCGACGTGGACGCAGTGTTTGTGGCCCTGCCTCACGGACACAGTCAGCCCTACGTTGCGGCCCTGCGGGAGCGCGACGTGACCGTCATCGACTTGGGTGCCGATTTCCGACTTCGCGACGCGGACGACTATCCCCAGTGGTACGGACAGGAGCACCAGTTTCCTCATCTCTTGAGCGACGCCGTGTACTCCCTAGTGGAACGGCACCGCTCCCAACTCCCTGGTGCGCGACTACTCGCCGTGCCTGGTTGCTACCCGACCGCCACCGCCCTCGCGCTGGGCCCCTTTGTGGATGCGGGCATCATCACCAAGGAACAGATCATCGTCAACGCCTTGAGCGGGGTATCGGGGGCGGGTCGCAGCCCCAGCGAGCGTTTACACTTTCCTCGTTTGAGTGGCAACGCCGAGGCCTACGGCCTCGTGAACCACCGTCACACAGTGGAAATGCAGCGTGAACTCGGTGTCTCACTGCTCTTTACGCCGCACCTCATCCCCGTGAGTCGCGGCATGCTCGTTACGGCCTACGGTCCCTTGACGCGGGAGATGTCGACGGCGCAGGCCCTCGACCTGCTCCGGACTACCTACGTCCACGATCCCTGCGTGGTCGTGGTGGACGAAGCACCAGCCCTGAAGGACGCCGTGGGATCGAACCTGTGCTTCATCAGTGCGCGAGTGGATCCACGCACCGGGTGGGTCATCGTGATGAGTGCGATAGACAACCTGATTAAGGGTGCGGCGGGCCAAGCGGTGCAGGCGTGGAATGTCTCGAACGGTTTCGACGAAACTTTGGGCCTGCCCATGAGCGGGTTGACGCCATGAGCGCTCTCGTCGTGAAGATAGGCGGTCACGCACTCGACGACCTTTCACCGTCGAACGCCGCACTCGTGGCGCTGGCGCACGACATCCTCGAATTGCGGGAACAGAATCGACCCGTCTTGCTCGTGCACGGCGGTGGACCACAGATAGACGACTTGCTCGCGCTCGTGGGCATCGAAAGCACTTTCATCGACGGGCTGCGCGTTACTGATGCGACGACAATGCACCTGGTTGACCTCGCTCTGGCTGGCGTCAATCGAGCCCTCGTCACTGCGCTTCGGGTCAACGGCGTCGCTGCGGCCGGTCTTTCGGGCGTGGACGGTGGCTTGCTGACGGCCACGTCGGTGGGTGAGCCGTGGGGGCACGTCGCCCAAGCTCCGGTAACGCAGCCGGCGATCATTCAGGCCCTTTGGTCAGCGGGCTTCACCCCAGTGGTTTCACCGGTGGCCGCTTCGCTGGAGGGGGCGCGACTCAATTGCAACGCCGACACCGCGGCCGGGGCTCTGGCCGGGGCCCTGCACTGCGAGGGTCTCCTCTTGCTGAGCGACATTGACCAGTTGCGACTCGACCCCGACGATCCCACGAGTGGTTTGGCCGAGGTGTCGCTGGCCGAAGTGGACGACATGATTTTGCGGGGACTCGCTCGAGACGGCATGCGCCCCAAACTCGCCGCCGCCGCCAACGCCCTTACTGCGGGAGCGCAGCGCGTGTGGCTCGCCAACGGCACCGTCGTACACGCCCTGCGCGACGTCCTGAACGCCACGCTCGTCACCACGGAGGTTCGACACTAATGCGACATTTCATCACCATCGAAGACGTCAGCGATGACGACCTGGTCACAATTTATTCTTTGGCGACGGCACCGATCGACGACGAATTGTTGCGCGGACAAGGCGTCGCGCTGGTCTTTGAACTCGCCAGTTTGCGAACGCGCGCCTCGAGTGCCACGGCCGTTCATGATTTGGGCGGCACCAGCACATTCTTCACTGACCACGAGGTGGGCATTGACCAACGCGAATCGGCTGAGGACGTTGGGCGCACGCTCTGCGCGCTCTACGCGCTCTGTGGCATGCGGGTTCGCAACCACGGAATTTTTACGCGAATTCGGGCGGCCAGCGATGATCAAATGGCCCTAATCAATCTCCTAAGTAACTTGGCCCATCCGACCCAGGCGGTTGCTGACGTGTTGACCCTGGCCGAACACTTCGCCGACGGTGATGTCAAGGGCCTGCGGGGCCGAACGCTGGCCTACGTTGGTGACGCAACCAACGTGACGCGATCCCTCGCCGTCGCCCTTCTGCGACTGGGCGTCAACGTGAACGTGGGCGCACCCGAGGGCTACCAATTACAGCCCGGCGGTGTCGAGGATCCGTACGCAATAGCTGGCGGCGGGACTCTGCGCCTCTTTGATAATGCGGCCGACGCCGTACGCGGCGTCGACACGGTCTACACCGACACCTGGGTGTCCATGGGAGCCGAAGCGAGTGCCGAGAAGCGTCGCCAAGACCTGGCGCACTTTCAGGTCAACGCCGAGCTCTTGACGCTCGCTCAGGCGCACGCCGTCGTGCTGCATTGCCTGCCGGCCCACCGCGGGGAAGAGATCACGGATGATGTTCTCGACAGTGCGCGCTCGCTGGTGTGGCGCCAGGTCTTCCATCGCCGCTCCGCGATGGTGGGTGTACTCCGATGGATAAAGGAAGAAGAATGAGCAAAATTCAACGACAGCAGCGAGTGAGTGAGATTCTCGACCGCGAAGTCATCTCCACCGCCGCCCAACTGGTCACTCGCTTACAGAGTGAGGGCTACGCCGCGACGCAGGCGACGGTGACTCGTGACTTACAAGATCTCGGCACGGTGAAAATTCGTGACTCGCACGGTTCGCGGCGAATTGTCGTGGCGTCAACGCCCGCGGTCTCCGCCGCACCAATAGACCACTTGCGCCGAATGATGGGGGAGTGGGCGGGATCCATTGAGCACTCACTGAACATCGTGATAGTGCGCACGCCCCCGGGCTGCGCCCACGTCGTCGCCTCGGCGCTCGACCGCTCGGCTCTCGACAACGTGATGGGCTCCATCGCCGGCGATGACACTATTTTGGTAATAGCCGACGAACACTTCGGAGGAGCGGCCCTCGCGGCGCAACTTCGCGAGCTCGCTGGCCTCAACGATGAAGCGAACTCGAAACGTAAGGGAGTGAAGTAATGAAGAAGCGAGTCGTATTGGCCTACAGCGGAGGACTCGATACCTCGGTTGCCGTTCGCTGGATGATTGACGAGTGGGACGTTGAGGTTATTTGCGTCTTAGTGAACGTGGGTCAGGACGCTGATACCACCGAGAGTTTCGACGACATTCGCGCTCGCGCCCTGGGTTCAGGAGCCACCGACTTCGTGGTCATCGACGCGCGCGAAGAAATGGCCGACGAGTTCTGCTCGCGCGCCATCACCGCTAACGCACGATACGAGGGCAAATACCCCCTGGTGTCGGCCTTGTCGCGTCCCGTCATTGTGCGTCACTTAGTCGATCAGGCTCGGGCCTTCAATGCCCAGGCCGTGGCCCACGGCTGCACCGGCAAGGGGAACGACCAGGTGCGTTTTGAGGTCGGCGTTCACGCCTTAGCCCCCGACCTCGAGGTTCTGGCCCCAGTGCGCAACTGGGGCATGAGCCGTGGCGACTCAGTGGACTACGCCATGAAATGGGACATCCCCATCAAGGCGACGCGCGACAAGATCTACTCGATTGACGAAAACCTCTGGGGGCGCGCCGTGGAGTGTGGCGAAATGGAAGACCCGTGGAATGAGCCCCCCGAAGAGCCCATGACCCTGACACGGGTACGCACCGAGCGGGCCGTCGAGATGACTATCAGCTTCGTTGCCGGACGACCGGTGGCGGTTGATGGAGTGGCGATGTCGCTGGCGGACCTCATTGGCTACGTCAACCACGCGGCCGGCGCCACCGGATTTGGACGCATTGACATGGTAGAAAACCGTCGCGTGGGCATCAAGAGTCGCGAGGTGTACGAATGTCCCGCGGCCCTGGCACTAATTGCCGCGCACAGCGACCTCGAAGACCTCGTACTGGAACGCGATCTGGCTCGCGAGAAGGCCCGACTCGAAATTCGCTGGGCGGAACTCGTCTACGACGGCATGTGGTTCTCGCCACTGAAGGAAGCGATTGACGCCTTTATCGACGAAACACAGCAGCACGTCACCGGCGACGTGCGCATTCGCTTTAGCCCTCCGGGTGCGATGCGCATCACCGGACGACGCGCTCCGGCCCCACTGTACGACTACGGTCTCGCCACCTACGACGAGCACGACACCTTCAAGCACGCTGATTCCGAAGGATTCGTCAAAATTTACGGACTAGGCGTGAAGACCTGGGCCGCTCGACAGGGCGCCAAGAACGCCACCCCGCCGCGACAATGACGATGTGGTCGGGCCGCTTCAGCGCGGGCATGGACGAGGCCTTGTGGGATTTGTCGGAGAGTTTCTCCTTCGACCACGTCCTCTACGCACACGACATCGCCGGCTCGACGGCCCACGTGCGCGGTTTGACGAAGGCAGGTCTTCTTAGCAAGGAAGAGTGCATTCAGCTCCTGGCGGTACTCGACACCATCAAGGCCGAATTTGACCAGGGACGCTTCGTGCGTTTGCCGTCGGATGAGGACATCCACATGGCGATTGAACGTCGAGCCACCGAGCTCGCTGGCCCGCTGGGGGCCAAAATTCATACCGCACGTTCGCGCAACGATCAGGTGGCGACCACGCTTCGCCTCTTCACGCGTGACGCCTTGACGCAGGTCGCTCATTCACTGCTAGCCCTCATCGATACCTTGATCGCGGTGGGGGACGCCAACCCCGACGCCTCCTTGCCGGGTTATACCCATTTGCAGCGGGCCCAAGCCGTGTTGCTCACGCATCACTTGAACGCCCACGCTCTGTCCTTGACCCGAGACCTTGAGCGCTTGCTCGACGCGCGGACTCGCACGAATCGCTCGCCACTGGGCGCTGGCGCGCTCGCGGGAACTTCCCTGCCCATTGACCCGGCGTACACCGCGGAACTGCTGGATTTTGACGAAACCTTCATCAACTCCATCGATGCCGTTTCCGATCGAGACTTCGTCGCTGAGACGCTGTTTGTGCTTTCGCTCATTGGCGTGCACCTGTCGCGAATGGGTGAAGAGCTGGTCTTGTGGACGTCGGCGGAGTTCAACTTTGCCTCCCTGGGTGATGCCTTCACAACGGGTTCTTCGATGCTCCCCCAGAAGAAGAACGCCGACGTGGCCGAACTGGCCCGTGGTAAGAGTGGTCGTCTGGTGGGAAACCTGACGGGATTGCTGGTGACCCTGAAGGGTTTGCCACTCTCGTACAACCGCGACCTCCAGGAAGACAAAGAACCGCTCTTTGACTCGCTGCGTACCGTGCTGGTCGTTTCGGCGGCTCTTCGTGGCGCCTACGCATCCATGACCTTCCACGCGGAAGTGGCCCAAAGAGCAGCGAACGACCAACTCCTAGTGGCTATTGACATCGCCGAGCGCCTCGTTGGTGAAGGACTCCCATTTCGCCAAGCCCACGAACAGGTGGGGCACTGGGTGGGGGAAGCGGTACGTTCGGGCGAGAACCTTGCTTCAGTGGTCCTGCGGTCGGGGAACGGCTCTCGTTTCGAGGACTTGTTTGCACCAGGGGCCTCGCTCGCCAATCGAACCTCACCCGGCTCATCGGGGCCCGCGACCGCCAAGGTGCAAGCCGATCGCTTGGGCGAACGGGTGACGAGTCTGCGAACCCAATTGGCTGCCCTGACCCGCGAGGGCTGAACATTGTTAAGAGTTGATTTCCTCGAGAAAATTCGAGGAAATCATTTGTAGCCTTGGACTGTACGGTTTGACGCTATCGGACTGCCAATGCCCCCCTCTCGAAATGACGACAATGCGCATGAGACCCTCGCGGTCCTCGTCGCGTCACTCGATGACGCGCTGCGCCGTCAGGTTTCCCCGGCCTTCGTTGAACTCCTGGCCACCATTCGTTCGAACGCCGAACAGACCGACGGCCAGGCTGTTGAAGTACTTGAACAGCTCGATCTCGAGACGGCCAGCCAGTTGGTGCGCGCCTTTTCGATGTACTTTCACCTGGCGAACGTGACCGAGCAGAACTACGTGGCTCGCGCCGCCCAGCAGCGGCGTAGTGACGGCGACGGGCCCTTAAGTCGAGTGGCCTCGCGCGTGCGTGACGCCGTCGAAAGTGGCGAGGTGAGCCAGGCATTGGTCACCGACGTTGTGAAATCTATGGACGTGCGACCGGTGTTCACCGCGCACCCCACTGAATCAGCACGCCGTTCCGTCCTAATGAAGCTGCGCTCGATTTCGAAGTTGCTCGATGAGGCTCATGGTTCACGTACTGGCCTCAACGAACGACTGCGTCACCGCCGTCTCGCAGAATTACTCGACACGTTGTGGCAGACCGACGAATTGCGACTCGACCGTCCCGAGGTCCTGGACGAAGCCCAAAGCGCTATGCACTACCTCGATGGCCTGATGCGCGTGGTCGTCCCGGACGTTTTGCAGCAATTGACTTCCAGTATGGAGCATCTTGGTGTCGAGGTGGCGCCGACGGCGCGTCCGCTGACCTTTGGCAGCTGGATTGGTGGCGACCGGGACGGTAATCCCTTCGTCACTCCTGAGGTGAGCGCGGAAGTCGTCGACCTCGCGCTCGGCGTCTCGATCCGCGCCCTGCGCGCAATGCTGAGTCGTTTGAGCGACGAACTTTCGGTTTCGGTGCAGCACGTCGGTATATCGGATGCGCTCGAGCGCTCCTTGTCGGAAGACCTCGATCGTCTTGACCTTGACCAAGGTCTACGTAGACGTAATGCGGAAGAGCCCTATCGACTGAAAATCAGTTGCATTCGCCTCAAGCTCGAAGCGACCCAGCAGCGGATGGAACAGCGGGCCCCGCACCGCGCGGGGTACGACTACGACTCGTCCGCGGCCTTGCTCGACGACTTGATGTTGCTGCACGACTCCCTCATTGCCAACGGTTCGGAATTGTTGGCGAGGGGAACGCTCGAACGCTCCCTCGCGACGGTCGCCGCATTCGGCTTAACCTTGACGACCCTCGATATTCGTGAACACGCCGCAGTACACCACGACGCTTTGGCTTCGCTCTACGCCAATCGTGGGGGAGTGGCGTCGCAATACGCGAGCTGGTCAAGCGCGCAACGGCTCGACGCCCTCAGCCTTGAACTGGAGTCGACCGAGCCGCTCGTCCGCGACGGAGCCCTTCTGAATATCGAGACCAAAAAGACTTTGGCCACCTTTGCGGTGATGGGGGACATTCAAAAGCGATTCGGTGTCAACGCTTGCGAAACCTACATCATCTCCATGACCAAGGGAGTCGAAGATGTTTTGGCTGCGGTGGTGCTCGCTCGTGAAGCGGGCCTTATCGACTTTGCACGGGGTCGCGCCCAGATTGGCTTCGTACCTCTTTTCGAAACCCTGGACGAACTCCTCCACGCGGGACACATTTTCGAACGACTGCTCGACGTCCCGGCCTATCGCCAGCTGTTGTCATGGCGGGGTGACGAGCAAGAGATCATGTTGGGATACTCCGACTCCAACAAGGATGCGGGCATCGCGGCCTCGCAGTGGGGCATCCACCGGGCCGAACGACAGTTGCGTGACGTGGCCCAGCGTCACGGGCTTCGATTGCGACTCTTTCACGGTCGGGGTGGCAGCGTGGGTCGTGGGGGAGGTCCCACGCACGACGCCGTGCTGGCGCAGCCGGCGGGCGTATTGCACGGAGCGATAAAACTGACTGAGCAAGGTGAGGTCATTTCGGACAAGTACCTGCTGGCGGGAATGGCCCAAGAGCATCTCGAACAGCTCCTCGCGGCGGTTATTGAAGCGAGTGTGTTTCACTCGAAGCCGTGGGTGACACCCGAGCATTTAGGTGACTGGAACGACACCATGGACGTGGTGGCCACGAAATCGCACGAATCGTACCGCGCACTGGTGGATGATCCCAATCTGCCGACCTACTTCACGAGTGCCACACCGGTGGGGGAACTCGCGAATTTCCACATGGGATCACGACCGGCAAAACGGGTGACCGAAGGGACCGGTCTTTCATCGCTTCGTGCTATTCCTTGGGTGTTCGGTTGGACGCAGTCACGGCAAATGATTCCGGGCTGGTTCGGGGTGGGAAGTGGACTCCGGGCCGCGCGTGAGGCGGGACACGAAGAGCACCTCAAACAGATGGTGGGCGAGTGGACCTTCTTTTCTTCATTTATTGGCAACGTCGAGACCGCACTGGCCAAGACCGACCTGGAAGTGGCTCGCTTGTACGTTGAGCGACTCGTCGATCCTTCGCTCCACTACGTCTTTGACGCCATTGTTCGCGAATACGAACTGACGGTGGCTGAGGTACTCACGCTCTTGGGTACGGACCAGTTACTCGCCACCCAAGGCGAGGTGTCGCTAACGATGGCCACGCGAGACCGTTATCTGCGACCTCTTCAGTTGCTGCAGATTCAATTGCTGGAACGAGTGCGCGCATCGCGCGCCGATGGCGACCCGATTGACGACCTCCTGCAACGGGCATTAATGCTGACAATCAACGCAATAGCAACGGGTTTACGCACCACCGGTTGATCGCGGAAAATAATTCCTGAATGACGTCACGCGTTGTTCACCAAGTGCTAATCTGGTTATCCGCCCGAAACGGAGTCGAGAGTTCAAAAGCGCGATTTGCGCCGAGGATGAAGACACTGATAAGGTAGGCATCCCTGAGTTCCGAGGAATCGGACGAAGGAATCGAGGGAGTGATCCCGAGATGTTGTACGTACACCTCCGAGCCTGCTCGTGTGTATTGCTGCTCCTTGAAAACGGAAGAACGAGAGCCAAAAGCCAGTACGGGCGACGATGGTTAGATCTAACTAGTCACGTCGTTCGTCAAAAGAAATATGCAGTAGGCCAGGAGAGCACCCCGTGTTCTTCTGGTTGTCAGGCGAGTATTAGAGTCACTCGTCTGGCTCTCTGATTCGTAGTGAACTTCGGTTTATGAAAAATCTTGATGGAGAGTTTGATTCTGGCTCAGAATGAACGCTGGCGGCGTGCTTAACACATGCAAGTCGAACGGATTTACGGAGCTTGCTCCGTAAGTTAGTGGCGAACGGGTGAGTAACACGTGAGCAACCTGCCCCGAAGATTGGGATAACACCGGGAAACCGGTGCTAATACTGAATACCTCTCCCTTACCGCATGGTGAGGGAAAGAAAGTTTTTTCGCTTCGGGAGGGGCTCGCGGTCCATCAGCTTGTTGGGGGGGTAACGGCCCACCAAGGCTACGACGGATAGCTGGTCTGAGAGGATGATCAGCCACACTGGAACTGAAACACGGTCCAGACTCCTACGGGAGGCAGCAGTGAGGAATTTTGCGCAATGGGGGAAACCCTGACGCAGCAACGCCGCGTGAGGGACGAAGGCTTTCTGAGTTGTAAACCTCTTTCGACAGGAACGATTGTGACGGTACCTGTAGAAGAAGCACCGGCCAACTATGTGCCAGCAGCCGCGGT
>CAIKNP010000009.1 GCA_903828785.1 uncultured Actinomycetes bacterium | reverse complement strand
GCCGTCCAGGCCGGTGTCTTGCGCGGTGACGTCAAGGACATCTTGCTCTTGGACGTGACCCCGTTGTCGCTCGGCATCGAGACCAAGGGTGGCGTCATGACGAAGATCATCGAACGCAACACCACGATCCCGACGAAGAAGTCGCAGACCTTCACCACGGCCGATGACAATCAGCCCAGCGTGGAAGTCCACGTCTTGCAGGGTGAGCGCGAAATGGCTTCGTACAACCAGACCCTGGGTAAGTTCCAGCTGGTGGGTATTCCCCCCGCGCCCCGCGGCGTACCCCAGGTCGAAGTCACCTTCGACATTGACGCCAACGGCATCGTGAACGTCTCCGCCAAGGACCTCGCCACGGGGACCAGCCAGTCGGTCACCATTACCGGTGGCTCGAAGTTGTCCAAGGACGACATCGACCGCATGGTACGTGACGCCGAGGCCCACGCCGAGGAGGACCGACAGCGCCGTGAGGAAGCCGAAATTCGCAACAACGCCGACGGTCTGGTGTACTCGACCGAGAAGTTGTTGAAGGATCAGGCCGAGTCCTTCCAGGGCAGTGAGCGTGAAGACGTTGAGTCGGCTCTCGCTGGACTGAAGGAAGCGCTGACCGGCAGCGACAACGCCGCCATCTCCGCCGCGACTGAGAAGTTGCTCACCGCCAGCCAGGGCTTCAGCCAGCGCCTCTACGAAGAGGCCGCCAAGGCCAACGCCACCCCTGGTGAGCAGGCGCCCGCGGCGGACGACGACACCATCGTCGACGCTGAGATCGTTGACTAATGGCCAACGACTTCTATTCGGATGAGGAAGTAACGGCGTCAGCTGACGCCGTTACTTCTGACATCATCGAGCGCAGCGAAGCCGAATTGCAGCGCGACGAGTTTCGACTCCTCGCCCAGCAGTTGCAGGCCGACTTTGAGAACTATAAGAAGCGGGTGGCACGGGACATTGACGACGCCAGCACTCGGGCTGGTGCGCGGGTGGTGAGCGCCGTATTGCCGGTGCTTGACGCCTTCGACCTCGCGGTCGCCCACTACGGGGACAACGCCGGTGACGAGGCGAAGGCGCTGATGCAGTCGCGCCAATTACTGCTCGACTCCCTCGCCAAAGAGGGTCTCGAGCGTCTCGGTGTCACTGGTGAAGCCTTTGACCCGCAGGTGCACGACGCCGTTATGCACGTTGAGGGGGACGGTGGTGAGCAGGTCGTCGATGACTTGCTGCGCGCCGGGTACCGCTGGAAGGGCGTGGTCTTGCGACCCGCCATGGTGAGAGTGAAGGGTTAAATGGCCGAGCGCGAGTGGTTCGATACGGACTACTACAAAGTTCTCGGGGTTTCGTCCTCGGCGACGGAAAAGGAGATAACGCGCGCGTACCGCAAGTTAGCCAAGCAGCTCCACCCCGACACCAACCCCGGATCGGAAGAGAAATTTAAAGAGGTTTCGGGTGCCTACGACGTCTTGGGTGATGAGGCCAAGCGCAAGGAATACGACGAGGTTCGTCGACTGGGTCCCGCCGCGTCGGGCTTTGGTGGACCGCCCCCCGGGGCGGGTGGCTTCAACTTCCAGGGCGGTGACTTTGGCGACCTTAATGATCTCTTCGGAGGCATGTTTGGGGGCCAGCGTCGCACCCGCGTCCAGCGGGGTGCCGACATCGAAGCGGCCCTGCATCTGAGTTTTCGTGACGCCGTGATGGGCGTCGAGACCAAGGTCTCGGTGCCCAGTAATGAGAAGTGTCGAACCTGTCACGGGCGCGGCGCAGCTCGGGGCGGCTACGTTAACTGCGACACGTGCGGTGGCCGGGGCAACGTCAACGACGACCAGGGGCCCTTCGCGACGTCCTCACTCTGCCCCACCTGCCACGGTCGGGGCATCAAAATTCTCCAGGTCTGCACCAGCTGTCAGGGGTCGGGACGCGAACCCTCCTCCCGTCGGGTGAGCGTTCGCATTCCCGCCGGCGTCGTCGCCGGTCAACGCATTCGATTGAAGGGAAAGGGTTCGCCCGGGGCCAATGGTGGACCGAGCGGCGACTTACTGGTGGACGTCCACGTGACGGCCGATCCACGCTTTGAGCGCAAGGGCCGTCACGTGACGACCGTCGTGACTGTTCCCGTCACGCGGGCCTTGCTCGGAACGGAGGTTTCGGTGCCGACCTTGGACGAGCCCGTGACCCTGAAGATTCCCGCCGGCACTCAGCCGGGCACCACCATGCGAGTACGGGGGCGCGGGGTACCCGCTTCGGGTACGCACGCCCAGGGTGACCTACTGGTCACGGTGTCGATCACCCTGCCCAAGAAGTTGAGCAAGGACCAGCGTTTGATGGTCGAGAAGTTGGCCTCCTCGTTCGGGGAGGACGCGTGAGCAGCGAACGCCACCACCAAGCGGTGTACGTGATTTCGGTCTTCGCCGAGATTGCCGGCGTGCACCCGCAGACCTTGCGGAACTACGAGCGAACGGGCTTGCTTCGCCCCCAGCGCACCAATGGCGGGTCGCGCCGTTTCTCGGAAGCTGATCTTGCCGTGCTGCGGCGCATTCAAGAACTCACCACCGAAGGGGTCAATCTCGAGGGGGTGCGACGAATTGTCAAACTCGAAGCCGAATTAGCGCGCGCTCACCAAGAACTCGAAGCGTCTCGCCAGTCAGCCCAGTCGGACGTGGCCGCCACGCATCGCCAGTACCGCCGGGACTTGGTGCCCATCCAAAACACCATCGCGGTCTTCATCGACGCCCAGCGCCGGGCCCCCGACGGGCCCTAGGCCTCAGTCGGACGCCTCTGGCGCTTTAGTAGGATTGGGTCTAAGCCACTAGTCGCTAGGAGCCCCCGTGCCCGCAACAGTCGTAGTCGGAACACAGTGGGGGGACGAAGGCAAGGGCAAACTCACCGACCTACTCGCCCGTGACATGGACATGGTGGTGCGCTACCAAGGTGGCCACAACGCTGGTCACCGCATCGTGGTCGATGGCGAAGCCTTCGCGCTCCAGCTGGTGCCCTCGGGTGTTCTCTACCCTCACATCACGCCGGTTATTGGCAACGGGGTGGTCGTCGATCCCGCCGTCCTACTCGCCGAACTCGACCGACTCGCCGCCAAGGGAGTGGACGTGTCGCGGGTCGTGGTCTCGGGCAACGCTCACCTGATCATGCCCTACCACCAGGAAATCGACCGGCTCACTGAACGATTCTTAGGCAAGAACGCCCTGGGTACGACCAAGCGCGGTATTGGTCCGGCCTACGCCGACAAGTCCTCGCGAGTGGGACTACGCGTGCAGGACCTGCTCGACCCGAAGATTTTCCGCGAGAAGCTCGACGTGGTCTTGCACGAGAAGAACCTCATCCTCAACAAGATCTACAACCGACCCTCCATTTCCCTCGACGAACTCTGTGGCCAGTACCTCGGGCAACTCGCGCCTCGCGTCGCACCCATGGTCGGTGACACCGTCAACCTGGTCCACGAGGCATTGGCCCAGGGACAGCGCATCTTGCTCGAAGGGGCCCAAGCCACCTTCCTCGATCTCGACCACGGCACCTACCCCTTCGTGACCTCGTCGAACCCCGTCGCCGGGGGAGCCTGCACGGGTTCGGGGCTGGGACCGCGCGACCTCTCGGACATCGTGGGCATCGCCAAGGCCTACATCACGCGCGTTGGCGCGGGACCCTTCCCCACGGAACTCGACGGGGAGCTCGGTGATTTGTTGGTCGATCGGGGGCACGAATACGGCACCAACACCGGTCGCCGCCGCCGCGTCGGCTGGTTCGACGCGGTGATGGCCCGTCAGGCAGCTCGCCTCAATTCCTTGACCGAGATTGCCCTCACCAAGCTCGACGTCCTCGACACACTGGACGAGATCAAGGTCTGCGTCGCTTACGAGGCCGACGGCCTGCGTTACGAGTACCCGCCGTATCACCAGTCGGTGCTGCACGACGTCACCCCCGTCTACGAGACCCTGCCCGGCTGGCAGACGGACCTGAGCTCCTTCACTACCTTTGACCAACTGCCCGCGGCGGCTCGCTCCTACGTGGCCTTCGTACAAGAGCTCATCGGCGTCAAGATTTCCGTCGTCGGAGTCGGTCCCGGACGCGAGCAGTTCGTTCGCCCATCGTGAGTCGCGTCGTCGTCGTCGGATCGGGCGCGCGTGAGCACGCCCTGGCCTGGGGCTTGGCAAAATCGGCCGAGGTCGTCGTCACGCCAGGGAACGACGGTATGGCGGCGCACGGCTTGACCTGCACGCCGAGGCCCGCGACCGAGTTGGAAGCGGACCTCTTCGTCATTGGACCCGAACTGCCCTTGGTGGATGGCTTGGCGGACCAGCTGCGAGCGCAGGGCAAGCTCGTCCTCGGGCCGAACGCGGACGGCGCGCGCCTCGAGGGATCCAAGGCCTTCATGAAGGACTTCCTCGCCGACGCCGACGTTCCCACTGCGGACTACGAGGTCTTTAGTGACGAGGCTGCGGCCCACCGTTTCCTCGCCGAATCAATGACCCCGCCCTACGTGATCAAGACTGACGGGCTCGCGGCGGGCAAGGGTGTGCTGGTTACCAACTCACTGGCCGAGGCCCGTCTCGACGTCAGCGCCAAAGTGAGTGGTGACGCCTTCGCCAGTGCCGGCTCGACCATCGTGATTGAAGAAGGCCTCGATGGGGAGGAGTGCTCACTCATCGTGCTCTGTGACGGAAGGTCACTCTTCGCACTGTCCGCCGCGCAAGACTTCAAGCGGGTGGGTGACGGTGGAACGGGTCCGAACACCGGTGGCATGGGTGCCTACGCGCCTATGCCTATTGACCCCGATCTCGTTGACGGCATCATGGAGACAATGCTGCGCCCCACACTAAAAGAGCTGCAGCGTCGAGAAATTGACTACCGCGGCGTGCTCTACGCCGGCGTGATGCTCACGAGCGCTGGCCCCCAGTTGCTCGAATACAACGTGCGCTTCGGAGACCCCGAGACGGAGGTCCTCGTCCCCCTCTACGGTGACCAACTCTTCGCCCTCCTCCAGGCCAGCGCCCGGGGCACGCTGGGTGAGGTGGCCGTGTCGGCCAGCGGCGCGGCGGTCACGGTGGTTATGGCGGCCCACGGCTACCCCGACACGCCTCGACGAGGCGACCGCATTGCGGGACTGGGCGACGACGGTCAGCTCGCGCACGCCATCGACGGTGTCGTGGTCTTCCACGCGGGCAGTGCTCGGGTCGATGGCCACTTCGTGACCAATGGGGGGCGCGTCCTCGCGGTCACGGCGCACGCCGACGACCTGGCGACGGCCCGAAGCAAGGCCTACGAGGCCGTAGGTCGAATTTCGTTTGATGGATGCGTGGTGCGCAGTGACATCGCGCTCGACGCAGTGAAAGGAATCGCATGATTAATCGCTACGCCCCCAAAGATATGGCGGCCCTCTTTAGCGACGTCCACCGCTTCGACACCATGCTCGAAGTGGAGATCCTCGCGGCCGAGGGCCTGGCCGAACTCGGCGTCCTACCGGCGAACGAAGTGGCGCAACTGCGCCTGCGCCGACCCGTCGTGGACGCGGCTTTCGTGGCGGAGGTCGACGAGCGCGAAGCCGTCACCAACCACGACACCGCGGCCTTCGTCGACGTGGTGCAGTCGCGTATCGGCATGCCCGAGGGCGCCTGGGTCCACTACGGCCTGACTTCATCGGACGTCGTCGATACGGCCCTCTGCGTTACCTTGACCCGAGCGATGGACATCGTGATTGACGAGGCCACGAAGTTTCGCGACGCCTTGAGCGTGCGCGCCCGTGAATCAATTGACTGGCCCATAACCGGGCGCACGCACGGCATGCACGCCGAGCCCACCACCTACGGCGCCAAGTTCGCGCTCTTCGCCCTGCAGGTCGAGCGTGATCTGGTGCGCGCCCGCGCGGCGCGTACGGGCATTGCGGTGGGCAAGCTCTCGGGAGCCGTGGGAACCTTCTCCAATATCGATCCAGCGGTCGAGGCCTACGTCTGCGCGCGGCTCGGCCTGTCGCCCGTGCCGGCGACGCAGGTCATCGCTCGCGACCGCCACGCCGAAGTCCTCTACGCCTGCGCGGCCCTGGGGACGACCATGGAGCAGTTCGCCCTCGAGGTTCGCCACCTGGCCCGTACCGAAGTGGGCGAAGCCCAAGAACCCTTCGCCGCTGGGCAAAAGGGTTCGTCGGCGATGCCCCACAAGCGCAATCCCATTTTGTCCGAGCGCCTCTGCGGTTTGGCCCGCGTGTTGCGGGGCTACCTCGCCACCGGACTCGAGAACGTGGCGCTGTGGCACGAGCGCGACATCTCGCACTCCAGCGTGGAGCGCATTGTCTTGCCCGACGCCCTGCAACTCTGTGTCTACATGTTGCGCAAGGCGACGAGTCTGGCCAGCGGACTGGTCCTCTTCCCGCAGCGGGCGCTGGAAAATCTCGAGGTTACTTCTCTGGGTCTGGTGTACTCGCAGTCAGTGCTGCTCGCACTGGTGGAGTCGGGTCTGGCCCGCGACGAGGCGTACCGCATCGTGCAGTCGGCCGCCCGACGCAGCGTGGAAGAAGGTCGAGCCTTTCGACGGGTGGTGGAAGAAGATCCCGCCGTCACCCTCGACGAGGCGGCCCTCGATCGCGTCTTTGACGCTCAACGTATGGTGGCGCACCGCGGTCGTTTCACCGACGCGCTGAACTGGTAGTTATGGCACTGTCGCTCCCTCACCTGTATTCGGGCAAAGTGCGAGACCTCTACGCGGTCGGCGACGATCATCTCTTGATGGTGGCCTCGGACCGGCTGAGTGCCTTTGACGTGGTGATGAACGAGCCCATACCGAATAAGGGTCGGGTGCTTACGGGGCTCACGAATTTCTGGGTGCACGAACTCTCCCAGGTGCCCACGGCGCTGGTCTCCTGCGATCCCGAGGTCATCGACCAGATGGTGCCTGGTTTTAGTGACGAGACACAGTGGCACGGACGCAGCATGCTGGTGCGTAAGGCCGAGATGTTGCCCCTGGAATGCATCGTGCGGGGCCGCTTAGCCGGCCAGGCCTACGACGAGTATCGCCAGACGGGAACCGTGCACTCCATGGACGTCCCCGCGGGCCTGCGTTTGACCGATCCCTTTCCCGAGCCCCTGTTTACGCCCAGTACCAAGGCGGAGTCCGGACACGACATCAATATTGATCTCGCGACCGCGGCCGCCCTGGTGGGCGCGGAACTGCTGGAGCGGGCGGCCACCTTGTGTCTCGGTCTCTTCGCGCAGGCCCAGTCGCGCCTTCGCGACCAGGGTCTGGTCCTGGCGGACACCAAGTTCGAACTGGGCTTCGTCGATGGTGCGCTCGTGGTCTGCGACGAAGTCTTGACGCCCGACTCCTCGCGCATTTGGCCCGCCGACGGCGTGGTGTCGGGGCAGACGCCGCCGTCGTTTGACAAGCAACCCTTCCGAGACTGGCTGGCCTCGCTGGCCTGGGACCGGACCCCCCCGCCGCCACCAGTGCCCGCGGACATCGTCGCGATCACCGCCGGCCGTTACGAAGACGCCTACGAACGCATCACCGGTCGCTCGATTAGCACCTGGTTTGGTCGCGACGACGACGAACTTTCGCCGACGGCCGACTGATGGGTCAGTAGCGTCCGCCGTTGCGACTACCGTTTAAGGGGTGAACTACTCCGTGGCCGTCTCCGTAACCCTCCGCGCTGGTATCGCTGATCCGGAAGGGGCAACGATTGAGCGCGCCCTACCGGCGCTGGGATTCTCCGGCATCAGCGACGTGCGCGCCGGCAAATCCTTCACCCTGCGCATCGAAGCGGACGACCCCAGTGAGGCCGTCATGATCGCCCGTTCGCTGGCCGAACGACTCTTGTCCAACCCGGTGATGGAAGACGCCGCCGTTCGACTCATTGAAGAGGTGTAGTCGGTGAACAGAATCGGCGTGGTGGTCTTTCCGGGTTCGAACTGTGAGTACGATGCGGCCAGTGCCGTCACCGACCTCGGAGCGAAGGCCGAATTCATTTGGCACAGCGCCACGTCGCTCGGTGACGTCGACGGGGTCATTCTCCCCGGTGGCTTCGCCCACGGCGACTACCTTCGCCCCGGTGCCCTCGCGCGCTTCTCACCGGTGATGGAAGCGGTGCGCAGCTTCGCCGCCGCCGGTGGCGCCGTCTTGGGTATCTGCAATGGCTTTCAGGTATTGACCGAAGCCGGTCTCCTGCCCGGCGCCCTGCAGAAGAATCGTGGTTTGACCTTCCTGTGTCAGCCCACCACGCTGGTCGTGGCGTCAACGAATTCGGTGCTGACCCGCTCAACCAGCCTCGGACAGGAACTGCGTATTCCTATCAACCACTTCTCGGGTTCCTACACCTGCACCGACGAGACCCACCAACAACTCGTCGACAATGATCAAGTCGTTTTGCGCTACGTCGACAACCCCAACGGCTCACGCGACAACATTGCCGGCATTTGCAACGAGGGTCGCAACGTGGTGGGCCTGATGCCGCACCCCGAGCGAGCCATGTCGACCCTGCTCGGCAGTGCCGATGGTCGCGCCCTCCTGGCGGGATTCGTGGGCCAGACGGTGGTGGTCGCGTGAGCACGAGCCCCGACGCCCTGCACCGCGCGCTGGGTCTCACCGACGACGAGTTTGCGGCCATCAAGGTCGTACTCGGCCGAGAGCCCAACCACGTGGAGCTCGCCCTCTACGGCGTGATGTGGTCCGAGCACTGCTCCTACAAATCAAGTCGCATTCACTTGCGTCGCTTGCCCACCAAGGGCGATCACGTACTGGTTGGCCCCGGTGAAGGGGCTGGCGTTATCGACGGCGGCGACGGTATCGGGGTCGCTCTACGTATTGAGAGCCACAACCACCCCTCGGCCATCGAGCCCTACCAGGGCGCGGCCACCGGCGTTGGTGGCATCCTGCGTGACGTCTTCTCGATGGGTGCGCGCCCCCTCGCCGTCATGGACCCGCTCTTTTTTGGTGAACTCGACGACGCTCGTCAGCGCTGGCTGGTCGAAGGGGTGGTCTCGGGTGTCTCGGGCTACGGCAATTCCGTGGGGGTGCCCACCGTGGGTGGCGAGTTGACCTTCGACGCTTGCTACGCCGCCAACCCGCTGGTGAACGTGCTGGCCGTTGGCGCCCTGCCGGTTGATCGACTGGTGCTGGGCGTGGCCTCGGGTCCCGGAAACCTCTGTGTCTTGCTCGGCTCGCGTACCGGCCGCGACGGTATCGGTGGCGTAAGTGTGCTGGCCTCGGCCGGTTTTGACGGTGCCGACGGCGCCGCCTCGCTCGATGACGCCAAACGCCCCTCGGTGCAGGTGGGCGACCCCTACGAGGAGAAGCGCCTCATTGAGGCCTGCCTCGAACTCCTCGACGCCAAGTTAGTCGTCGGTATTCAAGACCTCGGGGGCGCCGGCATCGTGTGCGCGCTTTCCGAGACCGCGGCCAAGGGTGGCGTGGGTCTCAACGTTGACTACACGGCGATTCCCTTGCGCGAAGAGGGCATGGCTCCTTGGGAGATCATGACCTCCGAGAGCCAGGAGCGCATGCTGGCCATCATTACCCCCGAGAACTGGGAGGCCGTGGCCGCCCTGTGCGCCAAGTGGGAAGTGCGCGCCACTGTCGTGGGTAAGGTGGTCGAGCCGGACCTGCTGCCCGACGGATCTCGGGTGGGCATGCTGCGCGTGCGCCAGGGTGTTGAGGGAACGATCGTGGCGCAAGTACCGGCCACCTCCTTGGCCGACGACGCCCCGCTCTACCAGCGACCACTCGCGCGCCCGGCGAATCTCGACGCAATCAACGCCGACGACCCCACCCACGACGAGCCCACGGGATCGCTGAGCGACGAACTCCTCGAGCTCTTGATTGACCCCGCCTGGGTGTATCGCCAGTACGACAGCCAACTCTTTTTGAACACGGTGGTCGGGCCGGGACGCGACGCCGCCCTCTTGCGCATGGCGGGACCGGGACTGCCCGCGTCGAATCGCGGTATTGGTCTCTCGACGGACTCCAATCCCCGTTGGTGCGCGCTGGATCCTCGCACGGGGACGGCCCTCACGGTGGCCGAGTCGGTCGCCAACCTGGCCTGCGTGGGGGCGAGCGCTAAGGCGCTGGTCAACTGTCTCAACTTCGGAAACCCCACCCACCCCGAGGTGATGTGGCAGCTGTCCGAGTCGGTCGACGGCATGGCCGAGGCCTGCGTGGCCCTCGGCATCCCGGTTATCGGGGGCAACGTCTCTCTCTACAACGAGAGTGGAGGTAACGACATCGACCCCACCCCCGTGGTGGGTCTCCTCGGGGTCGTCGACTCCTTGATTGCGCCGCCGCCGGGTTGGCAGTGGAACAGTGGTAACCACGTCGTGTTGCTCGGTACGCGATCCGCCGCCGGTGACGAAGCCTTCCCCTTGGGGGGATCGCGCTGGGCTACGAAGCGCGGGCGCCGAGGTGGGCGTCTGGCGGGCTTCGACGCGGGTCGCCTGGTGCCGGTCATCAACTTCGTCACCAAGGAAATTGCCGCTATCTGCGCGGGGGCCGATTCCGATATTACGGCCGTCCACGACGTCAGTGGTGGCGGACTCGCCGCGGCGCTGGCCGAAATGGTCGCGGTGAGCGGTCGGGGCATTGAGACGATTTCTCTCGAGGGCCGCGGGGAATTCTTTGCCGAGTTCCCGGGTCGTTTCGTCGTGGGCAGCTCGAATGTCGAGGCCCTCGTCGCGCGGGCCACGGCGGCCGGCGTGCCGGCCTTGGTACTCGGTACCGTGACTGGTGACGCCCTGCGGCTGGGTGACGACGTCAACGTGCCCGTGAGCGAATTGAGCGCTCGCCGCAGTGGCGCGCTCAGCTCGCAGTTGCGAGTGAACTAGCCCTTCGAAGTTCGTCCACGATGTGATCGGGGACGTGTAGATCGCCGCTGTAGCCGACGCCGAGAGCGACCAGCTCCTTGACGCTGCCGTGGTAATCCGATCCACCCGTGGGTACGAGTCCGGCGTCGCGGGTCAGCTTGACCATCAGGGCCCGGGTGGGCTCGGTCGTACCACCGTAGTAGGCCTCGGCACCGGTGAAACCCCGTTCGCGCAGGCTGTTGAGGATGCGAGGCATCTCGCGTTCAATCGATTCGTTGGTGTAATCGGGTAGGTAGTTAAGCAGGGGGTGGGCGATGGAGAAGATGGTTCCCGATCCCTTGGCCTGTTCCACGACTTCTTCGAGGGTGAGTTCCGTTTTGGGCAGGTAGGCCCGGCCGGTGACGCCGAGCCAGTTGTCGAAAATGGACCGCCACGCCTCGGGGGACTTTTCGCCGACGATTTCGGGGTGCAGGAGAAACATCGCTTCGGCGAAGTGTGGCCGCCCAATGACCTCGCCCTCGGCCTTGCTGCCGGCCACGGCTTCCATGGTCAGGCGCTCAAATCCCAGTCCCTGCAAGACGTGAAGCAGTTGGGCGTTGCGGTTTTCGCGGTCATTTCGTAGTCGCTCCAGCAAGCGCTGCATCGGCGAATCGGGGTCCAAGGGCGGAAAATAGGCCAAGACGTGGATGCCCCGCCCCTTCTCCTCGCCCCGCTCATTGGCCCGGGGGAACTGGTGATCAACCAAGGAAATTTCGGTTCCGGTGATGAGATTGATCCCCCAGTGGTCGCAGGCCGCCTGCATTTCGTCGTGGCTGGCGGTGGTGTCGTGGTCGGTGAGGGCCATGGTGGTGATCCCAATGCGATGCGCCGCGGCCGCTAATTCGCTGGGGGAGTCAGTACCGTCGGAGAAAGTGGAGTGGGTGTGCAGGTCGATCACGCTTCTAGCGTACCGAGGGCCAGTGACCGTCCTCGGATGTGCGAGAATTGACTAGTGACGTCCACCCCCGAAATCTCGAGTGATGGCCAATTGAAGGAAGCCTGCGGGGTGGTGGGGATTGTGTCCCCCGGACTCGACGCCTCCCCCCTGTGTTTCGACGCGCTCTACGCGCTCCAGCACCGCGGTCAGGAGTCGGCCGGCATGGCCGCCTTCACCAATAACCACATCACCGTCGTGAAGGATAACGGCCTGGTCTCGCACGTCTTTAGTGACGCCGCGCTGCGCGCCCTCGCGGGGAGCCACGTGATTGGTCACACCCGTTACTCCACGTCGGGTTCGGCGAACTGGACCGCGGCCCAGCCGGTCTTTCGTTCAGCAGCCGGAACGGACTTCGCTCTTGGTCACAACGGAAATCTCACGAACACCCTGGCCCTCGCTGCCGAAGCGGGCATTGAGTACACCTCGATGCTCTCGGACTCGGACTTAGTGGCGGAATTAATGGCGCGAGAAATTGAGGAGGGCGCGACCGTGTCCCAGGCGCTGGCTACGGTGCTGGCCAAAGCCGAAGGCGCTTTCTCCATGGTGATCCTCGAAGCCGGGGCCATCCACGCGGTGCGCGATCCCCACGGCTTTCGCCCCTTGTGCCTCGGGACCCTGGGCGACGCCGACGCGGTCGGCGGATGGATGGTGGCCTCAGAGTCACCCGCTCTCGACGTCGTCGGGGCCACCTTCGTGCGCGAAATCCACCCGGGCGAAATGGTCACCCTGACCAGCGCTGGAGTCACGGCCACGCAGTTACTCGAACCCGCCGAAGGCCCCACCAAGCTGTGCATTTTTGAGTTCGTCTACTTCGCTCGCCCGGACACCTACCTCATGGGACATCAGGTCCACACGGCGAGACGGCGTATGGGTGAGCAACTCGCCGCCGTCGCCCCCGTCGAAGCGGACATCGTGATGGGCGTACCCGATTCGGGAGTCCCCGCGGCCGAGGGATACGCCAAGGCGTCCGGTACCCCCTTCGGCTACGGGCTGGTGAAGAATCGCTACATCGGCCGGACCTTCATTTCGCCCAACCAGAGTCACCGGGCGGCCAGTGTGAAGCGCAAGCTCAACCCCTTGCGCGAGAACATCGAGGGTCAGCGCCTCATCGTGGTCGATGATTCCATCGTTCGCGGAACGACGACCAAGGCCCTCGTTAAGATGCTGCGCGAAGCCGGCGCCGCCGAAGTGCACCTGCGCATTTCTTCGCCCCCCTTCGCCTGGCCCTGCTACTTCGGGATTGATACGCCCACGCGCGACGACCTGTTGGCGGCGCACCACACGCTAGAAGAAATGAACGATTTCATTGGTTCCGACAGCCTGGCCTTCTTGCCGCTCGACCTATTACGCCGGGCGATTGGTCTTGATCAGGAGTGCTGTGACGCCTGCCTGACCGGGAACTATCCGGCCCCCGTGCCGGTGACCCTTAGCCTGGGAGCTCGTTGGTGAGTCGCCTGCTTGATCAGCCCGCGGGTGGCGCCACCTATCACGAGGCCGGGGTGTCCATTGAAGCGGGCGACGAAGCGGTGGAGCGAATCAAGCAACACGTCGCGTCGACGGCCCGCCCCGAAGTCCTCGGGGGTATTGGTGGATTTGGTGGCCTCTTTCGCCTCGACACCAGCCGCTACCGCTCGCCGGTACTGGTGTCCTCGGCCGACGGGGTGGGCACCAAACTCGAAATTGCTCGCCTCCTCCAGCGTTACGACAGCGTCGGCATAGACCTCGTCGCCATGCTGGTGGACGATTTGGCCTGCCTCGGTGCCGAACCCCTCTTCATGCTCGATTACGTGGCCGTGGGGGCGCTCGATCCGAAGCGTCTCGAAGAACTCGTGGCCGGCATCGCCGAAGGCTGTCGTCAAGCGAACACCGCCTTGCTGGGTGGTGAGACGGCCGAGCACGGCGGCGTCATGCGCCCCGACGAGCTCGACGTCGCGGGCTTCGTGGTCGGCGTCGTCGAGCAGGGCGAAGAACTCGGCGCACACCGCGTCCGCGAGGGCGACGTGTTGGTGGGGCTGGGATCGCCGGGCCTACGTTCGAACGGTTACTCACTGGCGCGCCAGGTGCTCGTGACGACTCCCGCTGCGCTGGAACTTCCCGCCTGGGATGGCGCGGATGTTAGCTTGGCCGACGAACTGCTGCGCCCCTGCGTCATCTACACGCCCACGGTGCTGGCGATGATCAGGGATCTGGGGTCTGGCGTCCACGCGGCGGCCCACATCACGGGTGGGGGCATTGTGGGCAACGTGGTGCGCGTCTTACCCGAACACCTCGACGCCACCATTGACATGGCGAGCTTCGATACGCCAGAGATCTTCTTTGAAATTCAGCGCCGCGGACGCGTGAGCGCCGAGGAGATGGTTCGAGTCTTTAACTGCGGCCTGGGTATGGTCATCGCCGTCGACCCCGACGCCGCGGAAGCGGCCGTGACAATTGCGCGCAGCGCGGGAATGTCGGCCAGCATCGTCGGAACAGTTCGGGCCGGGTCCCAGAAAGTGGTGCTGTCGTGAGTGATGCTCGCCGTCGGGTCCTCGATCACCTCCTCACGCACTCGGTGCGCCGCGGTGATTTCACGCTCAAGTCGGGACGCAAGTCCACTTGGTTCATCGATTCGAAGCAGACCATCTGCGCCCCCGAGGTCATGGTCGACGTGGCCGACCTCGTGCTGGCGCGCGTCCCCGAGCAGGTCACCGCCATTGGTGGTCTCACTATGGGGGCTGACGGCGTGACCTTCATTTCGGCGGGAGTGGCGGCCACTCGGGGTCGTTCCCTGCGCCCCTTCAGCGTTCGCAAAGAGGTCAAGGATCACGGGGCCGGCGGTCGTATCGCGGGTTCCTTGCTCACGAGCGACAAGGTCATCATCACCGAAGACACGGTGACTCGCGGCACGAGTTTGCTCGAAGCGGCCAAGGTCGTGCGCGACTTCGGCGCCGAGGTCGTGTTGCTGCTCGCCGTGGTTGACCGCGGGGGAACCGCGGCCGCCATGGCGGCGCAGGAAGGCTGGGCCTTCGACGCCCTCTTCACCGCACCGGACCTCGGCTTCCCCTACGAAGGCGCCTAGGGGAGCGCGTCGGGCCCCGAGTTCGCCTCGGCGCTGCTGTACGTTACCAGACAGAAGGGGTGACCAATCGGGTCCCGGTAGACACGAAAGTTGCTGCCGGGCTGCACGGGGTCCTTCGTGGCTCCGTGGGCGAGTACCCAGGCCTCACCCTCGTCGAGATTGGTGACCGCGATATCGAGGTGTAGTTGTTGTGGCACTGCTCCTTCGGGCCAGGTGGGCGCGACGTAGTTGTCGATCTGCTGGAAGGCGAGCACCGAAACACCCTGGTCGAGAATCTCGATCCAGGTCACCTCTTCGGGCGAGACTCCCTCGAGTTCTTCGACTTCGAGGGAGAGCAGGTCGGCGTAAAAGGTGGCGAGGGCGACGGGGTGGGGGCAGTCGATGACGGTGAGGCGAAGACGTAGTGAGCTCATAGTCGTATCGTAGGTCGCCGCGGGCCAAAAAAGAAAAACCCCGCAGCACGGAGTGCCACGGGGTTTTGTATGGTGGTCGAGACCGGCGTCGATCCGGTGACCCCACGCTTTTCAGGCGTGTGCTCTACCAACTGAGCTACTCGACCATCTCTTCACCCCTTGCGGGGTTCCGAGCGGACCTGACGGGATTTGAACCCGCGACCTCCGCCTTGACAGGGCGGCGTGCACTCCGAGCTGCACCACAGGTCCTCGGTGTTCCCAAAGTCGAGACTTTGAGACGCGAATGAACAGTCTAGCCCCCTCGCGCCGCCACGTCGAAAAGAAGCTCGACGAGGTGGCTGAGTGGTGCAGCCACTACGGTACTGGTGTGCCGATTTTTGCCCTCGACGAAAACGAAAGCGCCTGACCCGTGTCCCGCCACAACCCCGATCTGACGCTACGAAATGCGGCCCCCGAGTGGTTGCGCGCCATACTCGGCGCGCTGGTTTTTGTCGCGATGGTGCGTGGCGGCGTGAGCCTGCACCACGCACTGCTTTCGAGGCCCCGGCTGAGGGGACTGGAGTGGCTCGTCCTCTTCGTCACTCTTTTCGTTGGTGGCGTCGTCGTACGATGGGGTGCCCTGCTCCTGGGTCGAATTGTCACCCACCGAACGGTGATGTCCGCCGGAGCGGTGGTGCGCTTCGTGGCGACTGGTGTGGGCTACGCCCTGATCTTCCTGGTCTCGCTGGCCGTGATGGGCGTTTCCCTGCAGCGCCTACTGCTCGGCGCGGGTCTCGCTTCGGTGGTGCTGGGCATCGCTGCCCAGCAGAGCCTGTCGAACATCTTTGCTTCCTTCGTGCTGCTCTTCGCTCGACCCTTTAACGTGGGTGACCGCATCATTGTTCGATCGGCGGCGTTGGGCGTGCTCGAATGCGACGTTCGCGCGATTGGCCTCACCTACGTGACGGTAGCCACCAGTTCGGGATTGCTACGGATACCAAACTCCGTCATGTCAGCGTCGGCTATCGGGCGACTTCCCGCTAAGGAAGAGAGCTCCGAGTCCGACGAAGGACCGGCGTACTAGCTCAGCTTCCAGACCGTTACTTTTCCACCGAAGGAGCCGGCGGGGCCCATGAGCTCGGTGTAAACGTTGTTCTTCTTCATGGTCGCGGTGAACATGATGGGCTTGGTCTTGTAGACACCGTCCACGCAGGCGGGAATGCAGTTGTCCCAGTGCAAGGTTCCCTTGCCGTGCGCTGAGGCGCTGCCCCAGCCGGTCCAGGTGATGTTGGAGATCCAGCGGTGAGCGTCGGCGCAAGAGATGATGATCTTGGAGGGGCTGCTCGATGTCTTGTGGCACTGCGTCAACTTCACCGTGGTGGCGGCGCTGGCCGAGGATACGAAGGAGGGCGCAATCGCGAGGGTCGCGGTGGCGGCCATAGCTACAAGGGTGGGAAGAATCTTCTTCATTTTTGGGAGACCTTTCTTAGGATGTTTCAATACTATTTCTACTATGTCCGAACGTGACCCGCAATTACCGAGCACGCGTGGGCATCCGAATTTCTTTAACGCACTGGGTTTTCACAGCGCCTGGGGTGTTCTGCACCCAATGCAGCGAATGCGCCCTTTCGGCGAAGAAGTCGCCGCGTGGCGACGGCAGCTTCGTGAAAGCCAGGGAGATGAGAAGAACGCGACCTTACGCGACGAGTGACCAGATCGTGCTGTTGTCGCCGAAGGAACCCTTGGGGCCGCGGAGTTCGGTGTAGACGTTGTTCTTCTTTGCCAAAGCGGTGAAGGTAATGGGCTTGGACCGGTACGTGCCCGCCACGCAGGTGGGGGTGCAGTTATTCCAGTTCAAGGTACCGCTGCCGTGGGCCACCGCGCTGCCCCACGCGGTCCAGGAAATCTTTGAAATCCAGCGATTGGCGTCGGCGCAGGCGATGATGATTTTCTTCGGCGCGACACTACTGGCATTGCACTGAATCAACTTCGTGACCGGGGCGGCGCTCGCCGTGACGGCGAGTGCCGGGGCGGCCACGAGGGCGGCACTGGTACTGAGGACTGCGATAGTGGTGGTGATTTTTTTCATGCTGGACTCTTTCATTGAAGCTCTTCAATGCATACCATGTCGCTGCCGGCGTTCTTCTTACCGGGCACATTCTTTTTTACGAAATTTCTTCACGCAAGGTCTTGGTGCGTGGTGCCGAGGCGTGTTGTGGTCCGCAGGCCCCTCGATCGGAGATGGCGGCGCAGGCGTCGCACTTGAGGGTGAGCGCTCGGCAAGCCGGGTTGGCACAGTTGTAGTAGCGACTGGTGGGCGCCCGGCAGACCTCGCAACGGCCCAGCACCGTCCGATCGTCACCGAACTCTTGGATCATGCGTTCGTCAAAGACGAAGAGCGAGCCCTCCCAAAGCCCCTGATTGCCGTAGGTTTCACCGTAAAGAACGACGCCGCCCGCTATCTGGTACACCTCGTGGAAACCACGCTGCTTCATGAGGGCGCTCAATACTTCACAGCGCACCCCACCGGTGCAGTACGTGACGATGGGCCGGTTCTTCAAGTCGTCGTATTTGCCCGAGTCCAGTTCGGCCACGAAATCGCGCGTCGTTTCGACGGAGGGAACGATGGCGTTCTTAAACCGACCTATCGCCGCCTCAAAGGCGTTGCGACCGTCAAAGAAGACGACCTCGTCCCCCTTTAACGCGACGAGTTCGTGGACTTCTTGCGGTGTGAGGTGAACGCCACCGCCCACCACGCCTTGTTCATTCACGGTCAGATCACCGGGGGCGCCAAAGGAAACAATTTCGTCTCGCACCCGCACGCGGAGGCGGGGGAAGTCGTCGCCGCTACCGTCGGACCACTTAATGTCGAGCTTGGCAAAGGCCGGATAACTCTTGGTGGCGCGAACGTAGCGCTTCACCTCGGCCATGGGTCCGCCCACGGTGCCGTTGATCCCGTGGGGCGAAAGCAGGATTCGTCCCTTCAAGCCCAAACTGCGACAGAGGGTCTCTTGCCAGAGCCGCAGGGCCTCGGGATCCGCCAGTGGCGTGAAGGCGTAGTAGAGAATGACCTTCGGTTCGCGCACAGGGCAACTTTAGTGAGGACGCGGCAGCACCTTCACATTCCGGGGCGTGACGATTTAGAGAAAACCGGGGTGCTGGCCACCGGTGAGCGCGAAGAGTTCCTCGCGTTGGCGGGTAAGCACTAGTCGACGACAATCAAGTTGGTCGGGCCAGTATTCACTAGTTGCGTGACGGGGCAAAGTGAGGGGGTAGTAGCGCATAGCTCCACGGTAGAAGGCGAAGATGACCGCGGCGCTATGGGCGAGTGACGACTCGGCGAATTCGATGGGGCAATTACGGACGCAGTAATTGCGTACGGAAATTCTGGAGATTTTTACGCCAAATGATTCGCAACACGGGGGCGATAATGGCGGCGCTGAGCCGTCCACCGACCCACCAGGGGAAATGCAGGTGCTCTTGCCAGGTCATGACGGTGCTGTGTTCGTTGGCGTGTAAGAGAAAAACCCCTTCGCCCGAGATGAGTCCGCCGTGGGCGACGCCCATCACCCGCCCCTCCTCCCAGCGAGTAACCCTCATCACGTCACGGGTGGTGAAGGGGCCAACCTTGGTGAGACAGGAGAAGCTGGTGCCCACCCCCGAACGTTGCTCACTCAGAAAGGTGATGCTGACGGCGTCGTTCATCCACTCCACGTGGCGTTCGATGTGTCGCAACTCCTCCCAGACGACAGCACTGGTTCGGGGGAGACTGATGGACAGTGAAATAGCGCTCACGAGTATGGTCGCCCTAGGCGCTGAAGGCCAAGAGCAGGGCCACTATTCCCATGGCGAGGGGCAGCGAGCTCGTTTTCCAGCTGTCGTGTACCCGACGGTGCATCACGGTGGCCACCATGAAGTAGGCGAAGAGAAACCAGGCAACCCCGACGCTGAGGCTACCGCTGCCTCGACCGACGAGAAGTCCCGCTACCGCCAGCAGCTTGATGACGCCTACTTGGACTTCGGTACCCCGCCGCAGGCCCAGCCGCCGCAGGGTCGCGACCCGCGCCTCGTTGTGAAGGAGATCGGCGATAGCGGTGCTACCGCACACGACTATGAGAACCACGGAGAGGAGAAGGGCAATAACGTGCACGTCTAAACCCTAGGACCAGAGCGGAGCGGACGGGGGGATTTCGGTGAAGCCCTCGTGATTGGCCCGTGGCGAGCGCTTGCTTAGTGCTAAACCAACTAGGTGACAATTTCGCCAAGCCCCGCCCGCACCTTCCCCGCACTCGACGCCGCCACTCGGCACTTTTCACTGGGCGCGCCGCGCACCTTCCGCGTTGCGCCCGCGGGCGCCCGGGTGTACTTCTTGCGCACCAAGTCCAGCAGCGACCGCTTGTTGCACCTGTGGGCCATTGAGCTCGACGCCGAGGGGGCGAGCGAGCGACTGATTGTTGACGTCGCCGAGTTGCTTGGTGATGGGGCCGAGAACATCCCCGAGGCCGAACGGCAGCGTCGCGAGCGCATGCGTGAAGCCTCGAGTGGCATCACCGCCTACGACCTTTCTGCGGACGGTTCACGGGTGACCTTCGCCCTCTCGGGCGGCCTGTACGTGGTCGATCTGCAAGACGAAGCCGTGGTGCGCCGCGTGGGAAGCGATGAGGGGGTGATCGATCCTCGCATCGATCGCACGGGTTCGCGAGTCGCCTACGTCTGTGGGAGCGAGTTGCGGGTAATCACCATCGCTGACGAAACGGTGACCCTCGTGGCGACGGCCCCGGCGCAAGGCACGGTGGGCTTGGCGAATTTTGTGGCGGCCGAAGAACTCGATCGCTCACGGGGGCATTGGTGGTCGCCCGACGGGCAGTCCCTCGCCTTCGAGGAGGCGGACAACGCCGCACTGGAAACAATTTGGATCTTCGATCCCATCGACCCCACGAGTACCCCCTCGTCTCGTCAGTATCCCCGCGCCGGCACCGCCAACCCCAGCCTGCGTCTAGGAATCTGGCACGTGGCGGGTAGGGTCGTGTTCGCGAACTGGGATCGCCAGCGTTACGAGTACCTGGTTACCGTGTCGTGGCCCAGTGACGAGGGTCCCCTCGTCACCTTGATGACCCGTGATCATCGCGACCAGCTCGTGGCGAGCATCACTCCGTCGTCGGGCGAGCTACGCCCACACTGGAGTGTCCGTAACGAGCACTTTCTCGAATGGACCTCGGGGCTGCCGACCGTGACCCCCGATGGCCGACTCCTGGTGGGTTTCGTCGATGAGGAAAACGACGCCTACCGCGTGGCCGTGGTGCGCGAGGGTGTGGCCGCCCCCTTCACCCCCAGCGATCTCCAAGTCATGGAAGTCGTCGGGGTAACCAACGACGCCATTCTGGTCGTGGCGAACAGCGATCCTACGACCGTGGTCACTGCGCGGGTCTCCTTCGATGGCGCAGCGGAGGTCGCTGGATCCCCGGCGTCGATTACCGCCGTCGTGGACGGCACACCCAACGGCGTCAAGGTCAGCACGCTGATGGACCTCGACACGGTGGAGACTACGCACGTCGTTGTGGCCCCCGGTTACGAGCCGGCCGTCATTCCCTCTTTCGCCCTCACCCCGCTGGACGCCACGCCGCCCATCGCACCGAAGGTGCGCTTGCTGGAAGTCGGCGAGCACCGTCTGTCGCTGGCCATTGTCCTGCCCCAGAACCTCAGCGAGCACGGCAAGGGTTTGCCCATTCTCCTCTGCCCCTACGGCGGGCCGCACCACACGCGAGTGGTCGGGGCTGGTCGGGCCTACGCCCTCGACCAGTACCTCGCGGACCAGGGCTTCTGTGTCGTGATCGCTGACGGTCGCGGTACCGGGGCTAGGGGCCCGGCCTGGGACCGCAGCATCGTCGGAGTCTTAGGCACCTTGCCGGTTGAGGACCAGGTCATTGCCGTGGAGGCGGTAGTCGCCGAGTTGGGCGATCTGGTTGACTCCAGCCGAGTGGGAATTCGCGGCTGGAGTTTCGGAGGCTACTTGGCGGCGCGCTGCGTCCTGGAGCGGCCCGACGTCTTTCACGCCGCCGTGGCCGGTGCCCCGGTTACGGACTTCGGGTGGTACGACACCGGTTACACCGAGCGCTACCTCGGTCACCCGGCCGTGGCCACCGCCGCCTACCACGAGGCGGACCTCACGCGTTTCGCCGACCGGCTCGAGCGACCCCTCTTCTTCATTCACGGCTTCAATGACGACAACGTCCTCTACGCCCACACCCAGCTGCTGTCGGCCAGCCTCTTAGCGGCGGGAAAGAGCCATCGCGTGCTCAGTCTCTCCGACGCCACGCACATGCCCACCGATCCGGTGGTCGCCGAGAATATGGTCAAACTACAGATTGACTTCTTTAAAGAAACGCTGGGCGTCGCTTAGGGTCGCACCGACAAGACCCGCGCTCGCGTGGCGCGTTGCAGGGCCTCGGGCGCGACGGGAAAGACCGTGTGCGGGTGACCGGCCGCGGCCCACACTTCGTCGTAGGCGAAGAGGCTTTCGTCCATGGCGGTGGTCACCCCTTCGCTGCTCGGCCAGCCGAGGGGGGCCACGCCCCCGATGGAGAAGCCGGACCACTGCTTGACGTAGTCGGCGTCAGCCCGACCTAAGTGCGTCACGCCGAGCTGGCGCGCGACGTGTTCCTCGTCCACCCGGTGCGCCCCACTGGTGATAACCAAGACGGGGGAGTCGTCGGGTAGGCGGAAGATGAGTGAGGAGGCAATCTGCCCGACGCTAATTCCCAGACCGGCCGACGCTTGCACCGCCGTCGAGGCCGAGAGGTCCAAGAGGGTGATGCGTGGGGGAATCCCGGCCTCGCTCAAGGCGGCGTGCACCCTTTGCACCGAGGCACGCGCTAAGAGATCGGCCACGAAGGGGCCTTAGCGACGAAAGGGCTGGGGCGTGGCGGCCAACTTGGGAATGCGCATTCTGGCCACGACGAAGGGGGTGTCGGGAATGGGGTGGCAATTCTGGGCCACTCCCAGGTCGCAAGCGACCGACAGGAAGATAAAGGCGTCGGGCGTCGTGAAACCCCACTGGTCCACCAGTAATTTGGCCGCTTCTTCGATGGCCATTTGCATGGCCTCGTCGAGGTCCGAGGGCTCACTGGGCGAACCCGACGTGCCGTGCGTGTAGAAGGAGTCAGCCGTTTCGGTGATGGGCCAGCCCCCGGCGACGCCCTTCACGACGTCAAGCTTGATGAGGGCCTTGCCGCCAATCTCAACGCCAGTTCCCGAGATTTCGCCGTCACCCATGGCGGCGTGCATGTCACCAATGGACAGTTGACCACCGGACTGAAACACCGGGAGGTGAACCGTGGCGCCAATGCCGTTGAAGTGGTCGTCCATATTGCCGCCGTGACGACCCGCGAAGAAGGTCCCAATCTCGCCGGCGGCGGGTGAGACCCCGATGACGCCAAACATGGGACGCGCCGGGAAGGAGACCCGGTCATTCATATAAACGGTGTCACCGTCAACGCGGAACATGCGCGTGGTCGGACCGTCGCACTGGCTGGCCAGCTGACCCCATCCGGGGATGACCATCGCGGACCCGATTTCGTTAGGGCGGATGTCGAGAAGCGTTACGGAGAGGCTGTCGCCCGGCTCAGCACCGCGAACGGCGATGGGCCCCGTGGCGCTGTTGACCCGGTGCAGGTCGAGGGTTAAGACGGTGTCGGCTTCGGAGGTCACCTGGCCGGTGAAGCAGTCCCAGGTTTCAATCTCGATGATGCTGCCGGGGTCGACGGTGGCGACGGGCTCGTGATCGGCTCGAAAGGACCAGATGTGCTGGTCACGCGAAATCCTCAGGCTGGGTTCCATAGTTCTCCTCAAATGGGGTCGTCGAATCGTGGCACATTTCGGCGAGGTACGCAACCACTCCTCGGTCCTAGCGCTGGGTGTGAGGGGCGAGACCCGGATCGAGCTTGATGCCGAGCGCTACTTGCGCTCGCCCCTCTAGCCCCTGACCACGCTTCTCGAGGAGAAGACCGAGGTTGTAGTGGGACTTGGCGATCAAGATCCATTGCGCCGATCCCGGCTTCGACTGAGCAATCACTCGCCGGTAGAGGGCGATAGCCCCGCTCGAATTGCTCGTCTGGGCCATGACGGCCTCGTTGTAGAGGGCGGGTACGTAGGTGGCGTCGAGGGCCAGGCACTGGTCGTAGTACTGGCGTGCTCGCCGCAGATCACCGGCGAACTCTTCGGCGTCACCGGCGTCGAAGAGGGGGATGGGGCTTCGGGGCTCGAGCCGCTGCACGGCGAGGTAGTGGGCGATAGCCGACTGGTAGTCACCGCTGCGTTGGGCCTGCACGCCCAGGGCGAGCTGATTGCTGACGTTGGCCGCCACCGAGGAAGGACCGCCTCGCAACTGCACACTTATCGTCGCGGTGGCCGCGACCAGGAGCAGCACCATGACTATTCGCGGAATGCTCGAAAGTGCGTTGCGATTCACGACATACCTTTCTGAACGAGGAGCGGCCCTAGTAAATGTATGTCACCACACTCGGGGTACTTTCACGGCGACCCTCGCGGGGCAGAATAGGAGAAGTATGAATCTTCGTCGACGCTGGAGCATATTCCTTCGAGAGGGGCAATTGCTCGATCCAATTGGGACCTCCAACGTGGCGCTGGCCGAGCGCGATAGTTCCCCCTGGCCCGGCGCCTGGTTACTGGTGGTGGCCGCCGGCGTGTTCAACCTCTGGTCCCTGCGAGCCGAGGCTCGCGTCGTCGCCTACCCCAACGACAGCGGCATGCACTTGCAAATGACCGAGCTGGCCCGCCATCTCCTGGCGGGTGGCATGTCCCCCTTCGACCACTGGTACCCACTCTTGTCATTGGGTTCACCCTTCTTCGTCCAGTACCAGAGTTTCTCCGCGCTACTGGTGGGGGCGCTGGGTCTGCTCGCCCCGGTGGCCACCGTGTACGCGCTGTCGCTCTACCTGCTGCTCGCCCTGTGGCCCGTCTGCGTCTACTGGTCGGCGCGACTCTTCAATCTCGAGCCCTGGGCCGCCGCCGTGTCGGCCGCGATGGCGCCGCTGCTCTTCAGTGTCACCAGTCGAGGTTTCGGGCACCAGAGTTACGTCTGGATCGGCAGCGGACTGTGGTCGCAGCTGTTTGCGATGTGGACACTTCCTTTGGCCTGGGCCCTGTCGTGGCGCTGGATCGCTCGCAAGGAACACCTTCTCGGGGCCGCGCTGGCCCTGGCCCTGACGGTCGCCTTTCACTTCCTGACTGCCTACCTGGCCCTGCTCAGTGTCGGGGTGTGGCTCATTATTGTTCCCACCGCGTGGCGAACGCGGTTGGTGCGCACGCTGACCTTGGTGGCGGCGAGCATGTTGTTGGCGCTCCCGGTGACCGTCCCGATTCTGCTGCGCTCTACCTGGCAGGCGGTGAATCAGTTCCAAGTGGGCACCACCATTAACAACTCCTACGGTGCGCCAAGGGTTCTCGCCTGGCTCTTCACGGGCCAACTCTTCGACTTTCAAAGGTGGGCCGTTCTTTCGGTCTTTCTCGCGGTCGCGGTGGTGGTGAGTGTGCTGCGCTGGCGCGTGGACGAGCGGGTGCGGGCTCTGGTGGGCGTCTTGGCGCTCAGTCTGGTCCTCTTCTGCGGACGACCAAGCTTTGCCTGGCTCATTGATCTCATCCCGGGCAACCAGAATCTCCTGCTGCAACGCTTCATCATGGGGGTGCAACTGGCGGGAATACTGCTCGCGGGGCTGGGCCTCGTCTCCCTGGGTCGTTTTCTCGCCGCCACGCTGACCCGCTGGCGGCCACGCTACGTCCAGTACGTCGTTGGGGCATTCTCCGGCGGCTGGCGTTGGCTCGCCAGCGTGGCCATGGTGGCCAGCGTGTTGCTCCTCCTCCTCCCGGGCTTGGTGGAAATCAATCACTACGACGGCACCTCGCGTGCACTCATCGTGACCCAGGAGGCCGCCGACAGCACCCAGGGGGCCCAGGTGCGGTCGCTGGTGACGCAAGCCGAGCGGCTCGGCGGTGGGCGCATCTACGCCGGCATGCCCAGCAACTGGGGACGAAGGTTTTCGGTGGGCGACGTCCCCGTCTATCTCTACCTCGAGCAACTCAAGGTCGACGCCGTGGGCTTTACGCTGCGCACCTCGGGACTCATGACCGATCCCGAGTGCTACTTCGACCAGCGCCAGCTCGCGGACTACGAACTCTTCGGCGTGAAGTACATCATCATGCCCACCTGGAAACGGCCCGCCATCTCGCCGGTGTGGCGCATAGACGTGGCGGGCCACTACGCCTTGTGGGAGTTGTCGAACCAAACGCCCACCGCCCTTCTCCAAGTGATCGACACCTCGGGCTCGGTGTCGGCTACCAACGCCACCCTCGGTCCGGTGACGCGCAATTTTCTCGCCTCGTCCGAAGCCCTGCACGGCGTGGTGCCCACCGTGGCGTTCGCGGGGGCCGCTCCCGGGCCCTCCACTCTGCCTAGCTCGGGTCGTATAAGTCCGCCCGGGCGTATTGAGCGCCAGGTAGCCGATCTGGTGAACAGCCAAAGCGCGGAGGCGGTGGTGGCGACAACCCGCCGCTCGGCCCTGCTCTTTAAGGTGGCTTTCGATCCCCACTGGGTGGCGACCATTGATGGCCAGCCCGCGAAAATTTTCATGGTGGAACCCGCCTTGATGGCGGTAGCGGTGCCGGCCGGAACACACGATGTTGTCTTCACCTACCGCGGCTTCGCCTACTACCCCGAGTTGCTGGTCGTATCGGGACTGACGCTGGCGGGACTGGTGATCTTCACCCTGCGACGTCGTCGTCGGCCGGTCTTAGACCAGGGCACCGATGGCGTCGGTGGCCAGCTGGGCGACGCGTAAGCAGGCCAAGGAATCCTCGTGACTCTGCAGCGGCGACTCCACGAGCCCGTGCGTGAGGTACTCCACGAAGGCGTGTACTTGGTAGACCAGGGCGGCGTGTCCACGTATTGGTGACTCGTCTCGCCAGATCGCCGCGGGCTGGTTGAAGCCCTTGGGCGCGACCCGCAGCGTGGTGGGGAAGATGTAGGGGGGTTCGAACTCGATAACCCCCTCGCTGCCGGCGATGCTGCTGTGATTGGCGACGTCGATGACTCCCGAGGTGGTGCAGGTCGCTCGGGCCCCGCTGGCGTAACGCATGTGGATGGTGGTCTCGAGGTCCATCTTCGCCTCGTTGAGTTCACCCCAGGCCTCGACCTGCGTGGGCGCACCCAGCACCATTTGACAGAGGGCGATGGGGTAGATGCCCATGTCCCACAAGGGGCTGCCGGCGCCACGGCGCCAGAGTCGATCGACGTCGCGATTGTCCTGGCAGAAGTCCGCGAGAATCAATTGGGGTTCACCGATGGCACCACTGGCGAGGAGTTGACGCACCACGTCCATTTGGGGCAGGTAGCGCGACCACATGGCTTCCATGACGAGCAAGCCCTTCGAACGGCCGGTGGCGAAAAGGGTCTGGGCCTGAGCGAGGTCCTTGGTGACTGGTTTTTCGAGCAGCACCGGCCGGCCGGCATCGAGCACCATCATGGTGGTTGCGAAATGGTCCGGGGGCAGGTTGGCCACGTAGACCGCGTCAATGTCGTCGCGCGCGAGCAGAGCCTCGTAGGAGTCGTGGGCGTGCGGGATGGCGAAACGCTGGGCGAAGGCCTCCGCTCGACCCGGGGTCAGGGAGGCCACGGCGCGAATTTCTTGATTCGAATTGGCCAGAACGGTGCTCGCCCACTGGTCAGCGATCCACCCCGCCCCGAGTATGCCCCAGCGCAAACGAGGCTGGATGGAGGGGTCGATGAGTCGAGGCGCGGGAAGGGTCACCGGTTTAGCGTAGAACAGCGGGGGGCGGAGTGGGACGGCGTCGCAGGCGATTTTGCCCGATGGCCGAACCGAGCACCACGACGGCGGCGCCGACGGGTTGGTACCACAGCAGCGATTCGTGGATGAAGATGATGCCCACGACGGTGGCCACCAGGGGCGACCAGTACGTGACGGTCGAGGCGATCGAGGGGCCCAGCCGCTCAATGGTGTGGAAGTTCCACATAAAGGCCAGACCGCTGCCCCCCGCCCCCAGCACGACGATGCTCAGCCCCGACCGCCAGGTCATGGCGTGACCGTTAAAGCCGTCGAGGAAGAAGGTGGGCGTGAGCAGCAGCACACTGATCAGGAGCTGGGTGGTCGACAGGGCGATGGGGTCGAGTTTCAGGGGGGTGATGTGCCGGCGGATGTAGGGGAAGGTCACGCCGTAGAGGGTGACGGCGAGCAGCAGGGCCCCCACCGCCCACCAGGGGTTGCGACCGAAGCCGTTCCACACACCGAAGGCGATGAGAATACCCACGAAGCCGACGGCCAATCCCAGTTCTTGCGTGCGAGTTATGTGTTCGTCGCGAAAGACGACGGTGATAAAGAAGAGCGACGTGAGGGGCACCAGGGCATTGATGATGCTGGCGAGAATCGTGGTCGTTCGCGTCTCGGCGACGGCGAAGAGAATGCCCGGCAGGACGTTGATGCACAGGGCCACCACCATCAGTCGTAGCCAGACCACACCCACGGGGGGTAGGGACACGGATCGAATGTTCGCAATGGTGAAGAGCACGATGGTGCCAAAGAGGCAGCGTCCGAAGGCGACGCCAAAGGGGGTTAAGAAACCCAGAGACTCTTTAATGAAGATAAACGAGCAGCCCCAGATGATGGAAGTACCCACGTAGGTGAAATACCTGCGAGCTTCTTCCATCGCCTCACTCGACCTGGGGTTGGCTCAGCGTGCGCACCCGCAGAGACTGGCTCCTGGTGTGCTCGGCGATCTGCGCCATGGTGGCGACCCAAACACGGGGGTCGGCCACCGCCGCTTCGATGACGTCCGACAAGGCCCGAGCGCGCGAGGGGCGGCCACTGACGAAGGGGTGAGCCGTTAAGACGAAGCATCCCTGTTCGTCGCTGACCGCTCGCAACTCACTGAGCCACATTTCGCGCGTCTTGGCGGGGTTCTCGATGACGCCGGTTTCGAAGAGGGCGGGGATGTAGCAGTACTGCTCCCAGTCGTCGAGGGCCCAGTGAATAGGAATCTCCACGAGGCTTTCGTCACCCTGGCCGGTGGCCAGCAGGTAGGGGCTATCGCCATCCATCAAACTGGAGTCGTAGAGGAAGCCTCGCTCGGCGAGCAGGTGGGGCGATCGGTAGTTCAGTTCCCACATCGGCGCGCGGTAGCCGACCGGTCGAACGCCGGCCACCTCCTCGAGCGCTTCGAGTCCCCGTTCTAGATACGTAATCTCCTGGGCTTCGTCGGCCGAGCCCAGCGGCTCGTGCAGGTAGCCGTGGTGGGCGATCTCGTGACCGTGTTCGACCAGCGAGCGCACGACGTCGGGGTAACGGTGCGCGGTGTACCCGGGGACGAAGAAGGTGGCGAGGACGCCGTGTTGCTCGAGAATGCGCAAGAGACGGGGAATACCCACCAGGGGTCCGTAACTCTGGTGGGTCATCACACTCATGCGAGACGCGGCTTCGGGGGCGAAGGAGAGGACCGCGGACTCGGCGTCGACGTCAAAGCAGAAGGACGCCGCGGCGGTAAAGGAAGCGGGCCACTGGGTGCAGTAGTCGGGCGTCACGCGCGAGCCCTCACCTCTCCACCATTGACGTTCAGCACGGTTCCAATCATGGCACCCAGGCGACGATCCGCCAAGAAGGCGATGCCGGCGGCGATTTCGTCGGCGTGGGCGATACGCCCTAAGGGTATGCCCGCCGCGTACTGGCGGTGCATCTCGGCCACGCTTAGGCCCGCCGCCCGGGCGTCGACCTCGAGCTGGGGAGTCGCGGTAACGCCGGGGGCGATACCGTTCACCACGATGCCCTCGGGGGCGAGTTCACGTCCGAGGGTTTTGACCAGTGAAATGAGTCCGGCCTTCGAAGCGGCGTACGCGCTGGCGTCCGGCCATCCAGTGAGACCCCAGTAGGAACAAACCACCACGATGCGTCCGCCTCCGAGGGAACGCATCGACGGGAGTACTTCTTGAATGACGCGCAAGGTGCCAGCGGCGTTGGTGTCGATAATCTTCCACCAGTCACCGGGTTCGTGCTCGAGGAAGGGAGCCATGGTCATGTAGGCCGCGTTGCAGACCAGGGTGCCAATGGGGCCGTGCTGGCTGGTCAGGGTGGCGATCATCGAACGAATGTCGTCACGGCTGGTGATATCGGCGGGCGCGGCCACGGCGTCGGTCGCAGCGCACAGCGCCGCGAGGGCCGGCGACGCCTCGCGGTCATTGAGGGCGAGGCGCGCTCCCAGAGTGTCAAAGTGGCGGGCGGTGGCGCCGCCGATCCCCTGAGCTGCTCCGGTGATGAGCGTCAGTGACTCGCGATCGACCTGGCGCGACATCAGATCACCGCTCCCGAATTAATCGAGATGACTTCCCCCACGCAGAAGCTCGCCTCCGAGGCGAGGAATTCGACGGCCACCGCGATTTCCTCCGGGTTGGCGAGGCGACGTGCGGGCAAGGTGTCGAGGTAGGCGCGGTCTCGCCAGGGTGAGTCGGCCGCCAGGAGCGGTGTATCGCAGGGGCCGGGCGCCACGGCGTTGACCAGCACGCCCTTCGCCGCGAGCTCCACGGCCAAGCTGCGCACGAAGCCAATGATGGACCCCTTGGCCGTCGCGTAGTGCGCGTCGTGGTCACCGCCGCCGATGGCGAGTTCGCTGGTGACCGCAATGATGCGTCCGCTGCGCCTCTCCAGCATGCCCGGAAGGGCGCAACGGAGCAGAGTGGTGAGACCTCCGAGATGCACGTTGATCATGCGCAACCAGTCGGCGTCACTAATCGCGTCGACCGGGAGCATCTCGTAATGACCAGCCACGCTCACCACGACGTCGAGCGATCCGAATCGCTCCTGCGTCTGTGCCACCGCTTCCGCCACCCCTGCGGGGTCGGTGACGTCACCAATGATGTTGAGGTCGGCCTCGCCGCGACGCAAGTCAAAGCCGGTGACGCGGTAGCCCGACGCCCGCAAGAGTCGCGTGACGCTCGCCCCTATGCCACTCGCGGCCCCCGTCACGAAGGCGACGCGCGACGTGGTCTCAGTGATTGGAGAGGTCGACACCCTCGATACCTTCGAGGTTGCCTTGACGAATGTGCCGGCCGCCGTCGCGGAAGACCCAGGCCTGAATCACGAATCCCAGGAGGGCGAGTCCCAGCACCATGTAGATGGCACTCCACGCGAGGAAGCCCGAGCCGTAGAGCTCGGCGCGGGGCCAGAGGATGTTGACGATTTCGAAGACCAACCACACCGACGCCGCCCAGGTGACCAGCGGTCCCCAGGTACCCAGCGTCCACGGACCGGCCTGCCACTTGCCCTTGGTGCGCAACCAGAGGGCGCCAAAGACCGGTAGGGCGTAGGCGACGAAGAAGCCGGCGCTGGTGAAGTTAATCAGGGTGCCGTAAATCTTGGGGTCGTTAATGAAGGGCAGGGCGGCGGCGATAACGCCGGTGAAGATGACGGCGTTGTAGGGGAGCTTCTCGTGCTTGGTTAACTTGAGCAGCCAGTTCGACGCGGGCAACACGCGGTCGCGAGCGTTGGCCCAAATACAGCGGGTCACCGCCGCCTGGACGGCCATGAAACTAGCCAAGAAGCCAATGAGGAAGAGCAACTGGAAGGCCCGGGCGGTGGAGGCGCCGAAGTGGGTCGTCAACACGGCCGCGATGGGCGAGGCCACCGCACCGGACATGACGTCACCAATGTTTGGAATGGAGAGGCAGAGGGCCAGGGAGATGTAGAGCACGATGGCCCCAACGCCGAGTAGCGAAAAGAAGATGGCCTTCGGAACCTGGCGTCCGGGACTGTCAACTTCTTCGGCCACCGATCCCGCCGCTTCGAAACCGAGGAAGGACCAGCCGGCCACCGAAATGGCCGCGATAAATGGACCAAAGAAGTAGGCCGAGCCGTGGGTCGCTCCGGCGCTGTGAAAGATGACACTGATGGGGTTCACGCGGTAGGCGACGAGCAGCACCGTTCCCAGCACGACCGAACAGAGGACCTCGGCCACGATACTGACGTAAAAGAACCACTTGAGTATTTGACGGCCGGCAATGTTGACCGCACTCGCGAAGACGGTCAAAGCCAAGGCCACCAAGGCAGTCTGGAAGTGGCTAAGGGTCGTGATGTTGAGTACGCCTAAGAGGAAGTTGGCCGAACCGAGAGCCAGGGTAGCCAGGGCAATGGTCAAACCCCAGATGTAGGCCCAGGCCGTGAACCAGCCGTAGCGGGCGTTCACTAAGTAGCGCGACCACTGGTACACCGAGCCCGCCAGAGGAAACTTGGACGCGACGTCACCGAGCGTCGCGGCGACGAGCAGCTGACCCCCCAAGACGATGGGCATGGCCCACCAGAAGCCCGCCCCGCAGATGTACACAATGATGCCAAAGACCGTGTAAATGGAAACAATCGGCGAGATGTCTGAGAAGGTCAAAGCGAAAATGGCTCGAAAGTCAAAGCCTCGTGACAAGGTCAGATGATTGGACGCTTCGTCCGCTCCCATTGAACCCGGCGTCGATGTTCCCGTACTCATACTGCCCCCTCATGTGCTTAACGATTGCTAGGGAAAGTAGCACAGCGGGACCCGATGAAGAGGGCTACTGGCGGCACCGTTTCGAGTTTTACTTCGTTCACTCGGCCGCTGGGGCAAAGCGGTTCAAGCCGAACGTCGCCAGCGAGAAGATGGCAATCACGATGAACTGGGCGATGAGGGCGTGGCGAAATCCGGTGGCGAACTGACCAAGAGTGGCCGGTCCGAAAAAGAGCGTTCCGAAAATTGCCACACCAGCGGAAGCGCCAATGGATTGCACCGCGGTGAGAAAACCCGAACCCGAACCGATCTCGTCGTTGGCGATGCTCGAGAGGATCGTCTGGAAGAGCGCGGCCACAATTAGTCCGGTTCCCACCCCCGAGAGCGCCATGCCGGGCACCAGGTGCCACACTGAAAAGTGGCTGATGCTCCCTAGGGCCAGCCACAGCACGACGGCACCGGCGAGCTGAAAGGCGGCCCCCAGATGCAGGGTCAATCGGCCGAGTTTCTCGGACAAGAAGGCCCCCGAAAGGGTGCCACCAATTGCTGTTCCAACGGCAATTGGGATATTGGCGACGCCCGCTTGCGCGGCGCTGAAACCCTCACCAAGTTGCAAGAAGAGGGTAATGATGAGGTAGATGCCCGTGAAGCCGGCGAAGAATATCGTCAGGGTGCCCGCCCCCACCACGAATTGTCGTTTTTCGAAAATGGAGGCCTTGACCAGTGGAGTCTTGCCACCTCGTTCCACTGCTCGGTCTCGAAGAGCGAAGAGGAAGAAACCAAGGGGGGAGAGCCCCATGGACATCCAGGTCCACGCCGCCCAGTGGTCGACGCGCCCTTGGATGAGGGGTAAAATCAGCAGCAGCGAAGAGACGGCGATAATCAATGAGCCCAGTAGGTCGATGGTCACCCCGTGATCGCCGGGATTTTTCGGCAAGATCACGAAAGCAGCGACCACGCCGATGATGCCGATAGGTACGTTGACCAGGAAGACAATTCGCCACGACAGATTGAAGAGGTTGGCTTGGATGAGGAAGCCACCAATGATGGGGCCGAGGATGCCGCCTAGGCCGTAGATGGGACCCGAGACGGCGAAGGCCTTCCCCAATTCGGCCGCGGCGAAGGATTCGCGAATAAGGCCCAGTCCCTGGGGCAAGAGAATGGCCCCGGCGACACCCTCCAGCACGCGAAAAGTAATCAGTTGACCAGTGGAGTTGGCGATGGCGCAAAGCACCGAAGCCACGGTGAACCCGGTCATGCCAAGCAAGAAGGTGTTGCGTCGACCGTAGCGGTCACCCAAGCGCCCACCGAGGATGAGCGCTGCACCAAGCGCCAAGGTGTAACCGCCGATGATCCACTGCAGCGACGAGGGTGAAGCGCCGAGATCCCGTTTGAGGGACGGCCCGGCCACGTTGACGATCGTCCCATCGAGTAAATCCATGACCTCGGCCATCATCATGATGGTGAGAATCAGCCAGCGCTGGGGGTGTCCCTTTTCGACGTCGGCTGCGGTGGGGGTATTCACGCGATGAGTCTAGGAGTGGCTAGACCCTGGCGGATGCCAGGTGAAGGCGCAGGTGCTGCAGCCGAGCGTCCAGTGCTTCACGTAACCATATGGTTGACCGGTAGACGTCGGTCAAGAGGAGTCCGCCCTCGAGGGCTATAACGAGCAGTCGTGCTTCGTACGCGGGGTCGATGGAATCGTCGAGGTGACCCGAGCGGACCATCGTGGCGAGACCTTCCTCCAGTGCGTCGCCCCATTGTTGAAAGCCCCTGGCGATGACCGCGCGTGACGCTTCGTCTCCTCGATCGAGTTGACTGATGAGTGAGCCGATCGGGCAACCCCCACGGGCGCCACGGCGGGCGTGGTACTGCACGACCGCGCTCACCCAAAACTGCAGACCCGCCAAAGTGTCCAGCTGAGCGAAGAGGGGCGACTGCAGGTCGAGGACCTCGGTAACAACGTGTTCGGTGAGGGCCGTGACCAGAGCACCGCGGGACGCAAAGTAGTGGTAGAGCTGGCCTTTGGAAACTTTGGCTCGTTCGCACACGTCATCGAGGGAGAGCTGCACCAGTCCCTTTTCGGCCACGAGGTCGCTGGCCACCGTGACGATACGCCGGCGCGTTGCTGCGCCTCTGGTGGTCAAGACGGGTGCTGGCACCGCACAATTCTTTCATAAATGGACTGCAGAGTCCAGTCAATAATAAATTATGGACTAAACGGTCTAGTCTTAGGCCTGTTGACCTCGCTGGCCCATGGCTAGGGTGGTGTTTTAGGAGGTTCGAACATGGATAAGCCAATTTGGATGGACGCGCCCGAGCCGCACGACTTTGACGCGGCGAGGCATTACTTGGGCCTCGTGCTGGCCCTCGAGCTCGCGGACACTTTGGTGGCCCGGCTGCGCACGAGCCCCATGCAATTCTTCCAAGCGAAGGACCTCCTGCGGGCGAGTCAATTGCCACTGCTGGGTCGAGACAACGAACACGTTAAATCTGATTTCCACAAGGTCGACAACGGAACACTCCTTTCACCGGTGCTCTTGGTACGGGGACGCGTGGGCTCGTATCCGTTGCTCGTCGCCGACGGCTACCACCGGATCTGCGCGAGTTACCACCTCGATGAAAACACGCCCATCCCCTGCGGCATCGCGGATATGCCTTAGCCGCTGCTTCGCGAAATTGCCCCTCGCCGCCGCAGTTGTTCGCTGCGACCGAGGAGTACGGCCCCGACGGAGCAGACGCCTATAGAAAGAATCATGGCCGCCATAATCGCGGCCGCTTGACTGGGCGAAAGCCAATGGTCGGCGATACCCAGGGTCACGACGGTGGCCGGTACGCCAACTTGGGCGGTGGCGATTAATCCTCGTCGTACGCCCAGCCCCCCACTGAGCGCCCCCAGAACGTGAGCGACGACGGCAGCCAGGGTCAAGGCGAGGGCCAAACTCAAGGTGGACCAATGAACCAGGGCGACGGGATCAAGGGTCATGCCCAGCGTTACGAAGAAGAGCGGTATGAAGAATCCTTCACTCACGCCCACGACCTCAATGTTGAGACGATCGTTCACTCCGAGAGCGGCCGCGGCGACGCCACTGGCGAAGCCGGCGATCAAGGTTGAAGTGAAACTAATCTGCGCCAGCCAGGTCAGCAGAAAGAGAAGGGTGAGGTTCACCCGCATCATCCACCCCCAGCCGAGTTGCTCGCTTAGGGCGCGGAGATTTTGAGACCAGCGAAGGCTATTCGCCCTGCGTTGAAGGACAAAGAACAAGAACGCCAGGAAGGAAATTGCGAGGGAGCCGGTCAGGATATCGATGAGCGGATGCGTCACAACGGCGAGCGGTACCAGGATGATCGAAATCACGTCCGCCACAACGAGCCAAACAATAAGGCGAGTGGTGAGCGCGTCTTCGGGCCCGGGCAGATCGCGGATGACCGGTAGCGCCATGGCGGCTGACGAATTGGCAACTAAGACGGCGATGAGCAGGGGATGTCCGAAGTGGTTGAGGTGGGCGATCAGCGCCCCCGCCACCCCTCCCGCCAGGAAAGTCACCATAAAGGAGATAGCACCACGAATCCCTTGCGTCCGAAGGGTGCTGTCGCGAAGCGGGAGGTGCATACCCACCGTGAACATCAGCACGGCGAAGCCCGCGTCGTGCAAGGTGGAGAAGAATGCACCAGTGGTGGGTGCCCAATGCAGGACGGCGGGTCCGATCAGGGCGCCGCCAATTATTTCGCCGATGATGACCGGAAGCGCGAATCGCCGGTAGAGCGCGAGGAGCGGCCCGAGAAGACCCGCCAAGGAGATGAGCGCAAGTTCCTTCACGACCCCACCGTACAGCGACGTATCTCCTCGGGCCTAGGGCAGCGCCGACGCTCCCTGACGGGAGAAGTGCGTAATCTGGCGAGATGCCACTCGCGCCCGTAATTCGGGCATTCCACGCCGGTCCGACGGGGCTCGTCACCGTGATTGCCCTGGTCCTCTCGACCCGGGTTCTACCGTGGCCCGCGGCCCTCAACCTAACGCTGGCCGTGTTCTTTGGCCAATGCTTCGTCGGCTGGACGAATGACCTGATTGATGAATCAACTGATCGCGCCGCCGGGCGAAGGGACAAACCCCTCGTCGCGGGTGGCGTTTCGAAGCGCCTTCTGCACCGCTTGTGGCCCACGGCCCTGACCCTGGCTCTCGCGACCTCACTGCTGGGCCCTATGGGACCATCGGGTACCCTTCTCTACGCCATTGGTCTCGCCAGTGCCAGTGCCTACAACCTCGGGCTCAAGAGCACGCCCTTGTCCTTCGTGCCCTACGCCGTTTCCTTTGGTCTACTGCCCGTGGTGATATTTCGCGCCGCGCATCGATGGCCACCCACCTGGCTGGTCTTGGCCAGCATTGCGTTTTCGTGCTCGTTTCACTTCGTGAACGTGATCAAGGATCTAGACAGTGATCGCGCCTTGGGGCTGATGGGTCTGCCCCAGCGATTGGGATCCAGGTGGTCAGTGGTGGTGGCCGTTGCACTCGCGGCCGCGGGCGGTGTTCTCGCTCTGGTCCGTTGATCCGCCCCGCGTATTGATGTGCTCCGGGAAAGAAGACGAAAATTCGCGTGAGATTCGAAGCGAATTATGCCAGAGGACTCTTGGTCGTGGAGATAAATCTTTCGAAGAGCCAGTCGTGGTGAGGCGTTCGTGTGGGAGAGTGAGATGGATCCGCCCAGGGAGGTTTTCCGTGAATCGTCGCGTCGCCATCTTCGTCATCAGTGCCGTCCTCGTCCCCGCCCTCGTTGCGTCTTCGGCAGCGATGGCGGCCTCGGCCCCCGTCAAGGATGGTCTCTCCGGTGCGGATAAAGCGGAACTAACCAGACTCTTCATTGCCTACAAGATGGCCGACAAAGTCATGCAGAAGACTGACCTGGTTCACTTTGGTACGGATCGCACGGTCTTCTACCAAGGCGTGGTGTACACACTGGACACCTTTGTGGCGAATGCGAAAGATTCCTACAACTTCCTCGTATCGATGCAGGATGCCGGTGTCTACGGGCTCTTCTCGAAATCCCAGAACCACTGGAAGAGACTGGCCACGACTCGCCTCGGCTTCCCCGGGTGTGTCAAGCCGGGCATGGTGCCAGCGCCGGTCGTGAACGCCCTTGATAAGTACAAGGGTTTTGACTGTCGCACATTGAACTTGTAGTACCAAGCGAACGCCGCCCGGCGTTTTGTGTCGAGGGGATAACTTGCCAGGCCGCTCGTGGCGCCTCCTATAGTGGAAGGACGTCTTTGATAGAAACGAGCAGAACAATGACCGAGTCCCGCATAACTTTTTACGGTGCCGACTGGTGCGCTGATTGCCGCCGCTCAAAGGCCTTCCTCGAAGCACACGACGTGGCTTACACCTTCATTGACGTTGTCGAAGACGCTGCGGCGGCCGAGAAGGTGGCGGGCCTGACCGGGAACAATACGACCATCCCCGTCATTTTCTTTGATGATGGCGCGATGCTCATCGAGCCCAGTGATGAAGTGCTCGAAGCCAAGCTCACCGATTTGGCGATTCTCTAGCTTCCGAGCTTCTACCGCGCACGCGAAAGCAAGCACCGGGACGGTGTTTTGGCACGAGGGTTCCACTATGAACGTTCTACTGGCTGGCTTCCTCACGGGTCTTTCGCTCATCGTCGCGATTGGTGCGCAGAACGCCTACGTGTTGCGCATGGGGCTGAGTAAGCAGCACGTCGCGGTAATCGTCACGATCTGTATCGCCTCCGATATCACCTTGATTGGTCTCGGGGTGGGCGGTGTCGGGGCCATCGTTTCGTCGGCCCCGATTGTGCTCCAGGTCCTGCGCTGGGTCGGGGTGGCGTACCTTCTCTACGTGGCGTACCGTGCGTTCGAGAAGCTCGTTCGAAGTGAATCCTTGTCCCCGGCCCAATCAGCAAGCCCCTCCAAGCGAGTCGCCATCACGACCATTTTGGCTCTCACCTTTCTCAACCCGCACGTCTATATCGACACCGTGTTCTTGCTGGGCTCGATTGGCAATCAATACGCTGGTGGCCGATGGCTCTTTGCCCTGGGGGCCGCCACCAGTTCCATCCTGTGGTTCTCCCTACTGGGATTTGGAGCAGGCTTGGCGTCGCCGCTGATGGCTAGGGCAATGACGTGGCGAGTTCTTGACGGGGGAATTGGCGTTGTCATGCTGCTCGTGGCTGCCAAATTAGTGTGTAGCCCCGTCGCCTAGGGCCCACGCTTCGGCGGTCCACCCGCGCTGCGGGCCAGGTCATCGTCTACATTCAGTCTGTGAGCAAAAGACATCCAAGGTCGTTGGCGAGTGACCCGCCCACCCGGCGTCGAAGCGCCGTGCCCCTTCGTCGTTCGGGAAATGCGCTGCGCGCCGCGCTCGCCTTGGCCAGCGTTTCGCTGGGCTTGGCGTCATGCAGTAGCCCATTCTCTCATTCATCGAGTCCGCAGAATACCTTGCCGGCAGTCCTCGCCCCGGCCATCGTGCGACCCGTCGTGCCCGAGTGCAGCACGCCACTGACCCACACGCAAGATGGGAATGTTACGCCGCTGACGTGCAAGAACGGTGACATCAATGTTCCGGCGTGGAAGTTCTACGCTCCGCTCTCGAGTGAAGTCATGGCCCTAGGCGCGCATATGGGCGTCGAGATTGTCCTGCACACCATGTGTTCTGACGTCAAGGTGCACCACGCCACTCGAGTTGAGGAAGTGCGAGGCGCCCAACTGGCTTCGGACTACTACGGGTGGGGAATGAATCAAGCCGTCACGGCCTTTGTGGTGTCGCCCACTTCGGGTTGCTAGGGCGTAGCGTTAGCCTCGCCGCCGGCTGCGACGCGCTGCGTAAGTGAAAATGCGACATGAGCCGACAGGCGTTTTTTGATCCCTCGGCCGACATACGTGACCGGAGTCTGGTGACGGTATTCCTTGGGAACGGCCGCACCCCCGTCCGGTCAGTGAGGTCCTCAGGAGGAAGTCTTGGTGGCCTGCAGGGTGTACGAGGCGGCCAATCGGCGAGGATTCTCGCGCAGACGGTACTCACCTTCGCCAATGAACTCCATGCCCTCTCCGAGGGCATTCCAGGGAATGCTGTCGTGTTCCTCCAGCATCGTCAAGGTGAGGCCCGCTGCCATGAGCGCGCTGATCACCTCCCCCAGTCCGTGATTGAATTGGACGCTTTCCGGGGACGAGAGTTCACCTTCGTGTTCGACGTAGGACTTGGTATTGAAGAAATGCAGTCCCGCTGATTCGAAGTAGGGGTATTGGACCACCAGCAGTCCATCCTCCCTCGGGTCCGAAAGCGCCCAGAGCATGGGATGGCCTTCACGAATGAACAGACGGCCGCCGGGCACGAGTAGATCCGCCACCACTCGCGCCCAGGCTTTGATGTCGGCGATCCAACACAGGGCGCCGATGCCGGTATAAACGAGATCAAATCGTCGGCCCGCTAAGGCGCGGGGTGCGTCGTAGACATTGGCTTCGACGAAAGTCGCTTCGACACCCAGTTCGGCCGCAAAGCGCCGCGCCGCCGCAATGGCCTTGGGCGAGAAGTCCAACCCGGTAACGGACGCCGCTCCCAGACGGGCGAGCGAAAGAGTGTCGGTACCGATGTGGCACTGGAGGTGAACGACCTTGAGACCTTCGACACTGCCTAGTCGGGCTTGGTCGAACTGCACTACGTACGAAAGAAACTTCTCGTCGGCGCGAAACTTGTCAAGGTCGTACGCCTTGACGTGGTGCTCAACCACGCAATCCCAATTCGCCCGATTTATCTCGATGTAGTCAGACATTCCAGCAGTGTAGAAGATGGCACCCAAGACCAGCATGGATCGGAACGCGGTGTAGGGACTTTGACGCCGCGACCTTGGAAGACCAGCGTTACCGACCCGGTACTGTCAGCGATTACGCATCGCAGTTCGTCTACCTCTTCTCGAGTGGACTTTCGCCGTCGAAGGAATCTGAACCGCGGTGGCGGCCATTTGGCGCCCGACGAGCCCGCCGGCGGAACTCGCTAGCGCATCAAGGAAGCGAGCAAGGAAGCCAGTTGCGCGGGCGCACTCAAAAAGGGTGAATGGTCGGTAGCCAGCGTTTCGCTGTTCCCCGTTCGACCCGACATGGCTTGTTGAGCGAAGAGGGGAATCGCCTGATCGAACTCGCAGAGAATGTAGTTCGAGGGGATTTCCTTCCAGGCGCATTGGGTGATGGGCTGGTTGAAGGAGAGAATGCTCTGGGGCCGTAAGTCCGCTACTGCGGCGGCCGCCACTTCGGGGGTGCAGGTGTTGTAAAAAACGTGTTCGGGGGTGCTGGTCGTCGCACGCTCACCATCCTCGCTGCGCACCCACCACGGTGGGTCCTGGCTCCCGCAGGCCTCAAAGAGTGTTTCACCTTCGTCGAGAACGAAAGCGGTGAGGAAAATTAATCCCTTCACCTTGGTGGCCCCGACCAGTCCTTGCGTGACGGGGAGACCACCGTAGGAGTGGGCGAGGACAAAACAGTCATCCCCTAAGGCGTCGACGGCCCCTCGAACCAGAGCCGCGTCGTTGTACATGTCCCCGATGGGCTCGTCGGCGGCTGCGGCACTCTCCAACGCCACGGTGGACGAAGTGATGCCACGATCAGCGAGCTCGCGCTGCAGCAGTTCGAATCCGGACGGACTGTGCCAGGCGCCGTGAACCAGTATGAGATGATTTTTCATGGCACAACTGTATCGGAACAGGCCACGCACATCAGGAGATTCCTCGTCCTAGCGCAGGATGCCCAACGACGCTGATAGTCCGAGGGCGAGTAGTTCGCTAGCCAGCGTGGGTCCTTGCGGGTACTCCGCTGCCTGTTCGCCAACGAGGGGAAGGTGTATGAATCCACTCGGGCGGTCACCAAGCAACTGCAAATGGTAGAACAAGTGATTACACACGTAGCCGCCTGCCGAATCGGAGAATTCCGCGGGACACCCCGATTCACTCGCGGCTCGCGCCATCAAATCGATGGGCAGCGACGTCGCCAGGGTGGGCGGTGCACCTTCCAGGATCACGCCAGCACCCTGATGGCCGTCACTATCGAGAGCCGCGGCGTTGGAGAGATTCTGCGCCTGGCGTTCGAAGGAGAGGGCCGAACGGCCAGCTGCCTGACCGAGGGCAACTACCGCCACTGGATCGTGGGCAGCAATGAGTTCGCTGACTCGACGCACCGACTGCTCGTAGGACACGGGAAGTTCCACCCAAATAATGTCCTCCGCCCCCAACAGACCACGCGCCTGTGTCGCGACGACGGCCGACGAATTGAGACGGTCACCACCAAAGGGCTCAAAGTAGCTAACGAGAAGTGGCTTCTTCATACACCTAGCGTAAGTCCTCTGACCACGCGGTTGGTGCTGCGGGGCGTCGTTTGGTCGGGGGCCGACGGAGCTCTAGTCAATGATGATGGTGACGCTTATCTCGTCCCCTAGGTCAATGTCTTCGGCGGTGCGAACCGCAGTCTTCAAGGGGAGGACGTATCCGCCATTCTTGGGAAACAAGGAAGTGGTGAAGCGTGTTTCACCGACGACCACGGCGCAGGGAATTGCCCCCCATCCGTAGGTGAGGGCGGGAGCAATTGACTTGATCGCCGCACTCTCGATTTCGGGCACCGTTACGAAGTGAAAAGGGGACGGCCCTCGCCAAAACCAGACTTCCCCAGAGAAACGTAGTTCCACTCAACGAGGTTATTTCATTCGAGCAAGAAAACGCAGAAACTCCCCTCATCCACCTTCCTCGTTTCTAGAACATTCCAAACGCCACGTAACGAGCCCGGAGACACCGTGGGCGACGCCGGCCACCTGTACCCCTTTAATGACTTGAACCTTGATTGTCGGGCGGGCCTGCTGGGCAGTACCGACGTGGCGAAGCCAAAGGCGAAAGCAGGTGGGTACTATCGAGACGAGTTCAGAAAGGACGCTATGGAAAATCGCTTACGAGTTATTGGAGCGGCCTGGTGCCCCGACTGCACCCGCACCAAGGCCTTTCTCAATCAACACCGGATTCCCTTCGACTGGGTAGATCTCGAAGTTACTCCTGAAGCGCAGGGAGAAGTTGAGCGCCTTAATGACGGAAAACGCATAATCCCCACCCTCATTTTTCCCGACGGAAGTTTTGTGAGCGAACCTTCGAACGATGAGTTGGCTGACAAATTGCACCTGGTTCGAGAGGCGTCGCAATTGCACTACGACCTCGTGATTGCTGGAGGGGGCCGACCGCGCTGACTACCGCAATGTACGCGGCTCGGGAGAACCTCTCCACTCTCATCGTGGAAAAGTCCGCGGTAGGTGGGCAGGCTGGGGTTACCGAACGATTCGATAATTATCCAGGTTTTCCCGAGGGCATTGGCGGCGCCGAGCTGGCTGCGCGCTTCGCGCAGCAAGCAAGTCGTTACGGAGTGGAAATGCTCCAGGCAGTTTCCGTCGAGGGCTTTATTCGAGAGGAAATGGACGGAGCGTATTCGGGACTCTCCGTCACTCTTTCGACGGGGGCGACCGTGCGTGCCAACGCTCTCTTGCTCGCCACTGGTTCGACCTATCGACGCACGGGTGCGGCGGGTGAAGAAGATCTGATTGGAGCGGGGATACATTTCTGTGCCACTTGTGATGGGCCCTTTTACAAAGGGGCTGAAAACATCGTGGTTCTTGGTGGTGGAAATTCGGGCCTCGAAGAAGGCTTATTCTTGACCCAGTTCGCTCAACGCGTCACGGTAATTGAACGCTCCGGGCAACTGCTGGGCTCAAAATTGCTCCAAGAAAAGGTGCAGAATCACCCCCAAATGGCGGTTGTGCTCAATCAGTCGGTGCAGCGCTTTGTGGCCAACGAACAAGGCAAGCTGGCCTCGGTGGAAACGATTGACCTTCGTACGGACATGCCAAGCTCCTTTCCGGCCAGCGGTGCCTTCGTCTTCATTGGTCTTGACCCCAACACCCAGTGGTTGAATGGCGCAGTTGAACTCGATGGTCGAAACTTTGTCGCTACTGACCAGATGTTTCAGACTTCGGTTGAAGGCGTTTTCGCTGCCGGAGACGTTCGGGCCGGGTCAACGAAGCAGCTCGCCTCGGCGGTCGGCGAAGGGGCGGCGGCAGCGATTCAGATTCGCTATTTTCTTGATCGAAGGTTTGGCTAGGAGAGACCCCGGGCGAAGCCCGCTTTGACTTTCCTCTCGATCGACGCTGCCTCGAGAACTTCGAGCGACCGGCGCTGGGAAAACTCGATACGCCAACGAGCCAGCCCGAGCGAAAATCGCTGGAAAAACCTAAATGACGGTTACGAGGCGTGGCGCCTCAGCGAAGAACGGTCCGAGGCGACCAACCTGCTTACAAATCGGCGATGACTATTTTGGACATCTTCATCATGGCGGCGTACGCGGCCTGAGCTTTTGCCGGATCCGCGTTTGATAGTGCTTCTCCCAGTTGCTTGGGAATTATCTGCCACGAGACTCCGAAGGCGTCTTTGAGCCATCCGCAGCGACCTTCCTGTCCGCCGGACTTCAGAAAGGCGTTCCAGTATTCGTCAACCTCAGATTGCCCGTCACAGCTTACGAATATGGAGAAGGCTTCGGTGAAGGTGAACTGAGGACCACCGTTCAGAGCGATGTAGTTTTCCCCAAGAATTTCAAAGTTCACGGTAAAGGCACGACCATCGGCACCCCTCGAAATTTCTTTCACCGTGGCGTTTGGAAAAATTGAGGTATAGAGGTTTGCCGCTTCTTCGGCTTGGCCATTGAACCAAAGCATGTAACTAATAGTCGGCACGACCAAACAGTAGTCAAAAGAACCCGGTGCGCTGGCGGCGTACTTCGAAAGCACTCCCAGCGGGATTCGAACCCGCGTCGCCGCCGTGAAAGGGCGGTGTCCTAGGCCTCTAGACGATGGGAGCCTATGTTGTACTGCTGTTCACTGCACTGCCGCCCGAGTTGGTCGGGCTGCCGGGATTTGAACCCGGGACCTCTTCGTCCCGAACGAAGCGCGCTACCAAGCTGCGCTACAGCCCGCAGCGAGAGAACTCGCAGCCCGTCAATCCTAGCCGCCGGTTGTTCGTTGGCACAAAGCCTTAGCGATCGATGGGATCGTCAATCACGGGTTCGTGGAATTCAACCACAATTTCGCTGATTCGTTGCTTGGTCATGGACTGCACCCGAAAACTCCACGAGCCGTCCTTCAAGGTCGAACCGACGCTGGGAATATCGTCCGCTAAGTGCAAGACGTATCCGGCCAAGGTGACGTACTCACCCTCGGGAATGACGAGGCCGAGGGCTTCTTCGACTTTGTCGACGTGCGTTTGACCGTCGATTAACCAACGGCCCGGTCGAATCTTAACGATGGTGACGGCTTCGTTCTCGTCGAATTCGTCGTTCAAGTCCCCAACGAGTTGTTCCAAAATGTCACGTATGGAGATGACTCCAGCCACACCGCCGTGCTCGTCGAGCACGATCGCGAACGTTCGCCGCTGCTCCCGCATCTCCTTCAGACTTTCGAGAAGATCCATGGTTTCGGGCAGCATCAGCGGCGTGCGAATCTTGCGAGCAATCTCTCGCTGGTCCGGCAACGACACCCCGATGGCGCGCTTCAGCGTCGTGGAGCGAAACAGGTCGTTGACGAAGAGCACCCCCTGCACTTCATCGAGATCATCGCCGACCACCACGGGAAAACAGGAGTGTCCAGTGTCGCGGACCGCCTCGGCCACCGCTTCGGGGGTTACCGGCACCGCTAGGTAGGCGACATCCACGCGGGGCGTCATGATGTCGCGCAACTCGAGTGCGCTGAGTTGGTCGACGCGGTCGTGAATGGCTTGCGCTTCCGGGCTCGTGGCGACGCGTTCGGGTTTCCCCCCAACCCGTGCTCGCAGGCGTGCTAATCCTGAGGTCGCGGGACGGGGTTCATTCATCGCGCTAAGCGACGGGAACGGTGGCCGGCGTGAGAGCCTGGTCCTCGAAGGATTCGCCGCGCAAGAGGGCGCGAAGGGCGCGTCGCACGGTGAGGGGCTCGAGGGGCTTTAAGACAAAGCCTTCGGCTCCCGCCCGACGAGCAATGAAGACGTCAGCGCGTCGATCGAGCAACATGAGAACCGCCACCGGCTCGGCGAGGCCGTAGGACTCGTCGTGGCGAAGCTCCATGGTGACGGCCATTGCTCCCATGGAGCCCATTTGGAGATCACAGATGACGAGGTCCACTCCACCCGCGCGGGTGAGGGCCAAAACCTCGGGACCCGAGGACGCTTCGTGAATCACGAGTTCGGGCGACGCAATCATTGTCCGCAGTTCCCGGCGAAGGGCGGGAAGGTCACTGGCAATCACAATGGTGGACACGATTAGAGCGTAGCAAGGGGAACTGGCGCACTGGGTAAGGCGTCAATTGGCATTGTGGCGACGGAATGGATAGCCTCCACTTGCGAACGAGAGAAAGACGGCTCAATGGCACTCCTCCAGCCAAGTTGGTCCGACCAGGCAGCCTGTCACGGAGCCGAGGCCGCCCTGTTTTTTTCACCTCAGCTGGTCGAACTCAAGGAAGCGCGACTCCGTCGCGAGCGAGCGGCCAAGGACATCTGTCGGCGTTGCCCAGTTCGCGAACGTTGTCTCGACGAAGCGCTCCGCCGGCGCGAGTCGTACGGCATCTGGGGCGGCTGCACCGAACAGGAGCGTCGCGACTTACTCCGCCGGTGACGCAGCCCAACCGAGCTGGTTGGGGCTCACGCGCGATAACACGATGAGCAGCGCAAAGGTCACGAGGTGCACCGCGGTGCAGAAGAGACAAATCTTGCCGATCAGGACAATTTCGGCGGTGATCAGCCACAGCACAAAGACCATGGAGATAACGCCCATCGCCAAGCGCGTGGCGTGCAGCCAGTACCAAGAGGAACGCCAGGCCCAGGGGCTGCAGAGGGCGGTCATCGCTACGTAGTTCGCGAGTCCGAGCACGGCAACGGGTATCCCGAGAAAGTACGACCACTTCGACGTGGTGACTATCGCACAGTTGATGACGCTGTTCGAGGAACAAATCAGGAGCCCGGGATTACCGAAGTGCTCAATGGTCAAGTAGATGGACAAGCCCAGACCCACCAAGCACAGTAGGAAGCTAAGGACTCGCGCCCACTGCGCTACTGGCTCTACTTGACGCGACACTGCGCTACAGGTGTGAAGCGGCGTTGACAACCGCTGGCGAGGTGCAGACGGCCATGGGCTGATTGTGGGTGAGGTGGCAGATGGAGGCTGTCAGGTAGTTCGCGGCGGCGATGATGCCATCCGTGACGGGGCTGGAGGGCGTGGAGAGGGCCGCGGCGATGGCGTCACGACTCTGACCAGCCAACAGACCGGGAGTGAACTGCGCGCCCGACACGAGGTACTGGTTACCCAGCGAAATGAAGGGATAGGCGTACTGATTCGCCACGGACATGCCCGGAACGAACTGGGCGGTGTCGTACTTCAAAAAGACGGCGTTGAACTTCTTCGGGGTAGTCATCAAGGGCTCGTACCCGCTCTTGTCGGGCTTGGGCACGTTCGAGAACTGTTCGATACCGTTGAAGGCCAGGTAGGGCGAAGAGTACTTGGCGGTGACGAAACTAAAACTGGCGGTGTTGGGGAAGTAGTCGCCCACGTACGATGCGGTGTTTTGCAAACCCGACCAGGTCCCGAAGCGACTGAGCGCCGTGATGACGGACCAACGCTCGCCGGCGCAGTAGGGGCAGTACTCCGCACCCACGTAGAGAATCTGCGGAACGGGCTTGCCCGTCGAGGACAGCCCCGTCAAGAGTGGCTGCTTCTTCAAAACAACCGGCTTGGCCACGGGGGCGGAGGGCGAGTTCAGCCCCACGCTGTTAAACACCGATGGAGCGATGCCGGTGAGTTCGGCCATCATGGCGGGAGTCGTGACGGTGTTACCACCGTTCTTGCCCGGCGAACCAGAGGTGACTTTCACGACGACCAGGGCGGCGACCACGACGAGAACGACCCCGATGGCGATCCAAGTGAAGAGTCCGGCGGGCCGACCCGATGCGACAGGCTTCTTAGTTGAGGAATTGGGCACAGTGCTCCTTGAAAGGTTTTGCTGGGACAAACTTAGTAGGTGGAACTCCAAGGACACTACGCGAAGCCCTACGATGCCTTCATGGAAACTGGCTCCGCTCCGCGCCCCGCCGCCACCACCGTGGTACTGCGAGATGGGGCCCACGGACTCGAAGTATTGCTCCTTCGTCGCCACGACGACACCCCCTCGGCCGCGGGCGCCTTCGTCTTTCCCGGTGGGGGGGTTTCAGTGGCTGACGAGAGAATGAAAACCCTGATGAATGGCTCTATAAGTGCCGAGGCTTTGGAACTGCGACTGGGCACATCCGACGCCGCCGCCTACCTGGGCGCGGCCCTACGCGAGCTCTTTGAAGAAGCCGGCCTCTTGATCACCGCGGAGCACGTTGACGCCGAACAATTGGCTCGCTGGCGAAGCGGCGTGCTGGATGGGACGCAAAACTTTTATGACATCTTTAGTCAGTTTGGAGCCGAAAGAGGGCCCGAGAGGCTGGTGTACTTCGCTCATTGGCGCACTCCCGAACAGCGAACCCGTCGCTTCGACACGCGGTTTTTCGCCCTAAGGGCCCCCGACGAGCAAGTGGCGAGTTGCGACGGATACGAAACAGTGGAGCACCGATGGGTTCGGCCCGCTGACGCTCTTCAGGCCTACGAGCGTGGAGAGTGGAAGTTTTTGCTCCCCACGCGCACTATTCTCGCCGAGCTGGCTGGGGCCGAGAACGTTGAGGCCATCTTGGAACAATGGCGAACCCGGCCCACCATTTCCATGATCCAGCCCGTTGAAGTTACCGAAAATGGCGTGACGAGCGTGCGCCTTCCGGTCTAACTCGCTTCGACCTCGCGCACCGCTTGGTCGAGGCTGTCGAGCAGGCGGGCGGTGCAGCCCGCGGGGATGAGTGTGGCGCTCACCTCGCTCACCGAAGTCGCAAGTTGGGCGAACACCCCGTGCGTCGTTTCCGTACTCGCCACGGGGGTGCCACTGTCGCCACCCTGGGCCACGTCATCGATGAGGGGGATCGCGGCCAGGAGGGGGACGCCCAGTCGTTGCGCCAAGTGTTCGCCGCCGCCAGCCCCGAAGGGGGCGTGACGCGTCCCGCAGGCGCAGTTGAAGCCCGTCATATTTTCGACCACCCCGAGGATGCGCAGGTTTGATTTTTGGGCGAAGTCGGCGGCGCGTGCGGCCACCTGTTGCGCGGCCATCGCCGGCGTCGTTACGACAATCTGGCCGAGGTGCGGGAGGAGTTTGGCGAGGGTCATCACGATGTCGCCGGTGCCCGGTGGGGTATCGATGAGCAAGATGTCAATTCCGGACCAGTCGGCGTCTCCGATGAACTGCGCCACCGCCTTTTGCACCATAAGCCCCCGCCAGAGCAGGGCCTGATCGTCGTCGGCGAGGTGCCCCATTGACAGCAGCGCGACCGAGCCGCTGCCTTCGGGGCGGACGAGCGGGAGCATCGTGCCGCCACGCACGGCGATGTCACCGTGGATGTTGAGTAGTCGGGCCAGTGAGAAGCCCCAAATGTCGGCATCCAGCACGCCAACGCGGCGACCCATTCGCGCCAAGGCCACGGCGAGATTGGCGGTGAGCGACGACTTCCCGACGCCGCCTTTGCCCGAGGCAATCATGATTACCGGAGCGCTGCGCGGTACCGAGGTGAGTGGGGCATTGGCTTGGGCCAGTCGCCGGGCGGTGCGCATCAACTCGGACTTCGCATCAGCGTCGAGCACCCCCATGAGCAGCTCCACGCTAGTGACGCCCTCGAGGGACTCGGCGGCGGCTCGAACTTCGCGTTCAATAGTCCCGCGGAGCGGACAAGACGCCGTCGTCAAGGCGACGGCGATGCGGGCGTGGCCGCGGGGGTCCACCTCGATAGTCCCCACCATGCCCAGTTCGACGATGGATGCGTTTAGTTCGGGGTCGCGAACCTCAGCGAGGCGTGAGCGCAGGGCGGCGACGAGGTCCATAGAGGCAAACTACCCGTTTTACGCAGGCTCCCCGCCACCCTTGGCGTGGTGTTCGCTACGATAGAAGGGAGTTACTAGCCAAAGGAGCGACATGTCTGACGCCTCAACGACCACCGTCACGCTGACGAAGAAGAACGCCGAGCCCATCACCTTGACCGCCGAGGCCATCGCCAAGGTTGCCGAATTGATCGCGGCCGAAGGTGAAGACAGCCTCGCGCTGCGCGTGGCCGTCAAGCCCGGCGGCTGCTCGGGCTTCAACTACGACATGTTCTTCGACTCGGAGTTTGCCAGTGACGACATCGTCAAGGAGTACGGCGGGGTCAAGGTCGTCGTCGACCCTTCGAGTGCCGAATTGCTGATTGGTTCGACCCTGGATTTCACCGATGGTCTGCAGGGCGCGGGTTTTCACATCACCAACCCCAACGCCACCCGCACCTGCGGCTGTGGCAACTCCTTTAGTTGATTCCGTGACGACCCCCGTCGGCCCCTACTCGCCTTCGCGACGCGCGGGCGATTTCGTTATTCTTTCCGGACAGATTGGTCTCGTGCCGGGTGCGGCCACCCCGACCATTATTGAAGGCGGCGCCCCCGAACAGTTGCGCCAAGCCCTCGAAAACGCGCGCACTCTCCTCGCCGAGCACGGGGCCACGATGGCCGACGTCGTCAAGGGCACCTTGTTCCTCATGGACATGGACCAGGACTACGCCGCTTGCAACGCGGTATGGACCGAGGCCTTCGAGCTACCGCGCCCCACTCGTTCGACGGTGCAAGTCGCCAAGTTGCCCATGGGTGCCTTGGCCGAAGCCGAACTCTGGGCCTACCTACCCCTGGCCTAAATTTCGAATTCGTTGCTGGTGCTGAAACGGTACCCGACGCTGCGAATGGTGGAAATGAGGTAGGCGTACTCCTCGCCCAGTTTGGCGCGAAGTCGTCGAACGTGCACGTCAACGGTGCGGGCCCCACCGTAGTACTCGTAGCCCCACACGCGACTGAGTAGGGTCTCGCGGGTGAACACCCGCTGGGGGTTCGAGGCCAGAAAACGCAGGAGTTCGTATTCCATGTAGGTCAGGTCGAGCACGCGACCGGCGATGGAGGCCTGGTAGGTCTCCACGTTCAGCACCAGCGCCCCGTGTTCAATGCGAGCGGCGACACTCTCGTTCCCCGCGCGTCGCAAACGGTGCCGCAGGCGAGTAGCCAGCTCACTCACGTCGAAGGGGCTCACGATGAAGTCGTCGAAGAGGTCCTCGCGGAAGGTCAAGTCGTCGAGTTGGAAGTGATCGACCAGCATGATGATGGGTCCGGTGGAGCGTTCGCGGCTGCGCAACTGGCGACAGAGGCTGACGGCGTCGTTGAAGGGTACCGTCGTGGCGTTGACGACCACCGCCGCGAAGCCCTCGCTGCTCTCCAGGCGTTCGATGTCACCCAGCTTGAGGCTGGACGAGACGACCGGCGTTACTCCCGTTACCTCAAAGGCTTTGCGAATGGATCCTTCGCAAGTCGGGATGCACAGGACGAGGTCGCTCACAGCAGCGGTAGGTAGCGTTCAAGTTCGAAGGGGGTGACTTGGCCGCGATAGGCGTCCCACTCGGTGCGCTTATTTCGCAGGAACCACTCGACCTGGTGTTCGCCCAAGGTCTCGTGCAGTAATTCCGACGAGGCCATGAGGTCGATGGCTTCGTCAAGACTGCGCGGCAAGCGAGCCACGCGTTCGCCCTCGGCGGGGAGTTCGTAGGCACCGTTAATGCCACGCAAACCGGCGGCCAGAATAACGGCGAAGGCCAGGTAGGGGTTGGCGGCCGGGTCGGGGGCCCGGTACTCGATGCGGGTGGAGTCGGTTTTGCCGAGCTTCACCGAGGGGATGCGCACGAGGGCGGCGTCGTCGTGACGAGCCCACTCGGCGCCCACTGGGGCTTCCGTGCTGGGCACGAGCCGCTTGTACGAGTTGACCCACTGGTTGGTGATGGCCGTTATTTCGGGGGCGTGACGCAAGAGTCCGGCGATGAAACCAGTGGCCACCTCGCTCAGACCGTAGGGCCCATCACCGACGAAGGCGTTGACCCCGTCTTTCCATAAGGACAGGTGGGTGTGCATGCCCGAACCCTGCACGTTAGCGAGGGGCTTGGGCATGAAACTCGCGGCCACGCCCTCTTGGCGAGCGAGTTCTTTCACTACGTGGCGAACGGACATCACCGTGTCCGCCATGGTCAACGCGTCGGTATAACGCAGGTCAATCTCGTGCTGGCTGGGCGCGTCTTCGTGCTGTGCGTGCTCAACACCAATGCCCATCTCTTCCAGGGTGAGTACCGTACGTCGGCGCAATTGACTGGCCACGTCGTCGGGCAGTAAGTCGAAGTAACTCCCTCGGTCCAGCGGCTGGGGGGCCGCGGAAGGGTCCAAGGAGGCGAAGTAGAAGTACTCGATCTCGGGGGCCACGTAGAAGGTGTATCCCTGGGCGTGGGCCTCACCCAGGACTCGGCGTAGCTGCTGGCGCGGGCAGCCCAGGAAGGGCGATCCGTCGATGTTGACGATGTCACAGAACACGCGGGCGATCCCGTGTCCCGGCTCGTACCAGGGCAACAATTCGAAGGTCGTGAGATCGGGTCGGGCCAGGACGTCTGATTCGGTCGTGCGGGAGAAACCGTCAATGGAGGAGCCGTCAAAGGTCAGTCCTTGGTCGAGGGCATCCTCGAGCTCGGCGGGGGTGACGTGAAAGGCCTTGTGGCGACCGAGCACGTCGGTAAACCACAATTGGATGAAGCGAATACCGCGTTCCTCAACGGTTCGCAAAACGTACTGCGCCTGGCTCTGCATACTGTCCATTCTCGCACCTTTGCTCTCGTTGGCCAATTCGGCCAGAAATCACAAATCCGTCACCCTCGCGGGTGACGGATTTGTGAAGGAGGTACCGCGGGTACTTCGCCGAAATTACTTTCGGGCCGCCGACTTCGCCGGAGCCTTCTTGGCCGGCGCCTTCTTGGCGACCGCCTTCTTCACCGGGGCTTTCTTCGCGGAACTGGCGGCGCCGCAAATGGTCTCGACCATCAAGCGGGCCACGGTGTAGGGGTCGACGTTGGCGTTAGGGCGTCGGTCCTCGAGGTAGCCACGCTTTTCGCGCGCGACACCACCGGGGATGCGCACTGAACGACCACGGTCAGAAATGCCGTAGGAGTAGGTGTGCCAGGGGGCGGTCTCGTGCGCTCCCGTCAAACGGTCCTTCACGCCGTCACCGTAGTTCTCGACGTGCTCGAGCACGCGAGTGCCGAGGGCTTCACAACCAGCAATGATGTGCTCCCAACCGCCCACCGCGCGCATTTGCTTGGTCGAGAAGTTGGTGTGCGCTCCGGCACCGTTCCAGTCACCCTTGATGGGCTTGGCCAGCCAAGAGACTTCCACTTCAAATTCTTCGGCGATTCGTTCGAGCAGCCAGCGGGCAACCCACAACTGGTCACCGACGGCCAAGGTGTCGAGCACGCCGACCTGAAACTCCCACTGGCCCATCATCACTTCGGCGTTGGTACCTTCGATGCTGATGCCGGCTTCGAGGCAGGCGATGGTGTGGGCCTCGACGATGTCACGGCCGGGCATCTTGGATCCTCCGACGCCGCAGTAGTAGGGACCCTGGGGGGCGGGGTAGCCCACCTCGGGCCAGCCGTAGGGACGGCCGTCCTGGAAAAAGGTGTACTCCTGTTCGATACCGAACTTCGGTTCGAAGCTGGCGTACTGCTTCGCGACGAGGGCGGCGGCGTGTCGGGTATTCGTCGCGTGGGGCGTCATGTCGGGGTTCAACACTTCACAAAGCACCAAGATGTCACCGGGGGCGCGCAGGGGGTCGGGGCAGGTGAACACGGGGCGCAACACGCAGTCGGAGAACGATCCCGTGGCCTGGTTCGTGCTCGAACCGTCAAATCCCCACAGCTCGGGCTTCTTGCCGGTGGCAATGATGCGAGTCTTCGAGCGCAGCCCACGCGTGGGCTCGGCTCCGTCAATCCAGATGTACTCGGCTTGGTAGGCCATGGTTTCTCCTTGGGCGTAGCGTCGGATGTAGTGCTTCCAGTGTGCCGGTCCGAGCGGACCCGAGGACGCGGTTCTGTTTCGGGCGTGTGAAACTTCCCCCTAGGGAAGCGCCACCCTGCGCCGGTAGGCTGAGAACGTGCCTACCTTGCGTCTCGCGCTCGCCCAAATGAATGCCGTGGTGGGTGGGCTGAACGAGAACGTGGCGACTATTCAGCGCTTACGCACCCAGGCTGGCGCCGCGCAAGCCTCTCTCGTCATCACCCCCGAACTCGCTTTGACGGGTTACCCGCCCGAAGATTTATTGCTCAAGGAAGGATTCATTGACGCGGCCGGATTTGCTCTGGTGGAAGTTGGCGCCGCCACCTCCCTGCCTCCCGTGGTGCTCGGCACCGTGGTGGCCGAGTCAGCCTCCGTACCGCTGGCCCCTTCGAGCGATAATCGAGCGTCGGGCGCTCGTCGCCCCCGCATCGCTAACGCCCTCGTAGCCCTCGATGACCAGGGGGTACGAGCGGTGGCGACGAAGCGTCGCTTGCCCAACTATGACGTCTTTGACGAACAGCGCTACTTTCACCCCGGCGTGGGCTTTGGGACCATTATCAATATCGACTCGGTAGCGGTGGGTCTGCTCGTGTGTGAAGACATCTGGTCCCCGGAGCCGGCCGCTGATCTGGTCGCTCAGGGGGCGACCATTTTGCTGGTGGCCAACGCCTCTCCCTACGCCCGCGGGCGACGCCACGACCGCGAAACCATGCTGCGAGAACGGGCCGTCGAGACCAACTGTCCTATCGCCTACGTGAACCTGGTGGGGGGGCAAGACGAACTGGTCTTTGACGGCCAGAGCGTCGTGGTCGACGCCACGGGTGAGGTTATTGCTCGAGCGGGAGCCTTTCTCGAAGAACTCCTCATCGTCGACGTCGACGTGCGTGCATCGACGGCAGGGATAGCAATGGCTCCCCAATCCCTCAGCGGCCCTGCGAGGTCCTTGCACAGCAACCGTATCGCCGAACCCAGCAGCGACGTCGCCGAAATCTACGCGGCCCTGGTGACCGGAACCCGGGATTATTTGCGTAAAAATGGCTTTCGATCCGCGGTGCTCGGTCTTTCCGGGGGCGTTGACTCTTCCCTGGTCGCGGCCATTGCGGTCGACGCGGTAGGGGCTCGCGCGGTTCGGGGTCTGGCCATGCCCAGTCGCTTCTCCAGTGACCATTCCATAACTGACGCCTACAGCCTTGCGGAACGCCTCGACATCACCATTGAGACCATCGCCATAGAAGAAGCGCACGCCGCCTTCGCGGGTCTGCTCACTCCGGTGATTGGTGACGTGAGGGGTCTTACCGACGAGAACTTGCAGTCCCGTATCCGGGGCGTGCTCTTGATGGCGGTATCGAACGACACGGGGGCCATCGTGTTGACGACGGGGAATAAGTCGGAGATGGCGGTGGGGTACTCAACTCTCTACGGTGACTCGGCGGGGGGCTTCGCCGTCATCAAGGACGTCCCTAAGGTCCTCGTCTACGACTTGTGTCGTTACCGCAATCAGCTCGCTCGTCTGGATGGCGACCCCGAGCCCATTCCCGAGTCGGTGCTGACCAAGGCCCCGTCAGCCGAGTTACGTCCCGACCAGCGGGACGACCAGTCCTTGCCCCCCTACGAAGAGCTCGACCCCTTGTTGCAGCGCTACGTGGAAGAAGACGCCACCGCCGAGGAGCTCATTGCGGAGGGGCACGACCCCGAACTGGTGCTACGGATTACCCGTCTGGTTGATCGCAGTGAGTACAAGCGCCGTCAGATGCCGCCGGGGGTGCGTATTTCGAAGAAGGCCTTCGGCCGCGACCGCCGCATGCCGATCACCAACAATTTTCGACCCGAGACCCTGTGACGTGGTCTGACGGGGAACACCTCGCCGGCCTCTACGCCGCGCTCTACGCCGAACTGGGACGGAGCGCGCCGACCTTCACGAACGATGCCTTAGCGGTGCGCGGCTACGAACTGGGTCGACTCTTTGGTGAGCGAGTCTTGGAGCTTCGCGACGCCGGCGCCGTCGGGGAGCCGTCCTCCCTGATCACGGGCATGCTGGAGCACGCCACTCTGGAGGATCCCAGCGGCGCGATCACGCTCTTTAGCGTCACGATGTTGCTCAGTCCGCGTCTGCTCGTCTGGCTGAGGGACTTGGCGCAAGGCCCCTTGACGCCTCTCCAGCAACACCTGCTGTCTCAGGGTCAGTCCTTCCTCGTTTCCTCGATGCACGAAACGGGACGGATTCTGGCGAGTCAGCCGCCACTGGAAAGCACCCAATTGACCCTGATTGCGCAGTCGCTGCTCGAGATTTTGGTGAGCGCGGGGTGGGATGAACACCTGGGTCCACGGACGTAGGTTGCGGGTCCTCGTATAACACAGTGTGCCGGTTTCTCCGGTACTGAGTTAAAAGGAATTCGCAATGGCTAAAGACCGCGTTGATCGCGACGATGAAGACCTCGTCCGCCTCTACCTCTCCGACATTGGTCAGTACACCCTGCTGACTAAGGATGACGAAGTCGAATTGGCCCAAGCCATTGAGGAGGGCCGCGAAGCCCGCGCCGAACTCGAGAGTGCCGAAACGGACAAGACCGTGAAGCTGACTCCCACGCGAAAGGCCGCACTGAAGCGCGCCGCTCACCGCGGCGAAAAAGCGGAACGGGACTTCGTGCAGTCCAACTTGCGACTCGTCGTCTCCATTGCCAAGAAGTACCAGGCCTCAGGTCTGCCGCTGCTCGACTTGATCCAAGAAGGCAACCTTGGTCTCATGCACGCCGTCGAGAAGTTTGACTGGCGCAAGGGTTTCAAGTTCTCCACCTACGCCACTTGGTGGATTCGTCAGGCCATCACGCGCGGTATCGCGAACACCGGCCGCACCATCCGCCTCCCGGTGCACGCTGGTGACACCCTGGCGCGCGTGCAGAAGGCGCAGTCGCGTCTGGAGCTGAAGTTTGGACGTCCACCGACCATCAAGGAACTCTGCGACGAGTGTGAGATGCCCGAAGACAAACTGATTGAGGCCCTGCGCTTCCGTTCCGAGCCCATCTCCTTGTCGGAGCCCCTGCGCGAGGACGGCGACGCCGAACTGGGCGACGTGGTCGAGGACCGCTCCGCCGAATCACCCTTCGACGTGGCTGCGGTGAAGATGATGCCGGCCGCAATTGAGAAATTCCTCCAATTGCTCGATGACCGCGAGCGCCGGATTTTGCGCATGCGCTTCGGTCTCGATGGCGCCGGTGAGGTTCGTACCCTCGAAGACGTGGGCGCCGAAATGAACCTCACCCGTGAGCGCATTCGACAGATTGAGGCCCGTGCGATGTCCAAACTACGCCACCCTTCGTCGGACACCGGTGCGCGGGACTTGCTGACGCTTTAATCGCGTCGCGATCGGCCCACCAGGGCCATGATGCCCAGAATGATGGCGCTCACCACGAAGGGCGTCCGCGAGGCCTTGCCGTCGTGCGCCCGAACGGGATGCGTGAAACTCATAATCGGCCACTCGTGGTCGTGAGCGAAGTGAGCGAGGGCCCGGTCCGGGTTCACCGCGTAGGGGTGTCCGACCGCCTGAAGCATGGGGATGTCGGTGGCCGAGTCGCTGTAGGCGAAGGACTGATCAAGATCGATGCCGCGTTTGGTCGCGACTTCTTCGATGGCGAGAACCTTGTTCGTTCCGTGTGACACGAAGTCCATGTCGCCGGTGAACTTGCCATTCTCGTCAATCTGGGCTCGCGAGCCTATGGCGCCGGTCATGCCCAGCATCTCGGCGAAGGGCTCCACGATTTCGGCGGGAGACATCGATACCAGCCAGACCTCGTCGCCTTGGGCGAGGTGGAAATTGATGAGGTCAATCGCCTCTTGGTAAATGAGCGGTTCAATAACCTCGGTAATGGTTTCGGCCACCAAGCGCCGGACTTCGTTGTGGTCCCAACCCTTGGTGACTTTGAGCACGGCTCGACGAATTTTGTCCAAACGTTCGTCGTTGGCGCCGAATCGCAGAAAGAGTAGCTGCGTAAAGGCCCCGCGCAACAAGGTTCGGCGACTCAAGAGTCCCCTGGCGTGAAACTCTGGACCCAGGGCCACCATGGATGACTTGGCGATGACCGTTTTGTCGAGATCGAAGAAGGCGGCACGCATTGCTTGTATGTTACGCCCTTGCCAATCGAGGGGTTCGGGCCCCCTAGCCGACAAAGGCGGAGGCGCAGTCGCCGGCGCTGTCCGCCCGAGCGAGCAAAATGACGTGGTCGTGCTCGAGAAAGCGCATGGATCCTTGGGGGACCATCGGCTGTTCGGCTCGCACCACGGCCACTACCCGAACCGAGTCGGATAAGACCAATTCATCCAGCGTCTTCTTCTCCGCCACGGCGGGCGCCGACGCCGTGAGCGTTACTTCGATCAAGGTCATTTTGCCGTGGGCGAGGTCCATCAGGTTGATAATGGAGCCCACTTCGACGGCCTCGTCCACCAAGGAAGTGATCAGCGCGGGCGTGGAAACGGCCACGTCCACTCCCCACGACTGACCAAAGAGCCACTCGTTTCGGGAGTTGTTGATACGCGCAATGACGCGCGGTACACCAAATTCTTGCTTGGACAACCAGGAAATGACCAAGTTGTCTTCGTCGTCACCAGTGGCGGCGATAACGACGTCCACGGTGCGTAAGTCGGCGTTGGCCAAACTCGAGTACTCGCAGGCGTCCGCCGTCACGACGTCAACACTGTGGAGTTGGCTACGCAATTTCTCGGCCACGGCGGGGTCTTGTTCGAGTAGCACCACGTCGTGATGACGGTCAACGAGGTCGAGGGAAATAGCGATACCCACCGATCCACCACCCGCGATCATTACTCTCATGACTCACCACCGTTTAACAAGCTGGTGAGGGACTTGAGGCCTTCACCCGTAACCATGAATTGCACGACGTCACCCTCTTGGGCGAAAAGCCCATCAATTGCCACGCGAGCGACACCCCCGCGGAGCAGACTTACCGGCCGGACGTTGTCGCCCAAGGCCATCGTGCTTAAGGGCTTTCCGGCCAGGGCATCGGGCACCAAGCGTTCGACGAGTTGCAGACCGCCACTGACGTCGGTCCAACTTACGGCGTTCTCGTCGGGCATGATGTAACGGCGAACTTGCTGGGTGGTCCACAGGGCCGAGGCCACCGTGGGAATTCCGAGTTTCAGATAAATACTGGCGCGCTGCGAGTCGTAAATTCGCGCCACCACGTTCTTCACACCGAAATTGTCGCGGGCGATACGCGCGCAGAGAATGTTGGTATTGTCGCCGCGCGTCACCGAGGCCAAGGCGTCGGCGTTTTGGATTTCCGCTTTCGCCAAGATCTCTCTATCGAAGCCCGAGCCGACCAGCGCGCGACCATCGAAAGCGGTGAGGCGACGAAATGCCTCGCGATTCTTGTCAATGATGACGATTGAGTGTCCCTGCTCGGACAACTGCATTGCCAAACTGGACCCTACGCGGCCACAGCCGACGACAACAATGTGCACTCCATCATCTCACCACATTCGCACTGCACACGCAACTACGAGGGTCGTCGTAGACTGAGGACGCCTCTAGAGAAGATAGGTTGAAGGTCGGTAGCGTGTCAGAAGCAGATAAGCAGCTCGCTAAGAACTCGCTCGTTCTCACTTCTCACGCCAATTTGGCCAAGGTCTTTCCCGAGCCTTTGGGTTACCGACTCAAACGATTCTTTCTCGGAAAGCCCTACGTCAGCGAACAGTTGTCCGGGGAGCGCCTCGGTCGCGTCGTGGCGCTGGGAGTCTTGGCTCCCGACTGCATTTCTTCGTCGGCCTACGGTACCGAAGAAATCTTGACGCAAATGACGCCCTTCATTGGGATGGCGGCCTTCGCGCTCGTGGTGCCCATCATGTTCGTGATTATCGGGGTCTTGATCTTCGTGACCATTTCCTACTGGGACGTGATCAAGTACTACACCCAGGCCGGCGGTTCCTACGTGGTGGCCCGGGAGAACTTTGGACCAAAGGTTGCGCAGATCGCGGCGGTGGCCCTGCTCATTGACTACACCGTGACGGTGGCGGTGCAGTGCTCCGCCGGAACCGCCGCCTTGACGAGCGCGGTGCCCGCGCTCGCGCCGTACACCCTGCAGATAACCGTAGGCATTGTGCTGATCTTGCTCTACGGGAACCTGCGCGGCCTCAAAGAGGCCGGGAGTTATTTCGCCTTCCCCACCTATTTCTACGTCCTGGCCCTCGGGGCGACCATCCTCGCTGGTTACTACCGCAAGTTCAATGGCACCCTCCACGCCCTCCCACTCCCGAAGCCCTCGCTACTCGTGGACGGTCATTTCGGCCACTCGGGCACCGGCGTTCTGATGGGACTGGCGTTCATCAGTTTGATGCGCGCCTACGCCAACGGTGGCTCCTCACTGACGGGGCTGGAGGCAATTTCGAACGGGGTGGGAAGTTTCCGCAAGCCCGAGTCGGTTCACGCTCGCCAGACGCTGCTGGTGATGGCTTCGGTGCTGGGCTTCTTGTTGCTGGGGACGGCGCTGCTGGCCAAGTGGACTCACGCAGTGCCCTTCGCGGCGGGGACCCCCACGGTGGTTTCCCAGGAAGTCCGAGCGGTGTTCGGATCCTCGGCCAGCGGTCACGTTATTTTCCTCATTGTGCAATTCGCCACCGTGGCAATTCTGTACACCGGTGGTAACACCTCGTTCAACGGCTTCCCCTTCCTGGCTAATTACGTCGCCACCGACTTTTACTTGCCCCGCCAGCTCACCAAGCGCGGGCATCGCTTGGCTTTTTCCAATGGCATCATCGTGCTCGGTGTCATTTCGCTTATCCTCATCCTCGCCTTCAACGCCAACGTCAACGGTCTCGTTGCCCTGTACGCCATTGGCGTCTTCACGGGCTTCACCATGGCCGGCCTCGGCATGGTGAAGTTACACCTACGCGAGCGCTCCCGTCACTGGCGCCGCGGTGTTTTCTTCAACGCCTTCTCCGCCTGCGTCACGTCCTTGGTCGTGATCATCTTCCTGGTGGCCAAGTTCAAGCAAGGGGCGTGGGTCATCGCGGTCGTCGGGCCAATCATGTACTTCGCTCTGATTCGCTTTAACAAGCAATACGTGCGCGAGCACGCGGCCTTCGAGGCCACCGCGGCGGGCGCCTCGATGAGCATCCGCACCACCCGCGTCATCGTTTTCGTTGATAATTACGACCTCGCCACCGAACGAGCCCTGCAGTACTGCAAGACGCTGAACGCCTACAGCGTGCGAGCGGTGCACTTCGACATTGACCCCCTGGTCACCAAGCGACTCGAAAGCATGTGGGGCAAGGAAAACACGGCATCCGCCGCCATCAACCTCGACGTAGTGGATTGCGAGGACCGTCGCATTGATCGAGCCGCGATGGAGTTAGTTGCCGACGTTGTTCGTGATCCGGAAACCTTCTGCATGGCCATCATGCCGCGGCGAAGTTTTGTCTCTCGTTTACAACGCCTCCTGCACGACCGCACCGCCGACTCCATTGCGACCGCCGTGATGCAGATTCCGAGGACGGCCGCCACGATTATCCCCTACCGCGCGACGCGAGTGCAGGTCAGTGATGGAGCCAAACAAGAGGCCCCCCTCAGTGATGAGGTGGCTCGCGGCGGCCGACGCGAAGACGCCCATCTCGAGGCCGACGTGAAGTTGGCCGAACGCTCGGTCGGGGCCGATCCCATTGGTGATTTACAGGAGCGGCAAGTAGCCGAAATCGCTGGGCGAGTACGCGCCATGACCGTCGCTCGCGAGGACGGAACGACGGACTTGCGTTGCGTCATTGCCGACAACACCGGTTCGGTCACCCTCGTTTTTCAAGGCCGCAGCACGATACCGGGGATCGAACGGGGCACTCGTTTAATGGTGAAGGGTACCGTTTCCAGCCAGCGGCGCGAGGCGGTAATTTTGAACCCCCGCTACGAGATTGTGGCCGCCCCGCAAGGTGACGAATAGCCCTCATCGGACAGCGCTGCCTTGATGAGGAGATGAGAAAATTTCCGTCGAGGACCTTCGGCCTGCGTGTGAGGTGGTAGAACTATCGCGGTCCATCGTCACGCGGTCCACCTATCGTTGAAGGACGCGTAGCAGTAGGTATGGGAGCAGTAACGACGTCGAAGAGAGAGGTGGTGGTATGGCGCGAGCACTCGTAATCGTGGAATCCGTGGCCAAGGCCACCCGTATTCAGGACATGTTGGGCGATGACTACATCGTCAAGCCCTCGATTGGTCACATCCGTGATCTGCCCCAGAGTGCGGCTGATATTCCGGCCGACATCAAAAAGGAAGCCTGGTCCCGACTAGGCATTAATCCCGACGATCACTTCAAGCCCGTTTACGTTATTTCCCCCGACCGCAAAAAGGTGGTGGCCGAACTAAAGGCCGCCCTCAAACAGGTTGACGAGGTCTACCTCGCGAGTGATGAAGACCGCGAGGGGGAGGCCATCGCCTGGCACCTGCTCGAGGTCTTAAAGCCCAAGGTTCCCGTCAAACGAATGGTGTTTCACGAAATCACCGCCGCCGCCATCGCTAAGGCCGTACTGGATACCCGCGATATAAACATGCAGCTCGTCGACGCTCAGGAGGGTCGCCGCTTCCTCGACCGCCTCGTTGGCTACGAAGTGTCGCCGGTCCTTTGGCGAGCCGTGGACAAGGCCCGCTCCGCCGGTCGAGTGCAGTCGGTCGCCATTCGTCTGGTGTGCGAACGCGAACGTGAACGCATGGCTTTCACCTCGGCCACCTGGTTCGACGTCACCGCCACCCTGGACGCCAAGAGTGCCACCTTCGACGCCGTGGTTGAGTCGCTGAACGGTCGCGCCCTCGCCACGGGTAAGAACTTTGACGCCTCCGGGCAACTCGACGCCAAGGGTGGGGTTGAAGTGTTGAGTCAAGCCCAGGCCACGGCCGTCGCCGAGCGCTTACGCCAGGCGCAGGTGACTATTGATTCGATCACCTCGACCCCCCGAACGCAACGTCCCCAGCCGCCCTTCATGACGAGTTCCCTGCAAATCGAGGCCAACCGCAAACTGCGCTTCGACCCTGAGCGCACCATGCGCGCGGCGCAGCGACTCTACGAGCAGGGTTGGATTACCTACATGCGCACCGACTCGACCACGCTGTCGAACGAGGCTATATCGGCGGCGCGGTCGACGGCCGCGGCCATGTTCGGCGACGACTACATCAGCGATACGCCCCGTCGCTACGACCGCAAGGTGAAGAACGCTCAGGAGGCTCACGAAGCCATCAGACCCGCGGGCGAATCCTTTCGCACGCTGGAGGAGGCCTCGGCCAAACTCAGTGGTGACGAGTTCGCCGTCTACGACCTCATCTGGAAGCGCACCATCGCCTCGCAGATGGTCGACGCCCGCCTGACCCAGGACAAGGTTCGCCTCAGCGCGCCGCTGGGCGCCGTGACCGGTTTTAGCGGCGAGGTGCTGGCGGGGCTTTCCGCCAGTGGTCTGCGTATCGAGTTCCCCGGCTTCCGCCGAGCCTACGTGGAGGGCATGGACGATCCCGAGGCCGAATTGGCCGACCAGGAACGCATTTTGCCTCCCCTGACCCAGGGGGCCAGTATTCCGGTGAGCGAGGTGACCATGAAGAGTCACGACACGCAGCCTCCCGATCGCTACAACGAGGCCACGCTGATTAAGAAACTCGAGGATCTGGGCATCGGTCGTCCCTCCACCTACGCCAGCGTTATGAAGACCATTGACAAGCGATGCTACGTCTGGAAGAAGGGTAAGTCCCTGGTGCCGGCCTACCGAGCCTTCGCGGTCGTGAATCTCCTCGAAACCTATTTCGCTGACTTGGTGGATTACCAGTTCACCGCAGCTATGGAGGACCAACTCGACGCCATCGCCGATGGGCGACAGGCCCTCGAGTCCTGGCTTAGGAGCTTTTACTTCGGTGACGAAACCGCGACCACGGAATTGGCTCGTCGCGGTCTCAAGGAGATGACCCACAGCGAACTGGACTTCGACTTCGCCGCCATCAACTCGCTGCTGCTCGGCGTCGCCCCCGACGGCGTACCCGTAAGTGTCCGCTCCGGTCGTTACGGACCCTACCTGGTGCACGGCGAGCGGCGCGTGTCTATCCCTGAATCCACCGAGCCCGACGCCCTGACCGTCACCCACGCGCTCGAGCTCCTCGACGCGCCGAGCGGTGACCGCGTGCTCGGCACCGATGAGGAGAGTGGCCTCCCCATCAACCTGAAGGCCGGTCGCTACGGACCCTATATCCAGGTCGGCGACGTCAGTGACGTAAAGGCGGGCGAAAAGCCCAAAACGGCGGCGCTGCTCACCAGCATGGACCCCGCTTCCGTCACCATCGACGAGGCCCGTCAGCTGCTGGCCCTGCCGCGGACCGTCGGGACCCATCCCGTCGACGGGGAACCAATCCTCGCGCAAAATGGTCGCTACGGCCCCTACATCACCTGGGGCAAAGAAGCGCGAACACTCGAGCGCGAAGATCAACTCTTCACCCTCTCCCTGGACGAAGCGATGCTCCTGCTGGCCCAACCGCGGGCGAAGGGTCGTCGCGCCGCGGCCGGGCCCCTGAAGGACCTGGGTCTTGACCCCGTGACGAAGTTGCACGTCGTGGTGAAAACGGGCAAGTTCGGTAACTACGTCACCGATGGCGAAGTGAACGCCACGCTGCGCACCGGTGACGCCATTGAACTTTTGACGATTGATAGAGCCTGCGAGCTCCTGGCCGAAAAGCGCAACGCCGAGCCCTCCAGCCGCCCGCGCAAGGCTCCGGCGAAGAAGGCGGCCAAGCGACCCGCCGCCAAACGACCGGCCGCCAAGGTCACCAAGGGCGCGACGAAGCGTGCCGCGACCGCCAAGGGATCAAAGGCCAACGCGGTGTTGCTCGCGAAGGCGAAGGCGACGGACGAGTTCTAGTGGCCGGACGCTTCATTGTCTTCGAGGGCATCGACGCCTCGGGCAAGACCTCTCAAGCCCGGCGAGTGGCGAAGGCCTGCGGTGGTTTGTTCACCTTTGAACCGGGTGACACCGCGTTGGGCGCTGAACTGCGCCGCTGGCTCCTTGATGGGAGCACCCCTATGAGCCCAGTGACCGAGGCCCTGATGATGTTGGCCGATCGCAGTCATCACGTGGCAACGCTGATCGAGCCGACCCTCGAATCCGGGCGCCACGTCATCGCCGATCGCTACCTGGCCTCCACCCTGGCCTACCAGGGGTACGGACGGGGCGTCGACCTGCAACGCTTGCGCGTGGCGACCGACCTGGCCATCGGCCCCTGTCTTCCCGACCTCACCTTGCTGATTGACATCGACGTCGAAACGGCCAATGAACGTCGGGCGCGCAATCACGAAGACCGCTTTGAGTCGGCCGACGCCGCCTTCCACGACCGGCTGCGTCAGGGCTACCTCGAGATGGCCGCCGCCGACCCGGCGAGGTGGAGTGTCATCGACGGCCGGGGCAGCTTTGAGGAAGTCGCGCACGCCATTGATCGTCGGCTCCGCCCACTCCTGTGAGCGACGTCTTCGATCTCCTCGTCGGTCAAGAGCGAGTGCAGCAGTCCTTGCGCGAATACGTTCGCCATCCCGTGCACGCGTATTTGTTTTCGGGTCCCTCGGGTGCCCCGGTGGCCGAGACGGCGCTGGCCTTCGTGGCGGCTCTCGAGTGTCCCCAGCAGGGCTGCGGAAGCTGTGAAGTCTGTCGTCGGGTGCTTGACGGTCATGAAGCCGACGTGCACATCGGTCAACGCACGGGAGCCTCGTGGTCGGTCGAGGACATCCACGAACTCGAACGCGTCGCGCGACGGCGACCCTTGCGCGCGCCCTTCAACGTGGTGGTGGTGGAGGACGTCGAACTCACCGTGTCGGGTGGATCGCCCTCGGCCGCGGCCTTGCTCAAGACGCTCGAGGAGCCGGCGCCTCGTACCATCTTTGTCCTCACCGCCGAGGAACTGCCCGAGGAGCTGATCACTATCGAGTCGCGCTGCGTCAGCATCGCGCTGCGGGGGCTCGACGAAGATCAAATTGTTGCGCTCCTGGTTCGAGACGGCGCGTCGGAATCAGACGCCCGTAGCGCGGCGTCGTCGGCCAACGGCAACCTGCGCCGAGCCCAGGTCCTGGTCAACGACCCCGCCCTGGCCGCCCGTTTGCATCTCTGGCGCAGCGCGCCGGAACAGCTCAACGGCACTGCGTCGTCGGCGGCGACCGTGGCGCTGGCGATAGGGGCCGCCATTACCGAAGCCCTGGGTCCCCTCGTCGCCCTGCAGAACAGCGAGATGGACCGTTTGAGTGCTCAGGCCAAGGAAATGGGCCTACGCGCTGTTCCGGGCCGAGCCAAACTCGAGCAGACTCATAAGCGAGAGCAGCGTCGCTTTCGTCTCGACGAATTGCGTTTTGGGCTTAGCGTGCTGACCCAGGTCTACCGCGCCCGCATGCTCGAGCAGGTGGGCAGTCTGCGTGACGCCCACGATCAGCACGAGTTGGCCGTCACTATTGAAGCGCTCGAGGTCGTGCACCGCGCTAGTCAGCGACTGACGACGACCATGGACGAGAATCTCCTCGTGCACGATTTGCTGCTTTCCTTGATGCGTCTGTAGCTCCCGAGCACGCGAAAGACGTACTCAGTGAGGTCTGAATGGCGCGAAGGCGCCTTCCCACGCAGTGAGAGACCAAGCGGTAACACCGGTAGTTCACATTTCGCGACCATTCCCCAACAATCAGGAGAAATGCTTCGTTGACGACATCACCAGTCCCTGGAGGAGTAGAAGATCAGTTGGTGGTGACCAGGTCCTCGTCCTTAGGGCCCGTCACACGCACGTGGTCCATCCCACTTTTTCGAAGGCCACTTTTTCCGGTAGAGTGAGTACTCGCGCCTGGGTAGCTCAGCCGGCAGAGCAGCTCATTCGTAATGAGCAGGTCAGGGGTTCGATTCCCCTCCCAGGCTCCACTCACTCCGTGGAAGCCGCCAGTCGCGCGAAATCCTCACTACGCTCCAGCCAATTGGCGTACTGGTCAAAACTCGGGGCGGCCGGTGAAAACAGCACCACACCCTCGCCACGTCGACTCGCCCGCGCCAGCCGCACGGCCTCGTCCATCGTGGACGCGACCTGGACCGTCACCTGGTCCGAGCGTCGGCGAATCTCATCAGCGATTCGAAGGCCAGCCGGTCCGAGGGCCACAACCGAGGTAGGTGCGCCTCGCTGCGCCAAGGCCTGCGCCAGCGCTTCGTAGTCAACCCCGCGGTCGAAACCCCCGACAATCATGGTGAGAGCTTCGCCAGCGAAGACCTCCAGGGCCGCGACGGCCGGGAGGACGGAGGTGGCTAATCCGTCGTCGATATAACGAACCCCTTGATAGGTACCGAGGTAGGTGAGACGACCACGTAGTGGCACGAAGGAGTCCGCGCACTCAAACGCGGCGCGGCGAATCTCGTCGACACTGGTAGCGAGGGCGTCAGCCACGAGGGCGAGAGCGAGGGCCACATTGGACCGGGAGTGGGCTCCCTGCAAGTGGAGCGCTTCAGCGAGCCCCGAACTGTCGGGGGCGATCCAATGGATCACTCCGCCGATATTGTCACCTTGCTGTCGCAGGCTGGGGCTGTCGGCGACGAAGGTCGATCGGCTGCCGGGGCAGCGAGTAACCGTCAGTTTGTCCCGCCAGTACTGCGCGAGCGAACCGTGCCAGTCCAGGTGATCGGACCCGAGTGAGGTGATGGCCACTCGGGGCGGCGACACCCTAAGGTCCGCGCTCTGAAAACTAGAGAGCTCGACGACGCACCAACCCTCGCTGATGTCCACGCTGGGGTCGTAGGGGGGCTGGCCGATGTTGCCCAAGCGGTGGGCGGTGGCGCCAGTGCACTCGAGGAGGAAGGCCACCAGCGACGTGGTGGTCGACTTGCCCTTCGTGCCGGTCACGGCAACGACGCGTTCTCGGTCAACCTCGTTCATCCAAAGATTGAGCGCGGAAGTGACCTCAACACCGGCCTCGCGGAGTTGCTCCACTACCGGCGAGCGAGTGGGCACGCCGGAACTCTTGAGGACGACCTCGCAAGTCATTAAGGCCTCGAGTCCCCCTTCGTCGCTTCGCTGAACATCGGGACTGGAAGGATTGTCGTCGACGAGGACAAGGTCACTGGTCACGCCGACGAGGCGCGCCTCAGCGGCGCGACCTTCGACACCCACGCCGTAGAGACCGACGCGACGACCCGCCAGATCAGCGAAGCCAGTGAGCCGGGACACGGCTGGCTCCTTGCGGCTGAAGGAGTTCGCGGAAGCTGCGCTCGGGGTGGACGCGCTGGGCTAAGTCCGCCAGGATCGCCACGTCGGACCACGCCGCGAGGCGCGACACTTCCACGAGGGCGCTGGCGCTCTCGTCGGGGTCACCGACGCACTCGAAGGGCTTGACCTCTCGCCCCAGTCCCACCAGCGTGGCGAGTTGAGCCTCGAGGGCGGGATTGGCCAGTGGTTCGCTGGCGAAAATAGTGCGCAGTTCTGTACGCGACAGGAAGGGTGCGAGGACGAGGTTGATAAACAGACACTTGTCGCACTCACCGCACCACTGGGCGGCTCGGTCAGCGGCGTTTTGCCGGAAGGCTCGGTTGCAGGATCGAAAGACCGCGTGAAAGTCGGTGAGCGTCGCGAATTGCTGACCTACCCAGATCTCACTGCGGTCGCGCAAGAAGCTGGCGACGACGAAATCGTCACCGATGCGTTCGGCCACTGCCCCAGCGATGAGAAGTTCGGCTTCGAGCGACTTACTCCACTGGTGGTTAACGGCCCGACCTCGCCAGTGCAGGTTGGGCACGGAGGCGGAGTGCTCGTTGCTCATTGCCACCCCGTGACACTGCTGCGAGACGGCCTGGATGCACGCGAGCAGGGTGACCATCGCGGTGACGGGCACGTGACCATTGAAGAAAGTGCGCTTGGCGCGCAGACCCGCTAAATCGATTTGCCGCTCCACGCGCGCTACCGGCAGCCCGGTGAGCGCGGCGCACTCCTCGAGGGGCGCAAAACGCCCACTCGCGGGACTCACCACGAAGAGGCGTCGATCGAGGTGGGCTAAGGCGGCGACGGTCACCACTGAGTCGATTCCACCACCAAAGGGGATGAGGACTCGCTCGGGGAGCCCGGCGTAGGCGACGGGCTCGAGGGCGAGACCACCCTCGAAGACCACGTCACTGAGGTCAAGGTCGTTGCGGTAGGCGAACTCGCCCAATCCGTCGAGCAGGGCTGCCTCGAGGAGCGCGCGGCCGTGAGCGCCGACCGGCTGATCACCGAAGTCGACGACCTGGGCGGCCCCGGCCTTGTAGTAGGAGAGACCGGCGAGGAGATACCAGAGACCGGCGAGGGCGCGGCTCGCGGGAAGGGTGAGGTCACCGTCGGTCACGCTGACTCGCTCGGTGAAGGTGACGCCGTCGAGATCGTAGTGACCAATCAGCTCGTCCCCCACGACGTCCATACCGCGATAAGTGAAACGCTGCGCGCGGTTCATTGCTCCACTCCCATGGCGTAATCGTAGGACGCACGGCGAGCCACGAGCGCGAAACGTCCAGTTGGACGCTGGGCCCGGTCACTAAAGAAGGTCGCCCCACCATCAGTAGTGGTGTCGCTGAGGTAGGTCTGGGCGACGGGCACACCAATGTGCCGAAGTTGATCACGGGCGACGCCGGCGACGTCGAGGCGAAAGCGTGGCTGGTCGTCGGGACTCACGTCGTCCACCACGGCCCCCGGAATGCTGGCAAAGTGCGTGGCCACTTCGGCACCCACCTGGTACGCCGCTGCGGAAATGCTGGGCCCGAGGAAGACGTGCAGGGTCGTCGGGTCGGGAAAGTGCGACAGTGTGCGGGCGATGACCCCCGCGGCGAGACCTCGCCAGCCGGCGTGAATAAGGGCGAACTGATTCGAAAAGGAATCGGCGACCAGCAAGGGGATGCAATCGGCGGCGAGGACTGCGAGGGCGAGATCGTCAGTCCTGGTGATGAGCGCGTCACCGATGAAGGTGGACGGGCTAGTGACGAGGTTCACGTCGGCTCCGTGCACCTGCTGGGTGAAGACGAGCTCCGTGATGGCGACGTCGGCGGCGAGGGCTACTCGTCGCCGATTCTCTTCGACCCTGGCCGCTTCATCTCCCACGTGTAGTCCGAGGTTCAATTCGGCGTAGGGGGCGAGGCTAACGCCACCGGGCCGACCCGTGAGAAAGGCGTCGACCCCAAAGGCTAAGAAGGGCTCGATGGGGTAGACCGGCAGCCCGTGGCGGAACTGTTGGACGAGACTTACGCGGAGCACGTCGAACACACGCCAGAAATTTCGAGGATGTGGCGAACGTCAACGAAGCCACGGGCCTGGGCCATCTCATTCGTCCAGTTTTCGATGACGGCGGCCTCCACCTCCAGCGTGAGGCCGCAGGAGCGACAGACGAGGTGGTGGTGGTGGGCGTCACCGCAGAAGCGATAGCGCAGCTGCGCGTCGTCGCCAACCATCTGGTCGACCGTGCCAGCATCGGCCAGCAAGCGAAGGGTTCGGTACACGGTCGCGACGGAGACACTGTGACCCAGGGCAATGGCGCGTGAGTGCACCGCTTGGGCCGTGGTGAAGCCCTCGCCGGCACGTAGCGCGCCCACGACGATGTCGACGGTTTTACGCGCCAAGGGCGACGACTCCCCACATCACGAGAACGCCAATGATGGTCATCACCACGGTCCAACGCGAGGGGTGATTGGAGTGTGCTTCGGGCAAGATGTGCGAGGTAGCGATGTAGATGACGAAGCCCGAAAACAGAGCAAGGTAAATGGCGACGAAGGAGGAATTGAGGAGAAAGTAGGAGCCGAAGGCCGCGCCACCAACGCGCGAGAGGAAGTCCACCGCGAGCAGCCAACGGGCACGAGTGGTCCAGCGATGCGCGCGGATGAGAAAGGTGACGGTATTGAGTCCGTCGTTGAAGGCGTGCACCATCAGGGCCACGAAGACCGCGAGACCCAGCCCCGTGCTCACGTGAAAGGCCGCACCTATGCCCACGCCGTCCAAGAACACGTGCCCAATCATGGCGATACCGGTGGCCGTTCCCGCTCCCGCGTGGTGGTGCTGGGAATGCGATTCGTATTCCGACTCGCTGGGTTCGTGGGTGGCGAACATGCGCTCCACTAAGTGCAGGAGGACAAAGCCTCCAATGAAGCACAGGGCGACGACGGGAACGTGACCAAGGCTGCGATGATCCAACGCAAAGACGCTGGGGAGTAGATCGAAGCCGACCAGACCGAGCATGAGACCAGCCGCGAGGCCAAGGATGAGGTGCAATCGATCGCGGGTTCGCAGGGCCAGCATCCCACCGATGGCCGTGGCCACGCCAGTGAGGGCGGCGTACAGCAGGGCGACGTGCATTCTGCCACCTTATTTGAGAATGAGAATCATTATCAAATCCCAGTCCGAGGTCGAGTTCTAGGCTTAGCGCGTGAACGACCACGAACTGCTGGCTCTTTGTGACTTCCCCGAAGCGGGGCAGAGCGTCAACGTGGCCGTCTCCGGCGGTCCCGATTCCATGGCACTGCTGCTCTTGGCCCGGGCCGCCGCTTTGGTCGTGACCGTGCACCACGTCGATCACCACGCCCGGGTCGAGAGTGGCCTCGACGCCGCCTACGTGGCCGCATTTTGCGCCCAGCGCAACATCCCCTTCGTTCTCCACGACCTGGAGGTGGCACCGGGACCGAACTTTGAACATCGTGCGCGCCAGGCTCGGCGCGACGTCCTGCCCCGCGGCGCCCTCACTGGGCACACCATGGACGACTTGGCCGAGACGATTTTGCTCAACCTCTTTCGCGGGGCGGGCGTCGATGGTTTAGCCCCGATGAACCCTCGAAGCAGCAAGCCACTGCTGCGGGTTCGCCGCAAGGATTTGCACGCCTTCGTGGCTGCTCAGGGTGTCGAGGCCCGTATCGATGCGTCCAATGAAGACCTGCGCTTTCGCCGTAATCGAATTCGTCACGAGGTTTTGCCCCTGGTACATGCGGTGATGGATCGCGACGTCGTCGGCATCCTCGCTCGCCAGTCGGCCCTTTTGTCCGAGGAGCGGGCGTGGTTGGACGAATTGAGCGCCCTCGACCAAACCCGGGCGCTGCACGAGGTTGATTGTCGCGAGTTGCGCACCTGGCCGACGGCGCGTTTGCGTCGCTGGTTGCGCAGTGCACTCGCCACCCCCGTCGATCAGGGCGACTACTACGCGCCCAGCGCCGACGAAATCGAGCGAGCCCTCGCGGTGGTACGCGGCGAGGTGGTGGCGTGCGAACTCTCAGGTGGCCGGCGGCTCGCTCGCCGGGAGCAGCACCTCACGCTGACGTAGTGACTCAACTACGATTTCGCTCATGACTTCGCACGCCGACGACCTTTCCTCCCACTGGGCCGCTCCCGAACTGGGGCGCATGATTGTCTCGCCCCAGCAGTTGCGCGAACGGGTAGCCCAACTCGGCCAGGAGATCACGAGGGACTACGCCGGTAACCCCCCCTTGCTCGTTGGCGTCCTAAAGGGAGCGGTCAATTTCATGGCGGAAATCATGAAGTCAATTGAATTGCCCATTCAAATTGATTTCATGGCCGTCTCTTCCTACGGCGCGGCCACCAAAACCTCCGGGGTCGTGCGCATCGTGAAGGATCTCGACGTGGACATCAGCAATCGCGACGTGCTCATCATCGAAGACGTCGTTGATTCTGGACTAACCCTCAACTATTTACGCCAGTACCTCGGCGCGCGTAGCCCGCGCAGTATTGAAATTTGCGCCCTGCTCTTTAAAGAAGGCATGCAGCGGGTGGAGCAAGACATCAAGTACGTGGGCTTCTCCATCCCCGCCGACTTCGTCGTGGGCTACGGCCTCGACGTAAACGAGCGCTACCGCAACCTAGACGGCATTTACACCTACGTCGGTGAGACGAAGTAATGATCGACCGCGATCGCGTTGAGGGACTGATCGCCGAACTTCTCGACGCCATTGGGGAGGATCCCCAGCGCAATGGTCTACTCGAAACGCCTCGACGCGTGGCCGACATGTACGTCGAGCTCTTTGAAGGTCTCGACGCCGATCCCGGTGAGCACCTGCGCGTTAGCTTTGAAGCCGGTCACGACGAAATGGTCATGGTGCGCGACATTCCCTTCACCACCCTCTGCGAACACCACCTGGTTCCCTTCACCGGTCTCGCTCACCTGGCCTACCTTCCCGGTCCCGAAGGGCGCATCACGGGACTATCAAAAATGGCCCGGCTCGTTGAGGGTTTCGCTCGCCGACTCCAAGTGCAGGAGCGACTGACGACCGACATTGTTGAAGCGATGGAACGCGAACTCACTCCTCGCGGATCAATGGTGGTAATTGAGGCTGAACACTTCTGTATGTCCATGCGGGGGGTTAAGAAGCAGGGGACGTCCACCGTCACTTCCGCCGTGCGCGGCGTGTTTCGTGACGACGCCGCCTACCGGGCTGAGGCGTTGCAGTACATTCACCAACGCCGCAACACGTGATGCTCAGCCCGTCCATCATGGGCGTGGTGAACGTTACGCCCGATTCCTTTTTCGGCGCCACGCGCACTCCCTTCATCCCCGACGCCATCGCGCGCGGACGAGCCCTCTTTGACGAGGGGGCCGACATCGTTGACGTGGGGGGTGAGTCCACTCGCCCGGGGGCCCTCGAGGTTGACGTGGAAGAAGAGTTGGCTCGCGTCTTGCCCGTCGTGGAAGCCCTCGCCGCCTACGGTCCCGTCTCTATCGATACCCGCAAAGCCGAGGTCGCCCGCGCGGCGGTTGCCCGCGGCGCCAGCGTCATCAATGACGTGGCCGCGGTTCTGGCCGAAATCGCCGGTGAGCTAGGGGTGGGCTACGTGGCCATGCACGCGCAGGGGACGCCGCAAACGATGCAGATAGACCCGCACTACGACGACGTGTTGGCCGAGGTCTCGGCGGCCCTCGTGGAAACGGCTCAACGGGCCCGTGCGGCCGGCGTCAAACAGCTGTGGCTCGACCCCGGGATTGGTTTTGGTAAACGTCCTGAGGATAACTGGAGTCTCCTGCGACACGTGGCCGACTTCGTGACCCTGGCCACGTCGCTGGGCGCCGGGGTCCTGATTGGCACGAGCCGCAAACGTTTCTTGTCCACGGCCGGTCCGGAGCCGCTCGAGGTTGATGATCGCTTCGAGGGTTCACTCGCGACGGCCACTTGGGCCCTCACGCAGGGGGCGAGTATGGTTCGAGTGCACGACGTAGTGGCGTTGGCACAAGTACGAGAACTACTGGTTCGTCCGGTAGTGGAGGTTGGTTCGTGAGAGGTAAATGGTCAGCCGGCATAGAGCCGCGTTCTTTTACCTGGGTCTTCAAGGGCGTCCTAGCCGTTTCCGAGCGACCCGGGGGCACCACCGCGGTGCACCGCAAGGTACGTCGCGACGAGGAAATCCTGTGGCTCAAGCATCAGGGCTTTACGCGCATCATTTCCATTCTCCCCTCCACGCAGCAGGTGGAGTCCTACTCCGATCGCGGTCTTACGATGAGTCACTACGTGCTCCGGGGCGGTCCCCAACAGCACTTGGTACTCGAATCGTGCTTTGAGGACCTCGCGCGTTCGGTGGAGAATCAGTCGGTGGCGTTGCTGCACGGCGACGAAGTATCTGATCGCCTCCTCGGGGTCTTGGCCGGGTACCTGGTGTGGAGTAAAAAAGCCCCGAACATCCCCACGGCCATCGCCCTGATCGAACGACTCTTCAAGCGAACCTTGGGACCCGACGGCCGAGCAATACTGAGTGATCTCCCCCCCTCGCCGTGACCGACCGTATTGAACTGCTCGATTTGCGCGTGGACGCCGTGGTCGGCGCCCTGGCCTTCGAACGCGAACGGCCCCAATCGCTGAGCCTGGACCTGGTGGTCGAGCGTTCCTTCGCCGAGGCCGCTTCCCGTGACGACCTCACACTCACCACCAACTACGCCGCCCTGCTGGCCCTGGCCCAGGCCGTCGTCGTTGACGGTCAGTTTGTCCTACTCGAGACCCTGGTCTACCGCGTTGCCGAGGCGCTGCTAGCGAGTGATCCCGCCATTGAAGCGGCGACGGTGACCGTGCGCAAGTTGCTTCCGCCCGTGGCCCAGCAGGTGGCCTCGGTGGGGGCCTCGACCACGCAGCGTCGAGGCTAGTGAGGAACGCCTACTTCTCGTTGGGGTCCAACATTGGCGATCGCGGCGCGTATTTGCGTGAAGGCGTTCGCCTGGTGGCAGCGGGAGAGGATTACCGGGTCTCCTCCGTGTTCGAGACGGCCCCTTGGGGCGGGGTAGAACAGGATAACTTTTGGAACCTCGTTCTCGAAGTCACTACTGCGCTGCCCACCGACGCGTTGTTCCAAAGGGCGCAGGCCGCTGAGGCGGCTGCGGACCGCCAGCGAGTGGTGCACTGGGGACCACGAACCCTCGACGTCGACGTGCTGCTCGTCGGTCACGAAGAAGTCGAACGACCCGATCTCGTCATTCCGCATCCGCGAATGTGGCAGCGCCGCTTCGTACTGGCGCCCTTGGCGGAGTTGCGATCTGATCTGGTTACCGAGGCCCTCTTGGCGATGGCCGAGGGTGAGGTGACGCTGCTCGGTAGACTGGAAACGTTGCACTGACCGAACGGCACCATCACGGGCCGGAACGGAAAAGGACACTATGACTGCCAACGCTGACGTACGCCACCGACCATGCTGCTAGCCATCGACGTCGGTAACACCGAAACCGTTATTGGCCTCTTCGGGCCCGTTGACCACCCCGAGGGCGCTCGGGGATTTGCTCGAGCGAACGACGAACGAGGCCTGGCCTACCACTGGCGCATTTCGACCGTAGTGGAGCGCACCCCCGACGAACACGCCATGATGCTCAGCCAGCTCCTGGAGCTCGAGGGGCTGGACCTCAAGGCGACCATCAGCGCCATCGCCATTTGCTCGTCGGCGCCGAGCGTCACGACGCAGTTGCGCCGCATGGCGACGCGTTGGTTCGACGATTTGCCGCTGACGGTCATCGGACCTGGTACCAAGTCCGGTATGCCCATCCTCTACGACAACCCCCGCGAGGTAGGGGCTGACCGTATCGCCGACGCCGTCGGGGCCTACGACCTCTACCCCGGTGCGCTCATCATTGTGGATATGGGAACGGCGACGGTCTTTGACGTCGTGAGCGCGAAGGGTGAGTACCTCGGGGGAGCCATCGCCCCCGGCGTGGCAATTTCCCTCGAAGCCTTGTACCAACACGCCTCGGCGCTGCGTTCGGTGGAACTGGTCGAGCCCCGCTCGGTTATCGGCCGATCAACCGCCGAATCCATTCAATCGGGTGTTCTCTTGGGCTTCGCCAGCCAGATTGACGGCATGGTTACGCGCATCAAAGCCGAGATCGGTGAGGCCACCGTCGTGGCCACCGGCGGCCTGGCCGGCGTGATCGCTCCCTTTACGACAACAATTTCTCATCGAGAACCGTGGCTAACGCTTCACGGATTGCGTATCGTTCATGAGAGAAATCATCTGGAAGCCTCGTGACCACCCCCTACACCTTTGACCACAACGCCTTCGCGGCCGCTCTGCAGGCCACCTACGGTCACTTGACCGATGGTGAGGAGTCGGGTGACGTCGTTAACGTGGCCGGACGAGTCATGTTGCTGCGCAGCCAGGGGAAGCTGGCCTTCGCCACTCTGCGCGACTCCAGTGGCGAGATTCAACTGTTCTTATTGTCGGCCGTGGCCGAGAACTTCGAAGAATTCACCAAACTGCACCTGGGTGACTGGGTGGGGGTCACTGGCGAAGTGGTGCGCACCAAGCGCGGCGAGCTCTCCGTCAAGGTACACACCTGGGTTCGTTTGGCCGAAGCCCTCCACAATTTTGGCGACAAGTGGGCTGGCATTGCCGACTTCGATTTGCGTTACCGACACCGGGAGGCCGACCTTTGGGCGAATCCCGAAACCCGCCAGGCTCTGACGCGACGCAGTGCCGTAGTGCGGGCCGTGCGCCAACGCTGCTGGGACCAGGGCTTCATGGAGGTGGAAACCCCGATCTTGAACGCCGTACCAACGGGGGCCGCCGCGCGGCCCTTTCGCACGCACCATAACGCGCTGGATTCGGCGTTCTTTTTACGTATCGCCCCCGAACTCTGGTTGAAGCGTCTAGTGGTTGGCGGTTACGAGCGCGTCTTTGAACTCGGTCGGGTGTTCCGCAACGAGGGCGTAAGCCCCCGTCACAATCCCGAGTTCACCTCCCTCGAGCTCTACGCGGCGTATTGGAACTACGAGGACATGATGACCTTCACCGAGGAACTCGTCGCGGGCGTCGCCCTGGACGTGCTCGGGACCACCGAGGTCGAATACCAAGGTCGTCCCTTCTCCTTCGCGACGCCGTGGCCCCGACGAACCATGGCCGAACTCGTGTCGGAAACCCTCGGGGAAAGCTTGTCGGTGCACACGCCTCGTGAACGCTTGGTCGAGTTACTCGCCCGCTACGACGTGACGGCGCAGCCTTCGTGGGGACCGGGACGTTGCCTCGAGGAACTGCTGGGAGAAGCCTGCGGTGAACAATTGTGGCACCCCATCTTCGTCACGGATTTTCCCGTGGAAATCTCGCCACTGGCTCGACGCCACCAGGCGGACCCGGAGCTCACGGAGCGCTTCGAGTCCTACGCCGCTGGTCGCGAGCTCTCCAACGGTTTTAGTGAGCTCATTGACCCCGTCGATCAGCGCGCGCGTTTCGAGGACCAAGCCCGACTGGCCGCCGCCGGCGACGACGAAGCCATGCAGATCGACGAAGACTTCGTTAAGTCACTGGAGTGGGGGACTGCCCCCGACCGCGGGCTTGGGCGTAGGCATTGACCGACTGGTGATGCTGATCGCGGACGTATCGAATATTCGAGAAGTAATTGCCTTCCCGACGCTAAAACCCTTGCGCGACTAGAAACCCGGAAACTCGGTCATTAGCGAGTCGACGAAACGACCGAGACCGAGTTGCACTCCCGGGCTCGGCACGAGGGTGAGGGCTGCACGGGCTTGTTCCGAGAAAGCGGCGGCCGCGGCGATGGCGCCTTCAATGCCGCCGCTCCCCATCACGAGTTCCCGTGCGCGTTCGCGTTGCGCATCGTCCAGGGGGGTTCCCAGAATGGTGCGCAACTCGTCGCCGGCGGCTGAGCGCAAAGCGAGGATGGTGGGCAAGTTGTAGACGCCCTCGGCCAGGTCCTGCCCCGCCGGCTTGCCGAGCTTGTTATTGACGTCGATGACGTCGAGGATGTCGTCGCGTAGTTGGTACACCATGCCGAAGCACCGGCCGAACTCGGTGAGCGCCGCCAAGACCTCGGGGGCGTGTCCGGCGGTGATCGCGCCCACTTGGCACGAGGCACTCATCAGGGCCGCAGTCTTACCTTCGATGGCGTCGTAGTACTGGGCCTCGCTGCGCTCGACGTTGTAGATGGTCTGGACCTCCGCCGCCTGTCCGCGGGTCAGCCAGGCCAGGGTGTGGGCCATGAGGCGAGCCATCTCGACCCCGTGATCGGCGGCGATGCCGGCCGAACGGGCCATGAGGTAGTCACCGGCGACAATGGCGATGAGGTTGCCGTAGCGGGCGTTCACGCTCTCGACATTGCGACGGATTTCTGCTTCGTCCATAACGTCGTCGTGATAGAGCGACGCCAGGTGCATTAACTCCACGGCCACCCCGCCCATCAGGTCTTCCCTGGTCGCCTCGCGTTCTCCAAAAGTGGCACAGGCGACGGCGAGTAGAGGCCGCAAACGCTTGCCGCCCGCGTAGATGAGGTGGGTGGTGACGGAATCGAGGTACGCGTCGCCGAAAATGACCGATTCGGCGAGAAGTCCTTCAAGCCGGGCGACGTCCCCCTCGACCAACGGCAATTGCAAGTGCTGGTAGGGGTTCACACCCTCCAGCCTAGAGGTATCTCTCGGGCACTCCTTTCGCCGCAGCGGTGAGCGCTGGACCCGTGGCGCCGCGCCGCGCGTTTTGGGAGGCGCCGGCGTTTTGCCAGTGAAGCCCTAGGCTTTTTGACTCTGTTCGTACTGGTCACGGGGGAGAGATTTCGCGGTCACATTCCACCTATACACTCTGGTTACCAAGAAAAAAGGAATTCAATTGTTCGAGCGATTTACAGACCGAGCCCGTCGAGTCCTCGTACTCGCCCAGGAAGAAGCGCGTGATTTGAATCACGCCTTCATAGGCACTGAGCACATCCTCCTGGGTCTGATTCGAGAAGGCGAAGGCGTCGCCGCCAAGACCCTTGACGCACTAGGGGTCACCTTTGACGTGGTTCGCGAAAAAGTGGAAGAGCACATCACCCCTAACGCCACGCCGAGCCCCGGCTCGCCCCCCTTCACGCCACGGGCGAAGAAGGTCCTGGAGCTCTCCTTGCGTGAAGCGCTGCAACTCGGACACTCCTACATCGGCACTGAGCACATGTTGCTGGGACTGGTTCGCGAGGGTGACGGAATCGCCGCTCAGGTGCTTAACGAATTGGGCGCCGACATGGCCCGCGTTCGCACCCAGGTAATTCAAATGATGACTGGTCAGGCCGGTAAGGAAAGCGGCACCTCCAGCCCCTCGTCTTCCTCCAAGGGTGGCGACAGCGATTCCCAGGGTGGCTCGGCCGTCCTCGACCAGTTCGGTCGCAACCTCACGCAGTACGCCCGCGAGGGCAAGCTCGACCCCTTGGTGGGACGAGAAAAAGAAGTCGAGCGCGTCATGCAGGTCTTGTCGCGACGCACGAAGAACAACCCCGTCCTCATCGGTGAACCCGGTGTTGGTAAGACCGCCATCGTAGAGGGCTTGGCCCAGAAGATCGTCGCCGGACAGGTACCCGTGACGCTGGCCGACAAGCAGCTCTACACCCTCGACCTCGGAGCGCTGGTGGCCGGTTCGCGCTACCGCGGTGATTTCGAGGAGCGCCTCAAGAAGGTGCTGAAGGAAATTCGCACCCGTGGAGACATCATTCTCTTCATTGACGAGATCCACACCCTGGTGGGGGCGGGAGCCGCCGAGGGCGCCATTGACGCCGCTTCGATCTTGAAGCCGATGTTGGCTCGTGGCGAACTGCAGACCGTTGGTGCGACGACCATCGACGAGTACCGTAAGCACATCGAGAAGGACGCCGCCCTGGAGCGTCGCTTCCAGCCCGTTAAGGTCGACCAGCCCTCCGTGGCTATGACTATCGACATCCTTAAGGGTCTTCGCGAAGTGTACGAAGAGTTCCACGCGGTGAAGATCACCGACCAGGCTCTGGTGGCCGCCGCCAATCTGGCCGATCGCTACATCGCTGACCGCTTCCTGCCGGACAAGGCGATTGACTTGATTGACGAAGCGGGCTCGCGTCTGCGCATTCGTCGCATGGTCGCGCCACCGGCTGCCAAGAAGATCGACGAGGACATCGCTCGCGTTCGCGCGGACAAGGAAACGGCCATGGAGAAGGGGGCCATCGACCAGGCCAAGGCTCTCGAGGAGCAGGAGCGCGAGCTACTGACCAAGAAGGACGAGCTCGACGCAAGCGTTAAGGCTTCGGGCGGCGACACCTTCGACCTCGTTGACGAAGACACCATCGCTGAAGTACTGGCTAACTGGACCGGCATCCCGGTCTACCGTCTCACCGAAGAAGAAACCGCGAAGTTGCTGCGTATGGAGGAAGAACTCCACAAGCGCATCATTGGTCAGAACGAAGCAGTCAGCGCCTTGAGTCGGGCCATTCGCCGCACGCGCGCTGGTCTAAAGGACCCCAAGCGTCCCGGCGGATCGTTCATCTTTCTTGGTCCCACCGGTGTCGGTAAGACCGAGTTGGCCAAGACCTTGGCGGAATTCCTCTTCGACGATCAGGACGCGCTTATCCAGCTCGACATGTCCGAATACATGGAGAAGCACTCGGTGAGTCGTCTCGTTGGATCGCCCCCCGGTTACGTCGGCTACGACGAGGGTGGTCAGCTGACCGAAGCGGTTCGCCGTAAGCCCTTCTCGGTGGTCTTGTTCGACGAAGTCGAAAAAGCGCACCCCGACGTCTTCAACACCTTGTTGCAGATCCTCGAAGATGGTCGCTTGACGGACGCGCAGGGTCGCCAGGTCGATTTCAAGAACACCATCTTGATCATGACCTCCAACCTCGGAACGGCCGACCTGCGTAAGACCATGGGCTTTGGTAAGGGCGACGACCTCGCCAGTTACGAACGGATGAAGGAAAAGGTTCAGGCGGCATTGAAGAGCCACTTCCGACCGGAGTTCCTCAACCGTATTGACGACACCATCGTCTTCCACGAGTTGACCAAGGAAGAAGTCATTGAGATTGCTCAGCTCTTCATTGGTCGCTTGCGCGAGCAGTTGTCGAACCAGGGTCTTGGCCTCGAGTTGTCCGCGGGGGCCCAGGGCTTCTTGGCCGACAAGGGCTACGACCGCGAGTTGGGGGCCCGCCCCTTGCGCCGTGCCGTGCAGCACTACGTTGAGGACGTCTTGAGCGAAAAGATCCTGTTCAAGGAGTTCCACGCACCGCAGACCATCGTGGTTGACGTCATCGAAGGGCCGAACGGACCGGAATTGACCTTCGAAGGCGTTGAGGCTTTGCCGCCTTCAGTGGACTTCGAAGACACCGCTCCAACGGCCTAGGTAGCCCATTTCCCAAGGCGGAAACGCCACTGATACGCCTCATCGGTCACGTCTGTGGAAAAATAGGCTAGAATGGTAAATCCCCTTTCGCCGCTTGGCGACTGCTCTATGAGGAGAACCCGCGTACATGGCCGTTCAAAAGTACAAGAAGGGCGATCGACTCGTCTATCCCCACCACGGTGCCTGCACCGTGGAGAAGATTGAGAAAATCACTGCCTTTGACGTCAAGCAGGACTATCTCAGGCTCAAGGTTGCCTACACCGACTTGGTGCTCATGGTGCCGGTCGCGAACGCCGAGTCGGTGGGTCTCCGCGACGTAATTAACGACGAAGAAGTCGAGGAAGTCTTCGCCGTGCTTCGCAAGAAGGAAGCGCGCATGCCCACCAACTGGTCGCGTCGCTTTAAGAACCACTCCGAGAAGCTTCGCTCCGGCGACATCTACCAGGTGGCCGAGGTCGTGCGCAACCTCTCGCTTCGCGACAAGGACAAGGGCCTGTCGGCGGGCGAGAAGCGAATGTTGACCCGAGCTCGTCAAATCTTGGTTTCGGAACTGACCTTCGCCCTGAACGTGGACACCGAAGCCGCAGAGGCCAAACTCGCCTCGGTGCTGCCCTAGTCGTGAGCGTCGCCGCCGTCGTCGTTGCCGGCGGACGCGGAGTTCGCTTCGGTGGTCCAAAGCAGTTCCTGCCCTTCGGGTCAGTTTCCATGGCGGCGCACGCCGTCTCGCTTGCTCGCAGCGTCGCTGACGTCGTCGTGCTGGTAGTCCCCAGTGACTACGCCGGGTCTGGTGAAGGAGCCGACCTGGTGGTTGTTGGCGGGGACACTCGCTCGGATTCCGTCCGAGCGGGGCTCAGCGTTCTTCCCTTCGCCGACGTGGTCGTGGTACACGACGCCGCCCGCCCGCAGGCCTCCGCCGAACTCTTCTTGCGGGTCGTCAACGCCGTGTTGCTCGGCGCGGACGCCGCCATTCCCGCCCTCGCGGTGACCGATACGGTCAAGCGCGTGATTGACCACGAGGTGGTTGGCACGGTGGCGCGCGAGGATTTGGTCACGGTGCAAACCCCGCAGGCCTTTCGCCGCGAGACGCTCGTCAACGCGCACGCCTCACTCGAGCGCGCCACCGATGATGCCGCCTTGGTGGAGTCCATCGGTGGTCGTGTCGTCATTGTCGATGGTGAACGTGACAACATAAAGATTACGGATCCGGGCGACCTTGAGCGTCTCCGGCGCCTGCGGGGAGCCACCATGAAGATTGGTCACGGCATTGACGTGCACCGTTTTAGTGCCGACCCCGAGCGTTCACTCTGGCTCGGACTGACTGAGGTGAAGGGTTCCCCTGGTCTCGACGGGCACTCCGACGCCGACGTCGCCACGCACGCCCTCTGTGACGCCCTCCTCGGTGCTGCCAACCTCGGTGATCTCGGTCGTCACTTTCCTGACAGCGATCCCAATTGGGCGGGCGTTTCTTCCCGAGTTCTGCTTTCGAAGGTGCTTGAGCACCTTGCTCTCTTGGGCTACCGGGTCACCTCGGCCGACGTGACCATCATCGCCGAGCGACCGAAACTCGTGGGCTTTATGCCCGCCATGGCGAAGGCCTTGTCCGAGCTGGTGGGCTGCGTCGTATCCGTCAAGGCCACCACCACGGAGGGCCTCGGTGCTATCGGTCGAGTTGAAGGAATAGCGGCGAATGCCGTTGTCTTACTAGAGGAGTTCAGTTGAGTCCCCGCCCCGCCCCCCGTCGCTCACCCCGCCAAGGCGGCCGTCCCATTCAAGGTCGTCAGGTCGGCCAGCGCCCTGTCGCAAACCGTGACAAGGAGGGTCTCGGCGGTGAGCAAGTTGAAGGTCGTCACGCCGTGCTCGAACTCTTAAAGGCCCGGCGCCGTCCGGTCAACCGCATCTTCATTGCGGACTCCCAAGATCCTTCCGAAATGCTCGACGCAATTGAACGCGAAGCTCAGCGGCAACGTATCCCCACGCAGATGGTGTCGATGGCGCGGCTCGATCGCGAAGCCCGCACCGAAGGTCACCAGGGAGTCATGGCGATGGCCGGTCGTCTCGACACGGTGCCGCTTGAAACCTTGCTCGAACAGGCCAACCCCTTTCTCCTCGTCTGCGATGGGGTGACCGACCCTCGCAATCTCGGGGCCATGCTGCGTAGCGCTGATGGGGCGGGGGTGAGCGGAGTAGTCGTTCCTCGTCACCGCTCAGCGCGCATATCACCAACGGTCACAAAGACTGCCGTGGGGGCAATCGAGTACCTCACCTTCAGTGACGTCGGCGGAATTCCGACCGCTATTGAAGCGATGAACAAGGCAGGAATTTTGACCGTGGGTCTCGCGGGCGAATCAAAGGATTCTCTCTACGACCTCGACCTTGGGTCAACACCGGTGGCGCTCGTCGTCGGTGGAGAAGAAAACGGCATGTCGGCCCTCACGCGTAAGCGTTGCCAAGCTGTTGTATCCATCCCTCAAATCGGCAAGATTGTTTCGCTGAATGCCGGTGTGGCTGTTTCGATTGCCGCCTTCGAAGTTGCTCGTCAGCGAGCGCTGCGCTCCTAAATTCCCCTAGACAAAGACCATTCGGTCTGCGTAACATGTCGATTCTGGTCAATTACGAGGCGTTACCAGGTTGGGGTTGGTATGAAGAAACTTTTGCTGGCTGGTCTACTGCTTCAAATGGGATTGTCTGTGACCTTGCCTGTTCCCGCAAATGCAACTACTTTCCACACGGTTACATTTTTCGAGAACCCGAAGGTTGCCTCTTCAGTCTTGGCCTCCCAAACAAGCTCAATCGCGACGAATTTAACTTCATTTTCATCGCTCTCACCCCAATTCAGTAATCCGGGTTATACATTTTTTGATTGGAACACGTCGCCGAACGGAACGGGTACTTCCTACGCGAATGCCGCGGTCTATGGCTTCGGCTCTGATCTCAGCCTTTACGCACAATGGAAACCGGCATTTCACAACGTTTCGTTTTTCGAGAATGCGACGAGTAGCGACTCCAAATACAGTCTTGAGACTAAGAACGCCCCCACCACCCTCACGCTCTTCACAAAGCTTTCACCGGCTTTTTCGAAGGTCGGTTACTCATTTTCTAGTTGGAACACCAAAGCGGATGGTAGCGGAACGAAATACGCGAATGGGGCAACCTTCTCATTTGCTACCGACTTAACGCTGTTCGCACAATGGGTAAAACTCACTGCCGTCCCAGTGATGGAATTTGTTGGCGCAGTCTCTTCTGACCATCCGAGGTTGGTTCAGCCAATTGTCAACCGAATTGAATCCTTGGGAAAGTCCAGGATAAGCATCGTCAGGGTGGGAAATTCATCAAAGACCAAAGTCCTTAGCCTCCAGATCGGCAGTCACCTTCGGAGATTTCTGACCAGCCTGGGCTATCCAGTAGTGATTCATTTCGAACAAACCATTGCCCCGGGCCAAATGAATATGGTCGAGGTTTTCGTCAGTTAAAGGTTGGCCCAACCGCTCGGCAACACTTCGGTGCAGGATGCACAACGCTTTGACTCCACGTTGATTGGCGTCAGACACGCGGGGCACGCAGCCACAAGTGGTGCGGGTGCGTCGTGGCCAAGGCGTCGGCGAATGGTATTAATCGGCTTCACGACAAAGAAGAACAGTGTTGCTGACACGATCAGCAGGGTAACAATGGCATTGATGAAGAGGCCGTAGAGGATGTGGCTACCGTTGATCGTGAAGTACAGATTCGCGAAACTGGCTTGACCAAAAATCGCCGCAATGAGCGGTGTGAAGAATCCCGAGACGATGGCTTGCACCACGGCGGTGAAGGCTCCTCCGACGGCGACTCCAATCGCCAGATCGAGTGCGTTTGCCCGAAGAGCAAAGCTACGGAATTCCTTCATAGTTTCAGTAACTGAGGACTGCATACCCATCGCGATTTTCCCTTACTCGTTCTTGATGTCCCGAAACACCACCATCTTTCCACTCTGCTCATGAGCCGCCACTCGGTTTCGGGGAGAAATTCACATTTTTTCGTCCTGGCCGAACAATTGAGTGGTTGTCGAACGATGGTCAGTTCGCGCCACGGAATGACAAGGCCCACACGAAGACACTGAGTGACTGGCAGCGTGCCGATGGAGGGAATTGAACCCCCGACCTGACGATTACAAATCGCCTGCTCTGCCCCTGAGCTACATCGGCTACGGCTCTGCGTACTGATATTTCCTCGGCAGAAAACCAATTCTAGCCCTTCTGAAATTGAGCTCATTGTGAATCGTTGGCGAGCCTGGGCTGCCAAGCAAGCTCTTGACCACGGCCCTCGACAGTGTCACACCGGGAAGCAAGCATTATCAAATGATTTACAACATCAAAACCAAATTTGAGCGGCACACTCGTGAAAGTGTTTTTGAAGCACATTGTGTTGATTGCGCTCCCCTGATAGCTCTTAGTCATGCCAAGGCCTACGAACAGGGGAGCGGGGTCTATGGGCCAATGGCGTGGCGCTACGGCGAACTAAGCATTTGGAGTCTGACGACCGAACCCATTGTTATTCGACCAAAACGGCCAATGCTGAAACTCGTGACCTGAGGAAAAGTGCATTGGGGCGGAAATCTTGGAGAGGACGTCTTGGGTGCCGCCACCTTCTGCTCCCGGCGCCTTGCGGCTGCAGTCCCCTTTTGTCGGCTGGTTTTTGGCCTGGCAGGTGTCTTTGCACACGGTTAAGTAGAACCAGATCCCCCTCGAGAGCTTCTTCGGTGAGGGAACAGTCGATGGGGCAATAGGCTGGAAGGTGATGAGTACTTCTTTGGACCAGCCGAACCGCTCCGGTGGCTCGCACTACCAGCCGTCAACGCCCGTGATGATCGTTTTGCTGCTGGTCTTCGTCGTCGCCGCTTTCGTGGTCGAGCGCGCCACGCACTCGCCAACGACGCCGTCGGCCACGCCAACCACAAACCACCCGACGCACGGAACGAAGCACACGGGTGGTTCGACCTCGAGCACGGTGGCAACGGTGCAGAAGCGCGCACCAAAGTCGCGGGTCTCGGTGCAGGTAGCGAACGGCACCCACACCGCTGGTCTGGCCCGCGTCTTCACCGTTAATTTAGAAACCCAAGGGTGGGACACGCTCTCCCCGATTAATGGTCCCCACCTTGCTGCCACCGTCGTCTATTACGCCCCCGGCTACCAGTGGGCCGCCGCCGAAATTGCGAGTGCCGTTAAGGTCCCTCTGTCCGCGGCTCGACCGCTGGGATCGGCTCGTCCCGTGCCTGGTGCCACCGGCGACGACATTATTTTGATTCTGGGTCCGAACGCTCGTCCCTAGTGCGCGGGAAGGTGTACTCCGAATCGGGTGAGCGCCAAACGCAAAATATCGGTGGCCATGGGACTCAGTTCCTCGAGCGGTCGATTCCGATGACGACGAACACCGAGGTCGACCTGGGCGATGGCGTTTACTCCCGACTGTGTCGCGGTGTCGAGCAATAGGGCAATTTCGATGCCGTAGGCGGAGGCGAGGGCAATCTCGTTGAGCACACTGCGCCGCAAGGCGGTCTCGCCCGCGAGTGGTTGTCTAATTTCTCCCAGTCCCGGGTAGAGCAGACTAAGAATGGGTCGAGCGGTGAGTTCATTGACCCGACCACCGCCACTGGGCATGTCGTGCAGGGGGCGCACGTAGTACCCCTTGACCATTTGAATCTCTTCGCGTAGGACGAGGGGGGCTAGCAAAAAGGGGACGTAATCCGGCGTGGTGTTCAAGACGTCAGCGTCCAAGAAGACGACGAGTTCGCTGGTCGTTTCCGCCAGCCCCGCCAGCAGGGCACCACCTTTACCCGTAGCGGAATCGAGATTGACGACTCGCGCTCCGTGGTGCTCAGCCACCGTCGCTGTGTCATCCGCCGAATGGTCGTTGACCACGACGAGTTCGTCAACGAGATGCGATCGCTGCCGTACGGCATCCAGCACGGATCCAATGGTGGCCGCCTCGTTCTTGGCGGGAATAATGACCGCGACGCTTTGGCGGTGTTCGCCGAGCATTTCCACACCTCGACGAAGCTCCTCTGGGGAAAGGGTCCAGGGGGTGGGGGAGAGCACGACTCCAATGTAGGGGAAGCGAATGAATGCGACCAATCGAAGCCCGCTATAGTTGTAGCCAGAAGTGTCATCCAGAGCGACTGAGGGACGGGCCCGTTGAAGTCGCGGCAACCAGTGTGATCCCCAGGAGAATTCCTGTCACACCAGGTGCCAAAGCCCGAACGATGAAAGGGAAATGCAGTATGGCGAGTTTTGCGACCGGTCTTCTCTGTCGAGAGTGCGGGGCGACCTATCCCACCGAGGCACGGTACTCCTGCGAGTTCTGTTTTGGTCCGCTGGAGGTTGACTACGACCTCGAGGCGGCCAAGGGCGTCGTGACGAGGGCGAGCATTGAAGCCGGCCCGAGTTCAATTTGGCGCTACGCCGCCCTTTTGCCCGATCCCGGCGTCGAGCCCGTGGACCTGGGCGCCGGCTGGACGCCGCTGCGACGAGCCACTCGTCTCGCCGAGGTCCTCGGCGTTAAGGAACTCTGGCTCAAGGACGACACTCGAAACCCCACTGGTTCCTTCAAGGACCGCGTGGTTTCTTGCGCACTCTCGAGCGCTCGGCGACTGGGTTTTACCACTGCCGCCTGCGCCTCGACGGGAAATCTGGCGACCTCGGTAGCCGCGCACGCCGCCTTCATCGGTTGGCCCAGTGTGACCATCATTCCCTCGGATCTTGAAAAGTCCAAGATCGCCATGACCGCTATCTTCGGGGGAACGGTCCTCGGCGTTGAGGGTAACTACGACGACGTTAATCGTCTCTGCGTGGAACTCGTCGCCGAGCACCCGGACTGGGCCTTCGCCAACGTAAATCTCCGTCCCTACTACGCCGAAGGCTCCAAGACTTTGGCCTTTGAGATCTGTGAGCAGCTGGGGTGGACGATGCCGGATCAGGTCGTGGTACCGCTGGCCTCGGGAAGCCAGTTCACCAAAGTCGCCAAGGGTTTCAATCAGTTCATCGAACTCGGTCTCGTTTCGGGGACCGCCCCCGTACTCTTCGGGGCCCAGGCGACGGGCTGTTCGCCCATCGCCACCGCCTTCGCCGAAGGCGCCGAGGTCGTGACACCCCAGAAGCCCAACACCATTGCTCGTTCGCTGGCGATTGGTAATCCGGCCGATGGTCCCTACGTTCTCGACAACCTACGGGCCAAGGGTGGTGACTGTGGCTCGGTGAGCGACGAAGAAATTCTCGAATGCATCGGTTTGCTCGCCCAGACCGAAGGCGTGTTCGCCGAAACCGCCGGCGGTGTGACTATCGCCTCCTTGCGCCAGATGATTCGACGTGGCACTATCGACCCGAATAAGTCGATTGTCGCGATTATTTCGGGCCACGGTCTCAAGACCCTTGACGCCGTGGTTGACACCGCCGTGGTCTCGGCCACGATTACCCCCTCCTTGGCGAATGCCGAGGAGGCCCTTAATTTCCTACGGTTAGTGAGTGCCTCATGAGTGTGATTGTCCGTTTGCCTAGTCAGTTGCGCGTCCTCGTGGGCGGCGCCGGCGAAGTACCAGTTGAAGCCAGCACCGTGCGGGAGGCCATCGCCGCCGTCGACGCGGCCTACCCCGGTATCGCTTTTCGCGTTCTCGACGACAAGGGATCCTTGCGACGTTTCGTCAACGTCTTTGTCGCCGACGAAGACGTGCGTTTCCTCAATGGTTTGGACACGGAACTCACCGCCGGCACCACCGTGTCACTGGTGCCCGCGGTCGCCGGCGGCTGACTCGGTTAGCACTCTCACCCCTAGACTGCTAATATTGCATCTGCACCGCAACCGGTGTAGATCTCGCACTAGGAGGAATCGCCGTGGCGAAACTAATTACATTTGATGAAGAAGCCCGTCGCTCGCTGGAGCGCGGCATGAACAAGTTGGCTGACGCCGTTCGCGTCACCCTGGGACCGAAGGGTCGCAACGTCGTCTTGGATAAGAAGTGGGGCGCCCCCACGATTACCAATGACGGTGTCTCCATCGCTAAGGACATCGACCTCGAAGACCCCTTCGAGAAGATCGGTGCCGAGTTGGTCAAGGAAGTCGCCAAGAAGACTGACGACGTGGCCGGTGACGGTACCACCACGGCCACCGTCTTGGCTTGGGCCATGGTCCGTGAGGGCTTGAAGAACGTCGCCGCTGGCGCTAACCCCATGTCCTTGAAGAAGGGTATCGAGGCCGCCGTTGAGGCCGCGCTCGCATCGCTCGAAGCCTTGGCCAAGCCGGCCGACACCAAGGAGCAGATTGCTCAGGTGGCCAGCATCTCCGCGGCCGACACCGAGATTGGTCAGCTCATCGCCGACGCGATCGACAAGGTCGGTAAGGACGGCGTTATCACCGTCGAGGAGAGCCAGTCCTTCGGAATGGACATGGACCTGGTCGAAGGTATGCGCTTCGACAAGGGTTACATCGCCCCCTACTTCGCAACCGACATGGAGCGCCAAGAGGCGGTTCTCGACAACGCCTACGTCCTCTTGATGGCTGGAAAGATCGGCGCTATCCGCGACGTACTGCCCATCCTCGAAAAGGTCATGCAGTCGGGCCGTCCATTGTTGATTATCGCCGAAGACGTCGAGGGCGAAGCGCTCGCGACCCTGGTCGTCAACAAGATTCGCGGCACCTTCAAGTCCGTCGCGGTCAAGGCCCCCGGCTTCGGTGAGCGCCGCAAGGCCATGCTCCAAGACATCGCCGTCCTCACGGGCGGAACCGTCATCTCCGAAGAAATTGGCCTCAAGCTCGACGCCGCTGGGCTCGAGCTCCTCGGTCAGGCCAACAAGATTGTGGTCACCAAGGACGAGACGACCATCGTGGTCGGTAACGAGAACGCCGTGGCCGTCGCTGGTCGCGTCGCGCAGATCAAGGCCGAAATCGAAAACACTGACTCGGACTACGACCGCGAGAAGCTCCAGGAGCGCCTCGCCAAGCTGTCCGGTGGCGTTGCCGTCATCAAGGTGGGCGCCGCTACCGAAGTGGAACTGAAGGAAAAGAAGCACCGCATCGAAGACGCCGTTTCCACGACCAAGGCCGCCATTGAAATGGGTGTTGTTCCTGGTGGTGGCGTGGCCCTGTTGCGTAGCCAGGCCGCCATCTTGGCGGTTGCTGACGCGCTCGAGGGTGACGAAGCTACCGGTGCGCGCATCGTGGCCAAGGCCGTTGAAGCTCCGCTCAACCAGATCGCCGTTAACGCCGGTCTCGAGGGTGGGGTCATCGTCGACAAGGTTCGCAACTTGACCAACCCCTCCGAGGGACTCAACGCCGCTACCAACGAATACGAGGACCTGGTCAAGGCGGGTGTCATCGACGCCGCCAAGGTGACTCGCTCCGCCTTGCAGAACGCCGCCTCCATTGCGGCCTTGTTCTTGACGACCGAGTGCGTCATCGTTGACAAGCCCGAAGCCAACGCGCCGGCCATGCCCGGTGGCGGAATGGACGACTACTAAGCCGTTTTCTCGATATCAGCACAAGGCCGCGGGACTCGTTCCCGCGGCCTTGTGCTTTTCGGGCGGCGGGCGTCGCGCGCCTCGTATCATGGACGTATGACCACTACACCTATGACCCCCGCCAAGGGCGTCAACGTCTTACACCTCTTTTGCCACGTGAGCGGCGAGGTCGATAGAGACCTGCTGCACCAGGCGATTTCGGACGCCCATGATGCCAAGGTGCAAGTAGTAACGGCCGCCATCATGGGTGCCAAGGCCGACCTGTGTTTCATGGTGCTGGGCGAGGATCTCTGGGATTTGCGCCGCTTCCAGTCAAAGGTGCAAGCCTCGGGCCTGCAGGTTTCGGAGTCGTACGTCTCGGTGACCGAGGTCTCCGAGTACGGAGCGTGGATGAGTGAGGAGTTGCAAAATGCTCGCCTCTACCCCGTCTTGCCCCCGTCGGACATGAAGGCCTTCTGTTTCTACCCCATGAGCAAGCGCCGTGGTGAAGAGAAGAACTGGTTCGCCTTGCCCTTCGAAGAGCGCGAAGCGCTTATGCGCGATCACGGGAAGTCGGGGCGTGACTTTAAGGGTCGCGTTATTCAGGTCGTTACCGGCTCGACGGGCCTGGACGACTGGGAGTGGGGTGTCACCCTCTTTGGTGTTCGTCCCGACGACCTTAAGGACTGCGTCTACACGATGCGTTTTGATGAAGCCTCCACCCTCTACGGTGAGTTCGGCGCCTTCTACACCGGCCTCGTCGGCGACCTTGACGAGGTCCTCGCCGTCACCGTGGTGTGAGTCGGTAGCTCGATCACGAATGAGTGCCTCGGAAGCGGAGTTACGTCGGTGGGCCGAAACCCTGTCGGGTCTCGCCCGAACGGGAATTGGGTTTACCGAGAGCCCCTACGAACGTGAACGCTACGAAGAGATTCTGGCCGTCGCCGCGGATCTCAAGGCCAGTGCGGATGGTGAGGACGCCCTGGACGCTCCGGCCTACGTCACCGAATGGATGAAGGGGGCCGAACGTGGTTCGGCCGGTTACGTCACGCCGAAAGTAGCGGTGGGGGCCATCTTGGTTAATGAGCGCGATGAACTTCTCATGATCCAGCGCTCCGATTCGGGTGTCTGGCTCTACCCAACGGGGTGGGCGGATATTGGGTACTCCGCTCCCGAGGTCGTGGTGAAGGAAGTCAAAGAAGAGACCGGAATCGACGCCGAGGTGGTTCGCCTCATCGGAGTGCTCGACGGCATGCGACTCGGTCTGTCGAGGATTCCTCTCTACTCGCTGATCTTCCTATGCCGCGCCGTCGGTGGCACGCTCGCGGGGCACCCCCACGAAACCCTCGACCTGGGCTGGTTCGCCCAGGACAGCCTGCCGGCCAATACCCTGGGCGCCGAGCGCTGGTCGCCCGCAATCTTCGCGGCGATTCGCGACTCCTCCTTCCCCGTCTTTTACGATGACGTTCGTAGACCCGTATGGCGAGGTAGCGATGAGCATTGAACGACTAACGCAGGCGACCCCCGAGCTCCTGGCGGCTATGCAGCGACTCACCCCCCAACTCTCGCCGAGTGCATCCACCGTCACGATGGAGCGTCTCGCCAACATCGTTACGGCGTCGAGCAATGTTTTTTTGGTGGCGCGGGAAAGCGGTCAAATTGTTGGCACCCTCACCCTCGCTCTCTTTCCCATCCTGACGGGAGTGCGAGCGTGGATCGAAGACGTCGTCGTTGATGACTCCTTTCGCGCTCGCGGTATCGGCCGGGCACTGATCGAGGAGGCAATGGTGTACGCTCGGATCGCTGGCGCCACCACCCTTGACTTGACGAGTCGACCTTCTCGAGAGGCCGCTAACGGCCTATATCAATCGATAGGGTTCGTGAAACGCGAGACCAACGTCTATCGCTTCTCCCTGGAAAACTGACTGCGTCAGGCCGTATCTCGCAATCGATTTCATTTCGACTCGATGCCGAGTCTCAACGCCATCTACAAGTACTGGAGGCTGCGGAACTCACGAGATCCGAAGCTATCCGTGAAGCACTGCGAGGAGCTGCGGAGCGCTTGAGGCGTCGTGAGGTGGTTCGACGCGAAGCCGAACTCATCGCCGCTGATCAGCAGGACCGTCACGAGAGGCAACAGATCGCTGCGTTCATGGAGAACCAAGGTGCCGAGGGGTGATGTTGTTCGGCTGCTGCCACCTCCACGCTCGAGCCACGAACAACAAGGGCCAAGGTTCGGCGTGATTATTCAGAGTGATGTGCTCACACCTCTATCGACAGTCATCGTGGCGCCAACGTCACTGAGCGCCCTTCCCGCGACCTTTCGTCCCCAGGTAACAATTGAGTCTTAGCCGACGCGCGTTCTTATTGAACAGATGGCCGTCGCTGATGTCAGGCGCACCAGTGAAGCGATTGGTCGCCTCAGCGTGGAGGAGATGTGGGCCGTGGATGAAGCGCTTTCTCTGGTTGTCGGCCTCCATTTCTGAAGATGTTCATGCCAAGTCTTGTTTTAAAGATTTGACGGTACACCAATGTCGTGCGCCGTAGGGTGGAATACGCGAAACAGCTCTTGTACAGTCAATGGCGTGGGCGACATTCCGGTCCTGAAGACCGAACGATTGAGGCTGCGGCCATGGATCGAAGCGGATCGTGCCCTCTTTGCTGAAATGAACAGCGATCCTCGGGTTATGGAGCACTTTCCCAGTCTTCTGAGCAGGAGTGAATCGGACGCCTTGATGGATCGAATTGTCGACGGGTGGCGACAGGGTTACGGCCTCTGGGCGGTGGAGCGTCGCGAGAACGCCGGCTTCATTGGCTTTCTTGGATTTTCTCAACCTCGCTGGGAGGCGCACTTCACACCTTGTATTGAAATCGGTTGGCGACTGGCAGCGTCGTCGTGGAATCAGGGTTTGGCGACTGAGGCTGCGTGGGCGGCGTTGTCGTGGGGCCGAGAAAACGTGGCCTTTCCTCGAAACGAAGTGGTGAGTTTCACCACCAGTGCCAACGCGCCCTCGAGGCGCGTCATGGAAAAGGTGGGCATGACCCACGACCCCGCCGACGATTTCGATCACCCGCTGCTCCCCGAATGGGTGGGGCGACGGCATGTTCTGTGTCGACTCGCCCTTTAGTTTCGACCTGGTCCCGACGATACGCTGATTGCGTGAGTACCGCTGACGAATACTGGGACACTATCTATACGATAAAAGACCCAACCGATGTGAGTTGGTATCAGCAATCTCCCCGAACGTCACTGCGTCTCATTGAGTCAGTGGCTCGTTCCGATGACGCCATTATTGATATCGGCGCCGGTGTCTCCACACTCATTCCTTCGTTGGCGAGCAGTGGCTACACGCAACTCAGCGCGCTGGACGTCTCGGCTCGAGCGCTCGATCAGCTTCGAAGTAACGACCTCGCGGGTGACGTTCGCTTCTTCACGGCGGACATACGAAGGTGGGAACCTCCCCAGCAGTTTGACGTCTGGCACGATCGAGCGGTGTTTCATTTCATGTTGGAAACGGCAGATCGCGAGGCCTACCTCGCAACCATGAACGCCGCACTGGCACTCGGGGCGCACGTCATCCTGGGGGCTTTTGCCGAAGACGGTCCGCAGGAGTGTTCGGGTCTTCCCGTTGTTCGATACTCGATTTCGGACCTCACGCAAACGCTCGGACCTCGTTACGACGTACTCGCTAGCGAGCAAGAACAGCACCACACCCCTTGGGGCAGCGTGCAGAACTTCAACTGGATCGTGGCGCGAAGAGCCCGGTGATGGCTTCGGCCACTCTGGCTTCTCGTCTTCCACCGATCTTCGTCACCGCGCCGTGCAGTCCGGGTGTGGTCGCCGCGCGAGCTCCGTGGCTGCGACGTCGTCGTCGGGTTGGCTAGACCCGTGGCACGCTTCGGTATTGACGAGCGACCAGTAGTACGAAGAGCGCGTTGATAGCGCCTATCCACAGTGCAAAAGCCACCGCACCCGAGGTCCACTGCGTGGCACTCATCAGGGTGATGATGGCCGCCAGCATGGTACAGAGATAGGCCGACAAGGTTTCGGTGTGTGGGGCCTTCCACGATTTTGTAATGGTGGGAATGCAGGCCAGCGCGTCAGCACTAATGAAGGCCACGATGGCCACCGTGTTGTTATTCGTGCGAGCCCACACGAGCAGGCCCAGGGCTGAGGCCAGGCCGCAGGCCAGGTCGAAGCCACTGAGTTGCCAAACGCCGTGGCGACGATGAAAGGACGCGGCGAAGATGACAAAATCGCCGAGACCGATTCCTAGGGAGAGCATCCATTGCAGGTGGACTCCTTCACGAATCTGGGCGACGCCGACCAGGGTGGTGGCAATGCCCCAGAGCAGCCACGAAACACGATTAGGCAATGATCGACCCGCGAAGGTGTCGCGAATATAGGAGAGGTCTCCACCGATGGAGAGCGCACCCCCGAGAAGGGCAAAGTCGGGGCTGAGCACGTTGACTATCTTCGCACTATTACGCTGGGGCAAACGTTCTAAGTGAGATTTCTCGTGACCACGGTCCCTTCCGCGACTGACAAACTCGAACCCGAGGTCGTCAAAGCGGCGATCGTCGTGGTGTTGGGAACCATCATGGCGATTCTGGACACCACCATCGTCGCAGTGGCGCTTCGCCGCTTGAGCGTAGACTTCAGCGCCTCGGTGAGTACCATCCAGTGGGTCACGACGGGCTATCTCTTGGCCCTGGCCATCGTCATCCCCGTCTCCGGTTGGGCCATGCACCGCATTGGAACGAAATCGGTGTACATGATCTCCCTGACGCTCTTCGTCGTTGGTTCACTCCTGTGCGCTTGTGCGTGGTCGGCCGAAAGTCTCATTATCTTTCGTATCCTGCAAGGTCTGGGTGGCGGCATGATTATGCCGGTGGGTCAGTCCATCATGGCGCGCGCCGCCGGCCCCCAGCGCATGGGTAAGGTCATGGGCATTATCGGGGTGCCCACGCTGCTGGGACCTATTCTCGGCCCGGTCCTCGGTGGCTTCATTATCTCGAACACCACCTGGCGATGGATCTTCATCGTGAACGTGCCTATAGGCATTATTGCCCTCATACTCTCCAAGTCATTCTTGGCCAAGTCGCCCAGTGACCGAGACCACCGCTTCGACCTCATGGGCTTTCTCCTCCTCGCGCCCGGCCTGGGCCTCGTGGTCTACGGACTGAGTGAAGTGGGTGCGCAGGGTGGCTTCCACGGGGCCAAGGTGTGGGACAGTCTGATCGGCGGGACCTTGTTGACGGTCGGCTTCGTGTGGCAATCAATGCGCTCGGTTGAACCGCTGATGGACCTGCGGCTGTTTAAGGATCGCACCTTCGCCGTTTCGGCGATTGGCATCACCTTGACCGGGGCCACCCTCTACGGTTCGATGTTTCTCCTACCCCTCTATTACCAAGTAGACCGGGGACAGCCGGCCTGGCGCACGGGGCTCCTCATGGCTTCCCAGGGCATCGGCGCGGCCTGTGTCATGCGATTAGCTGGTTCGCTCTCCGACAAGTACGGACCGCGACGCATTGCGGTCGGCGGAGCCGTGGTCATGGCGCTGGGCACTTTCTTCTTCACCATGGTCACTTCGACGACGAGCTACGTCCTGCTCGCCCTGGCGCTGTTGGTCCGGGGAGTGGGTCTGGGTTTTTGCATGATGCCCGTCGTGGCCGCCTCGTACCGCAACCTCAGTTACGCCCAGGTGCCTCGGGCCACCTCGGCGACCAACATCCTTCGACAAATCGGAGGTTCCTTCGCGGTGGCCGTTTTCGCCGTCGTGCTGGACACCCAAATTCAGTCTCGCCTGGGTGCCTCGGCGGGGGCGATGATGCAGAGCGGACAGGGTGTGCCCAGCGCCACGCAGTTGGCGCAACTCGCCCAGGCCTTCGGCTCGGCCTTTTGGTGGTCCTTCGGCGCCTGCGTCTTGGGGATAGTGCCCAGTCTCTTTTTACCGAACGCCCCCTTGCGCGCAGGCGCACCCTCGCCCGCACCCTCGCCCGCGGTGTCGGTTATAGAGTAATTGGCGATGATTTCCGACGCCGAACACCGCGCTTTGGGGGTGAGCACCTTCAACCATTGTTGGGATCTGCTCGAACAGCCATCGACGAGTGAGCGTAACGAGGAGCTGTTGACCAACGCCTTCACCTCGCTCTACCACTGGCGATTTGTGGCGACTCCTAAGGAACTGGCCATCGGCGAGTGGATGGTGGCTCGCGCCGCCGCCGAAGGTGGATGGAGTGATCTCGCCTTGACCTACATGAATCGTTCCTCCGAGCGGCTCAGTACTTTTGATGCGCCGGACTGGCTCGTGGCCTCGACCAGTGAGGGCTTCGCTCGGGTGTATCTGCTGGGTGGTCAATTGGATGAAGCGCGCATCTGGTTCGAACGGGCTCGTCAGCAAGTTGCCTCGATCGCCAGCGAAGGAGAGCGAGCCGTCATTGCCTCGCAGGTCGAAGAACTCAGCGCGCTCATCGCCCCCGCCTGACCCGCGAAGGCTTACAGTACATCCGAGACAATGACGGGCAGGAGCTGAAGTGAAAATCGCCTTCGAACTACTTTGTGGCTTTTACGCGGCCATTGCCGCGGGATCGGCCTCGGGAAAGTTTTCGCGCAACCGTCGGGTGTTGGCCACCATGCGCGCGGCGGGCGTCAAGGACAGCTGGGTGCCGTGGCTCGGCACTCTCGAACTACTCGGGGCGCTGGGTATCGTGGCGGGCATCTGGTGGCCCGCGATTGGTGTCGCCGCCGCCGTCGGCTTGACGGCCTTCTTCGTCGGGGCGGTATTGGCCCACGCTCGCGTGAAGAACCAGTGGCCGGCCATGATGCCGCCCTTCGTACTGGTTATTCTCGGCGCCGCGAGTACCTACCTCGAAGTCAAGCGGTAGGGCGCTTGACGCTTCGCCCGACGCACGTCGTTTTCGATCTTGACGGCACCCTGGCCGACTCCTCACCCGGCATTGTCGCCTCGTTTCGTTACACCCTGCATCTCATTGGTCTCAGCGTTTCTGATGAGCGCATTTTGACCCATATTGGCCCGCCACTCGAAGTCTCCTTCGCAGATTTGGGAGTAGCCCCCGACGACGTTGACGGGGTCGTGGCGACCTACCGCGACTACTACGGCAAATTTGGGGTGCTGAACGCCACCCTGTATGAACACATCCCCGCCCTCCTCGACGCGCTAGTCGAGGAGGGCCTGCCCCTGGCCGTCGCCACGTCAAAGCGCGTTGACTTTGCTCGCCAGTTGCTCGAGCACTGTGGCGTGGCCGATCGCTTTGACCTGATCGCTGGGGCCAGCCTGGATCGTCGCGTGAGCGCCAAGGTCGATATCATCACTGAAGTTTTGCGCTTCTGGCAGATGGAGGGGACCTCATCAATGTGGATGGTCGGTGATCGCCGCTACGACGTGGAGGGTGCGCGACACCACGCCATGACCCCGGTGGGCGTGACCTGGGGCTACGGCTCGCGCGAGGAACTCGTGAGCAGCGGGGCCGAGCTAATTTTCGACGACCCGCGTGAACTACTGGGCTAGGGCTCGCCGGCGACTTCGCTGCGCCGGCAAAGTACGATGAGGGTGGAAATGGTGGTGTTTCGTGAGCCGTAAAAATGATCAGCCCAGTGAGCGGCAGCGGGTACCGGCACCCCTCATCAAGCGACGCATCGCTTCGGGGCGTGGCGCGATGGAACAGCCCAACGTCACCCACGACGGTGACGCCGCTCTCACTCCAATGTTTTGGTTGGCCGTCGCTCTCACCGGCGTGGCCACCGGTCTCTTGGGTGACGTCCTGATGGCCATACTGAAGGTCGCCGAGACCGCGGCCTTCCACTACCACGGTGGGAGCTACTCGGCGGCGGTCGCCGCCACGTCGAATCTGCGCCGTTTCACCAGCTTGCTGGTCGCTGGGCTCATCGGGGCCGGGGCGTGGTTCTTGATTCGCAAACACCTCGGTCACCAACGTTCCGAGATCGACGACGCCCTGTGGAGTGGTGATGGTGAACTCGATTTTCGCCGTAGTGCCCTCACGTCCGTCGTTTCGGAAGTCATCATCGGTCTGGGTGCCTCGGTGGGTAGGGAGGCGGCCCCCAAACTGATGGGTGGGGCGTCGGGCTCGGTGCTGGCCCACTGGTTTAGGCTCACGGCGGCCCAGAAACGACTCCTGGTGGCGTGTGGCGGCGGGGCCGGACTCGCTTGCGTCTACAACGTCCCCCTCGGTGGGGCTATCTTCACCGCCGAAGTGCTGCTCGGGAGTTTTGCGCTGCCCGTCGTTTTGCCGGCGGCGCTTTGCTCCCTGATCGCCACCGCTACCGCCTACCTCACTTTGTCGAACCAGGCCACCTACGTCGATATTCCTTCGTACCGGGACTCGCCCTCACTGCTGGCGTGGTCCGTCCTTGCCGGCGTCCTCATTGGCCTACTCTCGGTCTTCTACGTGCGACTCATTGGCTGGGTGTCGCACTTCCGGGCCAAGGGCTTCGCGATTTTTTGGCTGATGCCCCTGGCCTTCGCTGTCGTGGGGGTCATTGGCTTTTGGTACCCGCAGGTCTTTGGCAACGGCAAGGACATTGCGCACGAGTGTTTCCTCGGCGTCGGCGGCCTGGGTCTCTTCGCGGCCTTGTGGATGCTCAAGCCCCTGGCGACGGCCATCACGCTGGGCAGTGGAGCGGCGGGTGGGGTGTTCACGCCCTTCCTGGCCACGGGGGCCCTGTTCGGGGCGATGACCGGTGTGCTCTGGATTCACTGGTGGCCCGGCAGCCCCTTGGGTGCTTTCGCCCTCATTGGCGCAGCCGCGATGATTGGGGCCTCGATGCAGGCTCCCCTGGCCGGGCTCGTCATCGTGATGGAACTCACGCGAACGGGCTACGCACTGGCGCTGCCCTTGATGATGGCGACCGTGATTGCCACCGCGCTCAGCCGCCGGGTCGATGGCTATTCTGTGTACTCGGCGCGTCTACCGCGCCGCAACATCTAGGAGGGCCGTGTACGTTCCAGCGAAGTTCGCCACTGACGAGGATCGAGCCTGGTCTATCGTGGCCGACGCGGGGGCCGGCACGTTGGTGCGCGGGGGGCCCGAGGGATTGCGGAGTGTCTTTCTGCCCTTCGTTGTCTCACCGGACCGACGTAGCTTGCGCTCACACCTCGCCAAGGCCAATGACTGGTGGCGCACGCTCGAAGACGGCAGTGAGGTGTTGGCACTTTTCCTAAGCGCCAGCGCCTACGTGTCACCTTCGAACTACCCCAGCCGGCTCGAGGGTGTTTCGCACGTTCCTACCTGGAACTACGTCATGGCGGAGGTACGCGGGCGAGTGCGTCTGCGGCCGGATGCGGACTGGCTGCACGAACAGACCGGCGAAGTAACCGAACAGTTCGAAGCAACCCGCGATACTCAGTGGTCGTTGTCGGAGGTGGACGAGACCTACCTCCACGCTCAATACAAGGCCATCGTGGGACTCGAAATTGAGGTTGTGGCCATTGAAGGCAAGGCCAAGCTGTCACAGAATCGCCTCGAGCAGGATCGACTGAGCGTGCGCGATGCCTTGGACCAAGGAAGTCTGGAAGACCAGCGCGTTGCCCAGTACATGCACCAATGGCCGGCGTCGTAATCCGCCCCAGCGTCATTGCGGACGCCGACGTCGTTCGGGATCTACGCCTCGAAGCCCTACGTGACAACGCCGCGGCCTTCCGGAGTCGCTACGAAGACTTGCAATACTGGACCCGCTCCCAATGGGAAGCGTTGGCGGCGGCGCCGGCGACCTACCTGGCCGAAGTAGATGGTCGGGTGGTTGGCCACGTGCGTGGGGGCCTCGGTGACCCCGATGAGGATCAGCAGCGACGCTGGCTCTATGGCATGTTCGTCGTCCTCGCGTTTCGCGGTGGGCTCGTGGGGCCGGCCCTCGTGGACCGCGTGCTGACCTGGGCTCGCGACGACGGAGGCGCCTCGCTTTTTCTCAATGTCGCGACGTCCAACGGTCGCGCCGAAGCCTTCTACCGTAAAATGGGCTTTGCACCCACGGGTCTGGTGACGCCTCACGAGACGCGCGAGCAGCTTTGGTTTACGGAAATGAGTAGACCCCTATGAGCCTCGAGGTACGGGCAGCCCGTGGTGAAGAGTTGCACGACTTGCGACGTCGCGTGCTGCGCAACAACGAGCCCGACGCGTCGGTGAGTGACGAGCGTGATGACGAGGCCAGCACGATTCACCGAGCGGTGTACGTCGATGACGTGCTGGTGGCCTGCGGTACCGTCTACCCCTCGCAGTCGCCCCTGCACCCCGAGGTCAGCACCTACGAACTTCGATTCGTGGCCACTGATTTCGCGGCCCAGGGTCACGGCTACGGCCACCTCCTGATGGAGGCGCTGGAGCAGGAATGCCGCGAACGAGGCGTAGAGGAACTATGGGCCAACGGACGCGATTCGGCCCTGGGCTTCTACGACCGCGAGGGCTGGCGGCGTATTCCCGGCTCGGAACACGCCAGTCCCTACACCGGGTTGCCCCACACCGTCATCTGGAAACCCCTGGCTTGATCGTGACCACTCTTTACTAGGGTGAGTGTATGAAATCCCCCCGCTTTCAATGGACTGGCACCTTCGCCAGCGTGGCGGTCGCTGCTCTCTTGCTCAGCGCCTGCGGTTCGTCCACGCCCGGTACGACGACCACTACCACCCTGCCCGCTCCCATTGCCCCGCTGACCGGACTGCCCGATCCCGGTGGGGCGAGCCAGCACCGAGCAGCGATGACCGTGAAGATTGAGAACGACCCCAACTCCTTGCCGCAGTGGGGCGTGAACCAGGCCGACGTCGTGTACGAGGAAATCGTTAACGGGGGCATCACGCGTCTCGCGGCCGTCTTTAATTCGCACGCGCCGACTCGGATCGAGCCGGTGCGTTCGGTTCGACCCACCGATGCGCAAATTGTGTGGCCGCTCAAGGGTCTCTTCGTCTTCTCCGGCGGTGCCCAGTACGCAATCGATTCGATCAGTACGGCGCCGGTGCAACTACTTAGTGAGAGTGGGGCGGGAGCAGCCATGTGGCGCGACCCCAACAAGGTCCCCCCCTACAACCTGGTCGGCGTCGGGCCGTCCTTGTTCAAGCTGGCCAAGGACCACACCCCTCCACCCGCCCTCTTTCAGTACCGAGGCAGTGGTCAAGTTCTCGGCCGGCCAGTGACGCAGTTCGTGGTGCCCTTTCCGAGTATCTACCCCGTCACGTGGACCTGGGACGCCGCGACCGCATCATGGAATCGCGGTATGAATGACTTCTCGCCCGCGGTTCCCCTCGACCGCACCGGTTCGGGGGCGCTGGAGTCGCCGAAGAACGTCGTGGTGATGTCCATCAACTACTACGGTCAGATCGGCGCCATGAATTCCTACGGCATCATGCAGGGTAGTGGTCCCGTGGCCATCTTCAGTGGTGGTCGTGAACAGGTCGGTACCTGGTCGCGTGGGGCGAGTAAGGCTGACGTGATTCGCTACACGAACGCCAAGGGCCAGCCAATCTTGTTGACCCCGGGACAGACCTGGGTGGAACTATTGAACGCCGGCGTTCCGGTCCAAATCACGAAAAAGTAAGGCACCATGACTCGACTCGGCAATCTCTACGGTCCAGACGCGAGTTTCCTCGGCATTCCCAAGGCCGATCCCGACGTAGTCGGTGAGTGGCAGTCCTCCGGGGCGGTCATCATCGGGGCCCCCTTCGACGGGGGCACCTCGCACCGTTCGGGTACCCGCTTTGGTCCCCAGGCGATTCGCATCACTGACTACCTGCCCCAGGACGGCATGCGTCCCTCCATGGCGCTGGGCCTTGACCCTCTTCTTGCCCTCCGGGTCGTGGACCTCGGCGACGTCGAGATGCCCTCGGGCGATACGGAACTCTCCCTCCAACGTCTCGAAGAGCGAGTGACGGCGATCGCCGCTCAGGGTGTCGTACCCATCATTCTGGGTGGGGATCACACCATTGCCCTCGCCGACGTCACCGGCGTGGCGCGCCACGTCGGCTGGGGTCGCGTAGCGGTCATTCACTTCGACGCCCACGCTGACACCGGTGATACCCAGTTCGGGTCCCTGCACGGCCACGGGACTCCCATGCGTCGTCTCATTGAGTCCGGTGCCTGTCGCGGCGACCGATTCTTGCAAATAGGCCTGCGGGGCTACTGGCCCGAGCCCGAGACCCTGCAGTGGATGGCCGAGCAGGGCATGCGCTCCTACGAAATGGGCGAGATTGTGGCGCGTGGCCTCGACGCGGTGCTGGACGAAGCCTTGGCGATCGCGGCAATGGACTGCGATGCGGTCTTCTTGTCCGTCGACGTTGACGTGGTCGACCCGGGTTCCGCCCCGGGAACGGGGACCCCCGAGCCCGGTGGCTTGAGCAGCCGTCAACTCCTCGACGCCGTGCGCCGCATCGCGATGGAAGCGCCCTTGGCGGGACTCGACGTCGTCGAAGTCGCCCCCCCATACGACCACGCCGACATCACGGCCTACCTGGGCAACCGTATCGTTCTCGAGGCCCTCTCGGGGATGGCCTGGCGCGCCCAGGGGCTACGTGGCGAGGTCCAACGCAACCCGGCCGACCCCCTGTTGAAGGACCGCTAGACCGTCATCGAGTCGAGCACGGCGTCGATTAATTCGTAGCTGGTATCGGGGTGTAAGAAGGCGAAGCGGGCGACGGTTTCGCCTTCCCATTTGGTGGGGGTCACGAAGGCCACCTGTTCGCGTAAGAGTCGGTCACTCCACGCGTTGTACTCTTCGGCCCCCCAGCCCTGGCGGCGATAGAGCACGATGGAGAGACTGACGGGTCGAACGAGTTCGAAGCCCTCACGGGCTTCGATGGACGCCGCCGCGTACTGGGCTTTGGTGATAGCGGCCTGAGTGGCCGTCTCGTAGGCGCTAACCCCGTTGGTGACCAGGGAGAACCAGAAGGGTAATCCGCGGGCGCGGCGGGACAGATGCAGGCCGAAGTCCGAGGGGTTCCATTCGGTGAGGTCTTCCGCGTCGGCGGTGTGCAAGACGTCGAGGTAGCTCGCCTGCTGGGCCAGAAACTTTCGGGCCATGACGGGATTGCGGTAGAGCAGGGCGCAGCAGTCCAGGGGGGCGAAGAGCCACTTGTGAGGATCGACAATGAAACTATCGGCGTGACGTATGCCCGACAGGAGTTCGCGCTGCTCCGAGAACAGGGCCGCCCCGCCGTAGGCACCGTCGACGTGGAACCACAGGTCGTGAGCACGGGCGTAGGCGCCTAAGCCCTCCAGGTCGTCAATGATGCCCGCGTTCGTCGTTCCCGAGGTAGCGACGATGCCCACCACGGTTTCGGGGTGCGGATCAGCAGCCAGGGCCCGCTCAAGCGAGGCCAGAGTGAAGCAGTGATCGTCGGGCTCCACGAGCAGGGCCTTGATACCGAGCACGTGCAGGGCCTTGCCGATACTGGAGTGGGCGTCGGCCGAAACGGCGAAGCGAACTTCGTGCATCGCCAGTTCGGGATGGCGCACGTGACCCACGTCGCGGCCAACGGTGAGTGCCGAGAGGTTTCCCGCGGTGCCGCCGGAAACGAAGGCCCCGCCACTACCCGCGGGCAGCCCGGCGCGCTCGGCGAGGAGGGCGAGTGCCTGATTTTCGGCGACCACGGCACCGGCGGACTCCAGCCAGCTGGTGCCATTCAGTGCGGAGGCGGCGACCACCATATCGAAGAGTCGCGAATTCATCGTGGGGGCGTTGGGAATGAAGGCGAGGAAACCCGGCGAGTCGATGGAGACGACGCGGTGCGCTAATTCGTCGGTAAAGAATTGCAGGGTATCAATCGCGTCGCGACCACCCGCGGTGATGAGACCCTCGAGTGACGGTGGGGGCGAGTCCGCGTGACTCCCAAAGTCGAGGGGGGCGTCCATTTCGAGTCGCTCGCGGCAGTAGCGAAAAATCGCCTCAGCCAGCTCTTTGTCCAGTTGAAACATCGGGTCCTTCATGAGTGTTCCTTCCGTCAAGCCTTTCCTATCGTAGGAGGCGGGCTAGTGGGGTACCAGGAACGAACTACCATTTCGTTATGGATTCCCCCCGCGTTGGTTATCTCGGTCCCGAAGGTTCTTTCTCCCACGAAGCATTGACCCTGATGGGAAGTGTTATTCCGGTCGCGGGGGCGACCATCGCTGACGTGCTGTCCGCCGTGGCGCGCGGTGAACTCGACCAGGCTCTGGTGCCGCTGGAGAACGCCATCGAGGGGACGGTGTCGGCCACGATCGACGGCTTGGTCTTCGACCACGACCTAGTGATAGTGCAAGAAATTGTCCTGCCCATTCGCATGCACCTACTGGCTCGAGCCGGGACCCTGCCCGAGGGGGTCACTCGCGTATCGAGCTACGTCCACGCCCTCGCCCAGGTTCGGGGTTACCTCGCCTCACTGCCCCACGCCGAGATTGTCGAAACGACGTCAACTTCCCAGGCCGCTATCGACGTCGCGGCATCGACCGAGCCCTTCGCCGCGGTGGGCTCAGCCCTAGCGGCCGAGCTCTTCGGCCTGACGATCATCGCCGACGATATCGCCGACCACGACGCCAACGCCACCCGCTTCGTTTTGGTTGGTCGCCAGGCTATCGCTGCTCCCACGGGAACGGACCGCACGCTGATCGTTTGTTTTCAAGACGCCGACCGTCCCGGATCGCTCTACGCCATTCTTGGTCGCTTCGCCGCGCGCGACATAAATCTCACCAAGCTCGAGAGTCGCCCTACCAAGAAGGGATTAGGCGAGTACTGCTTCGTGATTGAGTTTGACGGCCACGTCGCCGACGACGTCGTCGCTGACTGCTTGGCTGACGTGCAGGCCCATCTCTCTCGGGTGAAGTTTCTCGGCTCCTACCCCGTCACCGGTGAAGCGGCGCGGGAGAAGCGTGACGAAGTGAGCGACGCCCGACGTTCGGCGACCGCGTGGATAGAGGAACTGCGTGGTCGTATTCGCCCCAAAGATTAGGGCGGCGCCACGCCTTTTTGATTTCAGAACGCCCAGGCTAAGGGACCCTCGTTGGTCCGAATTGCCTGGTTCTGTCTGTGCCTACGAGCGGGGCAAATACATAAGTCCAGACCCCAAGTGGCGTCGGTACTTCTCAGAGCTGGCAAAACCATTTTTCAGAGCGACTCGTCGAATTTTTCAGTCGGGTTGCGGAAGCTCTGTAAAATGGGGCTTCTCAGCGTTTCGGT